>DLMV01000017.1:3097-3465 GCA_002478225.1 Deltaproteobacteria bacterium UBA7527 | reverse complement strand
TTTCGATGTCGAGGATCACCTCCGGTTCGGGGAGGTCGAAATCGAGGGTGCCTCTTTTCGCCCTTTTTTCCTTGAGTGCAGATGCAAGCTCCCTCATGTGCTCCAGGTCCGGCATGATATCCGCCAGCTCTGCCTGTGTTCTTCTATCGCCGTTTAAGGCCTCTTCAACCTGGTTGTAAGTGAGCCTCTGAACGCTCCGGATGACCGATCTATGGAATGTGCTCCTCGTGAGCTCCCCGTCTCTCGTAAAGTGCATCGTTACCGACATGGCGAGTCTGTCTTCATGAGGGTTTAAGCTGCACAGGACATTGGAGAGCGCCTTGGGGAGCATCGGCAGGACCTTGCCCGGAAAATAAACGCTGGTGCCC
>DLMV01000017.1:935-2944 GCA_002478225.1 Deltaproteobacteria bacterium UBA7527 | reverse complement strand
CCGGAAAATAAACGCTGGTGCCCCTCTCGTATGCCTCCCGGTCGATATCCGATGATGGCCGGACATAATGGGAGACATCGGCGATCGAGACATAGAGGATATAGCCCTCTTTTGTTTTGCTGACGAAGACGGCGTCATCGAAATCCTTTGCATATTCGCCGTCGATGGTGACGTGCCTCAGCATCCTCAGGTCAACCCTGTCCGTTTCGACCTCTCCATCAGATCCCATTGCCTTTGCCGCCGACTCGGTTTTCTGTCTGAACCGGAGCGGCAGGCTGTACTTATACTCCACGAACTGGGTGATGGACTGGATGCTGTCCAGCCCTTTCAATGCCTTTATGACCGCGCATTCAGGATTTTTCCATTCCTCGGGAAATTTCGTTATCCTGGCAGCTACTATGTCGCCATCGTGCATCTCTTTGTTTTTCGGGTATGTCCCGACAATGAAGCGATTGGAGACCCTTTCATCTTCGGGTATGACATAGATCAGCCCTTTTTGCTTCTGTATGAATCCAACGATGTTCCGCATGTTCCGCCGGGCAACCTTTATGATCTTTCCTTCTTTGCGCCCTCTCGATGTGTGCTCGATCCGGGCGATGACCCTGTCGCCATGGAGAGCCTCTTTAATGAATCGTGCCGGGATAAAAACATCTTTTTCGTGCTCCTTATCAGGGATGATAAATCCGTTCCCGCTTTTCGTGCACCAGAGGGTCCCGGCCACGAGATTCATCTCGCGGGGTATGCCGAATGTTCCGCTCTTCAGCCTCATCACAGAACCTTTCTCGATCAGTCCTCCCAAAAACCGTTTCAGTTCTTTCCTGGATTTCCTGTTGATGCCGAGCCTGGCGACAAGATCGTTGAGGCTTAGGGGACGACCATCCTTGGACAGGATCCTGGTGATGATCTTTTCATCAAAGGCAGGCATGTTTGTATGTTTTTTGTTTTTCATAATAAGAGCAGTATATAGTATATCGTATATAGTAGATAGTGAATAGAGAAGGTAAAAGGTAAGAGGTAAGAGGTGATAGGTGATAGGTAACGGACGAAAATGTACGTTGTGTTGTTATTATATGATCTTCCTCCCCTCACGGCTTACGATTCACGGGTTCTCTCCTCCTTACGACTTACGATTCACGGGTGTTCTGCTTTTTGCTCGCCGAACGCCGAACGCTTCCCGCCGGAGGTTTTCTCGGGAACCTCGATATACGGTATACGAAATACTATATACGATTTGCTACTCGTGTTCTTCCGCAGTGAACGTGATCTCGCCTACCACCTTGTTCTGTTCGGCAAACAGGACGCCGCGCAGCGCCAGGGGCGATAGCCCCTCGACCAACGTATCGTCGATGTTCAGGCCGCAGGCGCCGCCGAGGCTCACCACCTGGCTGTGCACCGTGTTGGTCTCGCTGTCTGTGTAGAGGGACCCTTTTTCACCGGCAAGCGCAAGGCTGCTGCCGTGGCTGTGGGACCTGTAGATGATGGTGAACTCCCTGCCGTTCTCTGTGACGAGGTAGGCGCTTGTTGTGTCCGGAGGAACAGGATCTTCAACGGCATTACGCCCGCCTATTTTTTTGATCTTGATCATCGTATGAGCCCCTGTTCGCAGTATAACCTGCCCCATCTATTGTACTACTTAAAAGACCGAATGAACAGGTTCAAAGAAACGAAAAAAGATTTCCACAGGATTTTATGTTCCAACTATCCGGCGAAGAAGCTGGATCTTTAAGGCCGCACAATTCGGCCTTAAAGAGAGGACGGGGCCGGCGCCGCTGCAAAAGCGCGTGGAGCAAAAACGGCGTTTATCGAGGATGCAATTGATCGAATGCCGGTTGTTTTCGGGATAGCCGATATTGAGCGGGCGTGTCCGTCGGTCAGCCGCGACATGATCCGTGTTGTACTTAGCCGGTTCCGGGACAAAGGCAAGCTCTCCTGCTCCTCTCATATTCCCATCCCCGCATCTTCCGTCCCTATCACCCGCATCCACGACTTCCCTCTCCCCTCGTCCCTGG
>DLMV01000017.1:0-654 GCA_002478225.1 Deltaproteobacteria bacterium UBA7527 | reverse complement strand
TATTTTCTGACACCCTGTTGTCAATTTGTCCCACGCCCCCGACCCCGGGTTCTTTGATAAATGGTGTTGTTCTGAACGATCTGTGATATAATTTGCACAAATAGGAGAAATGGCCTGATGAGGGCAAGGGAGGTAAAGCACATGAAAGCAGAAGGTATGACTGCCGGGGTCTTTTTAACTGCATTCAGGACAATGCCGAAGAAAGAGCAGAATATCTTTCTCAGCGAGATCATAAAAGACAGCCGCCTGCGCGAAGATCTGATCGATATAGCCATCGCGGAAAGCAGGGCAAAGAATAAGGGTAGGCCATTCAGGGAATTTTTAAAAGAACAGGGGATCTAATTGGGATATATTGTAGAAATAGTCCCCAGGGCCGAAAAAGAATTCTTGAAATTATCTCCAATAGAACAAAAGAAGATTCGCAACAAAATACTCTCCTTAGAAAAAGATCTGCGGCCGTTCGGTGCTAAAAAACTGAGAGAAACGTAATACCTCAGGATCAGGTCGGGAGATTACAGAGTAGTTTATAGTATTGACAACGATCGCAAGGTAGTGAAGGTTTTGTCTATCGCCCATAGAAAGGATGTTTACCGATAGGGGGAAAACACCCTCTTGATCGTTCTTTCTAAGGCGTCTCTCTCCCCTCACCTATCG
>DLMV01000075.1:89667-90207 GCA_002478225.1 Deltaproteobacteria bacterium UBA7527 | reverse complement strand
ACTAAATTCGGGGGACAGGTCAACCCAATCTCAAATTTTTTTCGTATTCTATATAAGAATATGGATGCAGAGAAGCATCGCCAATATTCATCTGTAATTGATTATAAGGTTATTGTTTTTTTGATTCTGTCAATAACTTTCTATTGCATCGATACCTTGAAATATAATGTCTTTGTGGCCAGTGGTTATATCTGGCTAATACTCCTTATCTCATTCTATAAACTAAAAGAAATAACTGATATTGCAATAGAGTCTTCCCCAGAGAAAAGCGTATTTTCAGTTGTAAGAACAGTACTTTTAAGTTTTGTAAATATTGTTCAATTATTATTCTGCTATGCGTTTCTATATAGGTATGTTGGTATTGTTAATGATGATGCTATTTTATATGTACTGAGAGTTTTTACCACTCAAGGGGTACACGATACGAATATGGTACTATCTAGTCCAGCGCAAAAAGCTGTCATCATTTCTCAATTGTTCGTGCTAATAATATACTTTATTGTATTTATTGGAAATATGTTTCAGCTTAAAGATTCAAGC
>DLMV01000075.1:89009-89532 GCA_002478225.1 Deltaproteobacteria bacterium UBA7527 | reverse complement strand
TTCTTTTAGAAGACACGTTACAGTTTAAAACTCTCCATAATCGTACTTGGCTGAGTAAAGAGAAGTTACCTCAAAAAGTCTCGCCTATTCCCACCATTACATCGGTCACAAATACCTGAGTTATCACAAGGATGGTTTATTTCGTGTGCTAACTACTTTTTATTATGAATTAATAAGGTCTTTACTATCAAAAATTAGGTGGTAATTCATACATAATTATTTCATGACGAGGCTCAGGTCTGTTTTGAGTATCCCGGTGCAGCACAGGTACATTTTCTTCAAAGAGGTAGTATAGAATATGGTATGGGGTGGTTGCAGCGTATCGATTGAATAGCTGTCGTACGAAGCTCATGGTTAACCAACTTCTAACTTCCCAAAATACGCCTCAAAGACTTTATATTTTCTCTCCAAGTAATATTCTGATGGAACATCTTTGTAAAGGTATTGATATAACAACCTACATTGATTAGTATGATATCTAATCATATAACTTTCTCTATCTCTTTTTATATCCCTCCTCGGT
>DLMV01000075.1:88659-88883 GCA_002478225.1 Deltaproteobacteria bacterium UBA7527 | reverse complement strand
TTTTATATCCCTCCTCGGTAAGCCTGCTTTTTCTAATGCTAGTGCCATCGATTCAATGAATGATTTGGAACCACTTGTGAAAGATGCTGCGATTTTGGGTTTCATGTTCATATATTCCCATCGATTTAAAAAAACTGAACCATCACCATCCCAACAACCTCGGATGAAGTGCCTGACATATTCTTCAGGTATCTCAGGAAACGTAATCGTTTTACTTTTGTTGT
>DLMV01000075.1:82182-88499 GCA_002478225.1 Deltaproteobacteria bacterium UBA7527 | reverse complement strand
TTTGATTAAATCGTCATATATTTTTTCATGATTTATTATAAAATGATACATCTCACCAGCTACTGTTTTTTTATATTCCCTTCTTTTTGAATAATATAGTTTTGCGTTACAATCCATTATAGTTAAAACCTTGTTTAATATTTCCGGTTCCTTTTGACTTAAAGATACTCTTTTCTTAGGGAATTCTTTTTTGTAACGGCCATCTTTCATGAAGCTGATTAGAAGATTACCATCGGTATAAATTAACCCAAGCACCCAAGCCATTTCATTCGACCAATTTGAGAAAAAGTTTTCATTTACTTTAATCTTCTGCTTAACGACCTCAGTCACATTTCCCTGTTCATCTTCCCGCTTAAATACCAATTTCCCTCGTTCATGTGCCAAAACACTTGCTTCATATTTATCTCTTCTTGGGATATTCCATTGCTTCAATTTCTTGTAAATGTATTGTCGTGTACAATTGCAGTCTTTCGCAATGTCGCCTAAAGAACGTTTCTTGTTAACGTATGCTTCAAATAAATTATCGTAGTTAAGGTTTTCAATTTGTACGTTTTCATTTTTTCTACGTCTATTTTCATTATATCTCCCTTTATCTCTTTGATAACATTTTAAACAAAGCCCTCTTGCAATATGACGTGTTTGATTATCACCGCATTTGATACAATGAGTATATTTTTTAGACCATGGCTTAATGTTTGATGAAATCTTTTTAGTCTTTCTGTGTTTACCTTTTAGCACTATTTCTTGTTCATGCTCTTTATGTTGCTTTTTTATAAAATAACATCTTGAACAAAGCCCATCCATTACATAAGGAAATTCTGTTAAATTACAAGCTATACATTTTCCATAATCTTTAGACCATTTCTTTGAAGATTCTATACCGCTTGTTTTATTTTCCATAAGCATAGCAAGACAGTTTGTGTGCTTAATCTTCTGTGTCGAATTCAATATATTGTGGCACACCCTTGTGTAAGTCTGTTACATCTAATTGAATATTAACGAAACTCATTTTATATCCATCACAGGCTATTTTTACTTTCATGTGATAAACCTTATCTTTTTGTTCATCATATTGTGTATTATATTTGTCTATCCATATAGTATCGTCAATGTGGATTATATCGCTTACTCCTCCTTGGTATTTGTTGCTATTCCCTTTAGGTTGAGGTAACCCAGTGTTACGGTTTCCATCAATACCGAATCCGGCTTTGCTAAATTGACCAAGCTCTATGATTTCTAAGAGTGGATATTTCGCAACTGACATGCCAATGTTTTTCAAACCAATATCGATGCTACATTGTTGCAATCCATTTGCTCTTGTATGGATGTAATAACGAACGATAACCTTTAATTTTGGTCTTGTTCTACCGCCAAACAATTCTTCTAATTCATAGTGCTCCATCTCATATGAGCCATTACCGTGCCTTCTGTAATATCTTCGTGAACCCTTTTTGTCTCCCTCGACTCTATGTGGCGCTTCATCACTTTTAGGAATATAGGTTACGATAAAACCTAAATCCTTCGCCTTATCAGTATATACAATTTTGTTTTGTACACCGACGACCCTCCTAGAAACCACCTTACCTGTCATTGAATCAAAATCTGTCTTCACTTTGGTCACTTGTTTTACTGGTCTATCTTCTTGGATAAGGTCGGGAGAGTGTTTGTCTCCTTCTTTCGCAAATAAACCCCAGACAACTATACCACCTTCTGCATTAGCAAAGGCAGATAGCGCTTTTCCGTAATTGAAATAAACTACAGACTGTGAATTGGTCGTCATGTTGCTATGAATTTCATCTTCATTAATTGTCTTGCATTCAAGGTAAAGGTCTTCCGTTCTACCAATAAGCCCTTTTATGGCTGAAGGGTCGGTTTCATTCTCTGTTAGCTTTTGAAATTCTTCCTCAATAGTTTTCATGTTAATTAAGATAGTATATTAATACGTCACTCTTGATAAACATAGAACACCCCAAAAGTTATTCTCCTGCAACATCAATTATTTTGCAAGTAAAATATTACCAATAAAGAGGCACATGAAGAACACCTTTTTAACCTCATAATTCCTGCGTGAATTAGAGAGAGCTTTCGTTTCATAAAATTTACTTTCAACATTTCTATAGGCGCTTTTACCTCAACAAGGTTCTTCGTACCACACGGCTTAACAATACCAGACAAGGGAGGTGAGAAAGTATGACCGCATTGTTCTGTATACTGCTTCTGTTCTTGTTCTCCAGAAAGTAAAAGAACCACATGCCAGCGGTTGTGCTGCGTTGTAGTCTTCAACAAGCTGCTGCAACAAAAGCACAACTGCTGGCCTCTCTCTCATGTAAGAAACGTAGTCTCCCATAGAAACTTTCAACCTGAGTGAGATAGCATGATTTGGGAGACGTTTTTGTAGGGTGTATATGAGTAATTTTCATGGTGTGCAAGGGAATTGGTTATGCTGGACTATAAAGGTACATTAATATATTATATGAATGGGTTAGAGCTTACTGCAAGCACTCGATATGCACTCACAATAGATAAGGAGCAACGATGCCAGACATTGCTTATTACATCGACAGGTTTGAACTCCTGTTTGGTCAGGAGACCGGGATAGTGGCCTCCTGCATCGACATTGATGGGTTAAGAAGAATCAGCCGTGGTGCCGACCTACTGACAATGCCCTCTCGTTTTCAATATAATCGCTATAAGTCGAAGTTAACGGTCGAGGGTCCAACCCCTGAAACATTGCAGAGATTAATTGATTCTACACATACGCTGACGTATTGGGTAACGTATATTGAGGTTGCTCGTGACCGTGCTTGCCTTTCGAAGACAGACGCTGAGCACATGTCTGAGAAAACCATATTGCATGTGACTAAAAAAAACACAGGCGAAGTGTTCATCTTCGATGGGATAAGATATCCCGATACAACATTAAATACATCGAATACCGACGAGGGGCTTTTTGCGCTCAGGACAGGGTATTTCGGTAAGAAGGGGTTTCAATACGTTGTGTATGCACGCGTCTCAAATTACAACCATCTCCCTTGCCTCCATTGCGAATGGCGTGTACGAGGTGCAGCCAATGTTCGACGCTGCTTCAACATCAGAAGAATAAATGACATGCTCAGGACAAACCTGCAGGAACGTTTTGAAACGCTCAGGAGGAGGTTTATTTCATACGAAGAGATTGACCACGACCGTCATGGAAGGTTTCTCAACAGGATGCGTGCTAACGCTCAGCATCCGGGAGTGATTCGAGAGGGAGATTTCGCTGGAGGGAATAGACCCGAACCAAAAAAAGCTAGTAACCAATTTCTACGAGCGCACGCAATGATAAGCTCAGCTGAACTTCGTGTTTACTACTATAAGCTAAAACAAGATGCGAACAAAAAACGACGAAGAGGAACAGAGCTAACACCGTGGGAAGAGAAGGTAAGAAGAATGAGCTTTCAGCGATTAAATAGCTTCTTTCGAACTGTAGAGAACCCTGAGGGCGTATAACATATGTGATTAACGATACATTAATATGTAACTCATTACATTTATTGAAGTCATACCTTACTGAACGAGTATATAGAATATATCACCATATATGTTTTCAATACTCATTCAGATAATGTTATCCTGTTTTTCTTTGTTGTATTTTTCTAACCTCTGCTACGATATAAATTCATACACACTAAACTACCTCACAGCTGTTATATATTCTTCTCTGATTGATTTCTCACGTTATGTAGGTTCATTCTTTTTCTAATCAGCTACAGCTTCTTTATTTTTTATTCTACAGCCTCGATGTTTTATAAATATTTATTTCACACAAGCTGTACCATATTTTTTTCTCACGCTACGTTGATTCATTCTTTTTTAATGTTAGATTTCTGCTACGGTACCTCATTTTTCTTTTTACTACGCTAAACAAGAAACAGCCTACTGCGTTTCAAAGGGATAGCTGCGTCGTAGATTTTGTGGTTATTTGCTACATCAGTTTTAACAGTTTTTAAGGCTCTACCTTAGATTGTCACGTTTAAAACAGAATCGTTCAACCTTGAGTGTTTTCCCATCATTTGGTGACGTCTTTTAAGGTCACTTTAGAGTGTCTTTTTAAGATACACCCTCGTGGTCTGTAAGAAATAATCTCTGCTGCGTAGCTAACATTTCTTTTTATAGCTACCTTTTTAAGGTCATGATTCAGAAACAAATGTAAGAGAGACTTGAACCAACTTTTTTACTCTCGACGTTTTTTACCTTGGCTCTTTATCTCTTATGGCAACAATCAGCCTACTGCGTTTCAAAGGGATAGCTGCACCTTGACGCTGCGTGTAAATCTATTTATTTAGTACGTATATGCTTCATATGGTTTGGCTGGTTTTGACGTGTAAAGAGTAGATTGTCACGTTCTGTGAATAAAAATTGAACCTTGAGTGTGTTCCCGTGATTTGGTGACATGTTCTAAGGTCACTTGAAAGTGTATTTTTAAGATGTCCCTCGTGAGCTGTATAAAAAGTCTCTTTTTAAAGTCTTTCTTATATGATCCGAATGACCTTAACGTATAAATGCCCTACATTCTTTTAAGGTCATAATTCCTGCGCTAATATGAGAGAGGCTTGAACCAACTTTTTTTACCCTCGACATTTCTATGACCACACGACTTGCTCATCAAACTCATGTGCTGGAATCCTCCTTGACACCTTCAGGCCAGTATCCAATAGTGTGCTAAACACTATGAATCTTGTGAACCATCCTTATCTTCGATGCAGCACAGCAAAAAGTAACTTGGGAATGGTTAGAAGATGGTTAGAAGGGCTGGCTAACCTCTCAACACCACGAAAGAATTATGAGGGTATTCGGTTACTATAACCGTTATTCACTTACGACAAAGGAGGTGATGAATTTAGACATGCACCACAGAATCAATCAATTAAAAAGAAAGGAGGGAACATGCAAGGATGTATTCAGAAAAAAGGAAAGGTCTATTATGCTGTCATCACTCTTGGTAAACGACGAAAGTGGTACAAGGGTGGTCGTACCAGAAAAGATGCTCAACGTGTCTTGAATGAGAATCTTGCAGAGCTCGATGCTGGGACCTTCAAGGAGATACCAAAAACCAGCTTTAAGGAGTTCGGGACATTTTGGTTACAGAATTATGTCGAAGGGAACCTGAAACCTTCTACATCGAAAAGCTACACTCGAATCGTGACCAAGAACCTCTCGTGCTTCGACGACAGGACATTAACCGACATCACGACAGGACAGTTACAGGCGTACGTTACCAAACGACTGAAACTCGTTACTGCTAAAACGGTCTGTAACGACATCATGGTCGTAAAAGAATTGTTCAAACACGCTAAGAAGTGGGGGTATCTTAAGGTCAACCCTGCCGAGGATGTTGACAGACCAAAAATGAAAAGTACCACAATCGACATCCTTACACCTGACGAGTTCAAACTGCTACTCGAAAATACTCACCATTACTATCAAACTGCTTTTCTGACAGCCTTTCTGACTGGACTTCGGGCAGGTGAACTCTGGGCGTTACAGTGGGGAGACATTGACTGGAACTCGAACAGGCTCTATGTGAGGCGTGCCGTCTGGTACGGTCAGATTGTAGAGCCAAAGTCAAAGACATCGATTCGTAAGGTAGATATCCCTCAACAACTTGTATCTGAATTGAAACGGTGGAAGCTTGAATGTCCCATAAGTGAGCTTGACCTTGTCTTCCCCGGTCAGTTGGGTTCGTTTAGCAACCACGTGTTCGTGGTAAACCGTCACTTCTACTCTGCGCTAAGGAGGGCTGGTCTGAGACATGTATCATTTCACAGTCTCAGACATAGTAATGCAAGTCTGAGGATACAGGCAGGACAGAACATAAAGTACATCTCTGAGCAGTTAGGTCATTCGACCATCAAGATAACGTTGGATATCTACGGACACTTATTTAACGACTCAAACTTTACCAGACAACAAGTTGAAATGTTGGACAATTCCTTTACATCGGTTAGAAAACCGTTAGAAAATCCCGACCAGCGTACTTCAACCAGTACAGACGAATTGAGGAACCACTTGAAATTAGTAGGAGAAAAAGATGGAGGCGGCATCCGGATTTGAACCGGAGATAACGGTTTTGCAGACCGTTGCCTTACCACTTGGCGATGCCGCCTGAAATTCAGCTCATAGCTGATGGCTCATAGCTGGCAGAAAGTACAACCCGAAGATGTATCTTGTTTTTTTCTTAGAGCTATGAGCCAATAACTATCAACTGGTTTAAGTATGGAGCGGGCAACGCTTCCACCCGCGACAGTTTTTTCTTTTGGAGCGGGAAACGGGATTTG
>DLMV01000075.1:76734-82008 GCA_002478225.1 Deltaproteobacteria bacterium UBA7527 | reverse complement strand
CCTTGGCAAGGTTGCACTCTACCGCTGAGTTATTCCCGCGCACTATGTTTTATAATATAAACAACCGTCCATGTCAAATCTTATCGGCCTGTTGCCCAAAGCACTTTTCATTGCAAGCCGGAAAGGCTTTTTGCGAGCCGCGACTTCAAGCATAATCTGGTGCGACCCGACACCGAGCCGGGTACCCCGCGATTGTATCCGATGAAGTGAAGCGGGTACCCGCTTGCGGGTGTACAAGTTCGGGCATCGAGCGGAACTGGATCGCCGCAAGGGTAAATTATGCGCAGGGAGCAGGGAGCAAAACGGTTTTCCGGCCTGCAATCTACTTGGGCAACAGATCATTATTAAAACAGCATTATACTTCAAAAACGCCGTCTTTCTGTGGTACTATCATATCGCCTAATCACACATTGAACAATAAAATAAGATAAGGGGCCAATGCATGCCAAACACAATGGAATTTAACATCATCGAAGCTGAAAGCACCTTCCTCCACCCAAGAAAAGGGTTCGCGCCGGAAAAGGTAAGGTTCGAAGTCCGCATAGATCCTCTTACGGGAAGGACAGGTCATTACTCCCATTTCGGGGCGATCAAACCCCAGAGGCTCGATCTTGAACACTACAAGAAGCCTGATGTAAAGGGATTCTGCCCTTTCTGCCTGGACAAAAGGGATGTAGCCACACCGAAGTTCACGGCCGATGTCTACCCAGAGGGGAGACCCTCTCGGGGAGAGGCAACCCTCATCCCGAACCTTTTCCCTTATGACATCTACAGCGCTGTCATGATAATGGCCGATGACCATGTGGTCCCGTTAGAACATCTGAACAATAAAAGGCTGTATGACGCCTTTGTGCTGGGAATCGATTTTCTTAAAAAGATCAGGATGCTGAGCCCATCCCTTCCTTACCACCTTATGACATGGAACTATATGCCCCCCTCGGGCGGAGGCCTTGTCCACCCTCACCAGCAGTACTTCGCCACAGAGTATCCCGGAAATCAATTCATCGATGAGCTTGCGGCCTCGAAACGGTTTTACCTAACTCACGGAAAGGACTACTGGACTTCGCTCATTGAAGAGGAGCGTCATGCCGGTAAACGCTATGTTGGAAACGTCGGCGCTTCTCACTGGCTTATCCCTTTTGTCTGCCTCGGTATTCTCGGCGATGTCATGTGTGTCTTCCCCGATGTCTATTGTATTGAAGATTTCAAGGAACAACACGTAAATGACCTCGTTGCAGGGCTTCTCAAGGTCTTTGCGTACTACCTGGCAGAAGGCATAATGAGTCTGAACGCATCTCTTTTGTTCGGACCAGAAGGCCAGAGATATTTTCCGTGTCACCTGAGGATCTCCCCCCGGACCTTTCTGAACATGCGGGATTGCGCGCCGGACCTCAATTTTTTCCAGGCAATCCTCGGGGAGCCTGTCTGCGTGGCAATGCCCGAGGACCTCTGCAAGGATGCCAGAAAATTCTTTTAAAACTCTTGCACCGGCATGTCAGGATGGAATTCTTTTTGACAAAAAAGTTGCGAGGCGATAGATTGTGCTCATGCTGGTGCTGATCGCCCTGCTTATTCTTTTTCCTGTGGTATCGCCTGCATACGAACGGATCATTTCTCTGTCGCCGCAGGTCACGGAGTCGATATACCTCCTTGGCAGCGGGTCAAGGCTTATCGCGATCTCTGAGTTCTGCAAACAACCGGACGGTGCGGCAAAAAAGGAAAGGATAGGGACGCCCCTTCGGCCTGACATCGAGAGAATAGTCTCTCTGAAACCCGACCTGGTCCTCGGTTCCAGGGAAGGCAACGCTCCGTTTACCATGGCAAGGCTCAGGAACCTCGGCGTCAACGTCCACTATTTTTCAAGGCCGAAGGGCCTTGCCGGCCTTATAGAGAACTTCCTGGAGCTCTCTTCCATGCTGAAAAAAACGAAAGAAGGGGAGGCGATCGTTAATGCAGTGGAAAGGTCGATCAGGGTCACGGAGGGAAATGTTCCCCATACTGTGCTTTGGCAGGTTGGCGCGAACCCGCTGGTCGTTGCCTCGAGCAGCAGTTTCGCGAATGACATCATACGGTACGCCGGCGGCATCAATATTATAAAAACAGAACTGCCCTATCCGAGGATGAATGTTGAAGAGGTTGCCCTGCAGAGGCCTCAGGTCATAGTGCTTACCTCTATGGGATATCACGTTGAGACAGAGAAAGAGCGCTGGAAAAGGTATATCAATAATGTACGGTTTGTTTCCCTTGACCCTTATATCGTTGGGAGCCCTACGCCTGTTTCCTTTTTACAGGCAGTCAACGCGTTGCGCGCGGTCTTCCATCGATCGGTGGATAATGATGACTGAACCCGCAGCCCCCATCCCGCAACGGCCCACTGTTCTGATATTTTTCATACTCTCCGTCCTTCTCGCAGGTTCTATCGTATTGTCTTTAAGTTACGGAAAGGACGTGCCAACGGTTTTTGCCAGCCTCTTTTCTCATGAGGGCTTCGGCCTGGTACTCAGAAAGATAAGGATACCAAGGACCGTCGTGGCCTTCCTGGTTGGCGGTTCACTGGGTATCTGCGGGGTAACCCTTCAGTCGATCCTGCGAAACCCTCTTGCCGAACCCTATACGCTTGGCATCTCCGGCGGTGCGTCATTAGGCGTCACTGTTTCAACCGTTCTCCAGATGCAGAGTGTTCTCGGGGCGTATGCACATCCCTTGATGGGATTCATGGGCGCCCTCGTTTCGATCATCATAATCTATGCGCTATCCATGAGGCGGTCTTTTAACCCAAACAGCATGATCCTTTTCGGTATTGTGGTGAGCCTCGTCTTCTCATCAATCGTGTTCTTTATCTTTTCACTCCTTGATCCTGACAAAATGCAGCTGACCCTTATGTGGCTCATGGGGGACCTCTCAAGCCTTGATATCTCGCTGATACCCTTCTATGTTCCGTTTTTATTAGCGCCTTCCGTTATGCTCTTCTTTTTCGGGAAAGAACTCGATATCCTGTCGCTGGGGGGCGAAAAAGCGCACTATCTCGGCATTGATCCGCCTCGCTCCTATAAGATATTGTTTGTCCTCACATCCGTCCTTACCGGACTTTGCGTCTCCGCCTCCGGTATCATCGGTTTTGTAGGACTTATTGTTCCGCACGTTCTCAGGAACATTGTCGGCGCGACGCATACCCGTCTTCTGTTTTCGTCATATCTCGGCGGCGCATTTTTTCTCATAATCTCCGACGTCTTCTCCCGCTATCTCCTTTACCCTGTCGAGCTCCCGGTCGGTGTTATAACAGGCATCTTTGGCGGTCTCATATTGCTGTTCCTGCTCATGAGGAAGACATGAAAAAAGATGCCTTGCTTTCGATCGCCGGGGTATCCTTTCGCTACGGCCCTCAGATCGTCCTGAAAGATATCGATCTGGATGTTGAGCGCGGCGAGGTGATAGGCATTATAGGCCCTAACGGGGCCGGCAAAAGCACCCTCCTTAAGCTCATCGCCGGCTATCTTTCACCGGACAAGGGGTCCATCATGCTCTCGGGACGTCCCCTCGGAGACTATAGCCGGCGTACGCTGGCCAAGCATATCGCGACGCTTCCCCAAACCCTTGATATGCCATTTCCGTACACAGTGGAAGAGTTTATCGTCATGGGCAGATATCCCTACGACAGGAGAAGTTTTTCTTACGGGATCGAAGAAAAAGAGGTGGTCCTTGAAACCATGAACGCTTTGAACATTGGGCATTTGGCCGGACGCCAGATCAATGCGCTCTCCGAAGGGGAGAGGCAAAAGGTCTATCTCGCCCAGTGCATTGTTCAGGATCCGGGGATACTCCTCCTCGATGAGCCCGTAAGCCACCTTGATATAAGGCATCAGATGCGGGTGCTTGAGATACTGGAGAATCTCCAAACAAAAGGTCTGACGATACTTATGATCCTCCATGACCTCAACCTTGCGTCCGAGTTTTGTTCAAGGATCGTCCTCATCGCCCGGGGAAGCATCTACGCAAGCGGTCTGCCCGCGGCAACCCTTACATATGAGAATATTGAAAAGGCCTATGATACGGTTGTCATCGTGAGAGAAAACCCTTTGTCAAAAAAACCTTTTATCATACCTGTGTCCAGGAAATACCTGAAAGCAGACAACGAAAAGCCATAGCAAATAATAAGGAGGAGCTTGCAATGCCTGTTCGCATAAAAATAACGATCGGACCGGTGACCGTTGATGCTGAGCTTTTTGATACAGAATGTTCAAAGGCAATACAGGAAAGGCTCCCTATAGAGGCGGTCCCCAATGAATGGGGCGATGAGTTCTACTTCGAGATCCCCGTAAAAATGTCCCTCGACGCAGCGGCCACAAGAAACGTCAAGATTGGGGACATCGGCTACTGGCCGCCCGGCAATGCCCTTGCCATATTCTTTGGACCCACTCCGCGGAGCACGGGCGATGATCCTGTGCCCGCAAGCGAGGTCAACGTGGTAGGGAGGATCACCGGAGATGCAAGGACATTAAAGAGCGCAAAAGGAAAAGGGCTCATCAGGATCTACAAAGAACCTTGACCGGAGCCTTGTCAGGGCATTCTATCATAGAGGGATTGAAAACATGCATTGCGGGAAGGCAGTCTTTCGTTGATGAGTACCATCAAGAAGATCACCTTTAAAGAAATCGCGAGGCCATTTCGCACAACCTTTGCTACCGCTCTTGGCCGCAAAGACCGGCTCATCAGCGTTATTGTCCGGGCCACCCTCAAGGACGGTTCATCGGGCATGGGCGAGTGCCCAACCAGCTTTGTTCAGAAGCACGAGACGATCCCCGTGATTCAAAGGATCCTCCAGGAAGCCTCTGCCTGCCTCATTGGCAGTCCGATCGATGCATACGTGGAAAAGATCGCCCCGCTGAGACGCCAATACGCGCATTATCCCATGACAATGTCAGGGCTTGAGACAGCCCTCTGGAGGGCTGATAACAGGCACAGAGGCATTTCGGAACACGATTATTTCGGCGGCAAAAGCAATACCATAGAAACAGGCATTACCATACCATTTCTGACGGAAAAGGTTTCCCTCATGAAATGGATGAAATATATAATAAGAAAAGGCTTCACTGTTTTTAAACTCAAGGTAAGCGGCAATATCCCTGAAGACAAGAAGCTTATCTCCAGGGTCTGTGCGATGCTCGATCAACGCAGGGAGGGCTATTTGCTGCGGCTTGATGGCAACCAGGGTTATTCATGGAACAGCTTCCACCGGATCGTTGATTTTGTCATGGAAAACAATTGTCCCGTTGG
>DLMV01000075.1:44241-76703 GCA_002478225.1 Deltaproteobacteria bacterium UBA7527 | reverse complement strand
CTCCCGTTGAGCTCTTCGAGCAGCCGCTGCCGAAAAACGATTTTGCAGGACTGAAAAAAATCAGGAAGCTCTCGGTTGTCCCGGTCATCCTCGACGAAACGATATTTACCGGGGAGGACCTGCGGAGAGCATTGGAGGAAAACCTCTGCGACGGCGTCAATATAAAGATCGCAAAAAGCGGGATCCTGGGATCTCAAAAGATCCTTGCCATGGCCAAAAAGCACTCGCTGAGGGTAATGATCGGCTGCATGGCCGAAACGATCGTGGGCCTGTCAGCGGGAATACACATGGCTGCCGGCACAGGGGCCTTTGATTACATTGACCTTGATTCTATCTACTTTCTTCACCACAAAAAACGTTATGGCACCCTGACGATAGACGGCCCCCGCTTCATTATCTCATAAAATTATTTTATTTCGTGAAGTGCTTGACAATGCCGACGGATACGTTACACAATAGAACAATGATTTTCTTAAACTCTTGACAAGGAGGGTGAAGATGGTCGATCACATAACTTCATCTTTGAATGAGCGGATGGACATGCTGAAACGAACCCAGTGGGGCAACGACCTCACTCCAGAGCAGATCGAACGGCTTGCTCAATACCTCTATGTAGCAAAGATCAACAAGGACGAGCAGCTATTTATCGAGGGATCGAAGGAAGCATATATGTGCTTCATTGTCGGCGGGCTTGTGAGGATTGCAAAAGGCGATTCCCGCAAGCAGGAAAAAACAATATCAGAAATAGGCGCCGGCAGGACCTTTGGAGAGATGAGCATCATCGATGGTCTCCCGAGATCGGCCTCAGCAACTGCCGGTGAAGATACGACAATGCTTATACTATCAAAAGAAAATTTTGAGCTGCTTCTCAATGATAACCCGAAGCTCGGCATTGTCATCTATTCAAAGCTCGCCCAGCTGATGAGCCACCGTCTCCGCGTATCTGACTGGATGCTTGTGGAGTACCTCTACTAATAATGGGGCTCACGTCGCTCACGAGCTAGCCAGCTGGTAAAATATTCTTCAGGGAAAAAGGTCATGCAAAGCGAGCGGATCAAACAATCCTCCGGGATCATACTGATCATCATAAAAGAGTCGATCCAGTCGTTTCTGAAAAACAACAACTTTGAGATGTCGGCTGCGCTGGCAACATACGGTTTCTTTTCCGTCATCCCGCTCCTCTTTTTCGTTTCTTACCTTCTCGGAAACTATGCGATCCTGTCGCAGACCATTATGAACGCTATCGAAAGCCTAATAAGCCACCTCTTTCCTCTTCTCAACACATTCATATCAAAAGAGTTCTTTTTCACAACCCAGTATAAGGTGACCTGGCTCGTCGTTACCCTGGGATTCGTTTTTGTATCGATAATGTCCCTTACGGACTCGCTCAGGACCGCTTTCCTGAAGATCTTCAGCATGGAAAGCGATCTGTCCTTCATCAAAACCATATATGCAAACGCCCTTTCCGCCTGCACCATATTGATCCTGTTCTTCTTCCTCGTTGCAGGAGAGATAATCCATTCCTATCTTGTGCATACTGTCTTCAGCAAGAGCTACTTTTTTGTTGTATTTAATATCTTTATCTCATTGGCCGTTGCCACATTCTGCATGATAGTCTTCTACAGAACGTTTCTGCCGGTCACATTGAACCTTGGCCGGCTCATTATGGCCTCCTTTGTTTCCGCGATCCTTATCATCTCCATGAGAGACATTTTCTCTACCTTTGTGCAGTCCAACCCCAATTACGGCCTTGCTTTTGGCTCTCTCAGGATACTCTTCTTCATGATCATATGGGTATATTATTGTTTCCTCGTGATCCTCTTTGGCGCTGAGATCATGGTTCACTTCTGGAAAAGGGACGCTCTTTTGCTAAAAGGTCTTTTTCTCCAGGAGGAAGGCGTTCAAAAAAGACCAAAAAACCTAATAAAAAAGTTCCTCGGACGCTATAATGCAGGTGATGTCATCTTTCAAGAAGGTGAGCCGGGGGGGAGCATGTTCTATGTGATGGCCGGCTCTGTAAATATCTGCAAGAAGGACCAGGTAATACGGACCATGAAAAAGGGTGAATATTTCGGCGAGATGTCGATGCTCGTAGATACTCCGCGAACAGCTACTGCAGTGGCCGTAGAACCTGATACGCAGCTCGTTAACATCTCTCACGACAATTTTGACGTCATCCTGAAAGAGAACCCCAAGATCGTCCTGTCGATCCTGAAAGAGATGACGATGAGGCTCAAGATTACCGGAGAGCATCTCTAAATAAAATTCGAAATCCTAAGCACGAAGCACTAAATAATATCAAAATTCAAATACTGAATGTTCAAAATGTAAATGCTCTGTCAGTTTTGATATTTGAACATTTGTGCTTGTTTAGGATTTCGATATTCGTGCTTCGGATTTGATTTTACATGTCGATATTAGGATTCGTGCTGAATCTTTTGAGTTCAACGCTTCTCGGCAACCGTTACGTCCAATTCGCCCTTGTGAAGCCTAATATTCAGCTCCTCGCCTGAGGTCACCTCGTCAGCGCTGTAAACGATGTTCCGGGTGTCGCTTTTCATTGTTATGCTGTAACCCCGCCTGAGTATGCTCTCCGGGTTTAGGTCCTTCAATCTCTGTGCGAGAGACTCTATGGCTATTTTCCTGTTCCTGAAATAAGTAAGGAAACCGTGGACGAGGTTGTTCGAAAGTTCGTCGAGGTACATACGCGATGAAGTAAAAAAGTCCTTTCTTTCTTTAAGCTCAGCCATGCCCTGATAGAGAAGGAATCTCGATCTCTCGATACGCTCACCTATAAGTTTGAGAAGGGCGTCCTTCATCCCTTCGATGAGATCGAGCAATTCCCTTTTGTCCTGGATGACCATATTCGCTGCCGCTGTCGGCGTGGGGGCCCTTACGTCTGCCACAAAGTCAGCTATGGTAAAATCTATCTCGTGGCCGACCGCCGAGACAACGGGGATCTCCGATGCGTAGATTGCCCGCGCCACGCTCTCTTCATTAAAAGGCGCAAGGTCTTCCAGGGAACCTCCTCCCCTGCCTGCAATAATGACGTCGACCTCGCCGGTTGCATTGAAATACTCGATGCCCTCAACAATCTCGGAAGCGGCTTCATCTCCCTGCACCTTTACAGGGTAGACCACAACGCCTGCGTTTGGGAATTTGCTGTATATGACCTTCAGCATATCCCGTATTGCCGCACCGGCTGGCGATGTAATGATCCCGATCGTTTCAGGTAAAAAAGGGAGCGGCTTTTTCTTGCTCTCGTCGAAGAGTCCCTCCCGGAACAGCTTCTCTTTTAGCGCAAGGAATTTCGCATAGAGGACCCCCTGGTTCCCCTTCGCGATGATGCTGTTCACAATGAGCTGGTACTCCCCCCTCTTTTCGTACACATCGATCCTGCCCTCGCAGACAATGAGGTCGCCGTCCCGGATCATTGCGTCTTCTGCGAATCTCGCCTGATAGTTGAAAGCGACAGCCTTCATCATAGCCGCATCATCCTTCAGGGTGAAATAGAGATGTCCCGATGGGTAAAGCTTCGCATTCGAGACCTCGCCCTCGACGCATACGTTCCGGAACCTGCCGCTGATAAACTGTTTTATAGAAGACGTGATCTCCGAAACGGTAAGGACCTCGAACTGCCATTCGGAAGTAATATCCATGTAACTATTTCCCGGGGCTCACGTCGCCCCCTCTTCGGGCAAAGCCCAAAGAGGCTCCCGCACCCGCAAGCGGGTACCCGGCCCAGGAATGGGCTATAAAATACATATTTGGGTTATAATAATACACGGGATTGTCTGTGGGCATCTACTTTTTTTTCAGATAATCCTTCATAAGCTTCATGGAGCAATATTCGCCGCACATGCTGCATACGTCGTCTTTGAGATTCCTCTCTTTCCGGAATTCCCTGATCTTATCGGGGTCGATGGCGCATTTGATCTGGCCTTTCCAATCAAGGACCTTCCGGTACATTGACATGGCCCTGTCGAGCTTCAAGGCCTTTTCGTTTCCCCTGGCAAGGTCTGCTGCGTGGGCTGCGATCCTCGTGACGATCACACCATCCCTGACGTCTTTCGGCGACGGCAGCCCAAGGTGTTCGGAAGGCGTCACATAACAGAGAAAATCTGCGCCGTAATAGCCTGCAAGAGCTCCTCCGATCGCCGATGTGATGTGGTCGTAGCCCGGCGCAATATCGGTTACGATAGGACCGAGGACATAAAAGGGGGCTTCGTTGCAGAGCCTTTTCTGGAGAACAATGTTCGCCTCTATCTGGTTGATCGGGACATGTCCCGGCCCTTCGATCATTACCTGTACGTCGTTCCGGATCGCCTCCGCGCAGAGCTCGCCAAGGATAATTAGCTCTTCGACCTGTCCCCTGTCCGTGGCGTCTGCGATGCACCCCGGCCTCAAGCCATCCCCGAGGCTCAGCGTCATATCATATCTCCGTGCGATCCTGACGAGACGGTCGAATTGCGCGTAGAGAGGATTCTCTTTCCTGTTGACGATCATCCATTCCGCAAGGAATGCGCCGCCCCGGCTGACGATGTCGGTGATCCTTCCCTGGGTTTTCAGTCTCTCCAGTGAGCGCTGCGTGACGCCGCAGTGTACGGTAACAAAATCAACTCCATCCGCCCCGTGTCTTTCAATGACCTCAAAGATCTCATCCGGGTCCATACGCTTTATGGTCTTTCTCTTTTTCACCGTCTCAACGGCAGCCTGATAGATCGGAACAGTGCCGACAGGTATCCTTGCCTCTTGTATGATCACTCTGCGGATCTCATCGAGGTTGCCGCCGGTGCTCAGGTCCATCACCGTATCGGCCCCAGCCTCCCGAGCCATTTTAAGCTTCTCAAGCTCTGCCTTGACCCCGATCCTTTCCGGGGAGGTTCCCAGGTTTGCATTGACCTTGACCGATAGCCCCTTCCCCACACCCTTCGGCGTAAAATTTTTATGCCTGTTGTTTGCCAGGATCGCGGCCTTGCCAGAGGCTATGTTCTCGCGCAAAAGATCGCTTTTGATGCCCTCGTCTTTCGCGACGCGCTCCATTATCTTTGTAACCTTTCCTTGACGTGCTGCTGTTAATTGGTTGTTCATGGTCTTATCATCTCCATCTTCTCGGTTAGTTCCAGGGGGTTCCGGGCAAAAAGCCTTATAATGGGCTCCCTGCCGATATCTCCTTTATCATAGATAATATCGGGCGGTGACGCTACCCTCCTGAGGACCCTATCGACGAGATAATCAAGACTTTTGCCCTCGGCCCCTTTTACCTTCGACGGTTCCTTCTTTCGATCAAAAAAGGCAATATGCATATTCCGCTCCTTGGCCTTTGCCAGGATGTCCTTATCGTACCGTATGTTCACACAGGCGCGCATATAGGGATAATGGCGCATGTATGTGAGGATGAGCCTTGCCACGTGGGATGAGGCGCCAAATTCAGGATCTCCCCTAAGATATATGCTTCCGCCGCGTTTACCGATCCTCCCCGGGAAGGCTGCAATGTCCTCAACGCCTCCGGCGTTAGTGATCGCATATCCCATGTTCATCTGGACCTCAGGAACGAGTTCAATGCAGTTAAGCTGCAACAAACGCTTTGAAGCCATTCGCAGGCCGCTAATGACCTCCCATTTTTGCGCCGCCTTGCTGTTCGTTATCCCTGAAGACATATAGTAATACCCGTCAGCATCTATCCGGTAGCTCTCCCTCAGCAATCTGTCCGTATGCTCCTGTGCCGCTATAAAGGCCTCGTTCACGGGATAGCCGGCAACAAGGCAGCACAGTACCGACGATGAGAAGGAACACCCGGTGCCGTGTATTACCCGGCCTATCCGTTTTTTCCTCCACTCGATGAACCTCTTGCCATCATAGAGAATATCTGTCGGTTCACCCTTGAGGTGTCCTCCTTTGATAATGACAGCTTTGATGCCTGAACCAACGAGCATCTTTGCAGCTGCCTTCATTTCCTGCACACTGCCGATCTTTTTCCCCATCAGGACGGACGCCTCTTCGATGTTCGGGGTAACGATATGCGCCGCCGGAAAAACAGAGCCGACAAGCCTTCTCATGCCTTCTTCGGTGATGAGCCTTTTTTTGTTCTTGGCCGCGAATACAGGATCAACTATTACGGGGATGCCTGTTTGTTTCCGGAGAAACTTTGATATCTCATCAACATATCGTTGATCATATACCACGCCGACCTTTACTCCATCAATGCGCAAATCGTCGTTTATCATACCAAGCATCCGGCTGAATTGGTCCTGTGGCGTCGGGCGCACCTCGATTACGCCCTTCGGGCCTTGCATAACTGTACACGTCGGCACGGATATGCCATGGAAACCAAAGGAGAAAAAGGTGTCCGTATCGCGCGTGATGCCTGCGCCTGACGTGGGGTCATACCCCGCAATGGTAAGGATATTCTTCATTTGATCTTTTTCGTGATAAGCTCGGCGACCTTCTTTCCTGACAGGAGCATGCCTCCGAAGATGGGCCCCATCCTGTAAGAACCAAAGGTGGCGTTCGCGCTCATGCCGGCAACATAAAGGCCGGGGTAAGCTTCTTTAGTGTTCTCAAGGGTTGTTGCCTCAGCAATGTCCGCCCACATGGACCGCTCTCCCTCCACCTTCCCTGAAGGGGTATTAAGACGAACGTTCATCTTTCGCTCAAGCACCCTGACAACCTCTAACGGGTGGCCCGTAGCATCAACAACGCATTTTGACATGATCGTCAGGGGGTCTACGTGAAGGGATGCCATCTCGACGGCAGTCCAGTTAATGACGACACCCGCGACCTTTTCTTTTCTCACAACCAGGTCTTCAACGCTTATAAGATTGAATATCTTCGCCCCTGCCTTCATTGCCCTGTACGCAAGCCCGCTCACACACTCGACCGAATCTGCCACGTAATAACCCTTTTTATATTGCCTCGTTGCAATACCCATCTCGTCCAGAATAACTCTGCCCTCGTCCTGTATGACGATCTCGTTAAACATCATGCCCCCACCCCACATGCCGCCGCCGATGGAGAGCTTTCTTTCAAATATCGCTGTCCTCAACCCCTTTTTGGCCAGGTAATAGGCTGCCACTATCCCTGACGGTCCCGCGCCACAGACAGCCACATCGATCTCAAGGCAGGAAAGGAGTTTTTCTGTGTAGCACTCGATAATAGCTTTTGTCACAACCCTTTCGTCTATCATGGTGCGCTCCTGTGTCTGAGATAAAATTACCTGAAAATATACCACATTTCTTGAGGTAAGCCTATAAAAAACAGGCATGATATGAATCCCCGACATTATTGTCGAGCAAGGAGCAACAACTTCGACATTTATTGCCTTTTTGTTGAGGCAATTTTCATCGGATAAATAATACTATCCATAATAACAAATGGTTGCGAGATATTATTCTTCTGGCATGCATATTGCTTCATCAGTGATAGTGTTTGAAAAAATCTTTACAGGAGGTTACAATGAAAAAGATGTATGCAGGTATGTTGGTTGTACTCTTTATCGCACTGACCACAACGGTGTTCGCGTTCGGTCCGGGTATGGGTGCAGGTGGACCTTGTGGTCCGGGGATCTCTCGCGGAGGACCAGGTTATGGGCTCGTGGCAAATCTCAACCTGAGCAAAGAGCAGATGGACAAGATGTGGCAGCTTAAAGAAAGGAAGCGGAATGAAACATCAGCCATGAGGTATGAGCTTTTCCAGAAGAAGAACGAGCTGAGATCCCTCTATACAAACCCGAGCGCAGATGACGCTGCGATCCTTGCGAAACAGAAAGAGGTCAATGCCTTGAGGACGAAATTGCAGGATAAGATGGTACAGTTCAGGCTCGACGAGAGGAAGATACTGACACCGGAACAGTTGAAACAGCTTAACGAGTCCGGGCGTGGTTTCGGCTTCGGCCGAAGAGGCTTCGGGCCGGGCCCATGCGGCAGGTCATAAGAAAAAGGGCTGGTCGCCAGCCCCTTTTCTCCTACGATAAGGAGGTGTACAATGAGAAAAGGTCTCTTGTTAACAATACTAATAGCAGTAAGCTTTCTTACCGTTTCCTGCGCCTCGACGGGCTATAACACCCAGAAGGGGGCAGCGATCGGCACGGGTTTGGGCGCCCTGGCAGGGCAGGTAATCGGCCGCAATACGGCTTCCACCCTCATCGGCGCGGCAGTAGGCGGGCTTGCCGGTGCGATCGGCGGCAATGCCGTTGACCAGAACGTTACCAATGAAAAGATCGCCGCGGCGTCACGACAACCAACGAGTACGGCCGCCGCTTACCCCGAGGCGGGTCGGTCACTCGAACCCCCGCCGGGACAATGGGTTGATGTTCCCGGACAGTGGGTTGGAGGAAGGTGGGTGCCTTCTCATAAAGTGTGGGTGCCGGTAAATCCATGACAATTCTTTTTCCGCTCCTTCTTCTCCTCCTCCTTTTCGTGCCCCCTCTCTACGGACAGAACTCCTATATGGAGTTCGAGAGGGGGCTTGGACTCTCTCATTCGCAGAAAACGCAGGTGGAAGGCATCAGGAACAGATATGTCAACGAATGGAGGGCGTTGAAACAGGAATCCATAAAGAAGCGCGTTGAGCTTCAGGAGCTTAGCAAAAATCCCGCTGCGAACCCTGAACGGATCAATAAGCTCCGAGGTGAGATCGAAGATATAGAGCAGTCAAGGAATAACCTCTACAATCAATACAGGGGTGAGATATCACGCACCCTTAACGAGGAACAGAGGGAACGATACAATAGCTTCTGCGACACCGAGCAGAAACAGAATATGCGCCCTTTCCGCCAGAGAAGGTATGGGAGATAAAAAGACAATACTTTTTCCCTCGCTCCTGTTCGCGATCCTTTTTCTCCTCATTGCCATAACCGGCTATTTCCAGATCAGCATCATCGAAAAAAACATCGAGAACCTCCTCCGGGGAGAGGGGGAGGTTGTCTATACGCATATCAGGCGCGAAATAGATATCAACCTGGAATACCTCGATCTCCTGGAAAAATCACCCGCTATTATTACACCGAATTTTTTCAATGCCATGGTCTCCGATGAAGCCATCCTGGAGGACATCTATAATCTCTTCAGTACTGCGGAAAACGCTGATGCCGGCAATATTCCCCTCTCCAATTTCGCGGTCATAGATCCGGACGGCAATGTGGTATTCAAAAAAGGTAATTTCACAATACCTCGGGCATCGTTGAAGACCCTTCTCATCAAAAAAAAGGATACGGTACTGAAAATGCCGAACCAGAAGGATCCCGCACTTATTATGGGGATGTGGGTAAAAGGAAGGATCGTTTTTTTCAGTATCGATGGGCAGGAATTGGATGCCTTGAGGAAAAAATTCGTTATCAAGGATGTCCTGGAAAAGGTGGAACGGAGATTCAACGTTGTCGGCATCACAATATATGATGAAAAAGGCTCCCTTTACCTGACCGTTTCCGGTGAAAAGGCAAACGCCTTTGTGTTCTCTAAACCCCTTGATTCGCGATTTCTCCCTAAATTCAGGATGGATGTCCTCATTTCAAAGGAACTTGCCGATGACACCATGCAAAGGACCTCGCTTAGTTTTGTCATTATTCTCATCTTCCTTGCTATATCAGGTGCGATCAGCACATTCGCCATCTTCATCCTTCAGAGAAAACATGAAAAGAAGGTAGAAGAGATGGAGAAGGAGATGGCGCTCAAAGAAAGGCTTGTCTCTCTCGGTAAGCTTGCCTCGGGCATGGCGCACGAGATCCGCAACCCGCTCAACGCCATCGGTCTGTCTGTGCAGCGGCTAAAAAGGGAGTTCTCTCCTGCGGCAGAGAAAAGGCCGGAATATGATCAATTTCTCGATATCGTCAAAGGTGAGCTGACAAGGGTTGACAGGATCGTGGAGGAGTTCCTCTTATCGACAAAGGCAAACATACCATTCTCGCAGGAAAGTCTTTATACTATTGCAGAGGAAGTGCTTATGGTGATAAGGGAGAAGGCGGCCTCGCGGAATGTGGAGATCAGGAACAACATCGATAAGGACATTATTGTGGAATCACAAAAAGACAAGCTCAAGCAGGCCTTTTATAACATCGTCGTCAATGGTGTCGAGGCAATTCAATCAAAAGGCGTCATTGAACTGTTCACAGAAAAACGCGGCAATATGGTTGACGTCGTTATCAAAGACTCCGGCGCCGGCATCAAAGAAGAGGAAGAGGGCAAGATATTCGAATATTATTTTACGACAAAGGATAAGGGGATCGGGCTCGGGCTTCCAATCTCCTACGTTATCATCAAAGACCATAATGGCGATATCAAGGTAAGCAGCAAGGAAGGCAAGGGAACCAAATTTATCATAACGTTACCCTTAAAACAGCCCATAAAAGAAAAGGTGAGCAGAAATGGATAGGGCGCGCATATTAATTGTGGAGGACGAGGAGGCTCAGCGGACATTGCTCGCAGGCCTCCTGGAAAAAGAGGGGCATGGCGTTTCAACTGCGGGGAACGGCGCTGATGCAATCGATCTGTACAGAAAAAACACCTTCGAGATCGTCTTCCTCGATTATAAGCTGCCCGATACAGACGGCCTGACGCTCCTGAAGACATTCAAAGAGATAAACCCGGAGGTTGATATCATCATGGTCACTGCCTTCGGTACTATTGAGAACGCTGTTGATGCCCTCAAGACGGGGGCAACCGATTATCTTGCAAAACCTGTGGATCTCGATGACCTTCTTTTTAAAATAAAAAAGATCGAGGAAAAAGCACAACTTGTCCGCGAGAACAAGGTTCTGAAAGAAACCCTGAAAGACAGGTTCAAGTCCGAGAACTTCATATACCAGAGCGATAGGATGCACGAGGTGGCGAGCCTTATCGTGAGGGTGGCAAAAACGGATTCTACCTGCATTATAGAAGGAGAAAGCGGGTCAGGGAAAGAGGTGGTCGTCAACCTCCTCCACGAGCTAAGCGAAAGGAAGAACGGTCCCCTCATCAAAGTGAACTGTGCGGCGATCCCTGAGACGCTCCTGGAGAGCGAATTGTTCGGGTACGAAAAGGGTGCATTTACCGGTGCATATCAGAGAAAGATAGGAAAGTTCGAACTGGCAAACAAGGGGACGATCTTCCTCGATGAGATAGGCGACATACCGCCTCCCCTCCAGTCCAAGCTTTTACGGGTCATCCAGGAAAAGGAGGTGGAAAGGCTGGGCGGACTCCATCCGATCCGGGTAGACGTGCGGATCATCGCCGCAACGAACAGGAACATCGAGGAAGAGGTAAAAAAGGGGGTCTTTCGGGAAGACCTCTATTACAGGCTGAAGGTGGTGGCCATATCGATTCCTCCTTTGAGGGAGAGAAAGGAAGACGTCCCGCTTCTCATCGATCATTTCCTGAAAAGGTTCAATGTCAGGCATAACCGCAGCATAAAGGGGATCACAAGCGAAGCACGGGACGTGCTCATAAAGCACGACTATCCCGGCAACGTGAGGGAGCTCGAAAATGTCATAGAAAGGGCCGTTGTCCTGACGAGGGGAGACTATATCTCCAAGGAGGACTTGCCGCTATCAACTGCGCAAGCGGATATTGCCTCGGAGAAAAGGATGAAGGACACCGTCGGGGCGCTCGAGAAGCGGTTGATCACCGAAGCGCTCATCAACGCCGACTGGGTCCAGACAAAGGCCGCCTCAGCGCTCGGCCTCAGCGAGCGGATGCTGAGATACAAGATCAAGAAACATAATATCGTGAAACCGGGGAACGAAGCGTAGCAGCGAAAGCAGCTCATGGTCCATGGCAGAACACCTGTAAGTCGTAAGGGGTTTAATCGCCTAACGACTGACGCCTTACGATTCACGGCTTTCATGCTGATCGCAAACGACTGATGTTCGGTACTTTTTATTTGACTTTTGCCGCCTCAAAATAACATATTACAAGATGAGGTACAGACGGTGATACGCAAAGACCCTCTCGTTGATCTGCTGATCCACGATCTGACGGGACCACTCTCGGTCGTCTCAACGAGCATTAACAACCTTTTAAACAAAGAGGACAGGTTCGGGCCCATCCCGGATGCCCAGCGTGAAACCCTGGAGAGGATCCTTAGAAACGCAAACAAGGCAAAGATGCTTCTCCAGGAGATGATCGAGGTCTACCGATCAGACGAGGGTCTGTTCAGAAAAGATGAAGTGATCATCGCTGAGGTCCTCAAGGAGTCGCTTCTGGACGCCGCCGAGATCATTAATCCCGATTTCGCCTCGCAACTCTCAAGGGCGGGCAGCGAAAGAAAGTTCGTTGATATTCTCAGTAAAAATGGAATCTCCTTGGAGGTCTCGGGCAGATACAGTCAACATCCCTTTGCGCATGATCGCAAGAAGATCCAGCAGATCATCAGAAACCTTATCACCAATGCCCTGAAATACCGTAAGGAAAAGATGAAGCTCTCCATTGGTGGCGATCTGGACCTCGTGATCACCGTCGAGGATGATGGCGAAGGGATCCCCCAGGAAAAACAGGACTATATCTTTAAACGCTTCTTCCACCTTAAGAACAAAACAGAATGCGGCGCTGAGGGCCTCGGTTTTGGCCTTTCATGCGTAAAATCCCTCGTCGAAACGATGAGGGGGGAGATAGTGTTAAAAAGCGGGGAAGGAGAAGGCTCGCGCTTCACTGTTCGTGTCCCTCCCCTTTAATGTAAAACTAAAAAAGGAGGATCTCATGGGTGAATCTATTTTAAACGGGAAGAAGATCCTGGCTGTTGATGATGAGACTGACGTATTGGCAGTCCTTGAGGAAGAGATCAAGGACGCATGTCCAAAGTGTACATTTGACAAGGCTACAACCTTTGAGGATGCGTCCAGGCTAATTGCATCCACGCCCTACGATGTGGTCATACTGGACATTATGGGTATACGGGGCTTTGATCTCCTTGACTTAGCAGTCAAAAAGGGCCTGAAGGTCGTCATGCTCACGGCGCACGCCTTAAGCCCCGATGCCCTGAAAAGATCATACGATATGAAGGCCAGGGCATACCTGCCGAAAGACAATCTCGGCGAGATCGTTCCTTTTCTTGAAGACGTCCTGAAACATGACTTTGAATCAGGGTGGAGAAGGCTTTTTGAAAAGCTCCACAAATTCTTCTCCGATACATTCAATTCGGATTGGGAAAAGGAGACCGGCCTCGACTGGCACGAATGGGGTAAATCGTCCAAACTGTAGCAAGCCGGCTTCCTCTGTGACGATTTAAGGCAAATCCTATGGGTGCTATGCGTTGGCGATACGTCGTATGGCCTGCACCGCCAGTTCGATGTCTTCAAGCGTATTGAAATACCCCATGCTGAGACGAACAGTGCCGTCGGGGAAGGTCCCGATGGTCTTATGGGCGATCGGCGCACAGTGCAATCCGACCCGGACCAGGATGTTATGCTGGCCGCTGAGGCGGTTTTCTGCCTCATTGATCGGCACGCTGTCGTTGAACCATTCAAGATTGATCGCGCCGCACCCCAAAGAACCCCTGGAACCTTCCGGAAGCGTGCTGTCAAACGTGATCGATACGGTCGCCACCTGTTGCGCCGGGTCTAATGGACCGTAGATCGTGATATTCTGAAGGCTAAGAAATCGATTCCCAGCGCCTGCACGTCTATAGGATAGGCGCCGGCAGTCTGGGCCGCATCAAGTAAAAGAGGTATATCACCGATGACCCTCCTGACTGCCGCCACGTCCTGCAGCGTGCCTCAAATATTGGATGCGCGATTCAAACCACCAGCCGGGTATTTCTTTGCAGCAATCTTTTCAACGCATCGATATCCAGGAAACCCTTACGGTCACAGGGGGCGATATCAAGCGCTATATCGCCTTTTTCCTGTATATATACGAGGGGGCGCATTACCGAATTATGTTCCATGGCAGTGGTCACCACATGGTCGCCGGGATTCAAATACCCATTGAACACCGCGTTAAACGCCTCATTATTGAAGAGGCCCGCCAAACCATCGCGGGCCGCCTGAACGATCCTGCGGCCTCTTGTGGGAGCGAATGACCGGAACGCCCGGGGTTGGCCCCCACATGATCCATAAAATAGACCATGGCCTCCGTCACTTGTGGCGGTTTGGGAAGTGATGTGGCGGCATTATCCAGATAAACAAACCTCTTCGCGTCCATTCAAGCATTCCCGTGCTCAAAAACCCTTTTTGGTTCCCGACTATGCGTTCGCTGATCCGGACACCGTATGCTACTTATGTGTTTGCCCTTCCTTCTCCCTGAGGGCTGCCAGCACCTTTTCGGGCGTAATGGGCAGATCCTTGATGCGTACACCCACCGCGTCATATATGGCGTTCGCAATTGCCGGCGCCGTCGGGACAAGACCCGGCTCGCCGATCCCTTTCGCGCCGAATGGCCCGTCCTTCTCATCGGTCTCGACGATGACCGCCTGTACCGGCGGTATATCCTTTACTGTAGGCATCTTGTAGTCAAGGAAATTTCCGTTCTTCAGGTATCCCTTTTCGTAGATCATCTTCTCACCCAGAGCGTAGCCGAGGCCCATGAGGCCGCCTCCGTAGATCTGCCCTTCGAGTAGCATGGGGTTGATCGCCTTGCCCACATCGTGAGCCGCTATGTAATTGAGTATCTTTACCTTGCCCGTCTCCCTGTCCACCTCGACCTCAACGCCATGGGCGCCGTATGCGTATGAAACGGAAAGGTTCCCCTTGAATTCCTTGTCGAAGTTCTCATTCGCAGGATCATAAAAGTATTCTGCCATGAGCATATTGCCGCCTAATGTATAATGCAACTTCCGGAGCGCCTTCCCGAGAGGTATGGTCTTCTCGCTGTTCTTCACGGAAAAGACAACGCCGTTCTTGATATCCAACGATGCGGGTTCCTCCTCGAGGAGCTTTGCCGCAATCTCCAGTATCTGTGCCTTTATCTTCTTTGCCGCTCCGAGTGCTGCGTTGCCGGCCACGAAGGTGGTTCGGCTCGCGTGTACCCCCACATCCCAGGGGCAAATATCGGTATCGTTATTGATAACGTTCACATCGTCTATGGGAATGCCGAGCACCTCTGCTACGATCTGCGCGATGATCGTCTCCGAACCCTGGCCGATATCGCTGGCGCCGGTAAAGACATCGACCTTTCCGAAATCATCCATCTTGATGATGGTGCCGCATCCGTCCGACTTGTAGACGCGGGCTCCGCCGCCAACATGGATAAGCGACGCCATGCCGACCCCCCTGTTGCCGCCTTTCCCCTTTTTCCCTTTCCAGTCAAGCCTCTTTACAACCTCATCGATACATTCCTTCATGCCGCAGGAGGTGATCTTGAAACGCTGCGGGGTGATCTCTCCCGGTTCGTTTGCGTTTTTCAGCCTTAGCTCATAGGGATCGATCCCTGCCTTTTCAGCAAGCTGGTCAAGGGATGATTCGATGGCAAATGTTGCCTGGGGGTTCCCATAGCCTCGCATGGCCTGACTATATGTGTTGTTCGTATAGACACATTTCGCCACATATTTGACGTTCGGCACCTTGTAGAGCGACGAGATGGGGAGCATCATCACAGAGGGCGTTGTTGCGCCCCACGATGTATACGCGCCGTTGTCGAGGACCATCTCCATCTCGCGGAAGGTAAGCCGACCTTCCTTATCACAACCATGGGAGATCTTTGTGATCGTGCACTGGCGGGGCGATGTGGCAAAGAACTCTTCTTCCCTGGAGAAGACTATCTTTACAGGTTTCCTTGTTTTCAGCGCAAGGAGGATGGCGATATATTCATACGCATAAGTGTCAAGCTTGCTGCCGAATGCGCCGCCGATGACAGACTGGACGATCCTGACGCGTTTGCCCTTGAGCCCGAATGCATTGAGCGCTTCGATATAATCGTTCTGTGCAAGTGACGGTATCTGCGTATTGCTGTACAGTGTGAGGTTATTTTTCGCGTCTAATTGCGCTACGCATCCGCTCGTTCCGAGGCAGCAGTGCGTTACCCACGGGGTGCTGAAGGTGTCCTCAACAATAAAGGCTGATTCCTTTTTGGCAGCCTCAACATCTCCGCAGACAAGCTTCCATGGCATCTTAAGGATGTTGGATTTTGCCTCTTCATGGATGAGCGGCGCACCTTCTTTCATTGCCTCTAAGGGATCGAAGGTGCCTGGCAGTTCTTCGTATTCGACCTTGATCAGAGAAAGTGCCTCCTCGGCGATCTCCGGACTGATAGCCGCTACGGCAGCGATCTCGTCGCGAATTGACAGGACCTTCCCTGTTTTAAGCGGCGGGTTATCCTTCATAACGCCGATCCTGAAATTGGCAGGCATGTCTGAGGCAGTGACAACGGCCCTTACTCCGGGGAGTTTTTCTGCCATTGAGGTATCGAGTCCGGTTATCCGGGCGTGTGGGTATTTGCTGTAAAGGATCTTTCCATGGAGCATGCCAGGGATCTTCAGGTCCTGGATGTATACAGCGCTTCCCGTTGCCTTAAGCGGCGCATCGCGTTTCGGGATCTTCTTTCCGACTATCGTGAGATTGTTCATGTTCACCTCCCGCCTGCAGCTGATTTTATAGCATCTATTATCTTGACATACCCTGTGCACCTGCAGAGGTTGCCTTCTATCGCTTCTTTGATCTCATCCTCTGTAGGTTTGTCCTTTGCATCGAGGAGCGCCTTGGCAGACATGATCATGCCGGGCGTGCAGAACCCGCACTGGACCGCACCTTCATTGATGAATGCTGTCTGGAGGGGATGCATCGAACCGTCTTTAGAAGTAATGCCTTCTATGGTTGTAACCCTTTTGCCCTCCACTTCCATCACAGGGAAGAGGCAGGAATTCACCGCCTGACCATCGATGATCACCGTACAGGCGCCGCACTCACCATACCCGCAGCCTTCCTTTGTTCCTGTCAGTTCAAGAACCTCTCTGAGCAGATAGAGGAGCGTCCACTGGGGGTCTACCTCTGTCGTTACTGCTTCGCCATTTAATATAAATGTGAGCTCTCTTTTCATTATTTCCCTCCTCTACCAGAGTCTCTCGGGATAGATCGCCTCGTCAGGCCGTATTACCCTGTCGATGGATTTGATGAGTGCCCTTTTTACAAGGACCCTTATCATCTCTCTCCTGTACCATGCCTCTCCGCGTATGCTGTCCCTCGGCTGAGCCTCGCCTGCTGCGATATCCCCTATCTCTTCAAAAAGCTCGGGAGAGATAATTTTCCCTGTTAACGCCGCCTCTGCCTTTTTTGCCCGTATGGGCCGCGGCGCTACGACACCCATAGCGATCCTCGCGTCCACACATCTCATCCCCTCTTCTTTCAGCCTGGATAGTATATTGGAGATGCTGTCGATAGTGCAGAACATGTCTTTGCAGCGCACCTCGCTCCCGCTCTTCACGGAAATCGTTATCCTGGCTGCTATGCCGAGTATGGGAAGATCCATAGCCTGGCGGCGGGTATGTTTGATGTAGGCGGACCCGGTACTCTCGTCGAACCTTGGCATAACGAATTCTTTCACGATCTCGCCTTTCTCCAGGGCTGTCTTGCCGGGCCCAAGAAAGAAGTCATCAAGGGCCAATTCCCGCGATCCCTTTGGCCCGACGATGATTGCCCGTGCATCAAGGACAAGAAGGGGGCATGCAGTATCGGCAGAAGGAGCGGCATTGCAGATATTTCCCCCGATCGTGGCCACGTTCCTGATCTGACGCGAACCGAGATGGGTCGTCGCATCGTTCAGGGCGCAGTAACGTCGTTTAATGTATTCATTCTCTTCGATTGCGCTGTGAGTCGCAGCGCTCCCGATGCGCAGCCCATCATTTGTGTCGATATAGGAGAGATCTGAGATGTTCCTCAATGAGATCATGCACCGGGGTGCGATCTTTTTCTGCCTGAGCATCACCATAACATCCGTCCCGCCGGCGATGTACTGAGCGCCCTCGATGGAGCCCATCAGCTTTATTGCCTCTTCTATGGTTTTTGGTTTGAAATACTCGTAGCCTCTCAATGGAACCTCCTTGTTTGTAAAAACTTCTGCGCTCTGCTCCGTGCGCTTAGTCTCGGTTATCAAAGACCCTCTTTGTCTTTCTCTCCGATCGTGGAAGCTCGCCATAGTCTACAACATCGACGTCGCAGCTGACCATGATCTGCTTCTTGATCGCGTGCTCGATGTCTTTCCTGATATGTTTATCCGTCTCCTTGTCCTTTGAAAGACCTTTGGCGCGCTCAACCTTGATGGTCATATGGTCCTTGCCGCTTTCCTTCCTGTAAAGGATGATCTGGTACTCGCTCCCCACCCCTTTCATCTTTGAAAGGATCTCGTCGATATGGCTCGGATAGATATTGACAGCCCTGAAGATGAACATATCGTCAGATCTGCCAAGCAGCCTGTCGTGCCTCGGCATGAGGCTTCCGCAGGGGCACCTGCCCGGCATGATCCTCGTAATGTCCCGCGTCCTGTACCTGATGAGCGGCGCCGCCTCTTTCTGCAAGGTCGTGACGACCATCTCGCCTTCTTCGCCTTCAGGGACCGGCTCCAGCGTCTCGGGGTCGAGGATCTCCAGTATATAATAGTCGGCCCAGTAATGGATGCCCGTATGGTACTTGCAGTCAAGCCCGGTCCCGGGCCCGTAGAGCTCGGTCATCCCGGGGATATCATAGAGCTCCTCCATCGCCACGCCCGAAAGGTCGGATATGCGCTTTCTCATGGCATCGCTGCTCCGCTCGGATCCGAATATCATCTTCTTCAAGGCTATCTTGCCGCGAAGATTGCTCTTATCGATCTCTTCAGCCATGAGAAGGCCCATGGACGCGGTGCAGCACATAACCGTGGTCTGAAAATCCTCCAGGAACTGCAATTGCATCTCGATGTTCCCGGGCCCTATCGGGATCGACATGGAGCCGAAGCGCTCGCATCCGTTCTGGAAACCCCAGCCTGCCGTCCACACCCCGTACCCGACAGCGATCTGTATCCGGTCCTCGAGCGTGCATCCCGCATATTCATAGCAGCGCGCGAACATGTTCGCCCAGTCATCGACATCTTTTGCCGTATAGCACAGCACCTTTCTCTTACCGGTGGTGCCGCTTGATGCGTGGATCCGGACTATCTGTTCAAAGGGCACGCTCCGCAGCGGGAACGGGTATCCTGCCTGCAGGTCTTTGCTTGTGGTGAACGGCAGCCTTCGTATGTCATCGAGGGTTTTAATGTTCTGTGGCTGTACCTTTGCTTCGTCGAGCTTCTTCCTATAGTGTTCCGATCCCTTATATGCATGGTTTACCGTCCACCGCAACCCCTCGAGCTGTAATGCCTTCAGTTCTTTTTCGGTTTTCACCTTCGCATCAAATCTTTTATTCATCATACCTCCTTATGAAATGCGGCTCATTGCTCATAGTTCATGGCTCATAGCAACGGCATAAAAGCTGGTTCGTTTTTGCCATAAGCTATCAGCCATGAGCTGTTTTTGCTCTTTAGGGCCCTTATCGTCATCCCCTTAACTTTTTCGTCCCTTCAATATCTATTTTCAGCGTTGCCGGATCTATTGCTACGCCGTAATCCTTTCGTGCGCTCTCGATGCTGACATAGCCTTCGATCACGTCAATGGCCACCAGCTCAGGTTCGCGTTCAAGCGGGTTGCCGTATCCGCCGCCGCCGGGGGCATCGATGGTCACCACGTCGCCGGGCTTAAGCTGTGTTAGACCGTAAGGGTTCCCCGGTGTGCCGTTAACGAGGAATTGCGCCCTGGTGCCTTCTTTCCCGTCAAAAAGCCCCTCTGCCGGATAGGTGTACCTTCCCGCCTGGATACCCAGGTTGACAGGAGGGATCGGGGCGTATTCGTCATCGGGTATCCTGAAGACCTCCCTTTTTCCGAGGCCCCCCTTCATCCTGCCGGGACCGCCGGAATCGCTGATGAGCTCCCGCTTTTCTACGATCAGCGGCGTGTCGCTCTCGAATATCTCTACAGGCGTATTGGCGCCGTTGGCAGGGAAGATATAGACGTAGTTGCCGTCATTGGAAGCGCCTGCGCCCATTCCGCCTCCCCGGATGATCACGGAATGCCACTGCCTGCCGTTCTTCCTTTTCCCGTAGAACACGTTCATTGCCGCAGGGGTGCCGCCTGACCCTGCAATAACGCTTTTGGGCAGAACGCCGGAGAGGGCCCGGTAGATCACCTCGGTCATGAAGTGGCCTATTTGCATCCGGGCTGCAACGGCAGCAGGGAATTTGCAGTTCACAACGCTCCCCTCTGGGGCCGACAGCACGATAGGCTTGGCGCAGCCATCGTTATTCGGTATGTCCGGTGCGAACATGCTCTTGATCGCCATGAACACGTAGGCATAGGTGAAGTTGAATACCACGTTGCCGCCCCAGTCTACCTGCGGGGAAGAACCGGCGAGGTCCACGAGAATGTCGCTGCCCTTGACATTAATCGCCGCTTCAATGACTATATCCTCTTTTCCCCTTGTCTGTTCGATCACCCCTCTGGCGTGGTAGACGCCGTCGGGTATCTTTTCGATCTCTTCCCTGATGCTTTTTTCCGTGAGGCCTATGATCTGGTCCGCCAGATCATCGAGGTTGTCAAGGTCGCTCTCTTTCAACATCTGGCGCACCTTCTCAGCGCATACATGGTTTGCCGCGATCTGCGACCGGATATCGCCGATTACTTCATCGGGGGTCCGCACGTTCCACCGGATCATGTCAAGCACTGCTTCGTTAAGCACCCCCCCGTGATAAAGCTTTACCAGGGGAATGAAGAGCCCTTCTTCGAAGACATCGTGGTTGTCGGAGGCAACCCTTCCGCCTATATCGGAGTGGTGGAACACGCAGGCGGTAAAAGCTACCAGCTGATCCCTGTAAAAGATAGGGCTCATGACGCAGACATCGTTAAGATGGCCTGCAAGCGCCCAGGGATCGTTGGTAATGAAAATATCGCCCGGCCTGTAATGCTCTGAGGGGAACTTGTTCACGAGATTCTTGATCCCAAGGGCCATTGCACCGGACTGTCCCGGCGTTGCGAAGGTCCCCTGTGCAAGCTCCCTGCCGAACTTGTCGGTAAACATACAGGTATAATCGTGGGCGTCTCTGAGCAGGCTCGAAAAGGCTGTACGGGCAACGCTTGAGTCCGCCTCGTCAACAATGGAGATGAGCCTTCGCCATAAGATTTCTAATGTGATCGGATCAAATGTGCGGCCCATTATTCCACCTCCTTAAGGTCGATCCAAAGGAATCCGTAATTATCTACCTTGACCTTTGCGTCCTCGCCGACTATGAGGGTAGATTCCTTCTCCTCGATAATTGCAGGGCCCTGAAAGCTTGCCTCCGGAAAGAGCTTGTACCGGTCATATACCGTGTAGGGCACAAAATCCTTTGCAACAGGAGAGTAAGCGGGCCGCTGTCCCTTGATCGCGGCCTTGATCGTCTGTCCTTTCTTTTTGCGGAGCTTTGGCAGCTGCAGGAGCCGCTCTGGCAGGCTTGCCCTCACCTTAAAGTTGATGAACTCCACTTCAGAGTCGGGGTATGTCCTGCCGTAGAGCTTCTCGTATGCATCGTCGAAGAGCTGCCTGACCTCCTCTTTCCGGAATTTTGTAAAATCACCCGCGGGCACAGGGATATTCATCTCGGAGCCTTGCCCTATGAAGCGCATGTCTACGGAGCGTGCATATTGGATCGTATCGTCGGCAGCCTCCTTCTTCAGTATCTTCGCCGCATCCGCTTCGAGCCCCTTAAAGATATCCTCTATCTCTGCAAAAGCAACGTTGCCGAGGGAGACCTTGTGGCTCCGGAGCAGGTCAAAGGCACGTGGAGCGGTGAAAAACCCCATCGCGGACCCTACCCCTGCATTGGGCGGCACAAGCATGCGGGGGGCTCCCAGCTTCTTTGCCAGTCCATAGGCATGAACAGGCCCTGCCCCTCCGAAAGCGGCTATCGTTACGATCTTCGGGTTCCCGCCTTTTTCCGCTATATGCGTCTTTGCCGCGGCCGCCATCGTCTCATTGATAAGGTCATGTATCCCCCATACGGCCTGGATGAACGAGACCCCGAGAGGCTTTGCGACCTTCTCCTCAACCCCTCGCCGCGCGCCTTCCTTGTCGAGCTTCATCGTTCCGCCGAGGAAGTAGTTCTCGTCAAGATAGCCGAGCAGGAGGTCGGCGTCCGTCACGCATGGGTCGGCGCCTCCACGCCCGTAACAGATGGGTCCCGGCTCGGCGCCCGAGCTTTCAGGTCCGACCTGAAGGGTGCCGAGCTTGCTCACCTTCGCGATGCTCCCGCCGCCGGCGCCGATCTCCATGAGGTCAACGACAGGCACCTGTATCGTAAGTCCGCTGCCCTTCATGAATCGCTGCACCCGTCCTACCTCGAAGGTCGGGACAACGCCGGCAACCCCTTTCTGGATCAGGCAGGACTTCGCGGTCGTCCCTCCCATATCAAAGCAGAACATCTCGGGGATATGAAAGTGCTTGCCGTAATATTGGCCTGCAATGACCGCAGCTGTCGGCCCCGATTCAATGATCCTGACAGGGAATTCCGCCGCCGTCTCAACAGAGGTAACGCCGCCGCTGGAAAGCATGATGAAGAGCTTGCCCTTAAAGCCTATCGACTGGAGCCTTCCCGCCAGCTTTGAAAGGTATCGCCCTGTAAGGGGTTTCACGTATGCATTCGTCACAGTGGTGCTTGTCCTTTCGTACTCCTTGATCTGCGGCAGCACGTGGTATGAGAACGAGGTTGAGACCTGCGGCGCTTCCTGTGCAATAACCTCTTCTATTATCTTTTCGTGGGCAGGATTCTCAAAAGAATTTATAAGGCAAACAGCTATCGATTCAACGCCCATATTAAGGAGCACCTTTACGGCCCGGCGGGCCTCTTCCCGGTCCAATGCCGTAAGCACGCTCCCGTCGCTCCGTATCCTCTCGTCAACTTCAACGCGGTATTTCCTGGGAACCAGCGGCTTGGGGAATTCGGCAAATATGTCATATGGCGCATAGCGTATCTCTCTCCCGATCTCAAGGACGTCCCTGAAGCCTTTTGTTGTGATGAGTCCTGTCCTTGCCCCCTTTCTCTCGATAATGGAATTAATGACAAGGGTCGTTCCGTGGATCAGTTCATCAAGCCTTCCGATGAAATCCGGCGTCGCTTTCTCAAGCACCCTGATCCCTTCTTCGACAGCGTCGGAAGGGTCCTGGGGCGTAGTGAGGCACTTGCCGGTCATTATCTCCCCTGTTTGATCGTTGAGCAGGACAAAATCTGTAAATGTTCCACCGATATCGCAGCCCAGCCGGTAGTACTTATCGTTCATAATATCCCCTTTCTTAGATTCAAGCACAAGATTCTGATATCGAAATCCGAAAGTCCCTGGTCGTAAAGATTCGTTGTGTATTTCTTAATATCGGATACTTGATGTTGTTTTCTTTTATTTTCGTCACCATTTTTTTTACTATATGCCATGAACTATGAGCCATGAACTGTTTTTCTCCCTTCACGCCTTACGCCTCATGTCTGACGCATCCCTAGAACAGGCTCGGTTCATTGAACTCTCCGAAGACCTCTCTGAAAATGCCCGCCATTTCACCTACAGTAGCATAGGCCCTGCAACATTCAACAAGATAGGGCATTACATTTTTCCCGTCCCGCGTAGCCGATTCCAGGTCCTTCAGCGTCCTCAAAACATCCTTGCCGGAACGCTCTCTTTTGACCCTCTGGAGATCCGCTATCTGTTTCTCCGCGGATTCCCAGTTATATTCATGGAGCTCCACATCCATAGATTCTCCGCCTTCTTTATAGATGTTCACCCCTACCTTCAACAACTCGCCGGATTCAAGACCTTTTTCTACTTCGTATGCCTGTCTGGCTACAAGTCTCTGGATATATCCTTCGGAAACCGCCTTAATGATGCCTCCGAATCTTTCGATCTTCTCCATCTCCTCTTCGATCTTCTGTTCCATCTCCTTCGTTAACGTTTCAATAAAGTAGCTCCCGGCGAGAGGGTCAACGGTATCCCTAAGCCCCATCTCATCCATAAGTATCTGAAGCGTACGGAGAGACAGAAGCGCTGAATGCGGCGTGGGGATCGTGTATGCCTCATCATAACTGCACAGCGCTGTCGTCTGGGCGCCGGAGAGGGCTGCGACAAGCGCATAGTATGCGCCGCGCATGATATTGTTCTCGGGCTGTACCTTTGTGAGGCCATACCCGCCGCCCCCAAAAAGTCCGCGGAGAAAGAGGTTCTGAGGTTTCTTGACCTTATATTTCTCTTTCAGGTTGCGCGCCCAGAGCTTCCTTGCTGCCCTGAACTTTGCGATCTGCTCCCACATATTGCCAAAGACATTGAGGTTGAACGAGAACCTTCCCACAAAATCGTCAACATCGTAGCCCCTTGCCAAGACATTGTCTATATAGGCGTCGGCAATAAGGATGGCGCAGGCTATCTCCTGCGCAGGCGTTGCCCCTGACTCCCTGATGTGGTACCCGCAGACGCTGACCGGGTTAGCCCTCGGCATGACGGTCATCGAATATTCGATTGTGTCGCCGATGAGCTTCACTGCCGGCTCCACCGGGAAGATCCATGCCCCGCGGCCGATCATCTCTTTCAGGATATCGTTCTGGGGGGTTGCCGATATTATCTTGGGGTCATAGCCGTACTTCTCTGCAACTGCCTGGTACATGGCGAGCATGATCGATGCAACAGCGTTGATCGTCAAACCGGACCCGATCTTATCCAACCGTATATCCTTAAAGGCGATCTCAAAGTCGCGGAGGCTATCGACCGCCATGCCGACCCTGCCGACCTCGCCTTCAGACATGGGGTCATCGGAGTCGTATCCCATCTGTGTCGGGAGATCGAAGGCGACGTTGAGCCCTGTCTGGCCGTGAGAGATCATCAGCTTGAACCGTTCGTTCGTCTCCTGCGGGGTGCCGAAGCCGGTATATTGTCTCGTGGTCCATGCCCGTGACCGGTATCCGAGAGGATGGATCCCTCTCGTATAAGGATACTCGCCGGGGTCTGCAACATCTTTTTCGTACGAAAAACCCATCCCTTCGAGATCCTTTGGAGAATATGAAGGTTTAACATGGATGCCTGATTCCAGTATAACATCCAGGATCTGATCTTTTTCGTCCTTTATATAACGTGCTACAGCCATGATCCCCTCCTATCTCTTTAGCATAGTTGACTGCAGGAATTTTATCGTTTCAGCAAGAGGCGTACCGCCGGGAAAGACGCCTGATACCCCCATCTCTTTCAGTTTCGGGATATCCCTCGACGGGATAACGCCGCCGACAAAAACAGTCTTGTTTCCTATCCCTTTTTCCCTGATCTTCTGGAAAAGCCGCTGGGTAATTGGAATATGGGCGCCTGTCATGATGGAAAGCCCTATAACATCGACGTCTTCCTGTATGGCAATATTGACGATCTGGTCAATTGTTCTGTGCAGTCCTGAATAGATGACCTCCATTCCGGCATCTTTGAGCGCCAGCGATACTACCTTCGCGCCCCTGTCATGCCCATCAAGTCCTGGTTTTGCTATCAAAACCTTTATTTTCTTCTGTGTTCCCATGAAGCTCCTCCTGACGGTTCTATTCTTTAAGGCATTCCCCTGCTATGATCGTTTTCAATATCTCTGATGTGCCGCCGCCGTAGAGAAGAAACCGCGCATCCCGGAAATACCTTTCTGCCGGATATTCCTCTGCGATCCCGTATGCACCGTAGATCCGCGTCACCTCATCCACAACATAACTTGCGGTCTCCGTTGCATAGAGCTTCGCCATGGCCGCCTCCTTCTTTGCCGCCAAACCCTGATCCTTCAGCCATGCCGCATAGTAGGTGAGAAGCCAGGAGCTTTTTATCCGCGTCTCCATCCCGGCTATCTTTTCCTGTATAAGCTGGAAATTGCTGATCGGCTTGCCGAATGCCTCGCGTTCCTTTGTGTACCTGAGCCCTGCCTCATAGGCGCTTTCTGCAAGGCCCAGGCCAAGTCCTGCTATCATTACCCTTATCTCGCTTAAGATCTCCTCGAGGTACTTAGCCCCTTTCCCTTCTTCGCCGAAAAGGTTTTCCTTCGGTATGCGGCATTCATCAAAGATAAGCTCGGTCGTTACGGAACCGCGCGCGGACATCTTGTCTATCTTCTGTCCCACAGAAAAACCCGGCGTGCCCTTCTCGACAAGGAAAAAAGCGATGCCCTTGAGCCTTTTTGCCGGATCCACTGTGGCGGCAACGGTAACGAAGTCTGCTACCGCCCCGCTCGTGATCCAGAGCTTTCTCCCTTTCAGGACATAGCCGTCCCCATCCTTGTGGGCCTTTGTCCTCATTGCGCCAAGGTCAGAGCCGCAGTCCGGCTCAGTGAATGCAATGGTGCCTATCTTTTGGCCTCGTATGGCAGGGATCAGGAGCCTCTCTTTCTGTTCTTTATTGCCGAACCTATGGATGAAATCCGTTCCCATGAGGCACTGCATCGTTACTATTGCGGCAAAAGATATGGACACTTTCGCAAGCTCTTCAGCAAGTATCGTAAATGAGGTGCAGTCCCCGCCCATCCCGCCAATCTCCTGTGGATACCTGATGCCAAAATAACCGAGTTTCCCCAGCTCTCCGAAAAGCTCGCTGGGAAATCTATCCTCTTTGTCAATGGCAGCAGCGCGGGGCGCTACGATCTCCCGTAATGTGCGGCAGACGTTCTCTTTAAAAAAGATCTGTTCCTGTGTGAGACTGAAATCCATGCCTCTGCCTTTGTTTATGCTCGCTTGCTACGTCTGGCTGTTTTTCTTTCTTTTTTAGGAAGCGCAAGCTTCAGGATCATCCGGACCGCCCTGTAGGGATCGATCTCCCTGTTCTGAAGCTTCCCCATGATCCCCGCAAACCCTTCCTTGGCCCGCACCTCATTGAGGAGCGTGCCCCAGGCCTCTTCTTTGAAAAGGGCAAGGACCAACCTTTTCATTCTTTCCTTCCTCACGAACTTTCCTTGAGCATCATCACGCATATGTCTGCGATGCAGGTCAAGGGTTGCTATAAGCTTCTCAATGCCTTCCCCTTTGTTCGCCTGTATGGTCAAGACCGGTATCTGCCAGTCGTTATCTTTGCGGCCGGCGAGATGCAGCGCGATATCCTCTGCCGCCTCTGCAGCTCCCGTCCTGTCCATTTTGTTCATCACCACGATGTCCCCTATCTCAATGAGGCCCGCTTTCATCAGCTGGATCTCGTCCCCGTAATCAGGCGTAAGGACAGTGATCACGGAATCGCAGATCGTTGATACCTGCATCTCTGTCTGTCCGGCACCGACGCTCTCTACAAAGATGACCTTTTTCCCAAGACCCTCAAGGACATATGCCGCTCCCAGCGTCGCCTTTGCGATGCCCCCCGGAAAACCCCTGTGGGCCATTGACCTGATGAAGATGCCCTTTACTCTTTCAGCATCTTTCATCCTCACCCGGTCACCAAGGAAGGCGCCATCGCTTTTTGCGCTTGTTGGGTCTACAGCAATAACTCCGACCTTCTCCCCCTGGCGGCCATAACTTGCCGCAAGCCTGTTGATCAAAGTGCTCTTTCCTGCCCCCGGCCCGCCTGTTACGCCAATTACATGCGCCTTTCCGGTATACGGAAAAATGAGCGAGACCGCCTCGTACCCTTCGTCAAGTCCTTCCTCGATCATCGAAATAAGGCGGGCAGCGCTCCCCTCATCCCCTTGAAGAACTTTTTTTACCAGTTCCATGTTTCAGGACTTCCCGTTTAATCTTCTTTTTAATGATAGTCTTCCCGCGGGTAATATGTTTTCGCACAAGCCTTTCTACCTTGCCGGCTCGTTTCGATTTCATGAGGACGATCATCTCACGGTGATCCTTTATGGAGACCTCCACCATGCCCTCATACCGCAGTATAATGATCCTGTACCGATAGATATAATCTCTCAGGTCGTTAATGATGCTGTATAGCTTTGCGCTCTGGGCAGTTCTGTACAGCCTGTCGTGGAATTCGGTGTTGAGCCTGATACACTCTTCAATTTCTCCTCTTTTAAGACACACCTCTTCCCGGTCCACGATCTCTTCCAGGGACCTGATATCCTCGTCGGTGATCCTTATCGTCGCAAGATATGCGGCATAGCCCTCGAGGATGCCGCGAATACCAAAGATCTCTTCGATGTCCTCGTCTGTAATGGCGCTTACTGCGTAACCACCCTTGGAAAGTTTATGGATAAGCCCCTCTTTTTCAAGCTTCTGGATCGCCTCCCGCACGGGCGTTCTGCTTGTCCCCAGTTCCCGGGCAAGCTTTTCCTCCACAAGCCTCTTGTTTTGCGGCAGCGTCTGGTTCAAGATGGAGCTTTTGAGGTTTTTGTAAACCTGCTCCCGCAAGAATCGTCCTTTCCTGATGCTTGCCTGGTCATGCGAGGCGTCCATTTCTCCCCCTGTACAACCTCAGATAATACCTTTTGTTTTCAACTCTTCCAGCTTGTCCTTAGAATAGCCGAGCTTCTTCCCGTAAATCTCCTCGTTTTGCTCTCCAAAACGCGGGGGGAAGGGGAGCTTTCTTCCTATGGACTTGATATAGCTGTTTGTGAATGGAGGAGGCGCGAGGTAGATCGTCGTTTCTGTCTTTGGATCGGTAGATTTGAGTATTTCATCCTTCACATAAGGGTCTTCAAGTACATCGCTGACCGTGTTTACCTTGGATATGGGGATTGTGGCGTTTGTGAATAATGCGATCAGCTCATCGGTTGTATATTTCTGGGTTGCCTCTTCGATCGCCTTGTTCAGATTGTCCACATCTTTGATCCTCCCTTCATTTCTGCTGTATTCAGGTTTCGCGAGGGCTTCGAAGCCTCCTATCTGCAGCATCCTCTCCCACTGAATGTCATTTCCGAGGGCAATATATACATATCCGTCTTTTGTCCTGTAAACGCTCACAGGGGCAAAGAACTCGTGGGTATTCCCCCGTCTCGTGATCGTTTTGTTAAAGGACTTTGTCTGAGTGATGGGAACGGTCATCCATGAGATGCTGCTCTGGAACATGGAGAGGTCTATCCGTGTCCCCTCCCCGGTCATGGCCCTTTTGAAGAGGGCCTTCATGATAAGTCCATAGGCGTGTTCGCTGGTCCCCATGTCAGGCAACGGCACACCGAGAACGTAGGGTGGGCCATTCTTATCGCCGGTGAGCTCCATCAAACCGCTTCTTGCCTGCAGGATCGGGTCGTAGGCGGCCTCATTGCTGTCAGGGCCGAACCCCGTCAATCCTACCCATATAATATCTTTTTTTATCGATTTTACTGTTTCGTAATCAATTCCAAGCTTCTTATAGTTCCTCGGGAGCTGGTTCGTAGCAAAGATGTCGACGTTCAATTCCACAAGCAATTTCCTGAATATCTCATGGCCTTCGGGCGCGCCGAGGTCAAGAGTGATTGCCTGCTTGTTGCAATTTATAGCAAGAAAATAGGTGTACATCCTGTCTTCGTTGAGCCTGTTCTCGCCAACCCTTCTGTTGGGATCGCCGTATACAGGGTGTTCCATGCGTATGACCTTTGCGCCGTCGAGGGAGAGTCTGTATGAGAGATATGGTAAAACCGTTGCTTGTTCAAGGGACAGAACCGTAATGTTTTGAAAAATTTCATGGTCTTCCATGCGCCCTCCTTTGGATACTGTATACAATTTTACTTTTTTCAACTATAGTATCACTGTAAATAATTGTCAAGATTTTTGTATACAAAACTAAACAACGATTGATTTGGGCTTCTTTTTATTGTAGATTAGACTCAACGCAAGCATTCAGCTATTATTATTAAGCTGTTAGCCTGTTGCTGGACGCTGTCTATCAAGGCCTTTGAATGGGAACCTGCTGTTAAAAGCTTTGGCTTCGGAGGATCGATGAAAGGAAGAATATTTAGCGGGATACAACCTACCGGCGATATACATCTGGGGAATTATGTCGGCGCTATCAGGCATTGGGTCCATCTGATGGAAGAGTATGATTGTATATTCTGTGTTGTCGATTATCACGCGATCACCGTAGAATACCCCATAGACGAGCTCAGGCAGCGCTCCGTCGAAACGGCGCTCATCCTCATCGCCTGCGGCCTGTCGCCTGAAAAGTGCAGGATCTTTATCCAGTCCCACGTTCCTGAGCATACCGAGCTTGCCTGGATATTCAACTGCGTAACGCCCATCGGGGAGCTCGAGAGGATGACGCAGTTCAAGGACAAATCGAAGCAACACAGGGGCAATATCAATATGGGCCTCATGGGATACCCTGTCCTTCAGGCTGCTGACATCCTTATTTATAAGGCAGGGTTCGTCCCTGTCGGCGAAGACCAGGTGCAGCACGTTGAGCTGTCAAGGGAGGTGGCACGGAAGTTCAACGGCAGGTATGGCGAGGTCTTCCCGGAACCTCAGGTGATCCTGTCCACGGCGCCGAAGATCCTTGGGGTGGACGGGCAGGCGAAGATGTCGAAGACCCTCAACAACTACATCGGGATACTGGAAGAGGAGAAGGACGTCTGGGAGAAGCTGCGGACGGCCGTGACGGATGTGAACAGGGTGAGGCGCTCCGACACTGGAAATCCGGAGGTCTGCAACATCTATACGATACACCGGGCATTCTCAGAAAACGCCATGCTTCTTGAGATCGACAAAGGCTGCAGGTCCGCTGCTATCGGCTGCATAGATTGCAAGAAGATGCTCTTCGAGAATATCAACAAAGAGCTGGCGCCGGTCCGCGAGAAGGCCATCGCACTAAAGAACCACACCGGCTATGTCATCGACGCCCTCAAAAAAGGCGCAAAGGAATGCAGCGTCATCGCGAAGCAGACGATGGACGAGGTGCGCAGGGTGATCGGGCTGTATGTTCCATAGGCAGCTCACATCTATCAGCGATCCCACCACTTGCTTAATCATCCCCAAAAGGTCATAAAACTGCAATAAAATTCTTTACGTCCCGCCCGGGGAGCATACCCACGCTGGTCGAACAGAGAATTTTATAATTTTAGGACGCCCCCCTTAACTCCACCCTTCATCGGTTTCTATGTCCTTTTGGCACAACCTTTATTCCCCCTGCTCGTCGCTCTCTCTGGGTTATTTGCTTATTTACGGTCGTCCCATAGGTCCGGGAGCCGGATTTACCGGCGATCCGGTGCAACGATTTTTTATGCCCTTTAGCTGCAAATTCTTGCTCGATCCTATCGGATAGGAACACCTTAGCTAGGGACTGGTAGGGCACATCGCGCTTATTGGCCAACAGTTTTAACTCCTCAAGCATGGATTCGGGAAGACGGAGAGAGATTGTCTTCACGGATGGTTTGAGGTTGGTCAGGGCAAGTCTTTTCGCCTTTTTCCAGTATAAGTATTCGGTCGAATCGTGGCTTTGCCAGAATTCTCTTTCTTCATCTTCGTTTTTAAACCGGGGTATTTTCTTCTTCATGGGTTTGGTACGCTCTCCTTTCTTTTCTATTCATGTCTCTCGCAGATATGACCCTCAACTTGTCGTTACGAACCGTGAAAACCAAAAATAAGGGTCTGCATGAGTCTGTCTGCCCGAGCACATAGAACCGATTTTCGGTTTCCGAATGCTTCTCGTCATCACCGGCAATAACCGGAATATTGAAGAAAACCTGTTCACATTCAACCGGCGCCACATCGTGTTTTGTCCTAATCTTCTCAGAATTGTGCTTATCCCTCTCAAATCCATTGCACTTCGCAAGAATGTCAGATATCATAGTTTAAGTATATCTCTATCATATACATATGTAAATCCGTCTTTCTGGGGCATAACGAAAAGCTCACCGGCGGGGGGGAAGCGAATTCGACTCCTCGTCCGGTGGAGCACCTGATTCGGCGCCGAATTTCTCCCACCGATTGTTGCTCAAAAATCCGAACGGGCTCAGAGCAGGCACGAGCCAAAGTAGATTCAGCCAGTTGAACCCGAGGGCCTCCAGCCCGCCGAACGACCATATTGCCCAAGCGATAGCGATGAAAAACAGGCCATAAGGTGCAAGCATGAGCTTCCAATAAGGAGTTGAAGGATGCCGCCATGGCGCACAATATAGCACTGAGGCAACAGCAACCGTGGTCAATGCTGCCCCCGCAACGCCCTGTCCAAATTCATGCCGATGAAAGAATACGCCGGCGAGGACAAGGACCCAAATGAAGCCCCCGGTCCACCCGGCAATCCATCCTAACTTTTCTCCCGATCTCTTTTTCATTGCGAGCCCCCAATACCCGTTAAAGCGTGTGCTTGTCGAATCTGTCCTTCCAGTTTTGCCGAACCCTCAATAACCCCCTTCCAGATGAACGAGAAATCGTATCCATTCTATGACCGGGCAACCATCCGCCCTGGTCTGAAGCCTGTATTTCTCGATGGTCAGCGATCCCCGACCAAAACGATGAATATCTTCGATTTCTTCAGCGGTTGCCCCGCGGTGTGCATTAGGCCCGGCAATCCCTATTCCCACGACAGGAGAAAAAATAAATTCCCTTGGGTTGGCAGGGCCCGCCTCAGCGAGATGCTCTCGCGTGGCGCACCCGGAAGGATCTTCGAGAAGATGCCAACCTTCTATATATCTTGGGTTA
>DLMV01000075.1:13942-44107 GCA_002478225.1 Deltaproteobacteria bacterium UBA7527 | reverse complement strand
ACTTCTATATATCTTGGGTTGGGGAGAAAATGAAGCGGCGGGGTCAGACGCGCCAGGTTTTCGTCGCGGCCAATCTCTTTTACTATAATCTCCCATCCCTCCGGCCGCATGGGTTCGAGGATGAATTCGAAACGGTCCCCGAACGGGCGGCGGAAACGTTTATCTTGAACGATCTGGCCATTGAATGTCTCATGAAAACGCGGGTAGCGCAATTTGCGTTTGAATTCCTCCAAAGGCATCCGTTTCACCTGGGATTGTGTTCCATCGATACTGCCGATGATCTCGCCATTTTCCACGCGAAGCCAATACTCTCCGCAATGTGAAAGCGCCCAACCCTCTCCTGGCTTTGACCCTGGTCCATTGAGCGCCAGGATCCATTCGCTGCCAAGCGGAAAACTTCCCAGTGTCGGACGACAGAGCATCCCATCTCCCATCTGAACGACCATTCCGGAATCGAGCATTGCCCCCTTGAGCACCTCCGAAACATGAACAACCATGGCCGGTGAATGTCCGGTATCGTGGCGGACGATCTTTCCCTGGATGATCAGCGGTACATCCTTTGCTGTGACAAGAAACGGGCCCCGCCACGCGCAGGAACAGGCACCGGCAGAAAAGGGTGCCATCGTAAAGCATAGGCCAATCAACATAACCCCTAATGCCAATTTTTTCATTTCAGGGCCTTCCTTGACCTTCCAGATAGACAAATGGTTGCGCCTCCAGATCATCGGCGATGCAATGAATCAATAGGTTGGCTGATGATCTGGCCTTGTTCATCGCCTCCCGATACCGCCGTGCAAGGATTGGCCAGAAAGCTTTCTCGTGCCTGGCCCGTGCAGCCTCATATCCCGCTCTGAGCCGATGGGCTTTAAAGAGGTGGAGAAATGGGGTGATTGGTGTCCCGGGCCGTTTGCTCCACCAATTGTCCACAAAATTTGCCTCCTCCACGGGGCCCTCACTCATACCCTCCCACTCAATCACAAGGGGTACTGAATACGCAAAAACCTCTGCCTCGGCGCGTATCTCACGTCCGAGTATTGCGACCATCTGTTCCACCATAGCTCTCCTCCTGACAAGCAGCGCCTTTTCGGGCGTGGAAGGGGGGTCAAACGTCCGGAGGGATGAATCCGGCGCAATGGCTGCGAGATAATTTCTGAGGCAAGGCCGACCCTCCTTCGAGTAGTGGTCCGGATCCAATTCCTTTATCGGCCACAGACCCATGAAAACGATATCTGAGAGCGTCGGTGTCTGCGGCGGTGTTTCCGCGCAGCAGGTGCGCCAGCCGCTGCTCAAAATAGTCACGCAAACCGCGACGTATAGATAACGTAAAATACGATTCATCGCCTTTCCTGTATCATTTCCGTTCTGCGCATTCTTGTGTCGCCTAACACTATGATGAGCCGCGACTGTAAGGGGTCTGCTCCATCAATTTGTTCGCCTCTTTCGGCGATTTCTGTTTTCTTCACCCTCTGCCAACACTTGATCACGATTCCTGTAGTCAGCTGGAAAGTATGTGTAGACGGGTAGGACCGGGAGTTTAAGGGAAAACTCTTTCCGGTCGTCATACAGATAGTCTGCGAAAAATGAGATATCAATCGGACGCTTGTCTGGGACCTCGGAGTCCAAGGTCATTAGGTACCCAAGCGGCAGATAGGCTATTTCGCTGAACGTGTAACCTTGTCGCCTTTCGACGTTGAGCAAACTTGCTACACCCGATTGTCGAGAAACTGGCGCCAGATTGTAGTAAGTGTAGATGCGTATGGACGGCTTCAGGTGCCTGGCCTCCCGGTCCAAAACGAACTTGACCAGCTCGGGATGGACAGTTCGGAAGCCCGGGCCGTTTGAGCTGAAAAACATACATACTATCTGTTTTATTACTCGTAACGGGAATACCCTGAAGCTGTAATAGAGGCTTGGTTCACCCCGTGCGAAGGTGAGCACTCGAAAGGCTTGGTAAGCCCAATCGGCAAAAGCATTTCCATACCATGCCCCGGTGTCGTTATTGCATTTCTCACACAGAGTGTAGTCGCCTGCCCCTAACTGGTGCACTTTTCCTTTTATCGACCGTAACTCGCCATCCCAGTTGCCGATCAACTCCTTGATATTGGCCACGAAGACCGGGTGGTTGTTGAAAGCAGATCGCGGAGGCACGTGCTCAAAAGACAGGTTGCCTTTTTTTCCGCAAATACAACAGGTGCCAATCTTCTTTCTCGCTCGTGTCATTCTCTTATTTCATTAGGCGAACGGGAAGCTAAGCGGGAGTGGCCCGACAGGGCCGCGATCCGCTTCAGCGAATGGTTAGAAGGTCTCATTGCCCCAAGACGATATTTGGTATGTTCCTCTTTTGCCACTCCTCACCTTCTTTGGATATGTTTGTAATAACCACACCTCCTACCGTCACGAGGGTAATCTTCGGTTTGAGTTGATCGCGAAAGTCGATGGTGCCGGAGGCGAAGGCTCCGTACTGATTTTTGGCCTTAACATGGTGTACGCCTTTTGCAGTAATCTCTTTCTCGCTAATAGCGTAGACTTGGGCTTGAGTCAGTATTCCGATGCCCCCTATCCCCTCAAAAATACTAACAATATCGAAGGATCGGCCAGTATACTCTAAATGACCAATAATCGGGGGCCTGTATAAATTGTTGTCTACCATGAATTCCACGGCTATGTTTGTGCCGTAGCCAGAATCAGGATCACCAGCAAAAGACAAGGAACAACATGTAAAACCTACGATCAAGGCCAACAAGATTCTCGTGATCATTTATTCTCCTTCTAACAAAAAGCTCACCCAGAGCCGACTTGTCGGCGATTGGGTGCAACGACGGGTTACGCAATTTTTTGAATCTCAAGGTTTCGTTCCCTTTTGGGCCGATGGGGACGTTCTTCAATAATTCAATAACCATCCCAAAGAGTCTCTTGTTGGTTGATGTGTCCCCCGCTTACCCACTCCTTTTATAATCTTCCTCCAAGGGTCATAAAAATGCAATGAAATTCTTTACCGGTTGCTCGAGACTAACCTCTCAATTAAACCGTTCCTGAGCAAGCCGTTGTGAGAGAAGGGCAACAGAGGGCAAAAGAGCCGAAGGCACAAAACCCAAACAGAGTAAGAGGTCCGGTTTTTGCTATTGCCATTAGCTGGTTTAATTGGGTGTTTGCGGGAAGATCCAGGCACCGATGCTCACCCGTTGCACATCATGCATTTCACGATTCACGCGGTCCTGCTCCTTTCCCCCCTTACGACTTACGGGTCTGTTGCTCACGGCTTTTTCATATCCCTTGACTTTTCATGGTATCTCCCATAATCTTTCTCCATGCGGGATCTCTCGATAGGCATGTTCGATTCGGGCGTCGGCGGGCTCACCGTGCTCAAAGAGGTGAAGGCGCTTCTTCCCCATGAACATATCGTCTACTTCGGCGATACGGCTCGCTTGCCATACGGGAACAAGTCGCCGCAGACCGTCACGAAGTATGCACTTGAAAGCGCGTTGTTCCTTCTTACCAAGGGGATAAAGCTCCTCGTCATTGCCTGCAACACCTCATCGGCATTCGCCCTGAACATTCTTCAGAAAAAATTGCCTATTCCCGTCGTCGGCGTTATCGATCCCGGCGCAAAAGAAGCGGTGAACCACACAAAAAACAGCAGAATAGGCGTTATCGGCACAAAGGGCACGATCAGAAGCATGGCATACGAAAGGTCAATTAAAAAGATAAGCCCGGACACTATCGTCATCTCGCGCCCGTGCCCCCTCTTTGTCCCCATCGTGGAAGAAGGCCTTGAGAACGATGAGGTTGCATATCTTATGGCTGAGAAATATCTTGGCGACCTGAAGCGATCTGATATTGACGTCCTTGTGATGGGGTGCACGCATTACCCGGCATTAGAGAAGGTGATAAAAAAGGTTGCGGGCAAAGGCGTAACGATCGTTCATACAGGCCGGGAGACAGCAAAAGAGGTTAAAAATACCCTGGAGAAAAAACAACTCCTGAACGATAAGATCAAGGGCGGCTGCGAATATTTCGTAACCGATGCGCCGGAGGCGTTTGAAGAGATTGGAGGCCGTCTCCTCGGCGAGCAGCTTTCGCGCGTTAAGTCTCTTAAAAACCTTGACTTCAAAGATTTTCTTCTCTCTTCATGATCGTTCATGTCGCCTTGCCGATCCCTGTAACAAAAACGTTCTCCTATGTTGCGCCCGATGATTGGGGGCCTTATGTCCGCAAATACAGCAGGGTCGCTGTTCCATTCCACGATAAAACGCTGACAGGGTTCGTCGCCGGCTTCGAAGAAGGGGTCAACCCAAGACTTAAGCAGGTTATCGAGGTGCGCGATTTCTTCCCCCTTCTTACCGCCCCGCTTGCCGATCTGGTGGAGTGGGCGTCGCACTATTATGTTGCCCCGTTGGGCATTGTCCTGAAATATGCGCTGCCCTCGAACCTGCACATAGAGCGCTATCTTTCCGTCAGGTCAAATGCGCGGTCATCTGTGGCGCTCGACAACATGCGCCTCGGGAAGGCGCTAAAGAGTACAGGCAAAACCGCTCTCATGCAGTACCTCAGCGAAGGTTCTGCCACGCTCTTTGACGCGCTGACCGGAGGGGATTTCCTGCCGGCCGGCACTACGGTGATGAACAATGCGAACAGCGAGAAGGTTCTTTATTCCGGAGACATTTCAAACCGTTTTGAGAGATATCTCCACCTCATCTCAACCCATCTGGATAAAGGCAACAACGTCATGATGCTCCTCCCGGACTATTTCTCCGCAGGCGCCTATTTTTCCCGGACCCTGTCAGAAGCGTTTAAAGACCGCGTCCTCTGGTACGGCTCATCTATACCGTTAAAAAAGAGAATGGAGGCCTATTTCAAAGTGAGGCGGGATAGCGGGTACCTGGTCCTCGGCAATAAAAGCTCTGTTTTTCTCCCGGTCAACAGGCTGTCGTGCATTATCGTTGAAAGGGACGAAGAGGATGGGTACAGAAACGAGGAGGGGTTCAAGTTCAGTTCGCCGACTATCGCGATACAAAGGGCTGAGATAGAAAGGGCCGGGCTTTTTATCGGCAGCGCTTCTCCATCGATCGAGTCCTTTCACCGCGCTCAGGAAAAGAGGCTTGTTTTCGTTGACAATCAATGGCTCCGGGATAGGCACTATGATGAACGCATGCATGAGGTGAGCGCCGCATCATACGGGGCATTGCTCGAGGAGGTGGTTACGGTAACAAAAAGGACGCTTGAGCGCGGGGAAAGCGTCGCGATCTACACCCCCAGAAAGGATTACGGATCCTTTATCCAGTGTGTGGAGTGCAAAAAACCCTTCCTGTGCCCGCGGTGCGAAGGGACGCTGAACTATCACAAAGAAACGGGAAGGCTTACGTGCAGCAACTGCGCGGGCGATTTTGTATTCGAAGAACAGTGCCGTCATTGCGGCGGGAACATAATCCGGTTCAGCCGGATCGGAGCAGAATATATCGAGGAACATCTCAAGAACGCCTTTCCCCAATATCCTGTGGCAAGGGTTTCAGGTGATGCCGGAAAAAAGAGGGTAAAACCCCTGTCGCCGCCCGGCAGGCAGCCCTATGTCCTTATAGGAACCCAGCCTCTCTCCAAACTATACGATGTTCATGTCCATACGCTTTTGTTGTTCGGGTGGGAAGACATACGGCAGATGTCAGGATACAGGTCCGAAGAGAAGATGTTCCATGTTCTCATCAATCTGCTTGACGCCCTCACCCCTTGTGAGCTCTTCTTCTTCATGGATGCCAGGAAAAAGGTTGTTCCCGCACATTTCCTCGACATGGAAAGGTTCTACAAAGATGAGCTAAGAAAAAGAAAAAACGCGGATTTCCCGCCGTTTACAAGGATGTTCCTGATAGAGGTTGTGAAAAGAACAAAAGAGACGGGGCTTGCTGCCGTCAAAAAAATAAAAGAACTGCTGGTGCAGCAACACCTCGTGGACCACGCAACCGGCCCCCTTCTGCAAAAGAAAAAGGCGTACAGGTGGAAAATGATCTTTAAGGGAAACGACGACACAACCTTCTATCAATCCCTCCTGAACATATATGATATTCCCGACGTGCGCGTTGAAGTAGATCCGCCGAATATATAATACCACCATGTTTACGGTCTCGATATTAGGATTTCGTGCTTGTTGAATGGGGGGCGGGAAGATCCCGCCCCCCAATGCTGTATGCAGAGATGCTACTTCTTTGCTGGCGGTGCTGCTGGTGCTGCTGGTGCTGCTGGTTTTGCAGGCTCGGCTTTTGCCGGTGCTTCTTTCTTCGCCTCTTTCTTCTCTTTCTTCTCTTTCTTTGCCGCGGCCTTCTTAATGGCTGATGCCATCATTTTTCCGTCTTTCTCAGCATATTTCACCACAACCTTGTCGCCGGCCTTGTAATCATCGGCTTTGTAACCCTTTACGCCGCTGACGTCAAAGGTCATTTCGCCTTTCTTGTCCTTCGCCACAAACGCTGCTGCATCTGCCTTTACCACCTCGCCCGTGAAGGTTTTGGCTTTTGCCTTTGCAGGCTTCTCGGCCTTCTCTGCCTTTGCAGGCTTCTCTACCTTCGCTGCCGGCTTATCGGCTGCTGCCGGCTTCGGTGCCTCCTTCGGTGCCTGTGCGAACACCGTTGTAACAAATGCTACGCTGATCAGGATTGCAAGTACGATCATGAGAACTTTCTTCATATTATTTTCACCTCCTCCCCTTTAAGGTTTTATCTTTCATAATGCATTTCATTGCATTTACCGTGCCAACACTGTAACTTATTGATAATACATGTCAATTAATTATTTTATTGCCATACAAGACATCTGCTGGTCGGATAATTCCGACAGAAATGTATAATGTTAGTCGGATAATTCCGACTGTATCTTTTTTGCGGATTTTCCCTGGGAGAGGTGTTTGGCTTGGCTTACCTTTGCCTTGTAGTCATATAATCCCAGTTCTTTAAGCTTTCCGATCCCGACAAAAAAGGTGTCCCTGTTGATGCCAAGCCTTTCTATGATCTCTTTCGGCTCAAGCCGCTCAAGAAATTTTCCGTCTATCGGGTCAACCTTGGTAAGATAGAGGTACAGGCGGTACTCTGCTGCGGTAAGTTTGGCGTCTATGAGATAATCTATAGAAGAACGCAACTTCTCAAGAGACACGCTGGACACGCTGCCGTGCTTTACCTCTTCTGGCAAGTGGTCGATGTTAATAACATCGCTGTCGCACAGCACGTAGGCCCTCTCGACCACCGATTCCAGCTGCCGCACGTTCCCGGGCCAGACATACTGCAAAAGCACCTGAAGGGCACCGTGATCGAACGTCTTTTTTGTTCCGTGGGACTCGTGAAGCTTCTTGAGGAAGTATTCTATTAACAACGGTATATCCGTTATCCTTTCCCTCAGGGGCGGAATGGTAAAGGCGATGACGTTCAGGCGGTAGTAAAGGTCTTCCCTGAACAGCCTCTTTGCAATCTCCTCCTCAAGCTTCTTGTTTGTTGCGGCAATGATCCGCACATCCAACTTGATCGTTTCTTTTCCCCCTATCCTCCGTATCTCCTTCTCCTGTATGGCCCTCAGCAGTTTCGCCTGCGTGCTTAATGTGAGGTCGCCTATCTCATCGAGGAACAGGGTGCTGCTGTTTGCCTGCTCAAAGAGCCCGTTGTGGCGGGAAAGCGCGCCGGTAAAGGCCCCTTTCTCATAGCCAAAGAGTTCGCTCTCCAGAAGCATCTCCGGGATCGCAGCGCAATTTATAGCAAAGAAAGGCTTATTTTTTCTGGGGCTGTTGTAGTGGATGCTCTTTGCGAAAAGTTCCTTCCCCGTGCCGCTTTCTCCGTAGATAAGGACCGTGGAGTTTGTCGGCGCCACCCTTTGAACGATCTTATACAGCGATTCCATGCTCCCGTGAACGCCAACGATGTTGTCAAGGTGAAACCGGTCAACAAGCTGGTTTTTCAGCATTATATTGTCTTTCAGCAGTCTCACCTGGTTCATCGCGTTATTGATCACAAGGAGGAGGTGGTCTTTCTCAAGGGGTTTTTCGAGATAATAGAATGCGCCGAGCTTGGTCGCCTCCACGGCTGACGGTATTGACCCGAAGGCCGTTATGATAATTACGTGGCAGAGCTTGTTGAGCGCCCTCGCCTCCTTCAGCACCTCTGTACCGTCGATATCGGGAAGCCGCAGATCGGTAAGGACAAGGTCAAAATTGCCGGTTTTCAGGATATCGATGGCTTTCTTTCCGCGCTCTACGTCCTCTATGTAGAAGCCTTCCTTCGTAAGGATCGTCCTGATGATCCCCCGCTGGTTCTTGTCGTCCTCTACAACAAGGATGCTGCCTCTGTCATGCTTCATGAGCGGGTATCCTGATCTTCATTGTTGTCCCTTTCCCCACCGTACTTTCTGAAGTTATCGTTCCTCCATGTTCTTCAACAAATCGTTTTGTGATGGCGAGCCCGAGACCGATACCGAACTTCTTCGTTGAATAGTACGGCTCAAAGATCTTTTGCAGGTCGTCGCTCTCGATCCCGCTTCCTGTATCGCTGACAGCGATGTATGAAAAGGAATCCTCTTTGCCGCATCCGATCGTCACCGCACCTTTATCTTCCTCTATGGCCTGAATAGCGTTCAATACGAGATTTATCAGGCATATTCTCGTATATTCTCTGTCGCAGTAAATCCGCATCCCGTTCTCTTCACACCGAACCTGTATCGTAACCCCCTTTCTCACCTTATCCCGCACGACAGACAACACCTCGTTTATCAGCGCCTCGGGGGATATCCATTCCTTGTTCAGCTTTATGGGTTTTCCCAGGAAAAGGAAGTTGTGTATCAGCTCATTGATCCTGTAGATCTCTTTCAGGAGGCTATCGAGCAGCACTTCGAGGTCTTCTTTATCGTCGAGCTTTGATTCGCTGATCCTTTCCTTGATGTGGCCTATCGAGAGCGTGAGAAAATTAAGGGGATTCCTTATCTCGTGCGCTATGCCCGACGAGAGCTGCCCTATCATCGACAGCTGCTCCGTCTTTTTTAGCTTATCTTCCAGCTCCTTGCGCTCGTCCAGCTTGTCCACCATCTCGTTGAAGCTCTTGACGAGCACCCCTATCTCGTCTTTGCGGTCTGTTTCCCTTATTTTAACCAATTCCCCTTCGGCGATCTTCCTGCTCGCGTTGGCGATCTTTTTGATGGGCTCGGTATATTTTTCAGCAAGGATCAGGCAGACGATGATGCCGATGCTGAATGCGAAGATCATGCTCAGGATCCTCTTGATCTGGTTTCTCCCCTGCAACAACCGGTAGTCGTCGAGGGCTATATTGATATGGATGTATCCAATGTTCTGTCCCTTGATGGAGACGGGGGTGATCACGTTATAGAGCCTCTGGGGTTCTGTTTTGCTTTCCTCGCCAAGCCGTGCCGTTATCATGAGGTCCTTTTTCCGCCAGCTCTTTCTCTCCCCTACCTTCGCCACCGTCCCGATCTTTTTCGGGTTAGAACTGGCAATGACCTCTGATGTATCGCTGACGATGGATATCTCTTTGATCCCCTTCTTGTTCAGCATATCAACGTAGCTTTTCAGCCTTTGGGTGCTGTCTCCCTTGTAGGTAAGCTCCTCCACGCTTATCTGTATTGCCTTGGTAATGTCATCGATATTTTCGCTGAGCTTGTCGAGAAGCTTGTCTTCCGCCTGTGAGTAAATGATGGTCAGGGAGCTCACTGATATGACGAGGAGAAAAAGGAGGATAAAGAGAAGCTGCGTCCTCAGGGAAAGGCTGCGAAAGATACTCTTTACCGATGCATAAAGGTTCTTTCCTATCATGTTCTACCCTCTTCTGCCTTTTCCGCTCCCATCTGTCAGATAACGATCGATCCTTTCTATTATAATATCTTTTGGGATCAGATGGAATATGTCCTTCAGGGGAGGACCGCTCTTTCTGCCCGTAAATAGTATCCGCAGGACCATAAAGAGGTCCTTCCTTTTTAATCCTGTCTTTCCTTCCATGGCCTTCATCAATTCATCGAAGGCCGTAAGTTTGCCTTCGGCGAGCAAGCCCTTTAATTCCTGCGCAAGACCGTCCAGCGAACCGAACTGCGACAGATATTCGCCACCCTCATTGTTCACGGCGGCATCCTCAAATATACGAAGATACTCTTTCATTTCGTTCAGCGTCGAAGCGTTTTCCCGCAAAATCAAAACCTTATTTTTGCTGTCGGCCTGCAGACCGAGCATTTTGATGATCTCTCCGGGATCTGCGCTCCGGAGGTGCTCCTTGTTAAACCAGATCAGCTTATCAATATCAAAGATGGTGTCGGACTGCGAAAAAGACGACAGGGAAAATGTTGCCGTGAGCTCGTCTTCGCTTAAGGTTTTCTGTGAAATGTTTCTTCCCAGGACACCAAGGTAGTTCACCAGCGCAGCGGCAAGAATTCCCATTTCCCGAAGATCCCGCACGCTCGTCGCGCCGTGTCTCTTGCTTAATGGTTTTCGGTCATTCCCCAGAAGCAGCGAGTGGTGGGCATATTGCGGCGGCTTCTTTTCAAAGGCTTCTATGAGCATGATCTGTTTGGGGGTGTTCGGTATGTGATCAGCCCCCCTTATAACATGGGTAATGCCCATCTCAACATCATCCACGGCCGCAGCAAAGTTATACGAGGGGACCCCCGACTGTTTGAGAAGAATAAAATCATCTACGGCGTGGTGCGGGAAATGGAAGTCGCCACATATATTATCCACCCAGTGGACAGGTTTGTCTGTTGCCTTGAACCGCACAACAAAGGGCTTTCCTTCGCCCTCGATCTGTTTCCTGATCGCCGGCGGCAGATCCCTGCAGGTTCCGTCATACCTCGGCGGCTCTCCTCTCCTCAGAGCCTCTTTTCGCTTTTTTTCGAGCTCTTCCTCGGGGCAGTAACATTTATAGGCACAACCTTTTTCAAGGAGGTTTTTTGCGTATCCATGGTAGATTGGCAGCCGCCCCGTCTGTCTCACCGGCCCTTCATCCCAGGCGATTCCAAGCCATTTCAGGTCGCTCAAAATGGATATTTCGTAATCCGCCGCAGATCTTTCAATGTCCGTATCCTCGAGACGAACAACGAGCCTTCCCTGTTCCTTTCGCGCAAAGAGGTAGTTCATCAGGGCCGTTCTGGTGTTTCCGACGTGAAGGTGGCCCGTAGGGCTTGGGGCAAATCTCACCCTAACCATAAAAAACCTGCGCCTTGATTATCATATTTCCTGACTTGTTTCGAGGAGTGCGATCGCGTGCACGGCAATACCTTCCTTTTCGCCTACAATGCCGAGCCCTTCCGTAGTTTTTCCTTTGACGTTCACCATCCCTTTGCCAATCCCCATAATATGAGCGAGGTTCTTTCTGATCACTTCTCTGTGATTGATGATCCTTGGTTCCTCTGCAATGACTATTGCGTCTATATTAACGATCTTGAATTTTCTTCGCTTCATTATATCAATGGTAAAAGAAAGTATCTTTTCGCTGCTGATGCCCCTGATCGACTCGTCGGTATTCGGAAAATGGAAGCCGATGTCTGCTACGGCCATTGCGCCGAGGATGGCGTCGCAGATGGCGTGGATAAGCACGTCACCGTCGGAATGGCCCATAAGGCCCTTATCGTGCTGTATCTCAACCCCACCGAGGTAAAGCCTCCTCCCTTCCACGAGGCGATGGAAATCATACCCTATGCCGATTCTCATAGATTGCCCTTAAGCTGTGAGAGAATGCCTCTTGCGATGATCAGATCTTCCGGCGTGGTTATTTTGATATTGTAAGGAGAACCTTCTATAACCTTTACCTTTTTCCCCATATATTCAAGAAAGGTTGCGTCGTCATACCCGTAAAGCTTCTTTGCCGCACCCTCCTTGTAGGCTTTGGTTATGAGGTCGTACTTAAATGTCTGCGGGGTCTGAACGTGCCAGAGGGAGTCCCTTTCCAGGGTTTTCTGGACAAAACCCTCTTTCGAAACAACTTTAATGGTGTCTTTCACGGGAAGCGCCGGGATAACCGCATCGAACATCTCCATAAGGAAGATGCCTTTATCAACGAAGGATGGCGAAACAAATGGTCTCGCTCCATCATGTATAATGACGATATCGCAAGGTTTTTCTATGGCCTCGAGACCGTTCCTCACGGAATCCTGCCTGAGCCTTCCGCCTATAACCAGTTTCATGATCTTGTTAAAGCGATATGTTTCAAGGATCTCTTCCTGGATCAGCGGGAGGTCCTTTTGGTTCACAACAAGATAGATGCCGTCTACCGCCCGGCATTCTTCAAAGATCTGCAGGGTATGTACTATAATGGGTTTATTGTCAATGAGCAGGAACTGCTTGTTCGTGGCAGCCCCCATCCTTTTCCCTGCTCCGCCTGCAAGGATGATTGCCAACGTTCTCATAAATTACCGGGCCTGCTCCTTCAGCTGGTATTCGTCAGGAAAATAGAATTCTTTTTCGGCCTGTTCTTTCAGTTTTGCGAAGATCATCCGGCCTGATGTGGTCTGAAGTACGCTCGTAACAATTACATCAACAGATTTGCCAAGGAGCTTCTTTGCCTCATCGACAACGACCATGGTGCCGTCGTCGAGATAGCCGATGCCTTGGCCATGCTCTTTCCCCTCTTTCAGGATCTTAACATTGATCTGTTCGCCTGGCAGCATAGCAGGCCTTAAAGAGGCGGCGAGCTGGTTCATGTTGAGCACTTCTATTCCCTGAAGTTCTGCTACCTTGTTCAGGTTATAGTCATTGGTTAAGATCTTTCCGGTAAGTTTCTTTGCAAGGGCTATCAATTTTGTATCCACGTCTTTCAGCTTAGGGAAATCATAGTCCACGATCTTGACCTTAACAAAGGTCTGTTTCTGCAGCCGGTGGAGAATATCGAGGCCCCTCCTTCCCCTGGTCCTCTTCACGGTATCGCTATGGTCTGCGATATGCTGGATCTCATAAAGGACAAACTGAGGGATCACGAACGTTCCCTCTATGAAACCGGTCTCGCAGATATCCGCTATCCTGCCGTCTATAATGGTGCTCGTATCAAGGATCTTCACGTCCTCGTCGTTCTCCATCCTGTCGAGGAGTGGGACCTTCGAAAGGTCGAGCGTTTTGCTCTTCTCCTTCCCAATCCTGAAACCGATATATCCCATAACAAAATAGAAGAGGACGTATATCGGCAGTGTTATCGGTATATCCTTGATAAGCGCCAGCAGCAATCGGGAGATGAAAAGGTCTGCGACGATGAGGCTTATGGTCGTTCCCAAGAGGCTCCCGAAGATGATCTTCAGCGGGATGTCTTTCAGCCTCTCTTCCAGCTTCAGGATCATATACCCGAAACCGATACCCAGGACCGCTCCGAGCAATGCCCAGAGGTTGTTGGCGAAGATCTCTTTTAATATGAAGTATCCTGAGATTGTTGTAACGGCAACCAGAACTATCTGAATCAATAGGTCCAAGGTCAACCCTTATGGTTATTGTGATTGTTCGAGAAGATCTTCTCGAGCTCTTTTTCTATCTTTTCTTCATTTGTGGCGAGCGCGATAGAGAGCTCTTTTTTAATGAGGTTCCTTGCTGTCTCGAACATCTTCTTTTCGCCGAAGGAGAGCTCTTTCCAGTACTTCAGGTTGTATAGTTCCTTTAACACCGTGGCAACTTCGAAGATGGACCCGCTCTTGATCCTCTCCATGTAATCTTTGTAGCGCCTGTTCCATGGCGAGTTGTCGTGCACCATGTTCTTGTCCTTCAGGATCTCGTACACCTTCTTCACCTGACCGGAGGCAATGACAGCCCTTAGTCCTGCGTTGTTGGCGCCATCAACGGGGATCATAATCGTCATGTCGGTATCGAGAATCCTGATAATATAAAATGACTGCTTAGTGCCTGAAAACGCCTTCTCTTCAATAGATTCTATCTTCCCAACACCGTGACCCGGATAAACAGCGATTTCTCCGACTTGAAACATCATGCCTCCAATCGACGATTGTTGTTTTACTGTTTTTCGTCCCACTATTATACTATAAACACAGAAAAGAATTCAATAAGTATTTGTTTTCATATCATTATTTTGCATAGAATCATTCTGCGGGCATAAAATGCGCCGCTTCTTCACCGTCTCAATAAAAAAGAGCAAACGGGCCGCCCAACTATGCGCGCGGGACATTGGGATATTGTGTGATGCGCGAAGAGCGGGCAAGACGGTCAGCCGGTGCATGCCGCAAGAAGCCGGCTGCTTGGTCCTGCGTTGCGATCGCATTGTCCGGATTAAGGATCAGGTCAAGCCTGTTTTCTTTGAAGCTCCTGCAGTTTGAACTTCAGGTCATTAACAAGACGGGCAAGTCCTTTTTCTGCGGCTATATCAATGGCGGTCTTGCCGTGATTGTTCTTTGCGGTAATGTCTGCGCCCCTTGCGATGAGGAGGTTTGCTATCCCCACGTACTTCCCCGCAACGGCGCAGATAAGGGGCGTGTCGCCCTGCCGGTCAGGGAGATTTATGTCCGCGCCGCTTCCTATGAGGAGATTTGCGGCCTCAACCTGGCCGTTCTTGCAGGAGTGCATTAGGGGCGTGTCGCCGTTCGAGTCCTTCACGTTCACTTCAACGCCCCTTGAGGTCAGAAGCCGTATAATTCCTGCATGCTTGTTCCAGCAGGCATACGTAAGGGCGGTTAGCCCCTGTTTGTTTTTGATATTGCAATCGGCGCCGCTGTCTATAAGGATCCTCGCGGTATCGGTGAAACCGTTCATGGCGGCATACATGAGCGGTGTGGAGCCGTTGCTGTCCGTGGCATTGACCTCGGCGCCTTTGTCTATAAAGAGCAACACATTCTCAATGCTGCCCTGTTCGCAGGCCTTGAACAACTGCTCCGTGAAGGGGTTGCTCATCACCATTATTATACACCATCTGTTAAAAAATATTCTATATGTAACTTTCTTGCAGCCGGATAGGTGCGGTTCCCCTCTCGTGCCCGTAACAGCTTGAAATTACACATAATAAAATTCATTGATGAAAGTCTCGTTTTCCATTATAATCACTGCAAGCTTTCTTCAGAGGGAATCCTATTGGTCAAAACAAGATTTGCGCCAAGCCCGACAGGCAATCTCCATATTGGTGGGGCGCGGACCGCGCTTTTTAATTACCTCTTTTCAAAACATAAAGGCGGCGTCTTTGTGTTGAGGATCGAGGATACCGACACCGAACGGTCGAAAGAGGCATACGTGCAAGACATCCTCCAGGGGCTTAGCTGGCTTGGCGTGCAGTGGGACGAAGGCCCCCTGTTCCAGAAGGAGAGGGTGGATATCTATCGGGAGCATGCCTACCGGCTTCTCGGAGAAGGTCGTGCCTATAAATGCTACTGTACAGCGGAAATGCTCGAGGAAAAGAGAAAGACAGCGTTCAAAGAGGGGAAAAAACCAACCTACGACAGGACATGCAGGGATGTAAACGTCCAGGACAGCGGCAAGCCCTATGTTATACGGTTCAAAAGTCCCCTTAGCGGCGAGGTAAGCTTCAACGATCTTGTCAGGGGAACGATCGCCTTCCGGTGTGAAGAGCTCGACGATCTTGTTATCCTGAGAAGCGACAATACCCCTACGTATAACTTTACCGTAGTGGTCGACGATGCGCTCATGGGCATCACCCATATCATACGGGGCGATGACCACATCAACAACACCCCGCGGCAGATCCTCATCTACAAGGCGCTCGGCTACCCGATGCCTGAATTTGCCCATGTGCCCCTAATACACGGCAAGGACAGGGCGCGTTTGAGCAAGCGCCATGGCGCCACATCGCTCCTTGAATATAGAAATGACGGATTCCTGCCCGAAGCGCTCATGAATTACCTCGCCAGGCTCGGCTGGGCCCATGGAAACCAGGAGGTCTTTTCAAGGGAAGATCTGATAGAAAAGTTTGATCTCATGAATGTTGGCAAATCCCCGGCGATCTTCGACATGGATAAGCTTATGTGGCTAAACAGCCACTACATCAAGACGCTTTCTGAAGAAGATACTGCGGAAAGGCTTATTCCTTTCCTTGAAGGGCTCGGCATAACTATATGCAACAGGGATATCCTCGTGCCCATTGTGGCCAATTTAAAAGAGAGGGCAAGGACCCTGAAAGAGATGGCGCAGATGGCGGCATTTTTCTTTTATGATGATGTGGTCTATGAAGAAGCGGCGAAACAAAAATTCCTGACGCCCGCCACAAAGCCTATACTTGAGAATTTCTTAGAGGGCTTCAAGGGTCTCCGGTCGATCGATGGGGACGAACAGAAAAGGCTTATAGAAAATATCGCCCGGGACCATAATACTAAACTTGTGAACGTGGTACAGCCTATCAGGGTTTCTCTTTGCGGCAGGACCGTGAGCCCCGGGATCTTTGAGGTAATCAGCATCCTTGGCAGAGAAAACGTTGAGAAGAGATTGCGCAGGGCAATTGAAGCGATATTATGAGACTATTAAGGCTTGAACTTTTCGGATTCAAATCATTCCTGAACAGGACCGTCTTCCAGTTCGGCGATGGAATCACATCGATAGTGGGGCCGAACGGTTGCGGAAAAAGCAACATAGTTGACGCCATCGTCTGGGCGCTCGGGGAGCGGGGCACAAAATCCCTGAGGGTTAAGGACATGGGCGACGTGATCTTCCACGGGAGCAACGGCAAAAGGCCGGTCAACATCGCGGAGGTCTCCATTGACCTCACCGACGGCAGCAGGGAGCTGAACGTAAAAAGAAGGATCTACAGGGACGGCACTAACGAATATTACCTTAACGGCGATCTTGTAAGGCTTAAAGATGTTCACGATACGTTCCTCGGTACAGGAATAGGCGCAAACGCCTATGCGATCATTGAGCAGGGCAAGATCGAGAGTTTCGCCCAGATGAAGCCCCTTGAGAGAAGGGTCATTATAGAAGAGGCAAGCGGGATCACAAGATTTGAAGAGAAAAAGCGAGAAGCCATAGGAAGGATGGACGAGGTAAGCACAAACCTTGACAGGGTTGAGGATATCTACAGCGAGGTGACGAAGTCCTTCGAGAAGGCAGAGGGCGAGTGGCAAAGATGGAAGGCATACAAAGAGCTCGCCGACAAGCTTCACGAGATAGACAGGCACATCCTGCTGCAGGGCTATTCACGATTAACAAGGCGGATCGGGAAGATCATCGAAAGACGGCAGGAGATCGAGCAGGAGATACAGAAAGAAGAGGAGGGCAGGGAGAGGCTTAAACAGGAACTGGAGGCAAAGGATGCTGAATTTTCATTAACCGACAACATCATACGCCAGCTTGAGCTTGACATAAAAGGCCTGGAAAAGGACATGGAGGGGAGGCTCGTCGAGATCGACTATATCAGAGAGGAAAAAGAAAGGCTTGAGAAACAAAGCCTTTCCCTGACAGAAGAAAAGGCTGCCCTGACGTCGCGCATCGACTCATATCGGAACGATATCGTGGAGCTGAACCGGCAGGTTCAGGCGCACAACGTGGAATTGGCAAAAGAAGAGGGCGAAGAGCTCCGGCTTCGCGAGACCACCGAAGACCTAAGGGGAAAGATAGAGGAACAGGAGAAAAAGGTCGAGGACGAAAGGACAAGGCTCTTCGTAACGATGAGCGCATTGACAGACACCAGAAATAAGATATCGGAGATCGAACGCACCATACAGGAAAGGCAGAGAAGAGAAGAGAAGAGAAGACAGGAAGAGGCAAGGCTAAGGGAGTTGTTGACAGGATTAGAAAACCGCCACGGGTCGCTTAAAAAGGCGCTGGAGGTGCATCTCCAGGAAAAAGACTCTGCCATATCTATGGAAGCGGAATCTCTGACGGAATGCGAACGTTATGCCAGGGACCTTGATGCGGCAAAGAATGCCATCGAGCGCCTCAAGGGCGAAAAACAGGCAAAGGAGGAGGTCCTGGGGCAGCTTGGCGGTTATGATCAGACCGCGGCACCCGCGGAAACCGACGCAAGGAAGCTGATCGACCTTATCAGGGTCGCCGAGGGGAGGGAAAGGGCGCTGGAAAAGTTCTTTGCCAACGAACTCGAATATCATGTGCTGACAGCAAGCGACCTCGCAGGCATTGCAGAGGCTGTAGAAAATGGCGAGGGAAACTATGTCTTCTTTCCACGGCAGGGCATATTCAAGCTAAACGGCGCAGAGGTCGAGATAAACGCACAGTGGATTGAGACCGTACAGGACGCTCTTCTCCGCATTGAACAGGGCGAAGAAGGCGTCTTCATGAACGACACTGTTTTTGTCGACTCGCGGGGCTTTATCATCAAGGAGAAGGACGAGAAGAGGGTCGACCTTAAAAAGTTCAAAGAAAAGATCCGGCTCGAGAAGGAATTAAAAGATCTGGCGGTCACCCTCCGGGAACAGAGTCTCTCTTTAAAGGGCCTTCAGGACCAATATGATGCCTGGACAAACACCTTCCTCGAGCGGAAAAGGCTCAGGGAAGAGAAGGAAAGAGAAGCCAGTGATGTTGAAAAAGAGGCGATAATGGCAGAGGCTGAACTGAAAACGGCTGCCGAAAAACTACAGGAACTATCTGTAAGCCTCGACCTCTTCGATGATCCGTCCCAGACATCCCTCGAACAGCTCCTCCATGAAAAGGCGCTGCAGGAAGAGGAGAGGGCGGCTATCGAATCCGGCATGGCGCTGCTCAGGGACGAGCTCGGCACGGTCAAGCAGTACTACGAGGATTCGCTCTCTGCGTGGCACGAGATGACGATCAACCTTGAACGCAAGCGGAATGCGCTGCAGGCGATCCACGAGAACATAGAACGAAGAAGCGGGGCGATACAAAACATTGCCGACGATATCCTGAACAAGGAAAAGGCAATGGAGCAGCTTGGCGCGTCGATCGGGGAATGCGCAAGAAAGATAGCGGTATTTGAAAAGGAGTACGAGGACCTGAGGGCAGATTCCGAGAAATATCTCGCGAGGCTTGAAGAGCTAAAAACATCCCTCGGCAATCTCCACGTGGAAAAACACGCCATACAGGAAAAGATAGATGCTGTCAATAAAGCTATCGACAAGATCAGGTCAAAACGCGAAGGCTCGGACAGGGATTTGGCGATCCTTACCGAAAAGAAAGACCAGATAGCGGAGAGGCTGATTAACGTCTATCACATAGAAGACCCGGAAAGCGTTACGCTGCAACCCAATCCTCACATCGAAGAAGAAAGGGATACCATCTCAAGGGAAATCGACGATATGGGAGAGATCAACTTCCGCGCAGAGAAAGAATACCTCGAACTGAAGGAGCGGGTAGCCTTCCTTGAACAACAGAAAGAAGACCTGAAAAATGCGATGGATTCCCTGAAGAAGACAATCATCAAGATAGACCACTTATCGAAAGAGCTCTTCGCCGAAACCTTCGAAAAGATAAATGACTCCTTTAAGAAATTTACCGAGATGCTGTTCAAGGGAGGGAAGGGCTATCTTTCTGTCAACCAGGAGAACGGCGGAATAGATATGTACGTCCAGCCGGCAGGAAAAAAGGTCATACGCATGGAGCTTCTCTCCGGTGGCGAGAAAGCGCTTATATCCCTTGCGCTCCTCTTGTCCATTATGGATACAAAACCAAGCCCTTTTGCCCTCATGGATGAGATCGACGCCCCCCTCGATGACGCCAACCTTTCATCGCTCATTGAGATCATCAGGGGCATGAGCGCAAAAACACAGATCATCTTCATCACCCACAACAGGATCACCATGGAGTCCTCAACCGCTTTATACGGGATCACCATGGAAGAAGAGGGCATATCCAAGACGGTCTCCGTCCGGCTGTGAAATACATCATATATCGTAGTTCGTATATCGGGATCGCAAGGAAGACCGTTCGGCGTGATGCGTTCGGTGTTCGGCGGCGGGCGCTGCTGTTGAATGAACCAGGCATGGGTTGCCGCTTCATGGACGTTCCTTTTATTGTAGTACGTTGTTTTTTATCTGCCCGATATATTGAACGATCCGGTTTTTGTGAAACAAGTTACAAAACGCAGTAGATTTTTTCCTTGACATTTTCTCATAGAACACTATCATTATTAGAAAAGACAAGGGGGACGGGGGTTTAAAACGTATACAATTCAACACGCAACTTCATCTTGTCTGCAGAGTCATTCGTTTATTGTTTTTAATTAAAAATATTTGAAAGGGGGTGAAAGTTCTACACAGCTACCTTCAATAAAAGATCAAGGAGGGTTATTTATGCAACCAACACAAGTACCAGTACCACCTGCCGTCACATTGCCTGACCCATCAGTGCTCCTGGCTCCATGGTATGTCTGGTGGGCTCTGATCATTGGTCTTTTCCTTATGACATTCATAGGGACGTGGATCATAACAAGGGGGTGGAAAGAATGAGTCCGATAACATATCTTGAATGGATAAAGCCAACACCAGCAACAACAATAGCGGCCATTATAGGCGTCGCGGTTCTCCTCTTTATTTCCATCTTGCTCGGGATACTCAGCAAGAGAAAGATGGCCAAGGGTTCTTTTGATGAATACCTTGTCGGTAAGCGCGATATCGGTCCTGCGATCACCGGCTGCGCCCTTGCGGCATCCTATCTCTCCGGCTGGGCATTCTGCGGCAGTACCGGCATTGTTTATGCGGTCGGGTTCTGCGGGATGTGGTTCGCAGGCATCTGGAGCCTCCTCGGGCTCGTCCCCTGCTGCTGGCTTGCCGCCCTGAAGACAAGGGAGTTCTCTGCAAAGCTCGGAGCGGCAACACTGCCTGAAACAATAGGGCGGCGCTTCGAGAGCAAGATGCTTCAGACCGTTATCGCTATCTGCATGCTCTATTTTCTTTTTATGTATTCCGTGGGACAGTTGAAAGCGGCCGGCGGCGTCTGGTACGCGACGACCGGTCTCCCGCCGCTGTGGTGCCTCCTTCTTTCCATCTTCATCGCTTGGCTCTATATGGTCCTTGGCGGATATGTTGGAACGCAATGGTCAATGGCATTCCAGGGGGCGTTCCTCGGTTTCGTCGGTGCCCTTCTGGGCGTATGGGCTATCATTTGGGCAGGCGGGTTCTATGAAATATCATCGAAGCTCTATATGGAGCCGAAGGTGGGCCCTGCGCTTATAAAGCTCATGAGGCCTGAGCTTCCGCAGGTCGGCCCGACCCAGCTTTTCTCAAGCCTTGTCGGCATCCTCGCAACGCCGGTCCTGTTCTTCACCATGGCCATAGGGTTCCCGCATAATGTGAGCCGGTTCCTCGGCATGGGCAAACTGACGAAGAAGGGCTATTGGACGCTCCTTGTTATGGTCTTTATCATTGCCGGCATCCCCATCATGCTCGACTGCTCTTCGAACGGCCTTGTTGCAAGGATGATCTATGGCCCGAACCTCCTCAAAGTAAAGCCCTGGGGCGCAGACCTTGCGGCACCGGCGCTTGCATACGCGGTCGGCGGTGTACCCATGATGACCCTCTATACGATGGGTCTTTTTGCAGCAGCCCTTTCGACCCTTGCCGGAATGGTCTTCATCATGAGCGCCAACATCACCCGCGACATTGTCAAGCTGTGGTGGCCCAAGGTATCTGACAAGTCGATGCTCTATCTCGGATATTTCCTCATCGCCCTTTTCCTCTTCCTGCCTTTCTACTGGACCCTGGTCAACCCGCCGCCGCTTCTCTCCATCTTCATGGGACTCGCGGCAATGGGTCTCGGCGCCATCTTCTTCTTCGTGACCGCCGTGTCCTATTACTGGAAGGGCGCAACGAAGTGGGGCGCCCTCTTTACCGTACTCTACGGGACGGGTTTCAGCATCTATGGCGGCTGGGCAGTGCTCGTCAAAAGGCAGCTCGGCATGGGTACCTTTGAATGGTATCTGATAATTGGCTGTGGCATCCTCTATTTTCTTGTGAGCGCGATAACAAAACCGCCTTCAAAGGAACTTCTCGATAAACTGTTTCCCGCGAAGACATAGCTGGGGCATCAGAATTAAAAAGGGCTTAAGGTCAACTTAAGCCCTTTTTCTTTGCTGGCCGCTCGATACCGGACACTCGTTGCTCGATGCTGGTTCAAACCAGCGACAAGGAACGAGTGCTGTATCTTATTGCCAGGATATCCCCTTTGACCGCAGGTGTTCCTGCACATCCTTGTCCCCAAGCTGCGCTGCCTTGCGGTAATCGCTCAGCGCCCTTTGGGCATCGCCGATCTTGTCGTATATAGAGCCCCTGCTCGCGTATGCCATGACATGGTCGGGACTCTTTTCGATTACCCTGTTCAAATCCTCGATGGCTTCTTTATATTCCCTGAGAAAAAAATGCATGACGCCCCGGTTGTAGTAGGCATCAGTAAATTCAGGGTCCTTTTCAACGGCGAGGGTGTACAGGTTGATCGCCTCCTGAATGTTGCCGGCCTGGGCGAACGTGAACGCCCTCTCATAATACTCCTTCGCTGTTGTCCCGCCCTGTCTTTGGTCTGAACAGGCAGTTGCAAAAAAAACAAGAGCCGCGACAGCAAATATACGACAAATCCTTTTTCTTAACACCCCAGCTCCTTCTCAAAAACCATCCTTATTATACCCTGAGGGAAACAAATTACAATACAATAATCATAACCCGCAACTCGTAACCCTCAACACTCTCCTGTCGGGCCGTTTTTGCGAATGCCCTGCGGGTTGCATCCGGTCTTATCTGAGGTTTCCCCGGGTCAGCGATGCAAAGACCCCGGCAACGCAGAGAAAACCGAAGACGGTAAATATTACCGCTATGCTTTTCAGGAGCATCTGGTAGTGCTGGGGAACGATCTCCACAGCTCCGATGTAGATTGCAAATACCATCATTGCTATTCCCATGCTGAACATCTGCCCGAGAAGCCTCATCGTCCCGAGCATGGAGGATGCAACGCCGTAGAGCCTGTTCTCCACCGAGCTCATGACCGCGTTCGAGTTCGGGGACGAAAAGAGCGCAAAACCAAAACCAAGCAGCGCAAGCGCCGATATGATGAACCACATGCCGGTGTTCGTCTCAAGAAAAGCCAGGAGAAACAGGCCCGCTGCGGTGATGGACATGCCTGTCGATGCGACAATGCGCGGCTCTATTCTGTCGGACATCCTTCCCGCAATGGGCGAAAACACCGCCTGAACCAGTGGCTGCGAAATGAGAATGGCCCCTGTATTCTGCGGGCTTAGACCTTTTATGTGCTGCAGGTAAAGGCTTAAAAGAAAGCCAACCGCAAATGTTGCGCTGTAGTGGATGAGCGCCGCAACATTGGAGAGGGTGAAGACCTTGTTCGTTTTGAAAAGGGACATATCAATGATGGGGTTCCCTGTTTTTAGCTCCCAGACAACAAAAACGCAAATGCCGGCGATCCCTGCTGCGATCAAAAACGTGCCCGCCATCCTCGGCAGCAAGGAAAAGCCGTACATGAGCGCTACAAGCATTGCACAATAGATAGAAGATCCGACAAAATCAAACGGCTCGCCCTTCGATTCCGCCCATTCCGCATGCAACTTCCACAGAGAAAAAACAATGATAACCATGCCGAGGGGGACATTGAACAAAAAGATGCTTCTCCAGCCCATGTGTTGTGTGAGCACGCCCCCCAAAAAGGGCCCGCAGGAAAGTCCCAGATAGACCGCCGCCACATTAATACCAAGCACTTTGCCTCGTTCGCCTGGAGGAAAGACCGAGCTGAGCATTGCTATGCCGGTTCCAAAAAGCATTGCGCTTCCTACGCCCTGAAGGACCCTGAAAACAATGAGCAGCTCCGCGGACCACGCTATCCCCAACAAGAAAGAGGCTGCCGTAAAAACAGACGTGCCCAGGATAAAGATCCTTTTCCTTCCATATATGTCTGCTGCCCTGCCGAAAGGCATAAGAAGCGCTGCCGCTGTCAGTATATATGCTGTTGCGACCCAGCTTAAGGTGATGGCATCCATGAGAAATTCCTTTGCCATCGTCGGGAGGGCAACATTCACCGCTGACAGCGCCATGGGGGTAAGGAAAGAAGACATTGTTGTTACCATTAAGACCGTTTTTTTATGTATCTCTTTGTTTAATGCCGCTGTCACATAAGCCTCGTCTTGTTCTTGTTGCTTCCGAATAATGAAGGCGCCGTCGACTCCCCTGCGAAAGATTGAGCGTCGCCGGGGAAAAACATTCCTTGCCGTTCTATGACTACCTCATGGCCGACCTGTAGCCCATCACAGTATAATAGACGATCTTATCAAAAAAATATACAAGCCGCTCGCCAAGCTCGAACATACGGTATATATCGACGGCCTTTTCCCATACCCCGAAGGAATATGTGAACATCCATATATGTTTTTTAAGGAGGCTCAGAGAGCTTACGAGCTCTTCTATGGGTATGCCTTCCTGTCCCCGCTGATAACCGAGGTTATAATAAAAATTCTTGAATTCGCTCTCTGCCTTTACCCCTTTCAGCCACTGCTCGAATTGGCCGAGAATGAACATCGCCCTGGAAACAAGATCCTCTCTGTCGTGTCGGTGGTACGACTTTGTAGAGGGGTTTGTGGAGATGTCGTTCAGCCAAAAATCCACTATCTTCCCCGAGTTCTCCTGTACCGCTATTGCCAGCTCATCGGAAAGAAGGCTTCCCGGATATACGATCTTGTTCTGGACGGTCCCCTCAACAAATATTTCAAGGGAGTCGTACATGCTCCATAGATCTCTTTTCAGTTCTATGAACCTCTGTACTGCCTTCTCCTGGGAATCGAATGCGAGCTTGGGAAGGTTCATCGCAGGAAAATACCGACACTCGGTCGCATCGTCTCCTGCCGTTTCATGTCCCGCGATCTTCTCTGCCTCAAAGGTCACGATGAGAAGGTCTCCGTAAAAGGAGTTTTTGTGAGAGCTTACATCGACAAGCTGAACGATGCTCCCATCAATGCCGGTTTCCTCTTTAAGCTCTCTAAGGGCGGCCGCTTCAATGCTCTCGCCCACCTCCGCAAAGCCGATCGGGAAGCACCACATATCTTTGAATGGCTCCCGCTCCCGCTTCACAAGCAATATCTCCCGGTTTCTGTTTGGAAGGATCACCGAGGCGGCCGGCAGGGGGTTCTCATAATATACTGCCTTGCAGTCTTTGCATACCTGGCGGTCCTTCCCCTCAAGGGTGTCCACGTAAAGCGGCCTTCCGCAAAAACTGCAGTAAGATTTTTTCTTCATTTCCTTACAATGAATATCCTGTCGTTCTTGTTAAAGCGCAGCCCGCCCTGCGCCTCTAACTCCTCGAGCATTTTTTTCTTTACCAGCTCCGGGCTGGCGTCTACCGATATAAACTCTCTCTTAAAGTCTATGTACTGTGCGAGATCATTGCTGTCGTCCCTGCCGAAAACAATGGTATTACAATAATCGACAAAGGCAACATCGGAAAAGTGTTCCCTCAACAAAGTTTCCCCGTTCTCTGCTGAAAACCTCTGGATTACCTTTCGTAATCTGCTGAAATCGAAATATTTTTCACCTTCAGCAAGCATTGACTCGCTGTGCGTTATAACGAGAAAGCGCCCTCCGTCGCCCAGCATTCTCCTGACCTCTCCGATCATTTCAGGAAAAAAATAGAGGGAGTATGCCGCCACAACAAGGTCAAAGCGCTCTGAGGGCGTTTCAATGTTCGCGGGGAGGTGCGCCTGCAGGAAAATGGCCTTTTTTGCTATCTTCTCCGCTGTTCCAAGAAAACCGGCCTTGTTTTCGCTGAGACAATCTACACCACAGAGGAGGTCAAAGTCTCCTTCGAGGATCTCTTCGAACCATCCATAACCACATCCCAGGTCGAGGATCGTATGAACCTGTTCCCAGTCGACAAGCCCCGCGGCTATTTTCCTTATCTCCGCCGTGTTGCTGGAGTGGCCCTCGATGATGTCGCTGATCCTTCTGTGCAGATCGGTGTCTGAATAGCTCTTTATGATCTTCTCCATGAAGCATTTATAGCTTAAAGGGCTCTGTTTGTAAACCAAAATGGACGCGGGCGCCCGCTAACCCGCCTTGAAAGAACTCTGTACAGGCGCTATAATAATCGTTGAAGGCGTGGTAGCTGCTATGCCCATTTACGAATATCAGTGCAGCGCATGCGAAAAGGTGTCCTCTTTTCTGCTTTTAAAGACATCGGAAGAGGTCGAGCCTTATTGTAAACATTGCGGGAGCAAATGCGTCACGAGAATCCTGTCCAGGATATCTGTCCCTAAGAGCGATGAAAAACGGATTGACCGCCTTCTTGATCCTTCAATTTTTTCCGGCCTCGACGAAGAAGATCCTGCAAGCATTGAAAAGACCATGAAAAAGCTTGGAAAGGAGCTCGGGGACGAGTTCGGCGAGGGTTGCGGGGATTACGTTAAGGAAGAATCTTCTTAAGCGATCCCTTCCCCTCCCTAAGCACTTCTATGGTATCGTCCAGCAGCCTGATCACCGTGGACGGACCGCTCAGCACGATTCCCCCGTCAATGACAATGTCTACGGTCTCCTTAAAGCTCTTCTCGATCTGTCTCGGGTCGGTAAGGAACTCTTCCCCCGATATCCTTGCGCTTGTGTTTATGATGGGCCTCTCGATCAATTCGGCAAGGGCCAAAGGGACGGGGTGGCCGGGGATCCTGATGCCGACCTCTTTTTTCTCGGTCATCAGGAGCTTCGGCATTATCTTTCTCGCCTTCAGCACAAACGTGTAGGGGCCCGGCAAACATTCCCTCAACAGCTCGAAGGCGGCGTCGCTCATTATGGCATAGTTGCTGATATCTTTGAAATCCCTGCATATAATGCTTAAGGCCCTTTTTTCGTCAAGCCTCTTGCTCGTGTAAAGTTTCCTGATCGCCTTGATATTAAAGAGATCGCAGCCCATTCCGTACACGGTGTCCGTTGGGTATGCAACGATCCCGCCATTGCTCAGCACGTCCTTTATCATTCCCGTTATCTTCTTTCTGGGTCTTGCCGGATCCCATTCAACGATCATGCTTTCCTCCCTGCGAATCGCGCTATGATTCTCCTTTTGCCTGCAATGCCGGCTGTCGTTTCCTCGTAAAAGAGCAGCTCCATCTCCGCAAAATGCCTGATGAGCTCTCCGTCGTCCAGCAGGTATTCTTCTGTCCTGTGCCTGTCAATTAGGTTCTGCCTTTTTAAAAAGGTCTCGTATATCAGTATGCCGCCCTTACGCAGAAGACCAGCTATCTCCCCCATAATGTTCCTGACTAAAAAATAGAACACGATCACCAGGTCGGCCGATCCGCCCCTGAGGGGCAGGTTGTTGGCGTCGCCATGGACGGCATGGATGTTCGTGCCTTTTTCGTACATCGTCTGCCGGGCCTTCTTTATGGCCTCCACTGACCGTTCAAGCCCGTATACGGTAAAACCTCTTTCGGCGAGAAAGGCAGCGTCTCTTCCGTTGCCCGTTGCAATGTCTACGGCGATACCCACGGGAACAATGGGCGCGAATCGTTTCAGAAGGCTATGGGGCTCTTTTGCCTCGTCGTAAAAACCCTCCCTGTACCTCCTGTCCCAATCAGGCGTCTCCAAATATCCTCTTTGCATTGCCGAACCATACGCCGGCTTGTTCCTTCTGCCCCATAAGCGCCATACCGGCTCTGTAACGCGCCGCGGTAAGCAGCGGGTAGTCTGATCCAAAAAGCACCTTTTCCCAGATGAACCCTTCGATAAACCTGTAGATGTCTGCTGAATAGAGGAATGGTGTTGCGGCAGTATCATAATAGGTCCTGCGGAGGGATTCCCGTACCTCGGGCATGAACTCGAAAAAGCAGAGGCCGCCGCCCAAATGGGAAAGGATAAAGTCCGCTCCGCGGTGCTTCTCTATGAACCGAACGATCTGAACAAAATCTGCCCGCGTCTTCCCTCTGTAGCCGTGGCCAACCTGCTCATTTGTGTGTAGCATAAGCATCTTCTGCTTTTCCTCTGCATACCGCACGATGCCTTCCAGCCTGCCGAGCGATCTGCTGTCTAGCCCTTGTTCGTAGAGGCCTATCTCCCCAACCCCCCTGGCGCCCCGGGCAAAGCACCTCTCCAGCTCCCCCACTGCCTCGCCTTCGTTTTCGATGTTCGCCTGAACAAAAGGAACGAGCGCCGTGGATTTTGATGCTGCCTCGAGGATATAGTCGTTTGACAGCCTGACAAGGCCTGTATCCTGAAAGGAAAAGCCACACACTACAGACCGCGCTATGCTCTCCTTTTCCATATACTCCAGGAGCCCTTTTATGTCGGCCATCCTGCCGCTGGGTTTTCCGTAAATAAGGGCAAACCGCTTGTCTCGCTTCGATATCCTTTCCCTGTCCCTTATTACCTCCGGGGGAAAAACATGTGTGTGGGCATCAAAGATCTCCATGGAGATAGTATAGTGTATCGCGGTATTATAAAAAATAGATTTTTTCGAACATTGATGTTATAAAAACCTATGCCTATTAAAATTGTCTTTTTTGATTGTGACGGCACGCTAACAAGGGTAAAGAGCAGTTGGGAGTTTCTGCACAGGAGGCTGGGGCTTTGGAACAACCGTGCCGATCTGTACCAGAGGCTCTTCCGGGAGGGCTCGATAGACTACAATGAGTTCTGCAGAAGAGATGCCCTCCTCTGGAGGGGGTTGCCGGTTGCGGACGTTGTGGGTGTCATCCGGGACATCCCCTATCAGGATGGGGCAAAAGAGGCGGTCCGCTCCTTAAGGGACATGGGTATTGCTACTTTTATTGTGTCGACCGGCTTGTCGTTTCTTGTGGATCTGGTAAAAAGCGAGCTCTCGATCGACGGCGCCGTCTCGAATGAGCTCCTCAGCAAAAACGGGGTCCTTACCGGAGAAGTAAAGATCAACGTTGAGTATGACAAAAAGGGGGTCCTTATAAACGCCATGCTTGACCGATCGGGGCTTGACAGAAAAGAGGCCTGCGCCGTTGGTGATGGAGAGGGCGATCTGGGCATGTTCGAGGCGGTCGGCCTTCCTGTTGGGTTTAATCCCCACGAGAAGATGCTGCCGCACATAAAACATGCCTGTAGCGGCGGCTCCCTTGCGGGCATCGTAGATATTGTCAAAGGGTACGGGTAGGCTCTTGTGTGTGTAATCTTCAGCAGGGCTCTCGTTGTTGCGCTCGTTTTGTCGACCCTCTTTTCTTGCGCCCCCAAGAAGGTCAGGGTCTACGAGTCCATATCGGACATTCGCAGCGAAGTTATACGCACGTCCTCTGCTTTCATAGGAAAACCTTACAAAGGCGGCGCAAAGGGACCCGACGCCTTTGATTGCAGCGGTTTTGTATATTACGTCTTCAAACAATCGCGAGTTGTTCTTCCTGTAACGGCCGAAGGACTCCTCAAAGCGGGATATCAAATTTCCAGGGAAGAGGTTCGGCCTGGCGATCTTGTTTTTTTTAAAATAAGCAAGGAGCTCCACCTCGGCATTATGCTCAACGGCCGGGACTTCATACACGCATCCAAATCAAAGGGCGTTACGGTGGACGACGTAGACTCGAGCTACTGGCGAAGAAACCTGCTGTCATTCAGGACGGTGTTGTAGAAAGTCCGTCGGGCTCATTGTTTTGTAGTGTTTGCCCTTAAGGTAGGAAAGCATCTTTTTGAAATCGTTTTTTGGAATATACCCGGGCATCTTCGCGATCGTTCTGCCGTCGCTGTCTATCAGGATGGTTGTAGGGTAGCCCCTGACCTGGTATTTGCGTGCGAGATCCGGCCTCTTGTCAACGTCTACCCTGATGTAGACGAAATCTTTTTTAAGCATTGGGCTTATATCGCTGTCGTTCAGAACGTTCCTGTCCATGGCGTCACAATAGGGGCAATATTGACTGTATAAATACATTACGGCCTCCTTTTTCTGGGACCTTGCCCTCTTTAAACCGTCTGAAACCGCATCTGCGCGGGCGGTGTGCACGAAAAGAAGGAGGATAAAGACCGGAAGAAGCACGACCCTGAGCCCTGATTTCATGTGTTGCCTATACTACCAGAATTAATTGGTCTTGGCAACACGATGTTGCGCCTCGACACATTAAAAGGGCCTTGTTTTTTGATGCGCGGGACGGCAAAAAAAGATTGAATTTTTTTTACTTTAGTATTATGATAAATCTCTAAGCCATTCAAGAACACTAAGATTTTCCACAATTGTTGAAAATATGTTGAAAAGCACTTAAGAGATGGACGACATTCTTTCACAGATCAAGCCTAAAATTGCGAGCATTATCAACGAAGACAGCTATAAAACGTGGATCGAGCCGCTCGTGCTCGCCGACTTTAAAGACAACCGGTGTATGATCG
>DLMV01000075.1:12503-13817 GCA_002478225.1 Deltaproteobacteria bacterium UBA7527 | reverse complement strand
CAACCGGTGTATGATCGTTGTGCCTAACGCTTTTTTTCGGGACTGGGTTGTCGAGAATTTCGAGCCCGTCCTGCTATCGCTTATAAAAGACCACGTGAAAAACGACGTAACTATTGAATATGTTTTAAAAAAAGAGGAAAAACCCGGGGAAAAGAAGGGCATCTTCGTCAGGCGGCCGAGCCAGTATAATACCTTCAATGCCAGATATACATTTGAGAGCTTTGTTGTGGGTTCCAGCAACCAGTTCGCAAATGCTGCCTGTCTTGCGGTCGCCACAAACCCGGGAAAGACCTACAACCCTCTTTTTATATACGGCGGGGTTGGGCTTGGAAAAACACACCTTTTAAACGCCATCGGGAACTTTCTAATAAAGCACGGCAGCATCAACCCCGAAAGGATATGCTATATTACTGCTGAATCTTTTACCAACGAACTCATTAATTCTATACGCTACGAGAAGATGGAGGAGTTCAGGAACAGATTCAGAAAAATGGATATGTTGTTGATCGATGATATACAATTTATCGCCGGCAAGGAAAGGACGCAGGCGGAGTTTTTTCATACATTCAACACCCTCTATGATAATATGAAGCAAATTGTTGTAACGAGCGACAAATTTCCAAGGGATATAGAAAACTTTGAGGAACGCCTTAAGTCAAGGTTCGACTGGGGGCTCGTTGCAGACATACAGTCACCGGATATTGAAACAAAGGTCGCGATATTGAATAAAAAGGCCGAGGCTGAAGGTATAGAGCTTCCGCTTGATGTTGCCTTTTTTATCGCATCCAATTCCGAGGACAGCATCCGCTCTCTTGAGGGCTCCTTAATAAGAATAGGCGCGTTCGCATCCTTAAATAAGGTTCCGATAAGCATAGATCTTGTAAAAGAGGTGGTAGGACATATTATAAGGGAAAAAGAGAAAGAGATCACGATGGATATAATCATTAAAGAGGTGTCATCATATTTCTCCATAAGCCCGTCCGATCTTAGATCTAAAAAAAGAATAAAGTCAATCCTTGTTCCGCGGCAGGTTGCTATATATCTTTCCCGGGAGCTTACAGATTCTTCCCTTGTTAGTATCGGTGAAAAGTTTGGCGGCAAGGATCACGCTACAATTATTCATTCAATTAAAAAAATAAAGGAAGATATGAGGGTTAAAAAGGAGTTGAAGGCCGCTGTTGAAAAGATAGAGTTGAAGCTTAAATCAACATGAGTTTACATTCCCTGGGTTCTTTTGAACATATATAAGAATTCATTCCCTGTTTATTTTTAGGTATATAAAATTTTTTTAACATATGCACAGCGCTTATTAAA
>DLMV01000075.1:1927-12373 GCA_002478225.1 Deltaproteobacteria bacterium UBA7527 | reverse complement strand
CCTTATTACGGTTAAGAGAGGTATTTATGAATATAATAATAGATAAGAACACAATTCTTTCACCGGTATCAAAAGTTGTCAGCATTACCGAAAAGAGATCCCTTATGCCGATACTTTCAAATATCCTTTTAGAATTCAGAAAAGAGGGGGCGTCAATCTTTTCTACAGATCTTGAGGTGAGCGCAGTTGCATATATGGATTGTAAGGTAGAGCAAGAAAAAAAGGTGGTCGTGCATGGAAGAAAATTTTTAGAGGTGCTGAGGGAGCTCGAGAACGGGGAGATATTAATTTCTATAGATGAGAACCTGATGACCATCAAGCAGAAAAAGACAGAGATAGCAATGAGCCTACAGGACCCGGACGAATTTCCCGAAGTAAAAGAAGTAAAAGGAAAAGAGGAATTTATAATAAAAGGAAAAACACTGCTTGATATGATAGAAAGGGTAGGATTTGCAATATCTACAGATGAAACAAGATATATATTAACAGGGATGTATATGGCAGGAACGGAAGGAGATCTTGTGGTGGTGGGTACAGACGGATTCAGAATGGCGCTGTGTCAAAGAAAAATAAAAGGGATGAAGAGTTTCAAGGGAATAACAATTCCAAAAAGATCAACGGTGGAAGTAGAAAGGATCATAGAGGAAGAGGACGATGTGAAGATATCAATAGAAGAAAAATATATTCAGTTCAGTACAGAGAAGCTGAAGATAATAACAAGAACAATAGAAGGAAATTTTCCGGATTATGAGAATGTGTTGCCAACCAGCAACTCAAAAATAGTAAAGATAGAAAAAGAATCGTTCCACAGAGGATTAAAGAGGGCATCCTCGATTATCGGGAGATCAGAGCCGATAAGGGTAATGTTTTCGGGGAAGAACATGGAAATAGAGGCGGAGTCGGACATCGGGAGAGCAAAAGAGATTATAGAAATAGAATACGGTGGAGAGCAGACAAGCATGAGCTTTAACGTAAGGTTTATTATAGATGTAGTAACTCATATATCGTCTGAAAAAATAGTAATGATGGCACCGCCAGCATACGGCGCCGTACTCTTTGTGGGGGACCAGGAAGAGGACTATAAAAACATAGTTATGCCGATAAGGATCTGATATGGGAGAATACGGAGCAGAAAGCATAAAGATATTGGGCGGCCTCGACGCCGTAAGAAAGGTTCCGTCCATGTATATCGGGAACACGGGGACCGAAGGGCTACACCACCTCATATACGAGCTCGTTGACAACAGCGTTGACGAGGCCCTGGAAGGATACTGCAATAAGATATTGATAACGATACACAGGGACAACAGCGTTACCGTTGAGGACAATGGAAGGGGCATCCCGGTAGAGGAGCACAGCGAAGAGAACATGACGGCGCTTGAGGTTGTGCTTACCAAACTACATGCGGGAGGGAAGTTTGACAAAGACACGTACAGATATTCCGCGGGCCTGCACGGCGTTGGACTTTCGGTGGTAAACGCGCTTTCCGAGTATCTTGAGATAGAGGTTAGAAGAGACAGCAAGGTCTATTACCAGAGATATGAGTATGGGAACAAGACGACCGAGCTTATGGTCGTGGGGGACACAGACAAAACCGGGACCAAGATACACTTCAAGCCCGACAGCGGTCTTTTTGAAACAACAGACATTAGCTTTGACATCATCGTACACAGGATGAGAGAGGTTTCCTTTCTTAACAACGGCATAAACATTGTGCTCGTGGACGAAAGAAAAGGGAAGCGTCAGGAATTTAAACATGAGGGCGGGATAAGGTCTTTCGTAAAATATCTGAACACCAACAAAGGGGTCCTCTTTGAAGAACCAATGTATATATCGAGCACCAAGCCGCCCCTTGACGCGATCGAGCTCGCCGTTCAGTACAACGACAGCTACAATGAAAACATCTACAGCTTTGTGAACAACGTGAACACAAAAGAAGGCGGCACCCATGTGGCCGGCTTCAGAGGTGCAATGACAAGGTGCATAAACAACTTTATACAAAACAACATGTCACAAAAAGTAAAAGAAAGCCTCTCCGGAGACGACATAAAAGAAGGACTGGTGGCCGTTCTCAGCATCAAGATACAGAACCCGCAATTTGAAGGCCAGACAAAATCCAAGCTCGGGAACAGCGAGATAAAGGGACTTGTTGAGTCTGTGCTCAACGAAAAGATCGCCGAATATCTCGAACTTAATCCCGACACGGCAAAAACAATGGTCAACAAGGCGCTCGAGACAAGAAGGGCAAGAGAGGCCGCAAAAAAGGCAAAGGAGCTTGTAAAGAGCAAGGGGCTCATCGAAAGCGGGGTGCTCCCCGGGAAGCTTGCCGACTGCCAGGAAAGCGATCCGGAACTTTGCGAGCTTTTCATAGTAGAGGGCGATTCGGCGGGCGGCTCAGCAAAACAGGGAAGAAACAGAAAGACCCAGGCAATACTGCCCCTCAAGGGAAAGATCCTGAACGTTGAGAAGTCAAGGGAAGAAAAGGTTCTTACAAACCAGGAGATCAAATCCATCTACCTGGCGGTAGGCGTTAATTCCGACAACAAAACAAGGCTGCGCTATAACAAAGTGATAATAATGACCGACGCTGACGTTGACGGATCGCACATACGGACGCTCCTGTTGACATTCTTTTACAGACAGATGCCGGACCTTATATCAGAGGGACATCTCTATATAGCCCAGCCGCCGCTGTATAAGATAAAACACGGGAATCGCGAGATCTACGCAAAAGACGAGGAAGAATTCGAAAGAACCATTGTGGAGCGCGGGGTAGAGAAGATACAGTGCTACGTCGGCGGCAAACAGATGAACGGAGAGGACCTTAGAAAGCAGATCGAAAAACTTAAGACGGTGGAGCGCTATATCAAGAGCATGCGGGCAATAGGCATGCCACGCGAAACAGTGCTTGGACTCATGAGTCTGGGCATATCAACAAGACAGGACTTCGAGTCCCCGGAAAAGACAGGCGCCTATGCAGATTATCTGAAGGGATTAGGGCAAAAGGTCGAAAGGACCAGGGACAGGGAGCACAATCTTTTTGTGATAAGCGCCCAAGGACTTGACCCCAAAAAGGGCCCCGCCCTTGTACGGGTTGATTATGAGCTCTGTTCCCAGGGGGATTACCGCGAGTCTTACAGGATCTTTCAGGAGATACGGCAATTCTACGAAGAGGAGATCAAGGTCAGCGACGGGAACGGCGGAGCAGAAACAATAAGCGTGGAAGGGCTGCTGAGCATTGTGAGCGAAAAAGGAAAAGAAGGGATAAACATACAGAGATACAAGGGCCTGGGAGAAATGAACCCCGAGCAGCTCTGGGGGACAACCATGAACCCCGACAAAAGGCGCCTTCTCAAGGTATCAATAGAAGATGCCGTTGAGGCAGACCAGGTGTTCACGGTGCTCATGGGAAACAACATTGAAACGAGAAGAAGGTTTATCGAGGAAAACGCCCTCAACGTCAGAAACCTTGATGTATGATCACCATAGGCATAACGGGGATTATCGGTAGCGGTAAAACAACCGTATCAAGCATCTTGAAAACCAGGGGGTTCGAGATAATAGACCTGGACAGGCTGTCAAAGGAGATGATCAAAAAAGAGGATGTTCTGGCGGAGATACGGGATCGGCTTGGGGCCGAATACGTATCGGAAAACGCGGTTAACGTGGCCCGCTTGCGGGACGAGGTGTTTAAAAACAAGGCCGCACTCCGCACCCTCGAAGCGATCGTGCATCCGCGAGTAAGGAATGCCCTCCAGCAGCAGCTTAACGAACTGGAAAGGGCCGGGACCAAGGTTGTTTTTGTTGACGGGCCGCTTTTGTTTGAAACAGGACTGTATAAAAAATTTGACAAGATAGTCGTTGTTTCTGCAAAGACAAGCACAATAAAGGAGAGGCTAAGAATGAGGGGCATGGCAAAAGAAGACATCGGCCGGCGGATACCCCACCAGATTCCACTAAAAGAAAAAGAGAAAATGGCTGACCACGTAATAAATAACAACGGGACAAAAAGGGGCCTTGAAAAAGAGATCGAAAAACTGTTGCAAAGCATAAAAGAATGGGAGGTAAGGGCACATGCATCTTAATGCGTTGAAAAGTAAGAAGATAGGAGAGCTCACGCACATGGCAAGGGAGCTGAACGTTGAGAACGCCTCCGGACTGCGAAAGCAGGAGCTTATATTTGCCATACTCCAGGCATTCGTCGACAAGAACGAATCGGTCTACGGGGAAGGGGTCCTGGAGATCCTCTCCGAAGGATTTGGTTTTCTGCGCTCTACGGATTCAAACTATTTGCCCGGCCCGGACGACATATACGTATCGCCTTCGCAGATCAAGAAATTCGGGCTCAGAACAGGGGATACGACCTCAGGACAGATCCGCCCCCCGAAAGACAACGAAAAGTATTTTGCCCTTTTAAAGGTTGAATCAATAAATTTTGACGACCCCGGCGTCGTCAGAGACAAGATAATATTTGACAACCTTACACCCATATACCCGGACGAAAGGATAAAGCTTGAAACAGAACAGCACAGCCTATCCACGCGGGTAATGGACCTCTTTACCCCCATCGGCAAGGGTCAGAGGGGGCTGATCGTTGCGCCGCCCAGAACCGGAAAGACCATGCTTCTTCAGGACATTGCGAACAGCATCACGCAAAACCACAAAGAAATTTTTCTCATCGTACTCCTCATAGACGAGAGGCCCGAGGAGGTCACAGACATGATACGCTCGGTAAAAGGAGAGGTCATAAGCTCGACCTTTGACGAGCCGGCAACGAGACACGTTCAGGTGGCGGAGATCGTTATTGAGAAGGCGAAGAGGCTCGTAGAGCACAAAAGGGACGTGGTGATACTGCTCGACAGCATAACGAGGCTGGCAAGGGCTTATAACACCGTGGTTCCGTCAAGCGGGAAGATCCTGTCGGGAGGAATTGACGCATCTGCAATGCAGAAGCCGAGACGCTTTTTCGGGGCGGCGAAAAACATTGAAGAAGGGGGAAGTCTTACGATCGTCGCAACGGCGCTCATAGATACGGGAAGCAGGATGGACGAGGTGATTTTTGAAGAGTTCAAGGGCACGGGGAACATGGAGATATATCTTGACAGAAAGCTCGCCGAGAAGAGGGTCTTTCCGGCCATTGATATAAATAAATCCGGTACCAGAAAAGAAGAATTACTGCTGGAAAGCAACGACCTTTCGAGAACGTGGCTGCTGAGAAAGGTCTTGCAGCCGATGAACCCCGTTGAGTCGATGGAGTTTCTGCTCGAAAAGATGGTAGACACAGAGTCAAACCAGGATTTTCTCAATTCTATGAGCAAAGGAGGCTGAACATGAAAAAAGGGATCCACCCGGACCTAAAGAAAGCAACGGTAAAGTGCGCCTGCGGCAACACCTTCGAGACGTTGTCCATTAAGGACAAAATCAACGTAGAGATCTGCGCGAAGTGCCACCCCATATTTACCGGCAAAGAGAAGCGCTTAGATTCGACCGGCCAGGTTGAGAAGTTTGAAAAGCGTTATGGCAAAAAGACGAAATAATGTTTGAGCGGCTCCAGGGAATAGAAAAAAGATATCGAGAGATAGAGGAAGAGATGGCGAGGCCCGATGCACTTGCCAACCTGGAGTCATATAAAAAACTGGCAAAAGAGCGCGCGGAGCTTAAAGAGCTGGCAGAGCTTTTCAGGGAATGGAGGAAGAGGAGCGAGGAAGCGCTAAGCGCGCAGGAGATCCTTAGGTCCGCCCAGGAAGAGGACATGAGGGCCCTCGCCAAAGACGAGACGATCCTCCTCGAGAAGGAAAAGGAAAGACTTGAGTCCCTGCTGAAAGAAAAGCTCCTCGGCAAGGGGGAAAAGCAGGCAAAGAGCATGTTTCTCGAAATAAGGGCAGGGACCGGCGGCGAAGAAGCTGCCCTTTTTGCGAGAGACCTGTTCTCGATGTATATGAAATACGCCGAGAACATGAGGTGGAAAACAGAGGTCATGACGATCAGCCTGTCAGATCTCGGCGGCATAAAAGAGGTCATCCTGATGGTGGAGGGAAAGGACGCCTACAGCACGCTTCGGTATGAGAGCGGCGTCCACAGGGTGCAGCGTGTTCCGCAGACCGAGGCGCAGGGGCGGATACACACCTCCACAGTTACCGTTGCGGTCCTGCCGGAACCCGAGGAGCTGGAAATAAGCATATTGCCGGATGAGGTAAGGATCGACGTGTTCCGGTCCAGCGGACCCGGCGGCCAGCACGTGAACACAACCGATTCTGCGGTAAGGATCACGCACATGCCGACGGGGATCGTCGTCACATGCCAGGACGAAAAATCCCAGCACAAGAACAAGGCAAAGGCCATGAGGGTGCTCAGGGCAAGGCTGAAAGAAAAGATGGAGAGCGAAAAAGAACAGGAGATGTCCGACGAGAGAAGGAAACAGGTAGGAACCGGCGACAGGAGCGAGCGGATACGGACATACAACTTTCCACAAGGCAGGGTAACCGACCACAGGATCGGCCTTACTTTATATAAGCTGCAGGATGTTCTGAACGGGGACATCGTCGCCATAATCAACCCGCTGATAGCCCATTTCCAATCAGAAACACTGAAAAAAGGATAAACAAAACGGTGCGCATCAGAGACATTATGCTTTGCAATGAAGCCGTTAAAAGGATCGATGCCGTCAGCATCATCTCTTTGGTCTCCGTCATGAGAAACGAGGAGGTGCTGGCCGATCAGCACCGGGAGCTTGACAGGGCATCGGCGGCAAGGATCAAAAAGCTCCTTGAAGAGAGGGCGCAGGGGAAGCCGCTTGCTTATATTACGAACAAGAAGGAGTTCTTCTCTGAGGAGTTTTATGTGGACGAAAGGGTTCTTATACCAAGGCCCGAAACAGAGCTTCTTGTCGAAGAGGGACTGAAGATACTGGAAGAACATAAAGAGGCGCGGAATATCGTTGACATGGGCACAGGATCCGGCGCAATAGGGACAATTATTGCAAAAAAGACGCTGAAGGAGGTCCTCTGCATTGACATATCCGTTGAAGCACTGCGCGTAGCGCAGTATAATGCCCGCAGGCTCAACGTGTCGGACAAGACAAGATTTCTTTGCTCCGACCTCTTTGACGGTCTTCGTGAAACCACAACGTTTGATCTGGTTATAGCAAACCTCCCTTACGTGGCCGTTGACGAATGGGACGGACTGATGGAGGATGTGAAAAGGTTTGAGCCCAAAACGGCGCTGATCGGGGGAAAAGAGGGAACAGAGATATACGGGAGGTTTATAGAAAGATTGCCAAACCGCCTTGCGGCGGGCGGCCATGTATTGTGCGAGGTGGGCGGCCCAGGACAGGCGGAGTCTATCGGGGCCGGATTAAGGGCAAAAGGGTTCACCGTTGTTTCAAGGAGAGACCTCTCCGGCATTGAAAGGGTGCTTGTAGGAACATGGACACATTCGTCATAGAGGGCGGGGAAAGGCTGAAAGGAAAGGTAAGGATCAGCGGGTCTAAAAATGCCGCGCTGCCACTTATTGCAGCGACAATTCTTCAGAGGGGCACTTACAAGATCGGAAATGTTCCTCGTTTAAGAGACGTGGAGACAATGATCAGGCTCCTGGCCATTCTTGGCGGAAAAGCACGATGGACAGGGAACAACGCCCTCACCATAGACACAAGCGGCATTGATAACCACGTGGCGCCCTATGAGATCGTAAAAGAGATGCGCGCATCGGTGCTTGTGCTCGGATCCCTTGTGGGGGCACTGAAGAGGGCCACCGTGTCTTATCCCGGCGGCTGTGCAATCGGCGAGAGGCCGATAAATATGCACCTTCAGGGGCTCGCCGCACTTGGCTGTGAAATAAAGATCCAGGAAGGATACGTTGATGTTGCCGCGAACAGGCTAAAAGGAGGAAGGATAACGTTTGATACGGTAACGGTCGGGGGAACGGAAAATGTCATCATGGCGGCCGTCCTCGCAAAAGGAGAAACCATAATCGAGAACGCCGCCCGCGAGCCGGAGGTTGTTGACCTTGCCAATATGCTGAAACGAATGGGCGCCAGGATAGAGGGGGAGGGAACAGAGGTGATCGCGATCAAAGGCGTAGAGGCGCTGACACCCTGTGATTATGAGGTAATACCCGACAGGATCGAGACGGGCACATTTATCGTGGCCTGCGGCATTACCAGGGGAAATATCGTTATTGAGAACTGCAATCCCCGGCACCTCAAGGCCGTCATCGAAAAGATGAGAGAGGCGGGCATGGAGATAGAGGAGAACGACACAACGATCAAAGCGATCATGTCAAGAAAAAGACCTATATCTGTGGACGTAAAGACGACCCCACATCCCGGCTTCCCGACAGACATGCAGGCCCAGATAATGGCGCTTATGTCCGTTTCAAAAGGGGTAAGCGCTATTACCGAGACAATTTTCGAGAACCGGATGATGCACGTGGCGGAGCTGCGCAGAATGGGCGCCGACATCCGGACGATAGGTAATACCGCTATTGTAAAAGGCAAAGAAGGGCTATCCGGCGCGAAGGTGATGGCAACCGACCTGAGGGCAAGCGCGTCCCTGATAATCGCAGGGCTTAGCGCATACGGAACGACGGAGGTTTCGAGGATCTACCACATAGACAGGGGATATGAAAAGATAGAAGAAAAACTCAAGGGTCTTGGAGCAAAGATAAGCAGGAGGAAGAATGAAGACGTGGGAGCTTGAACGGGAATATAACAACCTCCTTGCGTTTGTTCTCGAGGGGAGAAAAAAGAAACGCCGCGACGTAAAACAGGCAGTGGAGTCGATCAGGGCGGCGCTCGAGACGAAAGGTGAAAAGGCCATTGCGGAATTCTCAAGGAAGTGGGACCAATGGAGCAGGGACTACCCTCTAAGGCTTACCGCGGACGAATTGCGGAGGGCTGCCGCCAAGGTAGAGAAGAAAGACATTAAAGTGCTGAAGGGGATGATCAGGAACGTACGTTCTTACCACAGGGGACAGGCAATGCCCGGAAGAACATACAGAAGAAAAGGCGTTGTCATAAAAGAAACCTTCGTTCCCGTGGAAAAGGCCCTCGTATATGTGCCGGGAGGCACAGCGGCATACCCTTCTTCACTGATCATGGGCGCTGTGCCGGCCCAAATAGCGGGCGTAAAGAAAATCTTCGCAACATCACCCGCAGCCCGGGGGGAGATAAACCCATATGTTGCAGCCGGATGCGAACTGCTTGGCATCGGCGACGTATACAGGATCGGCGGCGCGCAGGCCATCTATGCCTTTTCTTACGGGGTCGGCACGATACCAAAAGTTGACATGATAGTCGGGCCGGGCAATGCATATGTGGAGGAGGCAAAGCGCGACGTGTACGGGCATGTAGGCATCGACATGCTCGCAGGACCCACAGAGCTGATCATTCTCTGCGCCGAGGCATTTTCTCCAAAGGCGATAGCGTGGGATATGTTCTCTCAGGCAGAGCACGACGAGATGGCAATGGTAGGGCTCTTCTCTTCCTCAAGGACGCACATAGACCATGTCAGGGAACAGATGAGGCAGCTCATTGGGTCGAACGAGAGAAAAGACATTATAGAGAAAGCGCTGGAGAACAACGGTTTTATGGTTCACTATAAGAACATAGACCGGGCGATCGAGGCGATCAACAGGATCGCCCCTGAGCACATGGAGTTAATAGGGAACGACGCGAAAGGGAAGGGCGTCCTTTACCCCGGCGTGGTCTACCTCGGCAGGCACACCACCGTTGCCATGGGTGATTATTACATAGGAACGAACCATGTTCTCCCGACAGGCGGAGCCGGCAGGTTTGCCGCCGGTCTCTCTGTTGACAGGTTTACAAAGAGGAAAGTACTTGTTAAAATTAACAGGGACTTTCTTGACCTGTATGGAGACAATGCCGTAAGGCTTTCCCGTATCGAGGGCCTGCATGCCCACGGAGAGGCTATAAAAGCGAGAAAGGAGCTATAGTATGGTTCTCAAAATAGGGTTGCCGAAAGGCAGTTTGCAGGAGACCACCTTCAAGCTGTTCAAGAATGCCGGCTTTAACATTAAGCTCCTCGAGAGGTCCTATGTGCCGTCCATCGACGACCCGGAGATAGAAGGCCTTGTTATACGGGCACAGGAAATGGCCCGGTACGTTGAAGACGGGATACTCGATATGGGCATTACCGGGTGGGATTGGGTGCTCGAGCAGGACGCAAAGGTCATAGAGCTTGTGAGGCTCAGGTACGGGAAGGTAGGCTTCAGGGGGGTAAAATGGGTCATTGCCGTCCCCGCGAATTCCCGCATCAGGCGCCTTGAGGACCTGCAGGGCAAAAAGATCGCCACCGAGCTCGTCGGGTTTACAAGAAGATACCTGAAAAAGAAGGGCATCGAGGCATCAGTGGAGTTCTCCTGGGGGGCAACGGAGGTAAAGCCCCCGCTTCTTGCAGATGCCATCGTTGAGGTTACCGAGACCGG
>DLMV01000075.1:538-1728 GCA_002478225.1 Deltaproteobacteria bacterium UBA7527 | reverse complement strand
TGCGAACAAAGGAGCGTGGAAGGACGCATGGAAGCGGACAAAGATGGAGAACATAACGATGCTGCTGAAAGGAGCTCTCCTGGCCGAGGAAAAGGTAGGACTTAAGATGAACGTGCCAAAAAAGAAGCTGAAAAAGATAACAGGCATACTGCCTTCCCTCCATACTCCAACGGTTTCAAACCTTTCAGACCAGGAATGGGTTGCCGTTGAGGTTATTATTGACGAGAAAACAGTGAGGAACATCATCCCGGAGCTAAAGCGTGCCGGAGCGCAGGGGATCGTTGAATACCCGCTGAACAAGGTCATTCCATAAAGGGGGCCACATGAAAAGGGAAGCAAAGGCAGAGAGGAAGACGAAAGAGACGACCATATCAGTACAATGGTGTATCGACGGAAGCGGCGACCACAGCATCTCAACGGGCATACCCTTTTTTGACCACATGCTCAGCCTCTTCGCGAAGCACGGCCTTTTTGATCTCACGATAAAGGCAAAGGGAGATATTAATGTCGACCACCATCATACCGTTGAAGACGTCGGGATTGTCATGGGGAAAGCCCTCAACAAAGCCCTTGCAAGTTACGAAGGAATAAGGCGGTACGGCTATGCCATAATACCTATGGACGAGTCGTTGTGCATGTGCGCCATAGACCTAAGCGGCAGACCCGCCTTTGTATGGAAGGGGAAGGCGCACGGCAAGACCGGGGAGTTTGACGCTGACGTGGTAAGGGAGTTTTTCCAGGGTTTTGTCAATGAGGCAAAGATGTCGCTGCACATAAACCTTCTTTACGGAGGGAACCTGCACCACAGGGTGGAGGCAGTATTCAAGTCATTCGGGAAGGCGCTCCAGGAGGCAGTTTCCAAAGACAAGAGGATACGGGGCGTACCCTCCACAAAAGGCGTTCTGTAAACAAGCCGACAATAAGGTGTCTGTCGAAGCGAGCAAAGAATGATAGCTATTGTTGATTACGGCATGGGAAACCTAAAAAGCGTTACCAACGTTTTCAGAAAGCTCGGCGCTGACGTGGCGATCACCAGGGAAAAAAGGATCATAGAATCTGCAAAGGCGGTTGTTCTGCCCGGCGTCGGAGCCTTCGGGAAGTGCATAGAAAACCTTGAAAAGCTCAAACTGCTTGCATTTCTCAGAAATGTTATCCAGGAAGGCAAGCCCTATCTCGGCATCTGTCTCGGC
>DLMV01000075.1:0-304 GCA_002478225.1 Deltaproteobacteria bacterium UBA7527 | reverse complement strand
TTCCCCACATGGGCTGGAACAGCATCGAGATCGTGAAGGAGACCCCTATCCTGAAAGAGATCGCCGCCGGCGAACACTTCTATTTTGTGCACTCTTACTATTGTCTCCCGGAAGAGGACGTGACGGCAACGAGAACGGATTACGGAGGAGGGTTCGCCTCATCAGTGCTGAAGGATAATATATTTGCGTGCCAGTTTCACCCTGAGAAAAGCCAGAGGGTCGGCCAGTCGCTTCTGAAGAACTTCATTGCCCTCCACGCGTAGGCTCATTAAAACACAAACCCTAAATCCTAATATCGAAGCAC
>DLMV01000022.1 GCA_002478225.1 Deltaproteobacteria bacterium UBA7527 | reverse complement strand
TCACCTTTCACTTTTCACGGCATCAGTTGGAGGGGGCGACGCAAGCCCCTGTAACTGAAAAGGCAAGAGTTACAAGAAGTTAATTTGCTTGACAATGAAACATCAACCCATTATATTATCAGACTCAAAAGAAGGCAGCTTTGATTATCAAACTTTCAGAAATAGAAGAGGTGTTTGTTGCGAGAGGTTCCATGGAAGCATCGCGGTTTGCTGAGATAGAAGACAGAAGCATACAGATCATTACGCCGGTTGCCTATGAGCTGACGATCAGGAAGTTCGATAACCTCGTGACCATCCAGGGACCCGTGGAGTGCACAATGTCTATCACATGTTCACGGTGCCTCGATGATTTTACCCTCGAACTTGAAGCTTCCCTGGACATTAAGCTGACACCCCGGACAAAGATCTCTCGGGTATCCGAGGTCGAGCTGAAACGTGACGACATGGATATTTATTACTATGAGGGGGACGAGATCGATCTCGATCCGTTCATCTATGAGGAGGTATTGCTCAACGTGCCCATCAGGCCGGTCTGTACAGAAAACTGCAAAGGCCTCTGCCCGGTCTGCGGCAAGAACAAAAATGTTGAGGACTGTCAGTGTGATACTGCTACCCAGACATTGCTGGGCGAAAAACTGAAATCTTTTTTAAACTAACGAGGAGATATATATGGCTGTTCCAAAAAGGAAGACATCAAAGGCAAGCAGGGACAAGAGAAGGACGCACTACAAGGCACAACCTGTCAATGTGGTCCTTTGCCCGAACTGCAAAGAACCCAAATTACCTCACATTGTCTGCCCGAAGTGCGGCACGTACAAGGGGAAAAAGTTCTTAGACGTTGAGGAACTCTAACAGAATGATAAAGATCGCAGTGGATGGAATGGGGGGAGACTATGCGCCCGCTGTAGTTGTCGGGGGGGCAGGGTCTGTAGCAAGGGACAAGATCGCAGAGATCGTTCTTGTCGGGAATGAGGATGCAATAAAACCACTGTTAAAGAGCTCGGATGGCATCGAGGTGGTTCACACGCCGGTTTACGTAGAGATGAAGGAATCACCATCATCAGCCCTGAGGAAAAAAAGAGAATCCTCTATCAATAAAGCGCTTGAGCTCTTAAAGGCGGGAAAGGTTAATGCGGTCGTAACCGCTGGCAATTCCGGCGCTGCAATGGCCTTTGCGATCTTTACGCTCGGCAGGATAGGGTATGTGGACCGACCTGCCATTGCTACATTGCATCCGAATACGAGGAACAGTGTATCGATCCTCCTTGATGCGGGAGGAAACGTTGACTGCAAGCCTATCCACCTCGCGCAATTTGCCGTGATGGGAGACGCCTTCGCTCGCTGCGTTCTCGGCGTAGCAAGGCCGACGATCGGCCTTTTAAGCAATGGCGAGGAAGAGACCAAGGGAAATGAGCTCACACGCGAGGCGCACGCACTGATCAAGGGCCTGGACCTCAACTATATCGGATACGTCGAAGGCACCGACATGCATAACGGAAGGGCGGACGTTGTGGTAAGCGATGGGTTTGTGGGGAATGTCGCGCTCAAGATCACCGAGGGCGTAGCAGAATCGCTGATGGTGTTTTTTAAAGAGGCTATCAAGAAGAACCTGAAGGCAAGGATGGGGCACCTTTTGATGAAAGAGGTCTTTGATGAGCTCAAAGGGAGAATGGACCCTTCGGAATACGGCGGCGCCCCACTCCTGGGTGTTGACGGGGTATGCATCATATGCCACGGCAAATCAGATGAAAAGGCCATACGGAATGCCGTTCTGCTTGCAAAGAGATTCGTAGAGAACGGGCTGAACGAATCGATCAAAGAAACGCTCTGGCAGGTAACCGACCAATACAGGGGATAAAGGAAAGGGGAGGATATGGACTATTTTCTCACAGAGGAGCAAAAGAACATTCAGGCGCTGGCCAGGAGGATCGCGGAGGAGAAGGTGGTCCCGGTAAGGGCTGAGCTTGACGAAACAGGGACGTTCCCCTGGGCAATCATGAAGACATGCGCTGAAACAGGGCTCTTTGGCGTCAGTATTCCTGAAGAATACGGCGGAATGGGCGGCGGGAGCTTCGAGAACTGCATTGTCGTGGAAGAGCTGAGCACGGCCTGCCTCGGTGTCTCTGTGAGTTATGCCGCAAGCCTGCTGGGCGCCTATCCTATCCTGCTCGGCGGTTCAGAGGCGCAGAAGAAGAGATACCTGTCTGAAATAGCGAGCGGCAAAAGGCTCGCTGCCTTTGCATTGACGGAGGCGAATGCCGGGAGCGACGCGCAGGGGATCAGGACCGAGGCAACAAAATCCGGCAGCGATTACATCCTGAACGGCACCAAGCAATGGATAACGAACGGGGGCGAGGCGGAGATCTACACGGTCATAGCCATGACGGACAGGAAGAAAGGCGGAAGAGGGGCATCGGCCTTTATCGTGGAGAAGGGTATGGACGGTTTTTCCTTTGGGAAGAAAGAGAACAAGCTGGGCATACGGGCCTCCGCGACACGGGAGCTGGTATTTCAGGATTGCAAAGTTCCCGCCGAAAATGTTATAGGTAGAGAAGGGATGGGATTCATCCTCGCCATGAGGACCTTTGACAGGACACGGCCTGGGATAGGCGCTCAGGCGGTGGGGGTAGCCCAGGGCGCCCTCGACGCGGCAGTACACTATGCCCGTGAAAGGGAACAGTTCGAGAAGAAGATCATCTCTTTCCAGGCGATACAGCATATGCTTGCGGATATGGCGACGCAGGTGGAAGCCGCCAGGGCCCTTGTCTACGCTGTAGCGAGATATATCGACAGCAACCCGAGGGATTTCTCGAAGGTATCTGCCATGAGTAAGGTGTTCCCGAGCGATGTGGCGATGAAGGTGGTCGTCGATGCCGTGCAGGTTTTCGGCGGATATGGGTACATGAAGGAATACCCGGTGGAAAAGATGATGAGAGACGCGAAGATACTGCAGATATATGAAGGCACGAACCAGATCCAGAGGAATGTGATCGCCCTTGAACTTATTAAAGAAGCTGCCTCGAAGAGAAGGTCGTAATATAAACAATGTGTTTTAGACAGGGAGCATAGATGAAAAAAATAGGGGTTGTTTTCCCGGGCCAGGGTTCGCAATATGTAGGGATGGGGAAAAAGCTGTATGATGCCCTTGAGGATGTGAGGGGGTATTTTGCCATCGCGGACAAGACCCTCGGTCTTTCCATAACAGATCTTTGTTTCAACGGACCGGAAGATGAATTAAGGCAGACATGCAATACGCAGCCGTCGCTTCTTCTCAACAGCTATGTTGTCTGGCAGACCCTCAGGCAGGCTACAGGAATATCACCTTATCTGTTTGCGGGACACAGCCTTGGAGAATATACTGCGCTTTGCGCAAGCGGTTTTTTTACCTTTGAGGACGCCCTGCGGATGACGAGGAAGAGAGGCCTCCTCATGGAAGAGGCATGCCCTAAGGGCAAGGGAGGGATGGTCGCTCTCATCGGCGCGGATATGACAAAGATAGGACCTGTCCTTCAGGAGATATCCCACGATGATTACGTCGCCGTTCCGGCGAACCTGAACTCTGCGGAGCAGGTGGTCCTCTCCGGCAGCATGGAGGCGCTGAAGGAAGGCGTCGAGAGGCTGAAGGGCGCAGGGTACAAGAAGGCGATCTTTCTCAATGTATCCGGTCCTTTTCACAGTCCGCTCATGAAAGATGCAGCAGAGAAGCTGAAAGAGGAGCTCGCAAAGATCGATCAGGGCGCCTTGAGCGTACCTGTTGTATTTAACGTCGATGCGGCTCCCGGAAATGACAGGGGCATCGTTATCGACAGGCTGTATCGACAGATGTTCTCGCCTGTTCTGTGGGAGGCATCGGTGAAGAGAATGGTGGCAGATGGGGTAGAGATCTTTCTCGAGGTTGGACCTCAGAAGGTGCTTACGAACCTTATCAGAAGGATTGAACCGAACGTTCCTTGCTACAGCGTGGAATCTCTGGAAGATATACAGGCCGTTAAAGATATATTATAAACGAAGGAGGACAAGAAATCCTAAATCCGGATATCTAAATTCTAAACAAGCTCAAATGTTCAAAATTCAAAACAAAAACAACTTCTATTCGTTTTGAGCATTTGAAATTTGGAATTGTTTTGGAGATTAGTGCTTAGAAATTAGGATCTGTGTAATATGAAGGATACCGTTACCATAGTGACCGGCGGCGCGCAGGGCATTGGCAGGGCCATAGCGGAATTTCTGGCTGATAAGGGCGGTGACATAGCGATATTCGACATTATCGATGGCGATGAGGCTGTCGGCGTCATCAGGAATAAAGGTCGGCAATGTCAATTTTACCGGGTCGACGTTGCGGATGTCCAGACCGTCGGCGAGGCTGTTGACAATGTAGCGAAGGAGATGGGAAAGATCAACAACCTGGTCAACAACGCCGGGATAACGTCCGACAAACTGCTGCTGAGGATGAAAGAAGAAGATTGGGACAGGGTGGTCAGGGTCAATCTGAAAGGCGTGTTCAGTTGTACGAAGGCAGTGATCAGGCACATGCTGAGGACCGGCGGAAGCATTGTCAACATCTCGTCCATAGCAGGGGTCATGGGCAACGCCGGGCAGGCAAATTATGCTGCCAGCAAAGCGGGCATCATCGGTTTCACGAAGAGCATCGCCAAAGAGTATGGAGAGCGGGGAATACGGGTCAACGCCATTGCCCCCGGTTTTATAAAGACCAGGATGACCGATGCGCTGGATGATAAGACAAAAGAAGAGATGTTCAAGGCGATCCCGCTGAAAAGGTTTGGAGAGCCTATAGATATTGCATATCTGGTATACTTCCTCATTTCAGGGTATGGATCATATATAACAGGGGAGGTGATAAACGTTAACGGCGGTTTATATATGTAAACGATGAGATTGGCGCAATAAGCGCGGAGCGTTCGGCATCCTGGTGCTGACCGCTTCAAGGCTGAAAGCAATTTTTTAATAAAATCAGGAGGTGGTTTAATGACAGTCACTGAAAAGGTAAAAAAGATGATCGTCGATCAGCTCGGGGTAAGCGAATCCGAGGTAGTACCTGAAGCGAAGTTTATCGATGACCTTGGAGCAGACTCACTCGATATCGTAGAGCTTATTATGGCTCTCGAAGATGAATACGGCATTGAGATCCCGGACGAAGATGCGGAGAAGATCGAGACCGTAGGTGATGCGATACGGTACATCGAAGAGCACATGTCCGAGAAAAAATAGAGAGGTGGATACGTGAAACGCAGGGTAGTTGTCACGGGAGTGGGACTTGTTACCCCTCTCGGTGTAGGTATTGAAAATGTGTGGCAGCGCATCCTCCGCGGTGAGTCAGGGATAGGACCGATCACGCGATTTGACGCCGCACAACACGAAACGAAATTTGCTGCTGAGGTGAAGGAGTATAGGCCTGAGGATTATGTCCCGCCGAAGGAGCTCAAAAGAACAGATCTTTTTATTCAGTACGCCCTTACCGCAGCGAAGATCGCTATAGAAGATTCCAGCCTTGATATGGGCAAAGAAGATGCGGAAAGGATCGGCGTAATCGTCGGCACAGGACTTGGCGGTCTGCCGACGCTGGAAAAGTACCACAGCATTCTCCTCGAAAGAGGACCTGGAAGAATATCGCCTTTTTTTATACCCATGCTGATCGCTAATGAGGCGCCGGGTCATATAGCGATCCAGTACGGCATCAAGGGTCCCAATCTCTGCATTGTTACGGCCTGCGCGACCGGTGCGCACTCGATCGGGGACTCCTTGAGGGTTATCCAGTATGGCGACGCCGATGTAATGGTGGCAGGAGGAACAGAGGCGAATCTGACCCCCCTCACCGTCGGCGGCTTTAACGCCATGAAGGCGCTCTCTACAAGGAACGACGCTCCCGCCAGGGCATCCCGTCCTTTTGATAAGGATAGGGACGGTTTCGTTGTTGGCGAGGGTTCCGGGATTATTGTCATGGAAGAACTCGAACATGCAAAAAAGAGGGGCGCAAAGATCTATGCAGAGGTCGTCGGGTACGGCTATAACGGCGACGCGTACCATATCACGGCGCCATGTCCTGACGGCGACGGCTTCATCCGCTGTATGAGGATGGCGATGAGAGATGCGGCCTTGCTGCCTGAAGAGATCAATTATATCAACGCCCACGGCACATCAACAGACCTCAATGATCAGATAGAAACGATGGCCATTAAAGAGGTGTTTAAGGAGAGCGCATATACAATACCGGTGAGCTCCACGAAATCAATGATAGGGCATCTGCTGGGTGCGGCAGGGGCAGTTGAGGCGATCTTTACGATCCTCGCCATGCGCGACAATGTCTGTCCGCCGACGATCAATTACGAAACGCCCGATCCTGATTGCGACCTTGATTATGTTCCCAATACAGCCCGAAGCCATGCTATTGATGTGGGACTCTCAAATTCGTTCGGGTTCGGCGGTACGAATTCGACATTGGTATTCAAGAGGTTCAAGGATTGAAGGTAGCGATAGGTTCTGATCACGCCGGATACGCATTAAAAGAGGATATTAAAAAGGTGCTGGAGGACCGGAAAGATATCATTGTCGATCTCGGGACCGACACAGAGAACTCCGTTGATTATCCTGATTTTGGCATAGCAGTAGCAAAGCTTGTGTCTGAAGGAAAGGCTGAAAAAGGCATCCTCATCTGCGGTACCGGCATAGGGATGAGCATAACGGCGAACAAGGTAAAAGGGATACGGGCAGCGCTTGTGTTCGACCTCTATACCGCCGTACAAAGCAGGAAGCATCTCGATGCGAATGTGCTTGTGCTGGGAGGAAGGATCACGGGAAAAGGCCTCGCAGAGGAGATCGTCCGGGTCTGGCTCGACACACCTTTTGAAGGCGGGCGTCATCAGAAAAGGATCGATATGATCTCTGACTGGGAGAAGGGTCATCTGAAAACATGATAGAGCTGAACGGCAGTGACAGAGAGATCTGTGAACTCGTAAGGCATGAGCTTGAGCGTGAGGAGTATAGTCTTGTCCTTATAGCCTCCGAGAATTATGTCGACGAAGATATTCTTGCCATGCAGGGGTGTGTTCTCACGAACAAGTACGCCGAAGGATATCCTTCAAAGAGATACTACAGCGGCTGCAGATATCTCGACGATATAGAGAGTATAGCGATCGAACGGGCAAAGACCCTGTTCGGGGCTGAGCATGCCAACGTTCAGCCGCACTCAGGCTCAGCAGCGAATATGGCTGTATTTTATGCTGTTCTCAACCACGGCGATACTATCCTCGGGATGAACATCGCCCACGGCGGTCATCTTACGCACGGCGCCAGGGCGAGTTTTTCGGGAAAATACTACAATGCGGCCTCATACAGTGTCTCTGCCGGGGACGAGATGCTCGATTATGATGAGATCAGGGACGTTGCCCGCAAAGAGCGCCCGAAGCTGATAATCGCAGGGGCGAGCGCCTATTCGAGGCTGATCGATTTCAGGAAGTTCAGGGAGATCGCCGATGAGGTGGGGGCATATCTCATGGTCGATATCGCCCATATTGCGGGCCTCATAGCTGCGGGCTGCCATCCAAGCCCTGTTGAATATGCCCATTTTGTCACTACAACGACGCACAAGACCCTCCGCGGACCTCGTGGCGGCTTGATACTCTGCACAAAAGAATTTGCAAAGGCTGTTGATTCCGCTGTGTTCCCCGGAATCCAGGGCGGACCTCTTATGCACGTTATCGCGGCAAAGGCAGTTGCCCTGAAGAAGGCAATGAGCGAGGAGTTCAGGGAATATCAGAGACAGATCGTAGCCAACGCACGGCATCTTTCTGATCGTATGAAGGACCGTGGATACAGGATCGTCTCCGGAGGGACCGACAATCATCTCTTTCTCGTCGATCTTACGAACAAAGATGTGACCGGCAAAGAGGCCCAGGAGGCACTTGAGGAAAGCGGCATCATGATCAACAAGAACCTTATCCCCTTCGATTCTAAAGGCCCCAATGTGACCAGCGGCATCAGGATCGGTACTCCAGCAGTCACTACCCGGGGGATGAAGGAGCAGGAGATGACGATCACCTGCGAGCTCATAGACACGGTACTGAAGAATATGGACGACCTGTCACTGCGAAAAGACATAAAGGAAAAGGTGAAGGCGCTCTGTGGCAGGTTTCCTTTTTATTCCCGCATTTTTAACATATGAAAAATCACCGTCCCGACTGGGATTCCTATTTCATGGAGATATCGAAAATCGTTTCGAAACGGTCCACGTGCTCAAGAAGGAACGTAGGAGCTCTTATTGTAAAGAACAAGAGGATCCTCGCCACAGGATACAACGGCGCCCCAACGGGCCTGCGTCACTGCATGGACCTCGGGTGTATGCGTGAAAAGCTTAAGATCGCCTCCGGCGAGCGCCATGAGCTCTGCAGGGGCCTCCACGCGGAGCAGAATGCGATCATACAGGCGGCGTATCACGGCGTGAGCATCGACGGCGCCCAGCTTTATTCCACGCACCTCCCCTGCTCGATCTGCATGAAGATGATCATCAACGCGGGCATCAGAACAGTGCATTATCTCGATGGTTATTCTGACGAGCTTTCTCTGCAGCTGATCAAGGAATCCGGAATAATCCTGAAGAAGATCATCATCAAGGATAACTCCGGAAGGCGGATAAAGGCGGTGAGAAGTGAAAGGTAAAAACCCTGTCCCTCGTTACTCGTTGCTTGTCACCGGTTTGCACCAGTATCCAGCATCCAGCGACCAGTATCAGGTCACGCCTTACGACTTACGCCTCACGACTTACGGGTTGTGTTGCTATGAGCTGACGTTATGAAGTGTCCTTTCTGCAATGATCCTGAAAGCAAGGTGCTCGATTCGAGGATGAGCAAAGAGATGGACACTATCCGCAGGCGGCGGGAGTGCCTCAAATGCGGCAAGCGGTTCACTACGGCAGAGAGGCTTGAGGAGGGCCTGCCGCTTGTCGTAAAAAAAGATGACAGAAGGGAGGTCTTCGACAGGACCAAGATCCTGAACGGATTGAACAAGGCCTGCGAAAAAAGACCGATCAGCATAACGAACATAGAAAAGATCGTTTCAAGGATCGAATATAACCTGCTGGAGAAGGGCGAAAGAGAGATAAAGGCGACAGAGATCGGGGAGATGGTCATGGACGAACTGAGAAAGCTCGACGAGATAGCGTACGTACGGTTCGCATCAGTGTACAGGCAGTTCAAGGATATCAATGAGTTCATGGAAGAGTTGAAGGACCTGCTCCTTAAAAAGGACGAAGAGTGAAGGAAGAACAGTACATGCGCATGGCGCTTTCCCTTGCAAGAAAAGGGCTTGGCTCCACATCGCCGAACCCTATGGTGGGCGCCGTACTCGTAAAAGGCAAAGAGATAGTAGGCAAGGGCTATCATAAGAAAGCAGGCCAGGCCCATGCCGAGATAATCGCTATCAATGAGGCACAAGGGGAGGCACGTGGGTCCACCCTTTATATAAGCCTGGAACCCTGTGTGCACCAGGGGAAAACACCGCCCTGCACGGATGCGATAATACAGGCCGGCATCAAGCGAGCGGTTGTTTCCATGATCGATCCTAACCCCAAAGTGAACGGCAAAGGCATAGAAGCATTGCGGAAGGCCGGGATCGAGGTAAAAGTGGGCGTTCTCGATGAAGAGGCGAGAAGGCTCAACGAGGCCTTTGTTGTCTACATGGAGAAGAAAAGGCCCTTCTTCGTCATGAAGGCAGCTGCGAGCCTCGATGGAAAGATCGCCACCAAGACCTGCGATTCAAAATGGATATCGAATGAAGAATCGCGAAAATACGCCAATAGATTGCGGTCGGTAATGGACGGTATATTGGTGGGCATCAACACGGTCATAACAGACAACCCATTGCTGGTACCCAAGGTGATACGGCCGAAAAGGTATCCTACAAGGATCATACTTGACTCCAAGCTCAGGATACCCCTTGCCTGTGATATTGTGAAGACATCAGGGAAATATAAGACGCTGGTCTTTACTTCTGAAGATTCCAGGGCTGACAGGGAGGCAAAACTGATATCCATGGGGATCGAGGTTATCAGGATCCCGAACGACGGGAATGGCCGGACGTCGTTAAAGCACGTATGTCAGGAACTCTACAAAAGGGGGATCGTGAGCGTCTTTGTCGAAGGCGGCGGGGAGATCAACGGGGCACTTCTTAATGAAGGCCTGCTGGACAAGGTGGTTCTCTTCTATGCGCCTATCATTATCGGGGGCAAGAACGCCCTCAACCTCATTGGCGGCAAAGGCATCGATTTTCTGAAGGATGCGTACAGGGTCGATATCACGACCATTAAAAGATTTAAAGAGGATATCTGTATAGAAGGATATGTTCACAGGAATCATTGAGGATATCGGAATAATCACCGGAATAAACAAGATGAGCGGAAAGTGGGAGCTTTCCGTCAAAACGAACATTACGCCTTTTGATATCAGGGAAGGCGACAGCATCTCCGTCAACGGCGTCTGCCTGACGGCCACCAAGACAAGCAAGGGGGTCTTCAGCGCCGACGCGTCCCTTGAGACGCTGAACAGAACTACCCTGAAGGACGCAAAGGTATCGCAGCGGGTCAATATTGAGCGCGCGATGGAGGCTGGAGGGAGATTCGGCGGTCATCTTGTGACCGGTCACATCGACGCGATCGGGACGATCACGGATATAAAAAAGGCAGGCGATTCAATGCAGTTTAGCATCGAGGTATCTGCTGATATATCAAGGTATTTCGTGCAAAAGGGCTCTGTAGCGATCGATGGAATAAGCTTGACAGTCAATGAGCAACATGGTAATACATTCATAGTTAACATAATTCCGTATACTGCATCCCGAACAACCATAGGCGAAAAGAAACTGCGGGACAAAGTAAACATAGAGACTGACATTATCGGCAAATATATTGAAAGTTTTTTGGCCAGGGACAGACGAAAGAAGATAGACCTTGATCTTCTCTCTGACCATGGATTTGTAAAAGGCGATAGATAATGGCAATAGCAAAGATCGAAGACGTGCTCAGCGATATCCACAAAGGCAAAATGGTGATCATCGTAGATGATGAGGACAGGGAGAATGAGGGCGATGTAATGATCGCCGCGGAGAAGGTCACCCCTGAAGCGATAACGTTCATGGCGAGGTACGCATGCGGTCTTATTTGCCTCTCTTTAACGGAAGAAAGGGTGAAGGAGCTTGACCTGCCCTTGATGGTTGACAACAATACGTCGCCTTACAATACCGCTTTCACTGTTTCCATAGAAGCAAAGCATGGCGTCACAACGGGGATCTCTGCTCATGACAGGGCGAAAACGATCCAGGTTGCCATTGACGATACGACAACCTCTGATGATATTGCGAGACCCGGCCATATATTCCCGCTTATGGCAAGAAACGGCGGAGTCCTTGTGAGGGTTGGCCATACCGAGGCATCGGTAGACATGGCAAGGCTTGCCGGGCTTAAGCCTGCTGGAGTTATCTGCGAGATCATGAACGAGGACGGTACGATGGCACGGCTTCCTGACCTCGAGGTCTTCGCAGAGCGCCACGGGCTCAAGATCGTGAGCATCGCAGACCTCATCAGGTACAAGATGAGAAATGAAAAGCTCGTCCGGAGGGTCGCGGAAACGAGGATACCCACTCGTTACGGCGGCGAGTTCAAACTCATAGGATACGAGAATGATATCGATAATGAGACGCACCTCGCCTTGGTAAAAGGAGACATAATGCCTGATGACGTTGTCCTTGTCAGGGTCCACTCCGAATGTTTTACCGGTGATGTGCTGGGCTCGCTGCGGTGTGACTGCGGCCAACAGCTTCACGCGGCGCTGAAGATGATAGAGAAAGAGAAAAAGGGTGTTTTTCTTTACATGAGGCAGGAAGGCAGGGGCATAGGGTTGTTGAACAAGCTAAAGGCCTATAATCTTCAGGACCATGGTCACGATACCGTTGAGGCAAATCTTGCCCTTGGTTTTTCTCCTGACCTCAGGGATTACGGCATCGGCGCCCAGATCTTAAACGACATCGGGGTGAGGAAGATGAGGCTGCTCACGAACAACCCAAAGAAGATCAAGGGCCTTGAAGGGTATGGCCTCCAGGTACTTGAACGTACGCCGCTTGAGATGGAGCCAACGAAAGACAACATAGCCTACCTTAAGGCCAAGCAGAAAAAACTTGGCCATATTCTCAATAATATATGAGGAGCGTATATGGTGCGTGAAGGAAAACTTAATGCGAAAGGATTCAAGTTTGCAATTGTAGCAAGCCGGTTCAACAGCTTTATTACAGACAGGCTTCTTGAAGGCGCCCTCGATGCACTGAAGAGGCATGGCGCTGACGAGAAACAGATTGTGATCTACAAGGTTCCCGGCGCATTTGAGATACCGCTCGTAGCAAAGCTCCTTGCCGGGAAAAAGGATATCGACGGGGTTATCTGTCTGGGGACCGTTATCAAAGGCGCTACGCCCCATTTTCACTATATAGCCTCAGAGGTTACAAAGGGCATCGCGCAGGCGTCCCTTGAGATCGGAAAACCTATCGCTTTTGGCGTCATCACAAGTGAGAATATTGAGCAGGCAATAGAAAGAGCCGGGACAAAGTCAGGCAATAAGGGATACGATGCGGCAATCTCGGTCATTGAGATGGCCAATCTTCTGAAGGAAAACAACTTGTGCGAAGGCGGAAAGCGAGAGAATTAGCATTACGGATGCTCTATCAGGGGGAAACGAACAGCGGCGACCCTGAATCAGCCCTCAACAAGTACTGTGAGATCTTTCCCTACCAGCAGGACATCATAGATTATGCCAGCCGGTTGCTGTCAGGAATAAAACAGAATCAGTCGATGATCGATACAAAGATTACTGCCGCCTGCGAACACTGGAGGCTTGACAGGATAACGTATGTGGACAAAAATATCCTGCGGGTCGGGATCTATGAGATGCTCTTTGTCCCTGATGTGCCGCCGAAGGTTTCCATTGATGAAGCGATAGAGCTCGGCAAGAAATACGGGAACGAAGATTCCAGGGTCTTTATTAACGGGGTAATGGACAGGGTGATGAGGGAGTATTACGGCAAGCAGGCGCCAAAGGAAGAAAAACAAAATCCCGATAAAGGCCGTTAGGCGTAAGGCGTCAGGCGTGAGAGGACTGAACCCCTTACCCCTTACGACTCACGACTTACGGGTGTTTTGCCGTGGGCTAAGATTATGATCCACATCGTCATAGACGGATACAATTATATAAGCAGAACGGGGCGCGCAGGGATCCATGGAGATGTGCACCTCGATGGCTTGAGAAGGTCTCTGCTGGAAAAGCTGATCGGGTACAAGAAACAACGGGGCATAAGGATCACCGTTGTCTTCGATGCGTACAACGGTTTTTCCTTGGGGAGGCAGCGGGAGAGTTTCAAAGGGATCGACGTGGTATATTCCAAAGAAGGAGAGACCGCCGATGACGTGATCATCGAGCTTATAAGGACAAAAAAGTCCGGTATGGCCGTGGTCAGTTCAGACAGGGCAATCATCGATGAGGCAAAAAGATATGGAGTCCCGTTCATCACGCCGGGACGCCTGGAAGAGATGATGATCGGTTCTTACGAAGGAAAAGACGAATATGACGGCGGCGAGGCCCGACAGAGCGACAAGAAAGGAAACCCCAGAAGACTTCCGAAAAGGGTGAGAAAGGCCTCGCGGGTTATCAATAAGATTTAATGCATGGCAAGCGCGCAAAGGTCTTGACAGTATCATCAAAAAATCTGAAAATATAATTTAAATCCATACTACAGAGGTGGAAGCATGCTTGTAAAAGACATTATGGTATACAATGTGATCACTATTCCCAGCGAGACGTATGTCCTTGATGCAGAGCGCATTATGGAGTTCCATAAAATAGGCAGGCTCCCGGTTCTCGATAAAGGGAAGCTTGTTGGGCTTGTGACAAAAGACGATCTGCTCAAAGCAAGCCCTTCGTCGACGACCCCTTATAACCAGCGCCAGCTTTTTTATCTCATGTCAAAACTGACAGTGAAAGAGATCATGAAGACCAATGTGATAACTGTTGCACCAGATGAAACCGTTGAAAAGGCTGTTGCAATAGCGCAGAAAAACAGGGTTGGATGCCTCCCTGTTGTGGATGGCGGCAGGGTCCTTGGCATCATCACTACAAATGACGTTTTCTATAAAGTCCTCAATCCATTGCTGGGGATCGGAGAGACCGGCAAACGGATCATTATCTATGGGGCAGGCGCAAGAGAAGAGTTCCACAAGGTCATGGAACAGGTAATGAAGGCAGGTCTTAAGGTAAAGACGTTCTGGATCCCCCCTGACCCAAAGAGAAGCGACCTTGTTCTCCACCTTGATGCCGACGATGTAACGGCGCTCATTACCGAACTCAAGGCAATGGGGTATAAGGTGGACATCAGAGAATACACGGCGTAACAGAAATACGGCTCATAGTTGATGGCTCATGGCAAAATCAAATCCTAAATCCTAATATTGAAGCACTAAACAAATTCTAATGT
>DLMV01000046.1:10071-10526 GCA_002478225.1 Deltaproteobacteria bacterium UBA7527 | reverse complement strand
GGAACCATGCCCTGTTTCTCCCGTGAAAACGAAAATACCCTGTTGATGATGTCAGCGCAGGCGTAAAAGGCAGCAACCCTTTCAGCTTCGGCTCATCAACGATGCAGCAGCCAAATGACAATCTTCTTAACATATCGAGATGCTTCGCCTCTGACCACTGAACATTCCTGAACTCAATGACAGATTCGTATTGGGCAAATTCCTCCCTCAGTTCCTTCAGGTAGTCGATATTCTCGTCACCGGGAACGAACGAATAAGGGAACTGGAAAAGGATGGCCTTCAAATTCCCATTGAGCGGCGCTATTCCCTGCCGGAAAAACCTGCACTGTTCCTTGAAGTCTTTTCCCTTCTCATGGGTCATTCCTTTGTATGCCTTTACGACAAAAGAAAATTCTTTTGTTGTCCTTTTTGAAAAAGATTCCATGGTCCTGACCGACGGCATGGCATAATAGGTG
>DLMV01000046.1:0-9937 GCA_002478225.1 Deltaproteobacteria bacterium UBA7527 | reverse complement strand
CATGCCGTCGGCCGACGGCATGGCATAATAGGTGTAGTTCACCTCAAGCGCCTTAAACCCAAGGTTCATCTCATAATACCGGAGCATATCCTGCTTCTTGATCCCCGGCGGGTATACCTCTCCTATCCAGTCGTCAAATGAAAAACCGCTCGTTCCGACAAACATCTCGCCCATGAGTTTTAGTTTGACATCTCCTATTCATGTACATAATATATGTGAATACCCAAAATCTCAAGGCAAAAAGGGGAAGCCATGGACAAGCAATTTGTATTGGACGACATGACCCTGAAGGAATCATGGAGACTCTTCCATATCATGGCCGAGTTCGTTGAAGGCTTTGAAAACCTTACCGAAGTCCATCCTGCCGTTACCATATTCGGAAGCGCCCGGTGCAAGAAAGGCGATCCCTTGTACGAAAAGGCATACGACCTGACCAAGCTGCTCGCCGCGAACGGCTTCAACATCATTACCGGCGGTGGCCCCGGCGTTATGGAAGCCGCCAACAGGGGCGCCAAGGAAGGCGGCGCCAAATCCGTGGGGATAAACATTGAACTGCCTTATGAGCAGAAGCCGAATCCTTATTCAAATATCAGGCTCAGCTTCAGGTACTTCTTTATCAGAAAGGTCATGTTCCTTAAATACGGCATGGCCTATGTTGTTATGCCGGGCGGGTTCGGCACCCTCGACGAGTTCTTTGAGGCCATTACGCTTGTCCAGACAAAGAAGATGAGGCCCTTCCCGATCATCCTCGTCGATTCGTCATACTGGAACGGTCTTTTGGAGTGGATGAAGACAAACATGCTCGACCAGGGAAAAATAACAGCGGAGGATATAAACATCTTCAAGGTCATGGACGACCCGAAGGAGATCGTCGACTACATCAAGAAGTTCGTCATATTGTAAGCGCCCGGTAAGTGCCGGTACAGCAACTGCTGCATGCCCCAATCGCCAGACGCAGCGGCTTCCGATCGGGGTCCGGTGGCGACACTCGAAAGAAGAGGATTGGATGGGACGCAGAGTAAAGTTCAGGATAAACAACAAGGAAACCTGCGAAAGCATTATACGGGGAACTTTTCACGGTGTATTGACCTTCGGCCACGAAAGCGAACCTTATGCCGTGCCCATAAACCACGCATACGAAGACGGATATTTTTATTTCCACTGCGCTCCTGGTGAAAAAAAGATCGACTATATAAAAAGGAATCCGTCAGTAGTATACACCATAATGAAGTATTACGGCACTGCACACGACTTCAGGGACAGACAGAATTGTCATGGCAAGTGGGAAAGCGTGATCGTGTATGGAAAGAACGACTTCAAGCCGTCAGAATCGTCTCTTCAGGAGACCAGGGCTATAGTCATGAAGGTCGACAGGATGACCGCAAGGAGAGAACTGGAGACAAAGGAAACAGAATTCTATGAATGGGAGGTATAGATACTACTCCCCTGCGCCCTGATCCAGTTTCCGCGCAAAGACAAGGTACCCTGTGTGTGCGACCATGCGGTCGGTAGGGCGCACTCTTTCCGCCACCGTCTTGTATTTCCGGAGGAGTATCTCAATGACCTCGACCATGCCGAACCCCGTCTCCAGCCCCTTCAGGAGCTCTGATATCTGATTGGCAGTGGGTACGATCATGCCTACAGGAGCGCTGTCCCTGACAAGCCTTCCCGCCGCCTCAAGACACAGCCACGGTTCCCTCACATCGATGAACGCCGCGTCGAAGGTCGATTCGGGGACATATCCCTCAATATTCTCGTTGCGGATCTCTACGTTATCCCATTCCGCGAACCGCCCGATATTCTTCTTCGCGTTCTTGTAATGCCTCTCTTCCAGCTCAAAAGAGACCACTGCTCCATCCGGACCCACTACCTTCGAAAAAAGATAGGTAAGTGCTCCGCTCCCCGTGCCGATCTCCACTATCCTCGATCCGTTCCTGAGGCTCAGCTTGAGGCATATGAAAGCGCTGTCCTTCGGGAAGACGATCTGTGTTTCACGCCGTAAGCCGTACATGATGGTGTCCTCTGTCGTCGGCTCGTATACCTCGTACTGGCCATATCTCACACCGTATCTCTTTCCTATCAGCGAGGCGTAATCAAGGATCCCTCCTTTCCCGTGAAACGCCTGTCCGGTTACGACCTTCTTGAAATAGCTCTTATCCTTGTAAATGATCAGGATATGATCGTTCTCCGCAATCGTCCTCATTATCAACCCTTCCTTGCCACCATCATACAGCGCTCAGCTATCAGCAAATCCGTAAGTCGTGAGCCGTAAGGGGTTTAACCGCCTGACGCCTGACGCCTCACGGGCACTACCTATTCCAGCCTGTACTCAACAGGCAGGAGCACAACCAGCCGGTATGGGATCTTCTGTGAAAAGGTGGTCTTCAATACCGCCTCTTTTGCATTCTCATCCAAAGCCCTGAAGCCTGAGCTGTTGATGATCTTCAGTTCCTCTACTGCACCGCTCTCTGAAACAACAAAGGACAGGAGCACCTTCCCCTCCCATCCCATCCTCCTCGCGCGCTCGGGGTAGGCAATATTCCTCATGACGTTCTCCCTGATGAAGGCAAAGCTCTTTTCTGCCTGTCCCCCTCGTCCATAGTCAAGCGTCCTCCCACGCCCTCCTCCTGCACCTCCCGGCATGCCTTTTTCTAATGAATAACCCCCCTGCGTCCCCGCACCGGCCCCTGCGGTTCCGATCTTTCCGTGCACAACTACCTGTCCCTGCGGATCAGAATAGTGGCCTGCCGCATTTTTCGCTTCAATAATCTTTGCTGTTTGGACGCCTGATTTCTCTGCCAAGGGTTCTGCTTCTCCATGCCCCTGTTCGGACGTTCTCCCACGTCCCACGATCCCCTTTCCTCGTCCCTCGGTCTGCCTTCCCCCCTGTCCTGCTGTGTTGTCGATCCCGCTGCCCTTTTCAATGGAAAAATCTATGAGCATATTCTTTGGCTTGCCGTATTTTTCAATGGGCAGGATAAAAAAGGCGGCAACGACGAGGAAATGAACAATTGCAGAAAAGGTGAGGCCTGCGTAATGCTCTCTCATTGCGATTCTTCTGTCTGAAGGCTGACCCTTCTGAAACCCATGGTCTTCACTATGTCAAGAACCTCGATGAAGCTCTGAAGAGGGATGTTCCTGTCAGCCCTTATGAGAAAGGGCGTATCCCTGGATACATTGTCAAGCCGGCCCTTAAGTGAGCTCAGATCAACCGGTCTGCCCTGATAGTACACGTCCCCTTTCCTGTCGATCTCGATCATTCCTGTCTTCATCGCCTTTTCATGCTTGCCGGCGACCTTCGGCAGCTCTATAGGTATGATCCCGCTCGCAACAAAGGTGCTCGTCATCAGGACGATCGTGAGGAGGACAAGCATGACGTCGATGAAAGGTATCATGTTGATGTAATCAAACTCTTTTTCTTCCATTCTCTCTGTCCCATTCAAGAAGCTTTACCTTCACCTTTCGCACGAGAAGGTTGTGGAAGACTATCGAGGGTATGGCGACGAGCAGCCCTATCGCTGTGGCCTTCAATGCGAGGGCAAGGCCGACCATGATCCTCGTTGCATCCACGTACCCTTCGGCGCCGATCGTGTAAAAGGTCAGCATGATGCCAAGGACCGTACCGAGGAGTCCGATATAGGGGGCATTGCTTCCAACCGTCGCTATAACGGACAACCTCCGCGTCATGTCTATTTCGAGGGACTTTCTGTCGTCTTCATATTTGTTGATATCCAGTTTTTTCAGAAAAAGGATCCGTTCGATAAAGACGGCGAGGGCGATAAAGGAAAGTATTATCAAAATGATTATGATCCCGTAATCTATTAGATATGCCAGCCAGCTCATTTCCATAATCTATTATAAATACCGTGGCTTGTCAAAGCTTCTCATTATATGGTATCGTTTACGGAAATGGGCGCCGCCAATCAAAACAACTGCCGGGAGGCCGGGCCTTCAGAAAAACCGGAGCTGACGGAGATCCATGTCTCTCCGGGGATAGAATTGAAAAGCCAGATATTCCTCCTGTCGCCCACGCCATGCTGCGCTCAGTCGGCCTTGCCTTTCTGGGGAAAGATCCTGGGAAAACTCCAAAGCAACAGATCGGAAGACATTCTGGTAAGCGCCATTGTTACGCTCTACGACGACAGCGGTTCGAACATTATCCAATATTCAGACACCTTCGCACTCGAGGCCGCCGAGATAACGGAATTCGAGGTGAAACTCCTGGAGTTCCGCGACGTGACTAAAAAATACAGCATCACCATAGAGCAAAGAGGATCCCTTTAAAAGATAAGACCAGTGAGAAAAGAGAGAGCAACGTACCGGCCGTTCTCGGACCTTCCAGAATTTTTAAAAAACAGAAGGGTCCATATCGCCAAAGACCAGGCGGACGGCGACACTGCGTTCTCTGAGGCAATGAAGGACGTTAAGGTCATTGACCGTCAGGAGAAAAGGCGCATTGAGAAACAGCAGCGCATACAGACAAGATCGCATATCGAACAGGATATGAAGAAGATCCTCGAAAAGGCCGTAAACGAAGATAACGCATTCAATGTCGCCAATATGCCCGAGTACATGGAAGGCCATATCGAGGGCATAAACCCTGTCATCATAGAAAAGCTCCGTAACGGTGAATTTTCCGTACAAAAGATCCTCGACCTTCACGGCTGTGCGGTCGACGAGGCAGGACAACTCTTCGAGACATTCATCAGGGAGATCATCCGTTCCGGCCTCAACTGCGTAAAGGTCATCCACGGACGGGGATTGAAATCAAGACATACACCCCTCTTGAAGGAAAACCTTAAGAAATGGATCATAAGGGCAATGCACAGAAAATGGGTGGTCGCCTTCTCCAGCGCGATAATGCGTGACGGCGGCCCCGGCGCCACGTACATCCTTCTCAGGAAAAGACCCGAGAAAAAGAAGATCCATATCATCGGGTGACAATAGCGGCCGTCAGAAAATCCGTAAGTCGTGGGTCGTAAGGAGGTAAACCGCCTGACGCCTTACGTAATCATTATCAAGTGCAGGGCATCGCGCTCTCAGTAGAATTAGCTTTAAAATGTCTTCCCTATTTGTTATAAAAAACAAGGAGGTTGGGATGAAAAAGATCGGCATTATCGGCGTCGGGAATATGGGCGAATCCATAGTCAAGGCGCTCCTGAAAAAAGGCGTTAAAAAAGAATCGATCATCTTTTCAGAGGTCAAAAAAGAACGTGCACGCGCTGTCCGGAAAATCTTCGGGATCAAGGAGGCTAAAAAACCCGGCGAGCTCGTGTCGAACACCGATTATATCATCCTCTCCGTCAAGCCTCAGGATTCGAAAACGGTGCTCACCGAGATAGCCCCCTTTCTTGATGCCGGCAAGATCATCATAACGATAATGGCCGGGATAACAACATCAAATATTCTTTCGATCGTCGGCAAACCGGTAAAGATCGTCAAAGCAATGCCGAATATCTGCGTTAAGGTCGGCGATGGAGTGATCGGTATTGCCCACAATAAGATCGTAAAGAAGGAAGAGGTAAAAAAGGTCAAAGATATTTTTGAGCCCCTCGGACAGGTAATTGAGATCGGTGAAGAGCTTATGGACGCGATGACAGCTCTTGGCGCAAGCGGTCCCGCATTCTTCCTCCTCTTTCTTGAGGCAATGATCGATGCAGGTCTGAAGATCGGCATACCGAGGGAGAAGGCAAGGGTCATCTCTACGCAGGTTGTTAAAGGCACTTTAAAAATGCTCGCGGAGGAAGGGATGCACCCTACGGTCATGAGAGACATGATCACATCGCCCGGCGGGACCACTATCTCCGGCATAGCCGTCCTCGAAGAAAAGGCCTTTAAAGGGATCATCATTGAAGCAATAGAAAGGGCGAGCAGGAGAGCAAAAGAACTTTCATTATAATGCTGAACAACTTCCAGAGCAAAAGGCAGCAGATGGTCGATACGCAGTTGATCCCGCGGGGAATACGGGATAAACGGGTGATCGACGCCATGAAAAAGGTTCCGCGCCATCTTTTTCTCGACGAAGCCCTCTGGCCGCAGGCTTATGAGGACCATCCCCTCCCGATCGGGGAAAAACAGACGATCTCCCAACCATATATAGTAGCCCTCATGACTGAGCTCCTCCAGCTTACCGGAAAGGAAAAGGTCCTCGAGATAGGGAGCGGTTCAGGGTATCAGACAGCCGTCCTGGCCGAACTCGCCGAACAGGTCTATACCATCGAGAGAATACCGGCAATAGCAAAACGAACCAGGAAGCTTTTCGATGAAATGAGGTACGCCAATATAGTTATTACCATCGGGGACGGCACGTTGGGCTGGAAGGAGCACGGCCCGTACGACGGTATAATAGTGACCGCCGCCTCCCCGAGCGCCCCGCAACCCTTGCTCGAACAGCTCAATGTCAACGGCAGACTGGTGATCCCTATAGGAAATGAATTTTCACAGGACCTCATCGTTTATACCCGTGAAGAAGCCGATCATTACAGTGAAGAAAACCACGGGGGATGCAGGTTTGTGAAGCTGATTGGAGAGCGCGGTTGGAAAGAGTAAGCGAAGAAGGCGGCAATATCTACGCCTCTGCAAATGAAGACCAGAAGGTTGAAAGGCTCTACTTGAGGGATATCAGGAAGCTCCCGATCATTTCCTTTGAGGAAGAAAAGGCCTACGCAACAAGAATAGCAAAGGGCGATGCCGAGGCCAGAAAAAAACTGATAGAGGCAAACCTGAGGCTTGTCGTCAAGATCGCGAGGAAATATACGAACCAGGGCATCTCGATCCTTGACCTTATTGAAGAAGGGAATATCGGCCTCATCAGGGCCGTAGAAAAATTCGATCCTGCAAGAGAATGCAGGTTTTCTACCTACGCGACGTGGTGGATAAAACAGGCCGTAGAGAGGTCGATAGCGAACCACTCACGGACAATACGCCTTCCCGTGCACGTGTCCTCAAGGATACACAAAATATCAAAACTGACAAGTCATTACATGGAAAAGGAGGGAAGGGAGCCTTCGGTCGAAGAACTCTCCCGGGACACTGGCCTCAAGATCGAATTTATAAAAAACCTCTTTTCCATGATAATCAAGACCTACTCCCTGGAAACACTGATCGATGAGGAGGGCAGGCTCACCCTCGAAGAGGTCCTGCCGGACCCTCTCATCGAGGAGCCCTTGTCGGTTCTTGAGCATACAAAGAGAGCGGAGGAAGTAGCCTCGTGGCTCGACACCCTCACCAACGATGAAAAGAAGGTCATGACCCTGAGATACGGTCTCGATGGTGAAGAGCCGCAAACCCTTGAGTCCATCGGCAAGATCTTTGGCGTAACAAGAGAGCGGATCCGCCAGATAGAGCAAAAGGCGCTTAACAAACTACGCAGGACGGTAAAGAGAAAGAATATTGGAACAGAAAATATCTGAAACAGATCTTCCGGGGAACCCCGCCAGGGACATCGTCAAAAAAGGCTCTGTCATAACGCTGATAACGCTTATCAGCAGACCTCTGGGCTATATCCGGGAGGCGATACAGGCATACCTTTTTGGCGCCACCCTTCTTGTCGACGCGTTTATCGTTGCGTTCAATTTCCCCGAGCTTGTTCAAACCCTCTTTTTTTCCGGCGCAACGAGCGCCTTCCTTGTCCCTGTCTGCACGCGGTACCTAAAGGACCGCGATGAATACTCAAAGATCTATTCCACCTTCATCAACCTGTCGGTAATGCTCACTTTCTTTGTATCGATCATATTCTTTGTATTCAGCTCCGTCATTACAGGCATGATCGCGCCCGGTTTCAGCCCTGAGGCGAAAGCGATCACGAGGAACCTGTTCGTCATCATGATACCCGTTATCTCCCTGCATACCCTGCTGTCTGTAATGAAGGCATTTCTCAATGCAAAAGAGCATTTCGCGGCTCCGGAGATGTCAGGGATACTCTGGAACATCGCCTTCATCATTGCAGCCCTTACACTGAAGGATCGTTTCGGCATATACAGCCTTGCCATCGGCGTCACTGCAGGCGCCTTTATTCAGATCGCCGTGCAATATCCTTATCTCAGGAAACTGGGCATCAGGTACAGCTTTTTCATGGATTTCCGCCATCCTTCCTTTACGGAAGCCAGAAATCTCTTTCTGGGCGCGCTGATAGCCACATCCATTGTCCCGATCAACAGTTTTGTCGGGAGGATCATCGCTTCCTATCTGCCCCAGGGAGAGGTAGCATCTCTGGCTTACGCCTTCAGGATCTTTATCCTGCCATTCAGTCTTTTTGCAGTTCCTGTCTATACGGTCATGTTCTCAAAGATCTCAAGGCTTTATCACGACAGGGATTGGCGTGGCATAGCTTCCAACATTGACAGCTCCATCATTCTTCTTTGCATCACGTTGATACCTTCAACGATCCTGCTCTGTACGATCGGGGATATCTGTACAAGGATCCTGTACGAAAGGGGCGCGTTTGCAGCCCATGAAACGTATATCACGAACCGGGCGCTTTTCGGCTACAGCATAGGGATCATCTTTTATGCCCTCTCCATTTCCCTGGTAAGGATATTCAATGCGCTCCACGATATGAAGACCCCTGCCCTCGTGGGGATAACATCAATCTTCATCAATGCCCTCCTTGCGGCCATCCTCATGGTCCCTTTTAAGAACCTCGGGATCTCCCTTGCAACCTCGCTTGTGTCTTTTTATAACTTCGCCTTCCTCTATGTTCTGCTGAAGAAAAAGATCCCATACCGCATGGCAAAAAGGGCTGTCAGGGACATTATCAAAACGCTCGCCGCAGGCATCGTCCTTACGCTCGCCATAGTCTTGATGCGCCACCTCCTTGCAAATGCTTCCATCGTCCTTCTTTCCAGCGTTTTCCTTACAGCGGCTGTCTACGGACTATTTTTTAAAGATTACTATCGTGCGATCCTTAAAAAATGACCGGTTATCGTTTTCCAATATTTCTCTTTATTTTGCCCTATTTTTCTTTTAAAATTACACAAAGTATGACAATGTATTTTCAAGGAGCGCTCTATGCCCCCAAATAGCATCCTGACCTATGAGAATATCATGAGCGAGATCAAAGCTATATGCAGGGCCAACTACCACGATGATGATGTCGGCCTCGTTGAACGCGTCTTCAGGGATTCGATGAACCTTTTTGAAGGCAGAACAGATGGTTTTCAGAAATGCGATACCAGGTACCACAACATCGTTCACACCCTCCAGACGATCCCTCCGTTCATCGAAATTATTGACGGCTGGAACAAAAGCAAAAGCGCGCCTTTCATCTCCAAGGAATATTATATGCTCGGTATTATAGCGGTCGTTCTTCACGACACAGGGTACATAAAATGCGATGACGATACGGAAGGAACAGGCGCAAAATATACCTTCACCCACGTTCAGCGGAGCGTTGATTTTGCCGGTGCCTATCTCCCGCAGCTCGGCCTTGACAGCAAAAGCGTCGCCAGCGTCCAGAACGCTATCCGCTGCACCGGGGTCATTTTCGACAACAAGGTGCTCTTTAGCTCGGACGAAGAAAGGATAATAGGATACGCGCTCGGCACAGCGGATCTTCTGGGGCAGATGTCGGCCTCGGACTACGTCGACAAACTTCCCTCGCTCTATCTTGAATTTGAAGAGGCATATAGTTTTGAGGGTCTGGAAAATCTGTACGGCCGGGGATCAACGCTGTTCAAGGATAGCAGCCACCTCATCGAGAACACGCCGCTCTTCTTCGAAAAGATCGTCATGGAACGCTTCAAGATGATGGGATCCGTCTATACGTACCTCACCTATCATTTTAACAGCAGCGATAACCCTTATATCAAAGAGATAGAAAAGAATATTGGAAAGATAAAAAGCATCACTGCAACATAATAACCGACAAGTCTTTGCAATGACCTCTTATGGAAAAGCGTTCGACAAATAAATATCCCTCCGTCTCAACGATGGAGAA
>DLMV01000063.1:62372-62570 GCA_002478225.1 Deltaproteobacteria bacterium UBA7527 | reverse complement strand
ACTAAAGAAGGGGTACGGTCAGTCTCATCCCTATATTCCATCTCATCTTCTTTAACTTCTTACTTTTATACAATAGAATAACTATCGATTGCATGATGAAAGGTTCAATTGTTCTAAGCGGATCGATTCCGAGAAGTACAGGAAGGAGTTTGCGGCCGCCTGTAACACCTACGAGGTGTTGAGACTCAAAGAGATAAA
>DLMV01000063.1:60785-62127 GCA_002478225.1 Deltaproteobacteria bacterium UBA7527 | reverse complement strand
TATAGACGTCCCTTATCGTCTTATCGTCTACACGGTGAAAACGGGGACTACTCAACGGTCTCAATGGGGGACGGTCCAACATTGGATAAAATATCTTGATTTCCTATACACTCAAATATACCATATCAGAAGGTTGACCCGGACTTTCTTTGTAAAACTCCTTACCGGAGTTCCATGCTTTTGTGGAAAAAAAGGGGATTCCATAAAAATTGAGAAATGAATTGGCGGCAAGGTTGTATTGAGATTGAGATGGTTGTTTACGGGTAGCGCAAGGCTATTATAACGATCAAAAATCTAATTAAGGAGGTTTTCCATGAAGTCGAAGGGATCTCTGAAGTATCTTGCAGGTTTTATTTCCGGAATTTTTTTGTTGTTGATTCTTTTTATACCCAGGGGGTATGCGGCGGATAAGATACAGTTGCGGCTGACCACCATGTTTCCCCAGACACACCTCCATACTGTGCTGCATCAGAAGCTTGCCGATGAAATAAAAAAGAGGACCAATGGGCAGGTAGAGATCACTGTCTACCCCGTGGGGACCCTGACTGCCCCTGATAAGGTCTACGATTCGGTTGTGAAAGGGATAGCAGATATCGGAAACGTGCCTCCTGTTTGGGTAGCGGGACGTTTTCATTTAAGCGAGATAATGGAGATGCCCAGTGATATTCCGAGCGCTTGGGTTTCCATGAAGGTTTTTACAGACCTCTTTCAAAAGTTCCCCTTCAAAGAATATGATGATGTCCACGTCTTATATCTTCATGGCCCAGGGCGCAACATGATCACAACAAAGAATGTTCCCGTCAGAAAACTTGAAGACCTCAAGGGCCAGAAATTGAGGAGCAGCGGTGGATATGTTGACCTCCTCAAAGCATGGGGCGCAGTACCGAGGGCAATGCCCATGTCCGAAGCCTACGAATCCCTCGCTAAAGGTGTTATCGATGGTGCATTTGCTGTTCCGGAAACATTGAGCGGCTTTAAGCTCGCCGAACCCGTGAAATATCTGACCATTCCTCCTGTTTCGACATCCAGCTGTCAGTGTGTTGTCATGAACAAAAATAAGTGGGATGCCCTTCCTGACGATATCAAAAAAGTTTTTACCGAAGTAAGCAAAGAATGGCCGGAAAAACATTCATTTGTCTGGATGTATTATGACAGGACAGGCATGGACTACTTCAAGAGCCTCGGAAAAGGTAGAGAGATTATTGTGATACCTGCCGATCAAAAACCGCAATGGCAAAAAGGGGCCACCGAAGTTATGGACAAATATATCGCCAACAAACAAGCCATGGGTCTTCCCATGAAGGAATTCGTTAAATATTTTAATGAAAGGGTTGCATATTAC
>DLMV01000063.1:41753-60681 GCA_002478225.1 Deltaproteobacteria bacterium UBA7527 | reverse complement strand
AAAGGGTTGCATATTACATCCCGAGACAGCCAACTGAAGAGCAGGCTGTCAAATGGGTAGAGGCGAATCTTCTCAAGAAATAACAGGGACCGTATTCATGACTGCGACGGAATCCAGCAGCAATACCACACGGTCCGGCTTGTCTTCGCGGACCAAAAAAGGACTTGAGAGCATAGCCTTGTGGTTCAATTGGGTTGCCGTGGGGGCCCTTCTTGCGATGTTCGCCATTATGGTGCTGGACATTCTCACATCGAAACTCCTCAACCGGCCCATTACCGCCACTGTGGATGTTGCTTCTTTCCTCGCTCTCGTGGTCGCTTCCTTTAGCGTTTCACGGACCATACTCGCCAGACGCCACATAGAAGTAGAATTCATAGTCACGAAGCTGCCGCGAGGGGCACGGAAGATCTTTAATACACTCAGCAGTTCCCTGTCCCTCGCTTTTTTTCTTCTCATTGTGTGGAGAGCCCTTGTTTACGCATATAGCCTGCAAAGGACGGGCGAAAGTTCATTAACACAGCGTATCCCCATGGCCCCTTTCGCATATGGCATTGCCATTGCCTGCATCCCTGCCGTATTGGTTTATGCATATCAGATATATCGTGACACAAAGGATGTAAGGTAGCTTATGAGCCCTTCCACAATAGGCGCATTGGGCATAGTGGTCCTCGTTCTTCTTTTTCTGTTGAGGGTGCCCGTGGCCTTTGCCATGGGGTTTATGGGTTTTGTGGGATTCAGCTATCTGACCTCATTGAGTGCAGGCATGGACATGATCGCCATAGACATGTTTCAGGTATTTTCTTCCTTCAATCTTACCGTTGTTCCTATGTTTGTACTTATGGGCTGCATAGCCTTCAGGATAGGCATGAGCAAGAGGATATTCGATGCAAGCTACGTGGTCCTTGGCAACATGCGGGGAGGGTTGACAATCGCATCCATACTGGGAAGCGCTGCATTCTCGGCAATATGCGGATCAACGAACGCCACTGCGGCAGCCATGGGGACCGTTGCCTTGCCCCAGATGAAACGGTACAACTACGATGATTCCCTTGCAACAGGATGTGTTGCCTCGGCGGGTACTCTCGGCATTCTTATTCCTCCGAGCGCCCTGCTCATCATATACGGGATCATTACCGAGCAGTCCATCGGAAAGCTTTTTGTTGCCGGGATCCTGCCCGGCCTGCTCCTTGCCTTTGCATTTATTGTCACCATTTTTATCATATGCTCCCGCAACCCCCTGCTTGGTCCTCCCGGACCGGCTACGACATTTCAGGATAAAATAAAAACATTTCCTGCGCTTATGGAAGTAATTATTATTTTTGTAATAGTCCTGGGCGGGCTGATGACCGGTTGGTTCAGCGCCACGCAGGCAGGAGCAGCCGGCGCAGGGGCGGTTGCCCTTCTCGGACTTGTACGGAGGAATCTTGCCTTAAGGAACCTCATCGAAGCAGCGGAAGACACGCTCTTTATCACTTGCATGGTAATGTTCGTTATTTTTGGCGCTACGCTCTTCGGCCGTTTTATGGCAGTTACACAGATCCCTTTTATGCTGTCAAGCTGGGTTGGGCACCTTCCACTTCCTCCTGCGTTCATCATGGTTTTAATCGTGCTGATTCACATCATCGGCGGGTGTTTCATGGACGGATTGGCAATGATCATGCTCACGGTACCGATCCTTTTCCCTACAGTTATCGCCCTTGGATACGATCCTATCTGGTTTGGCGTTATCATCACCCTTATCGTGGAGATGGGTGCCATAACTCCACCGGTTGGGATCAACGTCTATGTCATCAAAGGCATAGCCCCCGATGTTCCTCTTGAAAAGATATTCAAGGGCATATTCCCTTTCCTTTATGCGCTTATTGTTGTAACGATCATCCTCATTGTTTTCCCTAAAATCGCCACCTTTCTTCCCGGCTTTATAACGTATTGAGAACCAAAGGAGGTTTGAATGACACTCAAAAAAGAAGACTATGCAATACTGAACGATTTTCAGTTTGAGATACCTCCGGTAGCAGTCAAATATTTTGTCAGACTGCCTGAGAATATCAAACGTATCGAACAGAAGATGACCCTTTGCGAAATGCTTGTGAAGGCCCAAAAAGGAGACATTTTTTATAGCGAAGCCGCCGACCATACTTGCGGTGCAGGGCCATATGTATTAGGACAATCAGACATAGAGGGCCCCTTTATAAGCGGCGAGTTCGGCGCCGGGCTGGGTGTTTTTCGAGACAATCGCGCAGCAAGCAGACTCTATCATTATATTCCGCACATAGAGCGGCACGTAGTTAACTATGCCGCCTTTTCACCCTTAGATAAACTCTCTTTCGAACCCGACCTTCTTATTGTTCTCGCAAACATCAGCCAGGCAGAGATAATACTTAGGGCCATGAGCTACAAGAACGGTCAGATGTGGTCAAGCCGCTATTCGGCCGCCATAGGATGCGCATGGCTTCTTGTCTACCCATATCTGAAAGGTGAAATAAATTTTATCTCTACCGGTCTTGGCTTTGGAATGAAGCGACGAAAACTCTTTCCAGAAGGCCGGCAGTTCATATCTATTCCTTATGACCGTTTGCCGTCCATGCTGGAGACATTAAGAGAGATGCCATGGGTCCCAGAGCCTTACAAGGCTAACGGTATGGAATTTGCCAGACAACTTCTCGTACGGCTTGGCCTTGAAAAATAAAAGACCTGATTTACTGCAGTAGCGGCTCGATCAATCTTCCATCGAGCGTTTTAGGTAAGCAATGGGGGACGTCCATAAAAATATAAATATGTGCTTTAAAGTAATTTTATTAATCTGACTGTTTCCCCTTATACCCGCCCATTTTTACGATTGCCCGCCAATCTTATTTGAATTGCAAGCGGAGATTTGTCGGTGAACTTCAAATAGTTGAAATGTTTTATCCTTAAAAAAATGACAAATGCTCGACCTCAGGAAGGAAGCGAACGGTTGTGGATGTCGCCTTCTATTGTGGATGGTTGAATATCCTCAGAGATCCAGAATTAAGCGTTCCTCCCATATCCCGCTGCTACTTCTTCTTCGCGAGAGCCTTGCTTTCACCAAAGGGGTACACGGGAAATGTCTCAAATGCCATGATATCTACCCATGCAGCCCTGCTTTGAATAAGCCCTTTCTCGTCGGTATCCACGACATTGATTACCCTGCACCCCTGGAGGTCAAAAAACTCACAGATCACTTTTACGTCCTTCGGCCATTTCCATTTTGCCCTTCTTTTCTCAATTTCCTTTTCATCCTCCGGTGCCCACGTACAGATATTCATAAAGTACATAGCGGCCTCCTTTCGATGAGTTTATGTCTTCTATTGTAAGTATAGCACAGACTAATTGATTTTAGGGGTACCGGGTATCGGGGACGTTCTTAAATAACTAAATATCTTTTGACATCCATTTTTCGCAATGATGCCGTCACTGCTCCATCCGCTTCGTGCAGCACTTTCCTCACATTATGATAAGCTTTATAAGCAGGTAAGACATAAGGTAGGGGCTGCAGCTTCACATTTTACCTTTTACGCTTATCTTCTTTTCCTTGCACGGCATGTTCTTGTGAACGAGGGATCTTCTCTTTTTGCAGTAGAGCGCTATGAAGGTCCTGCAGCTCCCTGCACCATCTACCGCGGTCTCTTTCGGCATCGACGCGTACACACACATGAGATCGCAGAAATCCGGCAGCGCCTTCGCGGTCTTTTTATTTTCTTTCATTTTATTTTCGTTCTTTGATCCTTCTATGAGCCATGAACTATCAGCTATGGGCTGTTTTTCCCCTCACGCCTTCCGCCTTACGAATTCTTGATCGGGTTCTATCATATTTCCAGCCATGAATCGGAGTAGAGCGTTTGCCCGAGCAGCACCCTTGCGGTCTTAACGTATTTCGCCTCTTCTTCGGATACCTTTGACAGGTCTACAGATCCTCCATCCATTACCCTATGGACAAGGGCTTCCAGCTCCGGCCTTTTATCCTTTGCGATGTCATACAGCTCATTGTCGAAGGCATCGACGATCGCAGAGTACATTCCGTACCGCTTTATCATGATCAGGTATGTCCTGTTCATGATGCCCCGCAGATGGGTGGGCATCCCGTTGGAGACGTTCGACAGCCCGCAGGTAGACTTGCAAAGCGGCGCCAGATCGGCAAGCATCGCAACAAACTCCGTACATCCCTGGATCTGCACCTGCTGCGAATTAATGGGCAGGACGATCGGATCGAGCCATATGTCCTCTTCAAGGATACCGTACTCTGCCGCCTCTGCGATGATCTCCGCTGCGAACAGCCCCCGCTCATTCGCGTCTCTCGGTATACCCTCCGCGCTGAGCGTAAGACCTATGAAGGAAGCGTTGTATCTTTTTGCAATTGGCATAAGGCCTGCCATCCTCTCCGGCCTCGCTGAAATTGAGTTTATCAGCGGTTTTCTTTTGCATACCCGCAAGCCTGCTTCCATGGCCTCTATATTCGTCGTATCAAGCGACAGCGGGATATCAGACACCTCCTGGACGGTCTTCACTATCCACTCCATGAACTCAGGCCCGGCCTTGCGGGCAGGTCCGATATTCACATCGATCATATCCATCCCTGCCTTGACCTCTGCCTCTGCCATCTTCCGGACGGGATCAGGGTCTCTTAAAAGAAAGGCATCGGCAAGCTTCTTCGACATTACGTTGAGGTTTTCACCTATTAAGAACATGGGTCCCTCCGGTCAAATGTCATGTCTGCGGGCATCGAAACCGTCCTCGTTATTTCCACATTCTCAGATAAGCCGGCAGGTGCGCCGCCTCACGGGGTCCGACAAGGACCTCCCATCCCGGCAGCTCCTCTTCAAGGTCGCCAAGGATGCCGGCGGCGTATCCCGGGATGATGACCTTTTTATGGTGCACCTTTTCGATGATCCCGCATTTTTTCATAAAGGCTCCGACGAGGTCGCCGACAAATTTTCCCGCTGCCCACGCTGTCATGACCGACAGCCCTTCCGTATCCATTACGCAAAGCCAGCTTGGCACCCTTGAATTCTCTATCTCGCCGCTGACGATAAAATAGGTAAGAGAGAAGTTGCAGGTCACAAGCACCGGTGAACTCTCATCAGGGTTGTTGATGGGATAGATGCCCTCCTTTGTCGTCATCGGGCGTTGCGGATCGGTATAGATGTTCAGCCTCTGCAAAAGGAGCGGGAAGAGGGTCTCGCCCTCAAAATCGCTCATCACAATGATGCCTGCATACTTTGCAACAAAGGCTGACGCGATAAGGACCTCTTTCATCGGGTTATCCGTCATCTCACAAGGGAAAGTGATGGTCGGGAAACCGAGCGGCTTATATTTGTTAAGGAGCGCTGCGCGCCGTATGCATACCTGGTCATAGAAACTATCCCTGACAGAACGCTGTCCTGTATCGAGAACAAGGTCTTTGATGCCCATGCCTGTCAGCTTTTCGGAAAGGGTTGCAGCCTCTTCGATGTTCTGCCCTTTTACTGCGAGCGGCGCCCCGTAATTCTTCGCCATATTGCCGAACTCTTCATAGTTCTCCTCAGTCGCCGCATACATGAGCGGCCTTCTCTCTTTTGCGATATCGAGCGCCTCTTTCATGAGAGCCGCATCAAGGGTCATGAGGATAATGCTGTAAGGCATACCGCATGCCTTTCTCACAAGATTTAAAAACCTCTCCTTGTTCCCTGTCTCCTTGAGAGCGACAAGTTCGGGGCGAAGGGTCAAGCCGACACGCTCATACTGGTACAGGGACAATTTGGCGAATCTCCTTTCTGCCTCTGCCTCATCCATGGCATCGGTAATGAGTATGGCAAGGCCAGGCTTATTAAAAAAGGTCTTTTCATGGCGGAACATGACCGTCTCTCCGCCGATCCTGACCTCGTAATCCCCTACCCCTATTCCCACCTGCCTGATCGGCGGGGCGCTCGCATCGGACAGCTCCGCGCGCGCCTCAGGCGACACATGCGGGCACGCGTCGAGTTCCGCTTTGCCTGCGGCAAGGGCCATTGCGAATGCAAGGCAGGTCGGGAATTTACACTCCCCGCAATTCGTTTTCGGAAGCAGTTTAAATATCTGTATTCCTGTCAATGCCATAAGAACTCCTTCTGTTTATTATAGGTCCTATAAATTCTGCTCTAAGCTATCAGCTGAAGCGTATATCGTGAAAGGTGAAAAGTGAAAGGTAAAATGTTCAAAACTTCTCATGCTCTGCTCTTCAAGGATTGTTTCTTTTGTCTCTTACCGCTCACCTTTCACCTTTCACGGGTTTCGTTACATCAGCGGTTCCATCGTCAGACAGGGGTGGCCCTTCTGCGTGATATACTCGATCACCTCTTCCTCTGTCTTTGCCACCGTTTCATCGGCTATCATGTCTGGAAAATCAGGGATGCCAAGCTCTTCGCCCCTCTTCTTGAGGCGGTCCATGATCTCTTCTTTAAGCCTTTTCGGCATCCACACAATCCTCAACAAACCGCCGTCGCCTTTCAGGAACTTCTTCTGGGTAATGTTGTATTTGCTGTGGCCGAGGAAACCCGGGGTCTGAGCGCCGCCTCCGACAGAGCCGGCGAGCGTCGTGAACTTCATACCGCAGGGCGTCATATCGGTAAAGTCCCTGTCAACGGTCATGATCCCGTTGCACATGGGAAGGATCGCGGCTATACACTCGCAGCAGCCGCATGTCGTCATCGGGTCTACCATGAGACTGTAGAGGCTCACGCTCTCTATCTTCTGCCTCGATGCCTTCCTGACATAATCGTTGCAGCCATTGAACTGCCCGTAACGGTCATTGGTGCATTCGCCTTTCCGTATGGGCTGGTTCGGACCTTCAGGATTGATCTCATAGGCAGCCCTGCAGTCCAGCCAGTTGTATGCGCCGCAAAGACCTGTCCTCTCCGGACTGATGACGCAGACGTGGTTCGGCGCGAAGGACTGGCAGAGTATGCATGAATAGAAGGTCTCGATGTTTTCGTCTGTCATGCCCTCAATGCGCGTATCCCTGTGATCATAGGAAGCGCGGGCCTTTTCAAGGATCTCCCTGACGTTCGCTTCTTCGGTGTATATCTTTATCTGGACCTTATCGAAGATGGCGCCGAAATCCTGATGATATTTCGCGTGGATGATCTTTCCGATATGCTCAAGCCGGAAGCCTTTTTCCACGGCCTGTTTCGAGATCCGTATCCAGGCAATGTCCCTCTGCCCGATATGCATGATCCCCTGCGCCTGATTGATCAGGTGATGGTTCTGCCTTTCGAGGATCGGCTCAAAATCCTCCTGAAAATTCCTCCCCGCCACCTCAGCGACCATAGCGAAATGGAGCCTCATCCCTGGCTGCACATCACCAACGTCAGGGCCGACCACCTCTACTTTTCCGTCCTCCACCTCATCCATCCTTCGTGTGGTCGTCCACTCAACGGCGATCGTCCTGCCGCCGCCCATCTCAAGATAGATGTCCTCCCCACGTACCCGTTCGCCTTCAAAGGCCGGGCCGTATGATACGGGGATAGGCACAGCCGCCACCTGCACCTTCAGTCCCCTGACCTCAACGGCCTTCTGGACTATCTGGTCGTGAGGAATATTGGAAACGACGTGCTCATAGGTGCATATTCCGGTAGGAAGGACCTCCGGGATCGGCGTATCTGCGATGGCAGGGAATCCCCAGTTGATCGCCCCGGCGGCGTTTGCATACCATTCGTCGGTCACATTGCCGAGGGCGAGCACAAATGCGTATGTCCTATCCTTGTTATAGATGAGGTTCCTTCTGTAATCGCCCGGTTTGATGCCTCCAAAGGCCATGGCAACGCGGCACGCAAAGCCTATGGCGAAGACCGCCTGGTATATGTCCGGCCCGAAGGAAACGAGCCTTGTGGGCCAGCCGATCTGGATGTTGGCGTCGATAAGCTGCTGCGAGAACCTTTTCCCATCGTTCTCAGCGCACATGAAAACATAAAGGTTCTTTTCCTGCAGCTCAAGCGCTATCCTCGCCGCTGTCTGAGGATCCGGAGCTGCCCCGACAATGGCCGCGAAGCCGGGCGCCGTCCCGTCGACGAACTCGACGCCTCTTTTCCTGAATATGACATCGTTCGCTGCGCCGAGCCAGATGGTTGCGTCCGTCGGGTCCTCGCTGTTCGCCGCATAGACACCGGGCTCTTCGAGGTAGCGTACCGCTTCGATGATCTCTTCGGCGAAGAAGGTCGCCATCCCCGCATCCAGGGCAGGTGCGAGGTATGGAAGCGGGGTATTCTCGCGAACCGGCGGAGGTATCATCCTCTTGCATATGTCAAGGACGCTGCGCATGTCCTCTACCCTTGAAACGCCGATGCCGGTCATGGCGTAGATGATCGGGAGGTAATAGGCGGTATTGGGGAAACCGACCTCCTGCCTGGGGCCGAACTTTTCAAGGGCCTCCTTGAATTTTTCTTCTGCCTTATGGAATATCCTGTGCGCGCCCCTGATGGCTGCAGATGCTATGATCTTCGACATCCCGTCCTCCTCGCTAATCCAATGCCCTTCTCATTGCCATATCAAAGAGCACCCGGTCTCTTGCCTTGTCTATGCCGAGCGCCCTTCTCTTCTTATCGATGTGCCGGATCATCAGCTGCGCAGCCTCTACAGGATCAGGCTCGTATGCCCACATGCCTTTGTAGAGCTCCTCGTACTCTTCGAAGAGATGGCGCGTGACCTTTTCGCTTCCCGAAGTGGGCCACGTGGTCCCGAAGACGGTAAAAACGCCCGATGCGACAAAATACTGGCCTATGGCGATAGCCTTCTCGCTCATCCACTCAGGTGCGGCCCCCGCAGCGGGAAGGTCGCTTAAGTCGTCGCCGAGCCCTCCCTCTTTTACCATTGCCGTTGCCGCCATGAGTATCCTTGAGTTGTCAACGCAGGAGCCGAGGTGGAGCACTGGCGGTATCCCCACCGCCTCGCAGACCTCGGCAAGCCCTGAACCGGCATACAGCTTCGCCGCTTCCGGCGTAAGCAGTCCTTCCTTCCCGCATGCCATGGCAGCGCAGCCTGTTGTAAGGACCAGGACATCGTTCCTGATGAGCTCTTTTATCATGGCGATATGCGCTGAATCGTGCGGCGTCCTCACGTTGTTGCAGCCGACCACCCCTGCCACACCCCGTATGCGTCCGTTCATGATATTGTCATTCAGCGGCCTGTAGCTTGCCCTGAAAAGACCGCCGAGGAGATAGTTGATCGTCTCATGGCTGAAACCCGCAACCATATCCCGGCTTTCGTCCGGTATATAGACGGCGTGCCTCCTGTTGGGATAGTTCTCTATCGCCATCTTCAGTATCTTCTTTGCTGTGTCAAGTCCATGCTCGGGGTGGAACTCCACGTGTGTCGCGCCCTCGATCATTGCCCTGTCCGATGTCGTGATAAGCCGCGTATGGAAGCACTCTGCCACGTTCTTAAGGCCCTGCATCTCGCACTGGACGTCGACGGTCATCAGCTCCACAGCCCCAGTTATGAGAGCGAGCTCCTGCTGAAGAAAATTTCCCGCACAGGGTATCCCATGCCTCATGAGCACCTCGTTCGCTGAACAGCACATCCCGGCCAGGTTTATCCCTTTTGCGCCGGCATCCTCTGTCATCTTCCTCACCTCAGGGTCCCTGCTTGCAACGACAAGGAGTTCAGGAAGGAGCGGCTCGTGCCCGTGCACGACGACGTTCACGTGGTCTTCCTTTAGGACGCCGAGGTTGATGCTTCCGAGTACAGGCACGGGTGTGCCGAACATGATGTCCTGCAGGTCCGTGGAGATCATGGAGCCTCCCCATCCGTCGGCAAGCGCTGTCCTCGCCGCATGGAGAAGAAGGTGCTTATAGTCCTGGTCGACACCCATATGGGTGCGGTGCATGATCTCGACGACCTCCCTGTCTATGCCGCGCGGGGTCACGCCGAGCCTCTTCCACAGCTCCTGTCTTTTCAGCGGGGCCTTTCCTATATATACAAGCTCGCCGTCCTGCTTTCCGAATTCCTTCAGCGCCTTTTCGCCAAGCTCCATCGCGATATCCTTTATCTCCCTTCCCTCGATCGCAATGCCAAAGTCAAGGGCTACGGCCAGCAGCTTCATCTCATCCTTGATGGCAAAGCCCTGCGCCTCTCCCCTTGCCGTCTTGATGAACGTGTGCACTACCTCGCGCGCATGGTCCGAATGCGATGCTGCGCCTGCCGCAACCTTCCTTGCAAAATTCCTTGCCACGATCGTCTCGATCGTTGCGCCGCAGACGCCGACCCTCTCCTTCGCTTCGCCTTTCTTTGATCGGGGCAGCCTGCACGGCCCCATGGCGCAGACCTTGCAGCAGCTCTCCTCGACGCCTATAGGACACGGCTTTATCTCGTCTGCGCGGGAGAACACGGTGCCGATCTTTTCCTTCTCAGCCTTCTCCAACAGTTTCAATGTTGCCTTATCGATGCTTCTTATCTTCTCGTCAGGCATCGCTCCTCCATAAATACCTGTAAGTCGTGAGGCGTAAGTCGTAAGGGGTTCAATCGCCTAACGCCTGACGCCTTACGGCCTTCATTCGGTCACTTCATCAGTTCACCGATCATCTCCTTCACCAGCTTTGCGCTCTCAGGGTGCCGCATGATAACGATATCGGCGCCTGCAATGGCAAGGCTCATCGCGGTGATCGATTCCATGAGGATGGATCGTTTCAGCTCATCGCCAAGCTTCTCGTCATCTTCCCTCTTTAACCGTGACTCCCTGGTCTTCCAGACCTCATGGGCAAGGTTGCAGATAACCGGATGCTGCAGCTTGACGTCTTCCTGCGTCAGGGCGGCCATCCTGTCTCTCTCGATCACGGAATATGAATATTCAAGCCCATAACCGATGCCGCCCGTCGTTGGATCCATAAGGACCTTCTCGTCAGGCATACCAAGATTCCCAAGAAGTATGTTAAGCTGCTTCGCAAGGTTCACGTCTATAGGGGTCGATGCCATCACGATCTGACCGTACCCGATCGCCATAGCCCCGATCTGTTTATAGTTCTTCTCTGAGACGGGACCTATGGCAACGTTCTTCCCCTCGCAAACCTCCGCTGCCTTCCGAAGCAGATCAGCGTCCTTCTCATCATTAGCTGTTCCCCAGATGATAAGCGGGACATCAATAGCATTGACAACGTCCTGAACGACCCGGACAACCTCATCCGCCGGCCTGTCCATCCCATTCGGATCAGCACTTTTCAGCTGAAGCGCGATCACCTCGGCCCCATAGGCGTCAATGGATTTTTTCGCCCAGGCTACAGGGTCATGGATCACATCCTTATAAGGCTCTACCGCCCATTCCTGCCAGTCTTCAGGCCGGTGATCCCATACCTCAAATGCTACCCTCGTGGGATTCGGCATCTCTCCTTCAAAACGATAGAAGGGATAACAGCTTGCCCCGCCAACCCTGACCGCCCTCTTTCCGGTACCGACAGCAACCTCCTGGATCTTCCCCGTGTATCTGATCTTCGGTATTTCAAATGCCATTATGCCTCCTGTTTCCTTTTCTCACTGCCGTACCATTCCTTACTGTACCAGTATCTCATTGCTGTCCTGATATAGCGCAAGGCGTCCTCACGGCTTCCAAGCTTCGACCTCCAGTCCCCTCTGTCTTCAGGTTTTCCTTCTTCATAGGTTGGACCAAGGACCTTCACCTTCCTTCCGGCAAAATCCTCTTTTTCCTCGTACTTGTAGTCAGACATACAACCTCCGATTTAGCTCATAGCTCATGGTTCATGGCTCATGGCAAAAAATTTCGAACTTAAAATTCATTACTATGCAGTTGCTATCAGCTATGGGCCATGAGCTACAGGCCATGAGCTGCTTTTGCCGCTTTTACCGTATTGAGCATAAGCATCGTTATGGTCATGGGCCCTACGCCGCCAGGAACAGGCGTTATCGCCGATGCCTTCGCCTTCACACCATCAAAGTCCACATCGCCGCAGAGCTTTGCCTTTCCTTCCGGCGTCATCCCGATCCTGTTCACACCTACGTCTATCACGACCGCGCCGTCTTTGACCATATCCGCGGTGATCGCCTTCGGTCTTCCCGCGGCTACTATGAGGATGTCGGCGCGTTTCGTATGGAACGCAAGGTCTCTCGTCCCGGTATGGCACATCGTTACCGTGGCATTCGCCCCTTTTGCCTTCTGCGCAAGCATCATGGCAATAGGCTTTCCGACGATATTGCTCCTCCCCACAACAACGACCTCAGCTCCATCAATGTTAACGTTGCTCCTTACAAGAAGCTGCTGAATGCCATAAGGCGTACAGGGGTAGAACTTCGCCTCCCCGATCATGAGCCTGCCGACATTGACTGGATGGAACCCATCGACGTCCTTATCGGGATCTATCGCGTAGAGGATCTTCGTCTCATTGATGTGTTTTGGAAGGGGGAGCTGCACGAGGATCCCATGTATCCTGGGGTCCTTGTTGTATGTGTCGATCAGCGCAAGGAGCTTTTCTTCGGAGATATCCTCAGGCTCATCATCCTGGACAGAATAGAAGCCAAGCTCCTTCGCGGTCCTCTGTTTTGCCGTTACATAGCTCACCGATGCCGGATTGTTCCCCACGATGATCGTTACAAGCCCCGGCACCAGATCATGATCTGCCTTCAGTCGGGCCGTCTCTTCCTTTAGTTCTTCCCTGATCTTCGATGCTGTCTCGGTCCCGCTGATGATCTTCGCTCCCATATTCCCTCCTTCGCTTTCACATTAACATGCAATCGTTTGAACGGTCTGTCAAGGGTTTCTGCTATTCGCTGCCTTTCAGTGTCGCATCGAATATCCTGTATGCATCAATAAGGGCAACAGAATCCTTTTTGAGATCGAAGATCGTCTTTCCTTCCATTTCGTTCAACAAAAGCGCCTGGTCGTTGCGTATCGTTCCCGTCAGCGCTATGCCGTTCTCCGCTGCGATACTATCAAGGGTAGCTTTGTCATGTGCGTCTGTGCGGTTCACAATAGTATAGGTATTTCCGATGTGCAGTTTCAATTCATTGATGAGACGGTGGATCCGGCCTGCCGTCGCAAGACCCCTCTGAGTAGGGTCGGAAATGACGTACAGCCTGTCCACGTCCTGCGTAACAAGCCTGCTCATGTGCTCCATGCCCGCTTCATTGTCCACAATAATATAAGAGTAGTTTGCCTTCAGCGCATCGATGGATCGCTTCGCTACAGCGTTTGCCGCGCAATAGCACCCGGGCCCCTCTGGTCTTCCCATGACAAGGAGGTCAAAACCATCATGTTCGACAATGGCCTCATGTACCTTGTACTCGAACCAGACGTCCTTTGTCATGCCTTTGGGAACGTCTTTCTTCATCAATTCCCTCGCCTCGCCGATCGTATTCTTCACGGTTACTCCGAGCACCTCGTTGAAGTTGGAGTTGGGGTCCACGTCCACCGCAAGGACAGGGCCTTTCTTCATTTCCTCAACAAGGTATCTTACGAGCAATCCTCCCACCGTCGTTTTGCCTACCCCGCCTTTACCGGCAACGGCTATGACCATTGGCTTGTTCTTCGCTCTCATTGCTTCCTCTTAACCGCCATTTCTCAATCTCTCCATTACACCGGGGAACAGACTCTGATCGGTATGCGGCAGGAACATAGCTGCCACAAACTCGTCCACAAATGATTTGCTGTTGGAAAGCTCAATATTTGTCATGTTCCTTGCCACCCGCTCTGCTTGGTTCAAAAATCCCTTCGAAAAAGAGAACAGGCGCGCGCCAAGGAGCGAGCCGTTTCCCACAAAGATAAATCTTTCCAGAGGCAGTTCAGGCAGGAGCCCGATCACCTGCGCCCTTTCGACGTCTATGTAATGGCCAAAGCCTCCTGCTATGATGACCTTTTCCAGTTCGCTGTATGATAGTCCGGCATTGTCAAGGAGCACCTTGCAGCCCGCATAGATCGCCGCCTTGGTCCTCACCAGATTATCGATATCCACTTCGGTAATGACGATATCCCTTTCTATCCGGCTCTCCGGTGCATAGCAGACCACATATTCATATCCGTCCTCGCCGTGCCTGACCCTCTCCGTATCACGATCCCTTCGGAACTTGCCGTTCTGATCAATGAGGCCGGTTTCGATGAGGCCTGCGACGATGTCGATCAATCCGGAGCCGCAGATGCCTGCGGGTTTTGTCCTGCCGATCGTCAGGACCATCGGTTCATAGGTAACAGGATGGATCCTTGCCTGTTCAATTGCCCCCTTCCCCGCCCTCATTCCGAATTTTATCCCTCCACCCTCAAAGGCAGGCCCTGCCGAGCATGAAGCACACATAAGCCAGTCCTTGTTCCCGAGGACCACTTCGCCGTTCGTCCCGATATCCATATAAAGCGTGACGTTTTCTTTTTGAAACATGCCGGAACCGATCACGCCTGCCACAATGTCGCCGCCGACATACGACGATACGCATGGGAACACATACAGCCTTGCATTCTCATTGAGCGTTACGCCGATCTCTTTTGCCCTGACAGGCGGTATGATGATCCCGGAAGAACTCGTGTCTGCTGAATTGTCCCCGCAGACCCGCGATGATCCAATGGCCCCTGACGCCGCAGCGCCCGAAACACCCGTTGTCATAACAGGCGTGTAGGGGGCAAGCATGATATACTTCGGGCAGATGCCGAGAAGGAGGTGGGTCATTGTCGTATTGCCGGCGCAAACGATATGGGAAACATCCTCTGCCCTGATATTGCCCATACCCAGTAATTCGCTTATGAGACCGTTCATTGTCCTGATAACGGCCTTCTGGAGCTCTTCCAGGCCGCCTTCCTTCTGGGCGTACATTATCCTCGATATAACGTCCTCACCATAACGTATCTGGCTGTTGTAATCGGAGGACTCGGCGAGGGTGCAAAGGTCGAGGCCGTTGTCCCTGTGCTCGGCGATCTTCACGACGCTGCAACTCGCAAGATCGAGGATCTGAGCGCAGACCGTCGTCGTTCCAATATCAAAAACAATAGAATAATTTCTATCTTCAGTATTGCCAGGCTCTACATTAATAATCTCGACCCCCCTGCCGGACTCAACAACCGTAACCGTCACCTTCCACCCAGCATCCCTGAAGGTTCTGTTCAATGTTTTAAGCACAGAAAAATCTATGGCAATATCGGCCCTGCCATATTTCGCCTGGAATTCCCTCTCCAGCCGCCTCAGGTCTGATACGTTATCATCAACGGATGGCCTTTGAAGTTCTATGTAGCGCTTTGATACTGCCGGATCAATCGCCCACCCTTTGATAAAATCCGTACTGCTGAAAGAGGAGAGGACGCGGGAGCCCCCCGCCTTTCTCCTGAGCGCCGATCTGTCGACCTGAGATTCAAGCGGTATTTCAACGACCGCTTCTCCGTGGACCGTAGTCATGCATGCGAGCCTAAACCCCTCATCATAATCTTTGCTGCTTACCTTCGGATGCATAGGCGCGCTGGTCTTCCCTCGCATGACCTTAACCCTGCATTTCCCGCAGGTGCCGTTGCCGCCGCACGAAGCATTGATGTGGACGTCGGACCTCATGGCGATTTCGAGCAGATTTTCACCATCGCTTGCCGTTGCCGCGCGGTCGTCGGGGAGAAATTTTATTGTGTACACTGGCATATCCGTAAAATACTGAATTGTATCAGATTATCCCCCAATTTGAAACAAACTAAATCCGTTAATGATCCTTTTCTGCGAACATTTTACCAGTAGTTCATTACCATAAACTAAAATATATTTCTGTTTTCTATAATTTATTGACACAAATAACATATTTCGCTATAATTGTTCATCATAATGAATCATGTATAATGCACCTATTATAAAAAAAGCTCTCGAGATCACCAAGCTCATCATACAGGAGAATAGGCCATTGGGTGTGACTGAGATCGCTAAATCATTATCCATCAGTAAAAGTACTGTCTTCGGTGTATTGAAAGCCCTTCAAGAAAGCGGTTTTGTCGCAAAGAACAGATCAACAAAGAAGTATACGATCGGTCAGGAACTCTTCGAGCTTGCAAATACTGTCCTGCGCGGAGGGGAGCTCACTGCTGTCGCGAGGCCATTCCTTGAAAAGCTTGTTGAGACTACCGATGAGACGGTCTTTCTCTGCGTCAAGGAAGACCATACAGTAAAGGTTCTCGATACTGTCGAAGCGAAGAAGACGTTGAAGATATCTTCCCCTGTGGGAACCAAGCTCCCGATCACTGCATCTGTCCTATGCAAGGTGTTTCTCTCTCCTTTTAGCAATGACGAGATCAGGAACTTCCTCAAGGAGCGCGGGCTGCCAAAATATACGGAGAACAGCATAACCGATTTAGAGCACTTCATAGAAGAAATAGAAAAAACAAGAAAAAACGGTTACGGGCTTGATCTCGAAGAGTATCTGAAAGGCGTGAGGGCAATTGCGGCTCTTGTATATTCGCGGGATGTCCCAGCAGGCGCCATATGCATCCTGGGGTTCACCGCTTCAATGACGGACGGGAAACTGCACGGCATGGCCATGAACCTCCTCGAGGCCGCACATAAGATCAGCCGGAACCTGTCGCAGCTCAATATCAAAGGGAATTCGTAAACACCGGAACGAACAATATCGATGAATATTTTAAAACAAAAGGAACCGTCCTTTATAGAGTTCATCTCTCTGCTCTCTGCTCCCCGCCCTCCGCTGCTTTTACCGCAAGGGAAAGGTAGTATTCGGCCTCTTCCATCTTGTTCCGTCGTATCGCACCGTTGGCATAGATCAGGCATTTCCTTTTCAGTTCCTCAGCCGCCTGCCTTCGCATGGCGCTGTCAAGGTAATGGGCTTGCAATATCTTTACGATAGCCTGTATCCTGAACCTGTCCATGCCTGCATACCGCCTGGAAAGCTGATCTTCATGACCGCCTCTCTTGATCACCAGCGGCCTCTCTATAAAAAGCACGGGGTACCTGGCGGTCACCCTGAGCCACATATCGTAGTCCTCGCACACGGGCAGCGATTCGTCAAATAATCCGACATCTTCAAATATCTCCCTCTTGATGACCACCGACGATGGACTGATGATGCAAAGGGGGAGACAATGCTCGAAGATCATGCCGGAATATTTCTTATGCCGTAATTTCTGGTTGAGCCTTTTTCCATCTCTTATCCAGATCTCGTCGGTATATGATACGCTGTGATCTTTCGCCTTCATCTGGGATATTTGGGTTGAAAGCTTCTTCTTTTTCCACAGGTCATCAACATCGAGGAACGCTATGTACTCGCCGCCTGATTCTCCTATGCCCCTGTTCCTGGCGCTGCTGATACCGCTGTTTTCCTTCCATACATAGCGCACCGGCAGATCCTTCACTTCCTCGATGGAATTGTCCGTCGATCCATCGTCGACAACGATGATCTCTTTATCCGGGTAGTCCTGTTGTAGAACAGACATCGCTGCCTCCCTCAGGAACCTTCTCCGGTTATATGTGGTGATGATGACGGAAACCATTCTTTGCTAATGCCGTGAAAAGTGAAATGTGAAATGCAGAAGATAAAAGATAAAAAAACCCTCGTCGCTTAATGCTTTAAACATTTTACTTTTCACGTTTCACATTTCACGAGGTTTATTGAACTTGCTTTAGATGAAGCCTCATTGACATATTCCATGATCCTTTGGAAAGATCTATGGCCCAGACCGGCATGACCATCGTGCTCTGGTAATTTCGTTCGAACCCGTTCTCTGACAATGAAACAACCTCTACGGGAAACGTCCAGATCGGTGCAGGCAGATCCCATTCGAGGAGGATCTCGACATTCTGATATGGATCGTAGAGCCTCAATCTGTCCGACTCCCCGAGCGTGTCCTTTATTGTAAGCGGGTACTTTATGCCGCCTGTCTCCAGGAACCTGTCTCCGCCTGTCCCGAGAAGTGAAAAATTGAATTCCACGCCGAAATACAACAACCCATCTATGGCACCGTTGAGTGCATAATCGATGCTCAACGGGCCGGCTTCCGGTCGTAAGACAACATCCTTTCTGATGGTCAGGGGCAGACCCTTCCCTGCCTGCCAGCAATGTCCTTTTCTCTCCATCGAGAGCTGCACTGCTTTTTTGTCCTTTCGTATGACTCCCAGGTAAGGCTCCTTGACGAAATCCCCCGGCTCAAAATATTTCCCCCTGTAAAAGGGTCCCAGGGCCACATCATCTCCCATAACGTGGTCTATGAGAGAACCCCTCCTGTACCAGTCGTAGTGGAGGTACTCACCAAGCCCCTCTTCTTTTGCAATGACCATTTCATGGATGGTCTTCGTCCCATCGGCAATATTCCCGTACACCGCCTGTTTTATCTTTTCGTGGTATCCCTCGTATCGCCTCCGGAGAGTAGCCATTATGTTCACTGATGACGGCTTGTAGTCAAGCCCGTACAGCGCTCCTCCTTCTTTCAGAAGAAATGATGCCTCCAGCTCATTGTTGCTCAGTACTGCCTCTTCGTAGCCGTCAAGATTTATATCCTCGATATAACCATCGGCGAAGGCTTTCGTCGGGTCGAGAAGCTTTCGGGCTTCGATAAGGTGCCGGTAAACAGATGCCCTCAGATGCGGAAGATAGAGTCCGCCGAAGACGCCGTGCCAGTAGCTGTCATTGCATTGCGCCATGTAGACGTGTCTTTTTGCTTCAGTGTTTCTGCCTGCCTTCTTCGACAGGCGGAGCGCCTTTTTGTGCATATCGTTGCTTTCGGCGTACTTTACGAGGAAATTCTTAAAATAGCCGCCGGTCAGAAAACGCCTGTACGGTATGTCCCGTTCGTTCAGCAGGTCGCCGTATGTTTTTGCGATCCCTGCGGGAAGAGACCATTCCCCCATCTCCTTATATGACTCGCAGCCGAGGTAGATCCTGCTCACAGGCCGTTTCGCCTTCATATACTCCGAGAACGTCGTTGTCGTCAGCCATGAGCTGTTCTCCGCCAGATACCCGAAAAATGACCGCAGCCAGTTCTCTTTATATACGT
>DLMV01000063.1:40861-41582 GCA_002478225.1 Deltaproteobacteria bacterium UBA7527 | reverse complement strand
GGCCACAGGCCGAATTTTTCGCCGTCATCGCCAAAGACAACGAGGTCCCCGCCTTGCTTTTTTACGTCCTTCAGGTATCCATCGAGCGCATCCGTCTGTTTGAACGGGATCGCGTAGCGAAGGAACTCAAGACCGGGGAAGACCGAAAGCGGATGCCCCTCATATTCCGTGATGAAATAGCCGTAGAGGTCTTTCTCCTCAAGGCCGATTGCCTTAAAGTGATTGTCGTCGACAAGGGTGAAACCGATCCCTGCCCTGTGCAGCACCCTCGGGATGTACGGCTCATACACCCTTTCGGCAAGCCACATACCAATCGGTCTCTCGCCGAAGACATTTTCCATAAGATCCAGGTGCATTTTTATCTGCGCCACCCCGTCATCCTCGCTCAACAAGGAGAAGACGGGTTCGTACATACCGCCGGAAATGATCTCCAGCTGCCCTCTCTTCTTCATTTTCTTGAGGATCTTGATATACTCCGGCTTGCGCTCACAGAGCCATGAAAAGAGAAAACCTGAAAAATGGATGTTGATCTTGATCTCCTCAAAGTCTTTCAGGACATCAAAAAAAGGCATATACGATTTCGCATATGCCTCCTCAAGGATAAAATCCATATTTCCGACAGGCTGATGGTTGTGGATGCAAAGGATAAAATTCATTGCGCCCTTTTTTGAAATGGCGGGGTCGACGAGAATTGAACTCGCGGCCTCCGGCGTGACAGGCC
>DLMV01000063.1:33198-40694 GCA_002478225.1 Deltaproteobacteria bacterium UBA7527 | reverse complement strand
GCTTGTAAGGCCGATGCTCTCCCGCTGAGCTACCCGCCCGATCCGGCACAATATAGCAGGTTCACCGCTAAAAGTCAAACGCTCAGGCGATCTCTGCCTCTTCTTCGTAGATGAGGATAGGCCGCTCGTGGTTCACGATGACCTCTTCGCTGACCACACACTCTTTTACATTTGAGAGCGCCGGGATCTCGTACATCACGTCGAGCATGACCTTCTCCATGATTGACCTCAAGCCCCGGGCTCCGGTCTTCTTTTTCATGGCATCCTTTGCGATACCCCTGAGCGCGCCTTCAGTGAAGGTAAGTTTGACATTCTCAAGCTCAAAGAGCTTTTTATATTGCTTGACGATGGCGTTCCTCGGTCTTTTCAGGATCTCAACGAGGTTCTCCTCGCTGAGCTCATCAAGCGTGGCCGTTATCGGCAATCTGCCTATGAACTCAGGGATCAATCCGTACTTCAGAAGGTCTTCAGGCTGGATCTCCCGCATCAGTTCCGAATATCTCTTGTCCCTCCCTCCTTCTACATCAACGCCGAACCCGATGCCTTTCTTTCCAATTCTGCTTGCAACAAGACCGTCTATGCTATGGAAGGCCCCTCCGCAGATGAAGAGGATGTTCGAAGTATTGACCTTGATATAGTCCTGCTGCGGGTGCTTCCTTCCGCCCTTTGGGGGAACGTTCGCTATCGTGCCCTCAATGATCTTCAGGAGCGCCTGCTGTACGCCTTCCCCGGAAACATCCCTTGTGATCGACGGGCTGTCGGTCTTCCTCGATATCTTGTCGATCTCGTCGATATAGACAATGCCGCGCTCCGTCCTCTCCACGTTATAATCAGCGGACTGGAGAAGGTAGAGGATGATATTCTCAACATCCTCACCGACATACCCCGCTTCCGTCAAGGTCGTCGCATCTGCGATGGTAAACGGCACGTGGAGTATCTTCGCAAGCGTCTGGGCAAGCAAGGTCTTGCCGGAGCCTGTGGGCCCGATCAGAAGGATGTTGCTTTTCTGGATCTCCACATCGTCAAAATGGGCCTTCGCCTCTATCCTCTTATAATGGTTGTATACTGCCACTGAAAGGACCTTTTTCGCGTGGTCCTGGCCGATAACATATTCGTCGAGCAGCTTTCTGATCTCGTGCGGTTTCGGTATGGACGTCTTGATATAGTCGAAGCGCTCCTTTTTGGCCTCTTCCTGTATGATCTCATTGCACAGCTCTATGCACTCATCGCATATATAGACCATGGGGCCTGCTATGAGCTTCTTCACTTCATCCTGGCTCTTCCCGCAAAAGGAACAGTTCAACTTGATTGTTCTTCCGTTGTTTCTTTTGATCATGCTATATCCTCTTTTCGACTATTTGATCTATGATGCCATACTCGATGGCCTGTTCAGGGTTCATGAAAAAATCCCTCTCCGTATCAGCAGCTATCTTTTCTATGGGTTGACCGGTGTGTTTTGTAAAGATCTTGTTTATCTCGCTTCGCATCCGCAGGATCTCCTTTGCCTGTATGTCGATATCGCTGGCCTGCCCCTGGGCGCCTCCAAGGGGCTGGTGTATCAGTATCCTTGAATGCGGCAGCGCGTATCTTTTGCCTTTCTCCCCGCCGGCAAGCAATACAGCTCCCATGCTGGCTGCCTGGCCGATGCACATCGTGACGATCGGCGGCTTGACATACTGCATGGTGTCGTAGATCGCAAGTCCGCTTGTCAAATATCCGCCGGGGCTGTTGATATAAAGAAAGATGTCCTTCGCAGGGTCTTCAGACTCAAGGAACAGAAGCTGGGCAATAATGATGTTTGCCACGTTGTCGTCGATGCTCGTGCCGAGAAAGACGATCCTTTCCTTTAAAAGGCGGGAGTATATATCGTAGGCCCTTTCCCCTCTCCCGTCCTTTTCAATGACTATCGGTACAAGATTCATGGTTTCTCCTTAATCTTCGCATTATCGCGGAGAAAATTAATGGTCCTCTCCTCTATGATGCTGCTTCGCAGGCCGCTCAGAAGATTATACTGCTCATAAAAATTCTTCACGTCACTGAATGGTCTCTTGGCATCCTCGGCGATCTTCTTTATGCGCTCCTGGACGTCATTCTCGTCCGCGTCTATGCCTTCCTTCTCTGAGATCTTCGTGATCATGATCTCGGCCTTGATCCGTGTCTCGGCACTCTTCTCAAAATCCTTTCTGAACCGTTCCTCAATGGTCCTCGCCTCCTCTTCGGTCAACCTGTCGGCTTTGAATCTTGATTTTGCGTCTTCCATCATCATCTCGATACGTTTCTCGAGAAGGATTTTGGGGACCGGTATATCAACACTGCTGATGAGGGTATCGACGATCTTCTGCGCGATCTCCCTGTTCCTCACGTTCTCTTTTTCTTTGTGTATCTCTTCCCTCAGGCCCTTCTGCAGCGCCTCAATACTGTCAAAGCTCAGATCCTTGGCAAACTCATCATTCACCTCCGGGAGACGCTTTTCCTTGATCTCTTTCATTGTCACCCTGAACTGCAATGTCCTGTTGGCGATCTCTTTATCAGGATAATCGGCGGGAAAAGATACTGGTATCTCTTTCTCTTCGCTCTCTCTCATCCCGATGAGCTCGTTCTCAAATTCAGGCATCAACGCAGACGTCCCGAGCTCTACAGGATACGCCTCTGTTCCGATATCCTTGACAGGTTTTCCGCTCTCATATCCCTGGTATTTAATAACAACAAGATCGCCCTTCTGGGCGCCCGTGTCGCCTCCTTTTGCGATTACCTCGGCATGCATATGACGCAGTCCGTCTATCCGCTTCGCAACGTCTTCATCTGTGATCTCTATTGGTTCAACCTCGACCTCGATGCCTTTATACGCCGGAAGCTCGATATCGGGGATCACCTCGCACTCGAGGACGTAGCCATGCCTGTCCGTCTCATCGATGAAGTCTACCACGGGCTGCCCCACAGGATTTACCTTCGCCTCATCCAGCGCTTCGTACATCGTCTCCTGGACCATTCTTTTCTTCAGTTCGTCGTCAATGTATTCCTTGTAATAACTGATGATCATCGGTTTCGGCACCTTGCCGGGCCTGAAACCTTTTATTTTTACCTGCTTTTGAAGCTCGCTGTAGATAGATTCCCTGAATTCGTTTATTTTTTCTTCGGAAAGGAGAACCTCTACTTTTTTCTTCACGTTGTCGACATTTTCTACCTGTACCTTCATCATTCCTCCGGGATATGCCTGGGAATACCGCTTGTTTCCCCGATAAACTGCCTTATTATAAACACAACTCCTCAAATTATCAAGATATTTGGGATATCGCAAGGAATATCAACAACTCTGACAGATATGACGAAATTTTCTTGACGTTATCCTGCAACTATGTAATAACCTTAAATATCGAACAAATAAAGTTAACAAGGGGGAAAATATGAATTCTGTAGTGGTTCTTATTTTAGGTCTCGTTGTTGCTTTCATTGGTTACCGCTTCTATGCGAAGCACATCGATACAAAGATCATAAAGTCCGATCCCAAAAGGGCTACTCCGGCAAAGATGTACATGGACGGCGTGGAGTTCATGCCGACAAGCAAGAACATCCTCTTCGGGTACCAGTTCAAATCGATCGCCGGCGCGGCCCCCATCATAGGCCCCATTATCGCGATCCAGTGGGGATGGCTCCCTGCATTGATATGGATCCTCGCCGGCACCTTCTTCATCGGGTGGGTGCAGGACTACTCGAGCGCGATGGTGGCGATGAGAAATGACGGCGCTTCTTTCGGCGGGTTAAGCCATAAATTGATCTCGCCAAGGGCGCGCATCATTCTTCTTTCCTTTATCTATTTCTATCTTCTCCTGATCGCCGGCGCCTTCGGGAATGTTGTGGTGAGCACAACCATAGCATTGAAGGCCGCCCCGATGGCATGGCTCTTCCTCACCGTTGGTGGTATTCTTGCAGGCCAGATGATATACCGCTGGAGGAAGGATATCATCCTCACTACTGTTGTCACTGTCGTGATTGCCATGGCCGGCATCTGGTTCGGCACGCTCGCTCCTTCCGATAAGATTCTCGGGCTAGACCTTGCGAACAGCAGGTGGCTCTGGGCGATCGCAGCATTCGTCTTCTGCTATTTCGCAGCAGTCCTGCCTATCTGGCGTTTCGCCCTCCCTATCAACTATGTCGCATCCTACATAGTTTTTCTCGGTCTTTTCTTCGGAATAATCGGCATCTTCATACTCCACCCTGATTTTACCCTTCCCGCCTACACAGATTTCTCCATCAGGATAGGTCCCATATGGCCCATCATGTTCGTCACTATTGCATGCGGCGCCATCTCGGGCTGGCACAGCATAGTATCAAGTTCCGGGACAGCCAGACAACTGGAGAACGAGCTTGATGCCCGTCCTGTCGGCGGCGGGGTCATGTTCATTGAGATGATGCTCGCGCTCTTCGCCTTGATCATAGCAGGGACCATATACGCCTCATCGGCTGAATACGGCGCAGCCATTGCGAAAGGCCCCGGCGGCATCTTCGCCGCAGGCGTATCGAAATTCCTCGGGGCATTGGGAATGCCGGCAGCTTTGGGGAGGTCCTACGGCAGCGTTATGATGATCGTTCTCGCAATAACGATCATGCAGCTTGTGATCCGATTCATGAGGGTAGCCACATCAGAGCTTTTAAGCGATGTAAGCCCTGTCTTCAGAAACCCACACATAGGCACGTTCATCGCATGTATACTTGGCATGGTGCTTGTCATGACCGGATGGTGGCAGTATCTCTGGGTGCTTTTCGGAGGGGCAAACCAGCTTATGGCGTCCCTTGCGCTGCTTTTAGTGACCGCGTGGCTTATGTCTGAGGGAAGATCCGCTGCGTGGGCATTCTGGCCGATGATCTTCATGTTCATTACGACAATAGCAGCTCTCCTCTATACATCGTTCAATCTGCTGCAAAAGGTTATTTCAGGAGCTGTAAAGGGAGAGGCGCTCATCGGGAACACGCTGATGGGCCTCGTGGGTTTCTTCCTCGTCATTGCCGCTCTCATACTCGGCGCTGAAGGGATGAAGGCATTGAAACGTTACAGGGCAATAACAAAGGCTCAGGTAGCATCTGCTGCAAAAGCATAATAACGCATCTTCGGACTCAGGCAACAGGTTGCAACCTGCGGCCTGAGTCCTTTAGCGTTTAGCAATATCGTTCAAGGAGAAATGGAAAATGTCAGAAGAAAAAAAGAAGAAAGGCAGCTTTTTCGGCGCGGTGAAGGAATTCGTATACGGCGTCGCGGCGCATGATTCGGCGCGTTTTGCGCTCAAGTCGCGGGCAAGCATGGAGCACCTCTTCATCCTCATCACTATGGGTGATATGCTCGGCGTGCCGATCCTTCCGCCCTATTACTCTTTGCGCCTCTTGCCCTATGTTGTCCCCCAGATCTCAACATGGAAGCGGAGGATGCTGAAGGAAAAAGACCTGACAGATGGTCTGGCATGATGTACGTAAATTTCAAATTTCAAATTTTAAATTTTAAATTCTAAGAAGGGGGTGGTTCCCATTTCATTAGTAAAAATATTTGATGAATTCCCGGACAGGCGCTACATCATGTTTGGCGGTAAAGGCGGACTCGGCAAGACCACTTTCTCCGCGGCTACTGCTTACTACCTGGCAAAGCAAGGAAAGCGTGTACTTGTTTTTTCAGTGGACCCGCAGGCATCTCTCAGCGATATATTCAAAAAGGATATATTCGGAAAGGGACCAACAGAGATCATGCCTAATCTCTACGCCCAGGAGATAGACGCTGACCGGCGCGTGAAGGAATACCAGCAGGAGATACGCAAGAAGATCCTCGATATGTACGGAATGGACAAGATCCCTGAGGAGATCGAGAGCTATATCCAGGCTGCTGCGGCAGAGCCCGCGATGGAGGAGAGCGCTATCTTCGACGAGGTCGTCGACATCGTTGTCCACGGCGGGTACGATTATTACATCTATGACCTTGTGCCCTTAGGGCATGCGCTGTACTATCTGAGCATGGCATCGGTATACGATGAATGGATAGACAAGATCACCAACCTCCGCCAGCAGATGCGTGAATACGACCAGGTCGCGGCCGTCATACGGCGCGACAAGGAACTCGACGAGGACGCGATCCTCAATGAGCTTCTCTACATCAAGGAACGCATCAACAAATCATCAGGCATATTAACGGACAAGCAGAAGACCGCCTTCTTCTTCGTCCTGACGCCCGAGGAGATGATCATCAACGATACGCTCAAGGCGGCGGAGCTCTTCGCGAAATTCGATGTCCCGCTGAGCGGATATATCATCAACCGCGTCTTGCCTCGCGAGCTGAAGAACCAGCACATACCGGAATACCTTAAGAACAGAATCGTAATGCAGGATAAGTACCTTAAGGTCATCGACGAGGTCTTTAAAGGCCAGATACTTGCCTCTGTCCCTGAAATGGAGAGAGATGTCACCGGCCTGGGCATGATAGAGAAACTGGCAGAGAAAATGTTCTATTGAGATCACTCTCATAAACAAGGAGTTTCATATGGATCAGATCACAACCAGCATGACAAAATACATGAACGATCACCCGAATCTCAAATACATCTTCTTCGGGGGGAAAGGCGGCGTCGGCAAGACCGTTATGGCCGGCACAGCGGCGCTATGGTCTGCCAAGCAGGGCAAAAAGACCCTTCTCGCCTCCACGAACCCTGTACACAGTCTTTCCAACCTCTTTGAAAAAGACGTTTTCGGCAAAGAGGTGGTTGTCTGCGACCACGACAAATGCTTCGCCTTTGAGATCGATACAAAAGATACGATCGAGCGGTCAAAACAGGAGATCCGGGAGAAGATAAACTGGTTCCTCAGGTTCGCCGACCTTACAACCAAGGCAGATGACTTCGTAGAATCGGCGACGATGAACCCCGCCTTTGAAGAGTCTGCTATGTTTGAGAACATGACAGACATCATGTTCGAAGATAAGTATGATTTCTATGTATTCGATACAGCCCCAACGGCAAACGCACGAAGGCTCCTTGGTATGTCAAAGGTCTATTCGCTCTGGGTGGAGAAGATGCTCAAAAGCAGGGAAGAGGCAAAATCGCTCAGAGAGATGCTCTCATTTTCCAAAAAAAATGAGAAAGATCCCCTCATGGACTACCTCATCAGCTTCAAAGAGAGGATGGCAAAGGCGCAGAGTCTTCTCACCAACGACCAGCTTACGGCGTTCTTCTTCGCAACGCTGCCGGAGAGCCTTCCCATCGCCGTTATCACAAGGTTCATCAACTGGTTCTATGAGTTCGGCATCCCGGTCGGCGGCGTTGTCGTGAATGGCATCATCCAGAAAGACCAGGTCGGCAAGGACTCGTCCGAATTTGTTCTCAATAGGGTCAAAATGCAGGACGAGCACATGGAGGAGATCTGGCAGATCTTCGGCGACAGGGTAAGGGCCGTGATACCGCTTTTTGAGACAGAGGTAAAAGGCGCCGAGATGGTCGAGCGTATGGTGGATCATCTATTTAAAC
>DLMV01000063.1:28237-32960 GCA_002478225.1 Deltaproteobacteria bacterium UBA7527 | reverse complement strand
AAACAAATTCGAATGTTCAAAATTCACAGCATAAACAACTGCCTTTGTTCCGGACATTTGATATTTGAATTTTGATATTGTTTAGTGCTTCGCGCTTAGGATTTCGATATTACAATGAGGTACCTCGGTAGCTGTTCGCTGATAGCTATCAATCAATACATGGCGGCAGCTTCAGTGGGAAGCCGTTCTCGTTCCATCCCCTGAGCCTGTAATAATCGTCCTTTAATCTCTCCAGATCTTCGCGGGTGATGATGCTCTTTTTCGATCCGATGGGCTCTTCGAAAAAACGTTTCGGCAGCGTATCGTCTGCCCTCGTGATCCCTTCCCGCATATTGAAGATGCGCGTGGCGGTCTGGATATTCGAGGCTATTCTCCTGAGCTGATCCTCTGTAAGATCCATGCCGGTCGTCATCGCTACCATCTGCAGGAGTTCGTTCCACCGGTACAGGTCACGGTAGAACCTGCACATGATAAGGGCATCGTGGATAATAAGCCTATCCTCAAAGTCAAGGAACATCTCTGCCTTGCCTTCTATCTGGTCAGCAGGTATCATCCCTGAAGCCTCTGCCCGGAAAAAGGTGGAGCGGATGTGACATCCTCCCCTGTCCGACGTAGCATAGGCAAGCCCCATTCCCTTGAATATCCTCGGATCGTATCCGCCGGGCTCCATTCCCTTCACATGTATCGCGAGATCCTCAAGGCCCCATTCTTTCGCTGCATGGCGTACCCCCTCGGCTAGGATCCCTCCTATGCCTTCTTTCCGGGCGATCCTGCGGAAAAGTGATGCAATGCCCTCAGCGTCCCCGTAGCTAAGCTTCTCGTTGGTCCTGCCTCTTTGCGATGCCTCGATGGTAAACGCCGCGAGGTTGCCTGCCGTTATGGTATCGATACCGAGCCTGTCGCATATGTCGTTGAGATAGATGATCTCGCCGAGATCTTTGATAAGGCAGAGCCCGCCTATGGCATAGATCGTCTCGTACTCAGGGCCATCGATGGTAAGCCCTTTATATTTTCCTTCCGTCACCGTCGTCAACCTGCCGCAGGCAAGAAAACATCTGCTGCATGCCCTTCGCTTCACAGAAAACTTCGCGTGAAGCGTTTCAGCGCTGATATTCTCCCAGCCCTCCATGACGCCTTCCGCCCAATACCGCGTCGGGAAGGCCTCGAACTTATTAATGCCGGAGACAAGACCCGGCGTGCCGGACACCTTGTACCCCTGAGCATAGGGATGGACCTTTCCTTTTTTTGTCCACTCATTCCTGAAGCCTTTAATGGCATCCCTCTGCGCTACCTCCCGCTTTTGTGCTCCGTGGAATGCGAGGCCCTTTACCTTTTTCGAGCCAAGCACCGCCCCCACTCCTGTTCTGCCGGCACACCGCCAGTAGTTGTTCACCACCGATGCGAACCTCACAAGGTTCTCCCCGGCCGGCCCTATAACGAGAACCCCTGTATCCTTCCTGTTCACCTTTTTCGTGATCAGGTCCTGCGCCTGGTATGAATCCGATCCCCATATATCCGAGGCATCGTGAAATAGAACCGTCTCCTCGTCTATCTCCAGGAAAACAGGGCTGGTGGAAGCGCCTTCAAGGATGATAGCATCATGGCCTGTCCTGCTTATCGGCTCTGCCACTCTCCCGCCGGAATACGACTCCGAGAAGATATTGGTCAGGGGAGATCTTGTAAAAACACCATATCTGCTCGATCCCCAGATATTTGTATCATTGATCGGACCAAGGGTAACGATAAATGGATTTTCCGGCGAGAAGGGATCTGTTCCGGGTCTGCATCTTTTTAAGAGGAAGTAAACGCCAAGACCCTTGCCGCCAAGGTAGTTCTCAAAGACCTCATCGGGTATAGGTTCCACATGGTATGCTTTATTTGTCAGGTCAATAATCAGCGCTTTATGAAAAAAACCTTTCATAGGGATCCTCCGTCGAATTTTTGAATAACATCCCATGCCGTTACTGTCAAGATTAAACTGAACCCGGGATGCCGGCTAACTTATGATATTCCGTATATCGTATAGCGGGATTTCCGAGAAAATGTTCGGCGTCGTGGTACCCGCTTGCGGGTCGCCGGCGTTCGGCGAGGAAAGCAGCTCATGGCTTACAGTAAAACAACTGCGATTCGTGGATCGTAATTCGTGAGGATATAGATTGACATCATACTCTTAATGGCTGCGTATTTGGAATCATCAGGTATTTTTCAGCTTGAAATTTTATAACAAGTAAAGGAAAATTGATATACGGACAACGAAATACACTATTGACCAAAGGTGTTCCTCAATGAAAAATTCTATGTATAATTATGCAATATGCTGCACACTTATTGTGACGTGTCTTGTAATCGTCTCGGGTTGCACGAACGTCGAAGGTCAGGATAAGCCTGCTTTTGTGCCCGAAGTTCGTCCGGGCGTTCTGAAAGGCTATCTGACGGTCAAGGACCTTCCTGACAGCTCTGCCCTGCTTCCCCCTCCTCCTGCGCCTGGTTCAGCCGCCTTCGGCCTCGACGAGGAGGTAAGCCGGAAGAACCTCGCTTTGCAAGGTACACTACGCTGGAAACTGGCTATCATGGATGCCGACCTGACGTTCCCCCACGCTGCAGACACGTTCTCATGCGCGCTCAACGCGCCCATCAACAAGCAGGATACGCCTCGCCTCTATAAGCTTATGCGCCGCATTCTCATCGATGCGGACCATTCGACACGTAGTGCAAAGGAAAAGTACAAACGCGTTCGTCCTTTTACAGTGAACAAGAAACCGATCTGTACGCCCGATGATGAAGAGGGTTTGCGGAAGAACGGCTCTTACCCTTCCGGCCACACCACGATCGGCTGGGCATGGGCCCTTGCGCTTACCGAGATCGACCCCGACCATGCCGACGCGATCCTCGCACGGGGCAGGACCTTCGGAGAGAGCCGCCTGGTATGCAACGTGCACTGGCAGAGCGATGTGACCGAGGGGTATTTCATGGGAGCAGCCGTCGTTGCCCGTCTGCACGGCGACCCTTCTTTCCGCGCCGACGCAGAGGCTGCCGGGAAGGAACTCAAGGCCGCTCGCGCTAGGGGTCTCAAACCCACACGCGACTGCAGGGCAGAGGCCGAGGCACTGGGACGCTGACCAATCTCCAACCGATACATTTTCTTGACATCTCTGGTATTTGTGCTATTAAAACCATATAACGTTCTAGAAATAATAGAGATCAAAAAGGAGGCTATCATGGGAAGCAGCGTTTATGTTGTTAACGAGGTTGTGGGCACCAGCGAAAAATCATGGGAAGAAGCGGCTAAACTGGCTATAGAGACCGCTGCAAAGAGCGTCAAGGATCTCCGTATCGGCGAGGTGGTGAAACAGGACGTAACAGTAGAGAACGGGAAGGTGGTAAGCTACCGGGTAAGGCTTAATATTTCATTTAAGTATCACCCGAAGAAATAGCCTCATCTTAAGAGATTTAGCGCCGGGGAAAGTAAGGAAGGGGTGGTCAGGTATTCTCGGAAAGTGACTGCCCGAGGCGATCCCGGATCATCTTCAGTATAACGAAGGATTCCCGTTCCCGCTCCTCAAGGTCTCCTGTGATATAGACGATCGTTTCCCGGTAGTCCGGCATAAATATCTTGGAGAGTGCATTGCATCGCCGTTGGGTCTTGCGAAGCTCCATGGCAATTCGTCGTATAGCATTCTCCAGTTCGGCCAGCTCCGCGATCAGCCGAAGTACTTCAACGAAGCGGCTCAGAGCGATATCGGTGTTCGCCGAAGTCCCTCCCACGCCGAATTGGACGCTGACCGGCTCCGTCTGAACTGTCACGCGCGGGATCTTCATGCCCATGAGATGCTGGTACGAGATCTCCACCTGATGGTCCATCTTTACGGCAAGGGTGGCCCTGTCGATGACTTCCGACCCTCCGTCCAACCGGGCCTCGCGAAGGGCTTCGTAGGCCTTACGAAGCGCCTCGTAAGTGTTCTGCTCAGCGTTACGGGCACGACCCAGGCGGCTCATCAGCTCAAAGATCAGTATTTGCCGTTTCTGTTCAAGGAGGTCATAACCCTCTTCAGCGAAGGCAAGCTTTCGCTTCAGTATGAGCAGATTCGATTTGGTCGGTGCAATGTTCAGCTTTCCCATAGAGCCCTTCTACGCTGCTGCGCCTCCCTCAAGCGGTGTCACGCAGGCAGGAGCCTCCTCTTTCTCTCGGTAGTATTTCTTCAGCAGTGCATCGCTCACGCGGTGCAGCTCATCCTTGGGCAACGTGGACAGAACATCCCAGCCGAGCTCGAGCGTTGTCTCGATGGAACGGTTCTCGTACTCTCCCTGATTGAGGAAGCGCATCTCAAAGGCCTCGCCGAACTTCAGGTACTGCTTATCGAGGGCGCTCAATTCCTCTTCTCCAATGACATCGGCAAGACCTCGCACCCGCTTGACATACGCATAGCAGGCGAACAACTGGCTTGCGAGGGTCGCATGATCTTCCCGGGTATATCCCTTCCCCACGCCATCCTTCATCAGGCGCGACAGACTTGGGAGACCGGCGATAGGCGGGTAAACTCCGCGCTGGAATAGCTCCCGATCCAGCACGATCTGCCCTTCAGTGATGTAGCCGGTGAGATCGGGGACCGGATGACTGATATCGTCGGCGGGCATCGTCAGGATTGCCATCTGGGTGATCGATCCCGGCGAACCTTCGATACGGCCGGCACGTTCATAGATGCTGGCAAGATCCGAGTAAAGA
>DLMV01000063.1:21131-28048 GCA_002478225.1 Deltaproteobacteria bacterium UBA7527 | reverse complement strand
AGTAAAGATATCCCGGATAGCCTTTACGGCCGGGAATCTCGCCCCTGGCAGTTCCCACTTCGCGCAGACTCTCGCAATAGTTCGTCATATCCGTGAGCAGCACCAGCACATGCTGACCGCAGTCAAAGGCCAGGTGTTCAGCCAGGGTCAAGGCGACCCGCGGCGTAAGGAGACGTTCCACGCTCGGCGCATCAGCTAAGGAAAAGAACATGACTGCGCGGGCAAGAGCCCCGGACTCCCGGAAATTGCGGATGAAAAATTCGGCCACGTCGTGCTTCACGCCCATTGCGGCAAAGACCATCGAGAATTCCACCTTTTGATCGAGCAGGCGCGCCTGCCTCATTATCTGGGCAGACACACGGTCGTGGGGCAGGCCGTTTCCGGAAAAGATCGGCAGCTTCTGNNGGCGTCAACAGGCGCTCGATCACCGGCTCGTCGGCGAGGTTCACGAACATCACCACCTTGTTGAGCACCCCGGATTCCTCGAAGCTCTCCTGGAAGAAGCGCGCGTCGGCGTGCGAGGCGCCGAAGGCAGCGAACACCACCACGAACTCGGCCGCCTCCTCGCCCAGCAGCTTGGCCTGGCGCACGATCTGCGCCGCCACGCGGTTGTGCGGCAGGCCGCCGCCGGAAAAGATCGGCAGCTTCTGCCCGCGGACCAGCGCATTCATCCCGTCAATGGCGGATAAGCCGGTCTGTATGAACTCCCGCGGATAGCGTCGCGCATAAGGGTTTATGGGCATTCCATTGACATCACGCTTCTCGGCTGAGAGCGCAGGCGGACCGCCGTCGGCCGGGCGGCCGAGTCCATCGAACACGCGGCCCAGCATCTGCCTTGATACGGGCAGGCGGAAGCTTTCTCCCAGGAAGCGGGTGCGCAGGGCCTGGTTCGACAGTCCTGTTGTGCCTTCCAGGACCTGTATCACAGCTTGGCTTTCTGAAATGTCAAGGACGCGGCCGAGACGAGGACGCCCGGTAGAATCGAGGATCTCAACGATCTCATCGTAGCCGACATCACGAACCCGTTCCACTACGACCAGCGGTCCTTCAATGCGCGTTGCGCCAATATATTGCAATCCCCGGTCTTCTATTTTGAAGGTGGTGTGCATAGTAAGGTACCCTCCTTGATATACTCTTTGGCAAGCGCCTCCGTCTCCTCCATGACCTTCTGTTTCAGCTCGTCGAGTTTTTCGAGTTCATCGTTGCCGAAAGCCGACTTCGCCCGCATTATCTGCGGGACACAGTTTAAAGAACGGATCCGCATCAGCGGAACCCCTCCCTGGATCAAGTCACGGCCTCTGCGATAGAGGGTAAGGATGATGCGCAAAAGGGCGACCTGCCGTTCCGGCGCACAGTACATATCATTCTCGTCAAAAGCGCTTTGGGCGAGAAAACCATCTTTCATGATCTCGGCGATGAAGAGGATCAAACGTTGCCCGTCGGGGAGCACATCAGGCCCCACGAGCTGAACGATCTGCTGGAGACGTTCCTCGCGCTGGAGCAGCGTCAGAGCCTCTGTGCGCAGCTCTGCCCAGTCGGCAGCCTCTCTCTTCCACCAGAGATCCACGTCTTCCACATACTCCGAGTATGAGTGCAGCCAATGGATCGAAGGATAATGCCGCGCATTGGCCAGCTCCGTATCGAGCGCCCAAAAACAGCGGATAAAGCGCCGCGTGTGCTGGGTGACAGGTTCGGAAAAGTCTCCGCCGGGAGGGCTGACCGCTCCGACGATGCTCACCGATGCCCGTTCTCCCGCCAGGGTCGTAACAGCTCCGCCCCGCTCATAAAACTGCGCGAGCCTGGTAGGCAGCGACGCCGGGAAGCCTTCTTCAGCGGGCATCTCTTCCAACCGCGCAGCCAGTTCGCGCAGGGCCTCCGCCCAACGGCTTGTCGAATCGGCAAAGACCGCCACTGATTTGCCCATGTCCCTGTAATACTCTGCCAGGGTGATGCCTGTGTAGATCGACACTTCACGGGCTGCAACGGGCATATTCGAGGTGTTTGCAATGAGGATGGTCCTCTCCATCAGAGGTCTGCCGGAACGGGGATCTTTAAGCTCCGGAAACTCTCGAAGTACCTCGGTCATCTCATTGCCCCGCTCCCCGCAACCGATAAACACAATGATATCGGCATCAGACCATTTCGCGAGCTGATGCTGGGTGATCGTCTTCCCGGTGCCGAATCCTCCCGGGATTGCCGCAGCACCTCCCTTGCCGATGGGAAAAAAGGTGTCAATGATGCGCTGCCCCGTGATCAGCGGCTCGGAGATGCGCAGCCGTTGCCTGATGGGGCGCGGCACCCGCACCGGCCACTGCTGGACCATTGTGACCTCACGCGGTCCTGCTGCTGTTTCCACAACAGCCACCATGTCGGTGATCTTGTAATTCCCCTTATCAACAATGGAGCGGACCGTGCCGGAAACCTCCGGCGGCACCATGATCAGATGATCGACCAGCGGGGTCTCGACGACCTTGCCTATGACCTGGCCTCCTGTTACAACATCATCGGGCTTCACGAGAGGCTCGAAGGTCCAGAGCTTCTCTGTATCCAGCGGTTCCACCTTTTCGCCTCGACGGATCCAGGCACCGCTGTGGGCTTGAATTCCGGGCAGAGGACGCTGTATGCCGTCATAAATGTTGCCCACGAGTCCTGGACCAAGCCACACGGACAAAGGCGCGCCGGTACACAGGATCGGCGCTCCCGGCTTTATCATGGTGGTATCTTCATATACTTGAATGGTGGCGTGATCCCCAACGAGCCTCACCACTTCTCCCACCAGGCCAAGGCTGCCTACCTGCACGACCTCGTACATCTGCGCCGCGTGCATGCCCGCAGCCGTCACAATGGGCCCGCTGATGCGGGTTGCCATAGATTCAGTAGTCCTGGAAGCAACGGTCATGGGTTATTTCCTCCTGATCCTCTTTTTGGGACAAAGTTCGCCTGCACCGCTATCTGTCGCCTCAGCTCCGGCCACAGCCGTTCCAGCCTCTTCAGAAGCCTGTTATCCCACACCTGGCGAGACTCCCGATCCTCAACGATAACACCGCCTTCCGAAATATCCGGTGCGTTCGAGATTGTGATGGTTACCTGCCGCCCCACCCTCTCTGCTATCTCTTTCGCAAGAGCGTCGCCCAGAACGGCCTGGTCCGCATCTGACAACTTCACGACAAATGAATCTCCTTCCATCCGGCGTATCGCATGAACCGCAAGGGTAATAACGGTCTCTCGATATTCAAAACCTTCCCGCGCCAGCAACCGCTCACGCGCTTCTTCATATATTGTTTCGAGCAGGGCCTCGATGCGCGCCGCGCGCATCCGCTCGATCTCGACCGGAACCGTAGCCAGGATCAATTCACTCTGGTGAGCGGCCTCCGCGTTTGCTTCATCGAGCCGTTCCTGCCGCAGCCGGTCAGCTTCAGCGGCAGAGCTGGCGAGAAGGGCTTCTGCATCCTGTTTCGCGCGAATGACAATTTTTTCAGCCTCTCTCCCGGCGTCTGCCAGGATCTCTTCACGCAATTTTTCGGTAGAGCTTTGATCCGTCGTCATCCAAATACCCCCTTAACAAACGCTCACTCCAACAGCTTCCTCTACGAACTCACGCAGGCTCTTGCGTCCTGGCAGCGGCCCTTCCGGCCCGGGTATCTCAACGATCAGCGGCCGGTCCCGCTCCAGACGGATCATGTCCACCTGGGATCGGATCAAGGCTGCCGCCCTTTCGGTGATGATGATCACCCCGCAGTCGGGTAGTCCTGCCATTTCATCGATCGCGGACCGGGCTTCCTCCGCCGTTGCTGCAACCCTCGTGCTTATGCCTGCCAGACGGAAACCACGCGCTGTGTCCTCGTCAGCAATGCAATAAAACTTCATGTGATAGGCCTCTTATATCTTTTGTATCAGCATCATAGCGATAGCAAAACCCAGCACGGCAAGCCCTTCCGCCAATGCCACGAAGAGTATGCTGCGGGTCAAAAGCTCCGGTTTCTCCGCCGCAGCGCCCAGCGCCGCTGACCCTATCCGCCCTACGGCGTGACCTGCGCCGAGAACGCTCATGGCGATGGCGAAAGCCGCTGCCACGCCCAAGCCGATGGCTCTGTACACTGATACTACGTCAGTCGGGGCGCCGCCATGCGCAGTTTCTGCCGCCAAAGCCATTGCGCCAGGCAGCATCATCCCCATCAGAACCGCTCCAATCAGACCAATTCGCCGAAAAAACAACTTAATCATATAACACCTCCAATATTTTCTAAGATCGTGTTGCACCCTCAGGTATCCCGTTTAACGTGTTTGCTGTGTTTGTTGCGTTTCGCGCTTTATCCTCTGCAAGGTCAGGGGCTATGCGAAACGGCACAAAGGGCTCGCCGCCTCCGGAAAAAAACTTCCCAAAGAACTCATAATACTCGAGACGCAGCGCCTGCACCGAAGCAATGACCCCTTCCAGAACAATGGCTATAAGGTTCCCGAAGATGATGACCAGCAGGCTCCATACGCTGCCCCCGGCAGAACCTTTGACCTCCTCGGCCACCATAAAAGCGGCAAAGAGCAGCGCTGCGTGGCTCATGGCATAGGCCGCAAGACGTACAAAGCTTATCGTGTTGGCAAGGTAGCTGAGAATAGCCTCGAAGGCGCCGACGCAGGATTCGATGATGGCCCCTGCCATCCCGCCGTGTGCTCCGCCGTGCCCACCTGTCTTGGTGCTCATGAAATGCTCTAAGGGTTCCTTGACAGACCAGCCGATTATAGGCACTGCAAGGAAAAGGATTGCGCATACGCCCATCATCCCCCACGACCGGATGGTCGCCCCGTAGATCAGCAGGACGAGCGTGCCCCAATAGAACAGGAGGCCTACAAGGCCGAACTTGTCGAGGATCCCCCCGATGATATCGCCTTTTCGAAATCGATTGACAACATTAAGTATAAGTCCGGTGCTGATCATCGCTATGCCGATGCCGATAGCGCCATACATCAGCTGTATAGGATCCCCTTCAAGAGGGTCGTGCCAGAGCGCATATTTTTTGAGCGCTTCGATGCCGAAGTAGCTCCCGTACACCGCACCGAAGATAATGCTGGATAGCCCCGCGGAGACAAGTAGCACGCCGATGTCCTGCACCTTTTTGGATCCGCCTGCCTTCAAAAGAGCGGTCAGGCCGCAGGCTGCAAGGACCGCTCCGTGTCCCACGTCGCCGAACATCATACCGAACATTATTATGTAACTGAGGGCGACAAACAGCGTCGGCTCAAGCTCCCGGTAGTTCGGAAGGCCGTAGGCCGATACCAGCATCTCGAAGGGGCGCAAAAGCCATGAATGGCGCAGCAGAACAGGCGCCTCCTCGCCCGCCGAAGGATCGGGAGGCTCTGCCTCAAGCACATACCGGCCGCCCGTGGTCTCTTCCATATGCTGCCTTAACACCGCCACGTCCCCGGCCGGAACCCATCCCCCGATCAGCACCGTCGTTTCTGTCCGGGGAAATTTCTGGCTTGCATCAAGAAGCTGGCACTCCATGTCCACAAATTCTTCGATCTCTGCTATGGCGGGAGCGAGCTCATCCGCAATGGCCTTAAGCTTGACATTCAGCTGCTCCAGCTCCACCGTTAGCCTTTCCTGCTCCCGCTGCGTCTCTTCCGACATCCTGTCCACTGTCGACCCTTCGACCACCGGAAGCGCCTCGTACTGAAAACCCGCCTGCTGCAGCGCCTTTTCCAGCGCTGGCTGCCCCTGTCGTGTAGTAACGGCAAAGAGCCGCTGTCTTCCTTTTTGTTGGGCCAGGGGAAGCAGCGCCACGTTATCGCCGATCTCTTTTTCAAGAACCACAAGATTCTGCGCCGGCAAGCTCCCTGTCACAAAATGAAGGAATGAAAATTGATCGAGCCCTGTGAGGGGGATCTCGAACCCGCGATAGCACGATACCTGGTCGTACATGACGGTCAATTCTTTCTGCTGTTGCATAAGACGCTGGCGATCCTCCAGTAGGCCGGCGCTCCGTTGCTCCATGGAAGCGAGTATTGCTTCAGCCTGATCCGGGGTCATTGCTGTTGTACGCGGCCCGTTGGACAAGGGAAGGATCTCCAGCGATTGGCGAAGCTCCTGAATGCGGCCACGGATACGATCATATCGCGCCAGTTCTCCGGTGTAGTCGGCGGGAGCGAGAAGCTCTGCGTCGGTATCGGTCCGCGTGCGCGTCAGATGCACTGCTCCCAACGCTCCTAATCCTTTGAGCACCCTGCGTTCGTCATGGGCGAGCACGATCGCGCGCACTCGCATCATAGGCACCGTCCTAAACACAGACAACCTCCGGTATCCCATTGATCGCATTTTCCGCGTTTATTGCGTTTACAGAGACTATAGCGTTCCTTAAAGGCCTATTTCGTCCATTTGGTCTTAACGTTGAACGTTGAACATCGAACACCGAACAATTTCCTCCTTCGCCTTTCACGCTGGCTCTCATGAAACCTTTGCAATATCAGCACGCGGAATTAAACGTCCGCGGATTGTTTCTGCGGCCATGCCGTCGCGTATCCCCTCGGAGATCGTGATGAGGTTGGCCACTTCCATACGACGGAGGCCCGTATAACCCATAATTGCCCCCAGCCCCATGTGGCTTCGACGAAAAGCAAGATTAGCAAGGCGGACAAACCTATTCCACGCGAGTCCCTCCAGGACAGATGCATTAACAACATTCGATCCCTCCGGTCCGCGTTCAACAGGAGCCTCGTCGAACACACGCTCCCAGACGCGGCCCGCAGATGTATAAAGATCAGGATCATTCAGCATGGCAGCAAAAAGCGAGCGCTTGATCCGTGTGCCTTCTATATGAAACGGCTGCAGCATCGACGGCGCCAGGCCATAGTGAAATCTTCCCCGTGCTGCCAACATCACGTGGAAGATATCTACTTCTTGATAGACCATCGGTGTTATTATC
>DLMV01000063.1:20830-21000 GCA_002478225.1 Deltaproteobacteria bacterium UBA7527 | reverse complement strand
GTGTTATTATCTCCCGGTCTTCCGGCGAAAGCCTTTCCGCTCGAAAGATCAGTCCTTGAAAATAGCTGCGGTCCAGCGCTTCCTCGAAGAAGAACGGCCGGGGATTATCGCGATAGATCTCAAGAGCAATCTCCAGGTTCTCCCTATGGAGCCCTTCCTTTGGGAACAGG
>DLMV01000063.1:0-20686 GCA_002478225.1 Deltaproteobacteria bacterium UBA7527 | reverse complement strand
AATATTGAGGGCAAAGGATCCGGGGAGGGAGACGAGATACCCGTCAACATCTTCGATGGGGAGCCCTGTTAAGCGTGCGCGGATCAGTATCTTCAAATTTTCCATCTGAAAACGGACCAGCGTCCAATCTATCAGATCGGCCCCTGGACCTGACGTATAAGCGCTGAACCCGGATAATTCGTCGGCTAATTGATGGACCAACATCCGCTGGAAATCAGCGGCCCTGTTAACCTCAGATTCCGGAAAGATCGCATGAAAAAATTCCCGGAGACTTCCGATACGGCACAGGCCGTCAAGGCGCTCAGCCTCGGCCATGCGGCTTCTGCGGCCATGAAGGCGGGCAATGAGATAATCAATGTCTTTCTCTGCTCGTCTCCTCCGCCCAGCGGCCGAAACAGTATGCGGGTCAGCTATGTCTACCTGCACACGCAACGGATCACCTCATCGATGGCCAATCTTTTGCTCTCCGGCTCGAGCTTGATCTGGCTTTCAACCTTAGCAACAGCATCAGCAAGGCGGGATTCTTTTTCGTGCTCGGCCTTTTTTACTTCAGCCTCTATGATCCTCTCAGCCTCGGCAACCGCTTCCTGACGGGCACGCTCAATGATGTCCTGCCCCTTTTTCTGAGCGTCTGACAGGATCCGGTCCGCTTCGGTCCGTGCTGCCCCCACAGTGAGCTTCGCCTCGCTCTCTGTCCCGACGATCTTTTGAATCACATCGCGCATGGTAGCGCCTCCATAAAAAATTATCTCCTGCCGTTACATCAGACGGCTCATGCTTGCCATCGTTTTCGCAGGGCTGTCCAGCTTGAAACGCCTGATCACCTCTTCGCCAACCAGCCGGGCGGCTTCGGAGAAACTGACAAGATCCGTGTTAACGGTAACATGGTAAAGCAATGGATCGTCGATCTCTCTGCCGAAGTTGTCCTTGATGTAGCGCCTCCGCGCCTGGTCCTTTTTCTTGATGTAATTTGCCGCTGTCTTCTCATCGTAGCCAAAGACCTTCTGCGCCTGTTCTATCCTCCTTTCAAGCGATCCTGTCAGGCGCACATGAAAGACGTTTTTCATTTTGCTGGTGACGATGCTGCTTCCCCGGCCCACCAGGATAACGTTGCCCGTTTGCGCGAGGCGACGGATCGTTGCATTCGTCTGTTCAACAAGGGTCCAGGTTGAAGGATGCAGGCCCAGCAGCTCCTCAAGCGCATCCGTCAGCATGGCCTTGTGGTCTTCCTTCATAAAATCGCCGATGTGCTTGCGGTGCTGGTGCTCTTCCAGCACTTTCGCCACGAGGTGGTGGGAAAAAACGGTCCACACCTCGTGGGACGGAACGTGTGCCTGCAGGTAGTCCGCCAGCTCGGAAGCGACCGTAAGACCGCCCGCGCCCTCTGCCCTCGAGATCGTTATTGCCGGTCTTACGGGATCCCCGGAAATTTTTTTGCCTTTCTGAAAAAAGTGGCTTTGAATGTAAGCTTTACACTTTTCGGAACTTATATTCTCCCACATGTCCCGGCTCTCCTATTTCTTTTTTTTGGGCCTCTGCCGAAAGCCCTATAAGACCTGTTTTCCATCAATCCAAATGCTTGCCGAGATTGATGAACTCCGAACGGTCGAAGCCGATCGATTTGAAGAATGAAAGCATATCTATCGCATCCCATCGCACAGCCGTGTAAATATCCTGTATGCCCTTCCTTCTAAAATATTCAAAAAGCTTCTTTGCCAGCGCCCTGCCTATGCCTATACCCATGCACCGGGCACATACACCGACCACAACGATCCATCCGCTCTTTTCGATCCCGAACCCGGGCCCCTTGATCTCGCCTATGATAAACCCTACGACCCCGTCGTCACGCAAGGCGACAAATCCGACAACATCGTGTTTTCTCAAGTGGGCCTCTATGCTCTGTATCCAAGCCTTCGAGATTTTTTTCTTTGTGATGGACTCCTGAATCTCAATTATCTGGGGAACATCCTTAACGGTAATCCTTCTCACCTTGACCCCATTCATCATAATCGTCTCCTCAATCGATACGTATGATCTTAACGTGCTTCCCTATCCACTCAGGGGGCAGGTAGACACGTCCAGAGTTCCCGCTCTGCTTAACTGCCTTTTCAAGCATCTCCTCGCCATAGACCTCAAATTTGACCTTGTCTAAGATGTTTTTGAGCTCATCAGCAGATTTTAATATCTTTGGATTCATCGAATATCCTTTCACAGATGAATATGTAATTACAATATAGCTGTATTACAATTATATTTTAGCGGTAGAGTTTGTCAAGTGAAATTTTAATGGAAGAACCGAGCTTTATTTTCCGGCGCCTGCGGTTGCCTTCTGAAACTCCTGGAGCAGTTGCCGCACCTCTTTCATCCTGAATACCTCGAGTTCCCGTATCAGGGATGCCCATTTACGAAAGGAAGCGATATCTGGCTTCTCATCTACGATCATGCCTGCCGCCTTTATCTTCTCAAGAAAACCCGCCTCATTATCCCTGCTCCAGCGTCTCTGGTAACGGGCTGCCTCCTTCATGCACTGCACAATGAGCTTCTGGTCTTTCTTGGGAAGACCCTGGAACCATTTGAGGCCTGCAACGCCGATATGCGATGAGTAGACGTGTCCTGTAAGGGAAAGATAGCTCTGCCCTTTATAGAAATCATCGAGCCAGATCGCCGACAAAGGGTTCTCCTGTCCGTCGATCTCTTTTGACTGCAGATCCGCGACAACCTTTTTGAGGTCCCCGATCGGTATCGGGTCTGCGCCGAACAGACGCCACAGCTCCTTGTGCAGACCGGATTCCATAACGCGGATCTTCAGCCCCGCCACATCTTCCACCCTATGGATCGGCTTCCTGCTGTTGGTGAGATGACGGAAACCGTTCTCTGAAAAGGCCAGGCCCTTGAATCCTGACCTTTCGAGCGTTCTTAAGAGTTTCTGTCCCAGGGGGCCCTCAAGTATCTTGTCAACCTGTTCATGGTTCTCGAAAAGGTACGGATAATCGATGACCCGCGCCTCAGGGACGAATTGGTCAAAGGGGCCGGACGTAATGATGCCCATATGTACATTCCCTGCCTGTATCCTTTTCAGGATCTCCACTTCGGTTCCCAGGGAACCGCTGTCGTAGATCCTGACCTTATGGGACGAACGGGCCTCAACAAGCTCCCTGAACTTCTCCGCGCATACATTCTGCGCAGCCCCCGGCTTTGTCACAACCCCTAATGTTATCTCATGGGACCAGATGACACCCGGACATACAAGGCCCAACAAAAACAATGGAACAATCGCCATTCTGTATATCTTCATGATGTCCTCCTCAGCACAGAAATTACCACGGCGGGATGTGAAAAGTCTACCCTCCTGCACGCCGTATGTGTCCCTTCAATTATGCAAATTCAGAAACAACGTCCCCTATCTTCCCGAAGATCCTTTACTGCCTACTTCCTGCTGCTTATTCTGTTTAGTTCTTGCTGTCTGCTATGAGCCATGAACTATGAACTGCCTTTTTCTACGACTGCCTGTCGCGATATTCCCTGTAACCGAACCGTTTCACGAGTTCTATCTCCCCGCTGCTCCGTATCACCGCAATGTCCGGAAGACCGATCCCGTTGAAGGTGGTGTTCTTCACAATGCTGTAGAGCGCCATGTCGGCAAAGACAAGCTTATCCCCTTTTTTGAGCGGCCTATCGAAGGAATAGCCGCCTACTACATCCCCTGCGAGGCAGCTCGGTCCCCCGAGACTGTAAGTATACCTCTTCTTGCCAGGCGGCGCCGATCCTTTTATGTGAGGCTTGTAAGGCATAAGGAGCACATCCGGCATATGCGCCTCTGCCGATGCGTCCATAATAGCTATCTCTATCTTGTTCTTTACAACGTCAAGAATGGTCGAGATCAAAACCCCTGCATTCAGGACGCTCGCCTCGCCGGGTTCAAGATAAACCTGCACCCCATATCTTTTTTTGAATGTGTTGATGAGCCTGATGAGACGCTCAATGTCATAATCATTGCGCGTTACGTGATGGCCGCCCCCGAAGTTCACCCATTTCGATCCTCGAATATATTGCCCATAGAGCTTTTCAAAGGATCGGAGGATCCTTTCGAGGACGTCTGAGTTCTGCTCGCACATTGCGTGGAAGTGAATGCCGTCCACCCACTCCTTCGACGCCGGAAATTCCTCTTTAAATGCACTATAAACCACTCCCAGCCTTGAATTGGGCGCACATGGATTGTACATCTCTGTGGCAACCTCGGAATGTCCCGGATTGACCCTTAAACCGATCTCCAGGCCTTCTTTCTTTGCCATCGGTCCGTATTGCCTGAGCTGGTAAAAGGAATTGAATATGATGACGTCAGAATACTTCAGTATCCTCCCGACCTCTTTTTCGTTGTACGCCACAGCAAACGTATGTACCTCTTTTCCAAATTCTTCATAACCAAGCCTCGCCTCGTTGAGTCCGCTCGCGCACACCCCGTCAAGATACTTCCTCATCACAGGAAAGGTTGAGAACGATGCGTATGCCTTAAGCGCATGCAGGATCCTGCACCCCGTGCGGTCCTTCACGTACCGCATGACCCGCATATTCTCCTCGATAAGGGTCTCATCAATAAGGTATACCGGCGTTGCTATATCTCCGTCGGCGATCTCAAGAAATCTCTTATCCGCCGCAGCAAAGCGTTGCTTCTTAGCATTCTTGATAAGCCGCGTAAGCGACCTGAGCCCCTTTCCGTCCAGCGCTTCCAGCACCTTCCTTCTCGCCTCTCCAGGCAATCTGTGGTAGGCCCCTGCAGCATCAATATCCTTTGCAGCAATCGCCTGTATCATTTCTTCGATCTTTCTGTCAACAGCCATTAATGCCTCACCGCTGAAGAACTGCTTTCCCACTAAAAATCTTATAGGTCCAATAGGTCCTATAAGACCTATTTTCTACTCTCTGCTCAGGCTCTCTGCTGCCCCCCTTCCGCCTCACGCCTCACGGCTTACGCAAATTCATTTCACACCTTATCCGGCAGCGGTTCATGCTCGACCACCTGCCACGGCAGCCCGTATTGGTTCAGCGCCTCCATGAACCTGTCCGGATCGAGCTGCTCCATGTTGTAGACCCCCGCCCCCGTCCAGACGCCCGTAAGGACCATCATCGCCCCGATCATCGCGGGAACGCCGGTTGTATATGCGATCGCCTGCGTCCCTGTTTCCCTGAACGCCTCCTCGTGATCGCAGACGTTGTAGATATACCTGGTAATGGTCTTTCCATCCTTTTTCCCCGTCATGATGTTGCCGATGACCGTCTTCCCCGTATATTTCGTTCCCAGAGAAGCAGGTTCAGGAAGGAGCGCCTTGAGGAATTTTACCGGAACTACCTTGTGTCCTTCATAGTCGACCTCGTCTATCCGCGTCATACCTACGTTCCTGAGCACCCTCAGGTGGTTCAGGTAATTTTCTGAGAAGGTCATCCAGAAACGCGCCCTCTTCAGTCCTTTTATGTTCAGTACAAGTGATTCCAATTCTTCGTGGTAGAGAAGGTAGCTTTCCTTCATCCCGGCCACAGGGTAATCAAAGCCGAAATGCACGCTGCCTTCCTCGATGATCGCCGGCGTCTCGACCCATTCTCCGTTCTCCCAGTAGCGCACTGCCTGGGTTACCTCACGGATGTTGATCTCGGGGTTGAAATTCGTCGCGAAGGCGTGACCGTGGCTTCCTGCGTTGCAATCAAGTATGTCGAGGTAGTTGATCTCATCGAAGAGGTGTTTCTGCGCATAGGCGGCAAAGACGTTCGTTACCCCGGGATCAAACCCTGAACCGAGGACCGCGATGATCCCTTTCTCCTTGAACCTCTCATGGTATGCCCATTGCCAGCTGTATTCAAAGTGGGCTTTATCCAACGGTTCATAATTCGCGGTGTCCATGTAATGGACCCCTGCGGCCAGGCACGCATCCATAACGCGCAGGTCCTGGTAAGGAAGCGCCAGATTAAGGACAAGGTCGGGCCGGAAGGTATCGATCAGGGCCGTCATTTCCGCAACATTGTCAGCGTCCACCTGCGCTGTCTGTATGTCTCTGCCGTATCTCAGCCTGATATCTTTCCGCATGGCTTCGCACTTTGAGAACGTCCTGCTTGCAACCATGATCTCTCCGAAGGTCTCCGGCACCTGCGCGCATTTGTGCGCCGCGACCGTCGCAACGCCTCCGGCGCCGATTATCATTATCCGCCCTCGTTTCCGTGCATCGCTCATATAAAGGGTCTCCTGATCATCAAAATTTATTTTGTCCTTCTGCCCCTGCAGGCTGTATATGCATAAATATAGCTTAAGAGCGTATAGATCAATTTTGCAGCAAGGAAATCGGGGGCCCTGGAATATGAAGGGCAAAGCTCTACAACATCAAACCCGACGATTCGCTTTGATCTCGCAACAGAAGAAAGGAGCTTCATGACCTGGTACCACCCCAGACCGCCAGGCTCCGGGGTCCCCGTTGACGGCATGATTCCCGGATCAAAGACATCAAGGTCGATGGTGATATAAACGTCGCCGGTAAGCAGGCGAACCGCATCATCTATCCACCTGACGGAATTGTGTATCCTGTGGGCAAAGAATGTCCTCTTAATGTCAATGCTCGTACGCTCCGACCCATCCATGCTGCGTATTCCCACGGAGACAATGTTGCTGACGGACTCTCTTGCGCGCGCAATAACACAGGCGTGGTTATAAGGGCTTCCCTCATATGAGTCGCGGGTGTCGGCGTGGGCGTCAAGGTGCAATACGCTGAGATCCTTATAATGCCTCGCATAGCATCTGATAACGCCGATGGAGACAGAGTGCTCGCCTCCAAGGGCCACGACAAGCTTGCCGTCTTTCAGATATCTTGCGACCACCAGATCGGTCTTTTGTATCAAAGCGGCGGACGAGGCCGACCGGACAGGCCCGGCGGTGAAAACTCCCTTCTTGAGAACCTCGCTGCCGGTCTCTATGTCGTAGAATTCGAGATATTGGGACGCTTCGATTATCGCCGCAGGTCCTTTATCGGCCCCTTTCAGCCATGTGCTGGTTTTGTCGAAAGGGATCGGAAGTATCACTACAGAGGCATTTGCATAATCACTGCCGTTGCTGGGTAACCCACAGAAAGTCAGGGGAGGTCTTTGCATCTTAATCCATAATAAAAACGGCTGAAGCCAGTACCGTGGTCCATAGCCCGTCCTTGTTTCCCTCCGCAGACTGGCAAATATGCTTTGTTTTGAATATATGGCCGCTCGCTCTGTAAAACTGCTTGCGCTCATCCCATGCCTGGTTCGGGTCAAAGGGGATATCTAATGTTGTTGCAAGCATTGTGGCCGCCAGATCTTCCGCATATTCACCCGAAATAATCGCTTTTTCACCGAAAGCATGGTGTTCGGAAAGATAACCATACTGGGAGTAGTCTTTGGGCCAGGCAAAGCCGACTGCTGCAGAAATAAGGCGATTTGGTTCGTTGGTTTCGTTTCGAGCCATTACGCAATAGGTGATCTCGCCGGGTTCGAGAAGCTTGAGGCCGGCAGACTGTGAAATGATTTTACACTTCGGCGGGAATATGCTCGACACGTACACAAGATTACACTTCTGAATGCCCGCATTTCTTAATGCGACCTCAAAGGATGATAGTTTGTCTTTGTGGACGCCAACCCCTTTTGTAAAAAAAATCTTTTTAGGTGTCATTTTTGTATTCTCCAATCTAATCTGCTCTCCGCATTACCGGACTGACAAAGTCAACGCTGACCACTGTCAGCCCCTCCTCGATCCTTTAAAGACCGGAAGGTTCATTGATGATTTGTTTGTCCAGCATATCCAGCTGGCCCCTCTTCATCTCCACCGTGGAAATTAGCCCGGCACCGAGCTTTTCCTTCAGGTATGTGTAAGCCTTCCACGGGTCAATGCCTTCGCCGCAGGTAAAAAAATCTAATGCTGCGTAGCCATAAGCAGGCCATGTGTGGGTGGCAAGATGGGATTCAGCGATTACAATGGATCTGCTTACGCCGTGAGCATGAGATAAATGAAACATGCTCTGGATAATAGTGGCCCCTGCTGCCCGCGCTGCCTGCTCCATATACTCCCGTATCGAACGCACGCTGTTCAAAACACCGTTGTCGCAATTGTACAGCTCTGTTAGTGCATGCCTTCCTAATGCTTTCAACCCATAGACCTCCTTCGATCGATCCTTCTATTCCCGAAGGGTACTAAAAATAAGGAGGCGAAGATACCCATAAGATAACCGACTTTTTTTTTCGCCTGTTCACAATGTAATGTCTCTTTGTCGCCTTAAAGTAAAAACATTCGCCCCGCTTCACTCTGTGGGGCTTTCCGCCCAGCACGATCTCAACGCCCCCGGAGAGTACGAAACCAAATTCTTCACCTTCATGGGGTTCTTCCTCCGGCGTCCTCTCTCCCACATCAAGTTCAAGCAGCGCTGGGTCCATCAGCCTGTTCTGCGCGGCAGGAACAAGTATCTGGAACCTCTTTACATCTTCCCTCTCCAGTTCAACCCTGTCCCTGAACCTGAACACGATCTTTTCGTCAAATGCTCCGTTAAAAAAATTTGACGGTTTCTCATCGAGCGCATCCAGTATGCCGATAAGGCTTTCTACTGAAAGAGAGGTCAAATTCCTTTCGACCTGCGAAATAAATCCCTTTGTAAGGCCCGCCCTTGTAGCCAGCTCCTCCTGGGTAAGGGACTTCGCCTGCCTCAGCATCTTTATCCGTTCACCTATACTTGATTCGTCAGCTTTCATAATAACAGTAAACACTTACAAGGAGTTTATTTAATTAAACAAAAAATACATGAAACTTGTCAAGTAAAATTTTATTTAACTTTTAAATTCAGTATGCTAAACTTATTGCATCAGGTACTGAATGCTCGGCAAACAGGTAATTGTGGAGTTCTTTCAAAAAAACGGCATTAGGAATATCTTTCATTTGCCCGGCATCCACACCCTCCCCCTCAACGATGCCCTTGAAAAACACCACGACATCAAAACCTTTATAGGAAGGCACGAATCCAGCATCATATCCATGGCCGACGGCTACGCCAGGGCTTCAGGGAACATCGGCGTCGTTATAGCCACACCGGGGCCCGGCCTCGGGAATGTTGTCTCAGGCTGCATGGAGGCATACAGCGACGACATTCCGCTGCTGATCATGCACATTGACACAGAAAGGAAGGGGGCGGGCAAGGGAATACTTCATGAACTGAAGGAGCCCGAAAACATCTTCAGGCATTTTGTCAAGAAGACCTTTCCGGTCCGCAGCGCAGGGCATATAGCGCAAACCCTTGCGGATGCTTATCATACTGCCATTTCGGGAAGGAAAGGCCCCGTTATCGTGTCCATACCGTATATCCTGTTGGAAAAAGATGCGTCGTCTCCGCACTCTGCCCCTTATGCCCCGCACGCTCAAAAAACAAAGGCGACGGGATCGGATAAAAATCGGACGAGGATCGACCGGAAGTTCGGCGATCTTGAAAAGGTCCTCCGCGAGAAAAAAAGGGTTCTCATTATCGGCGGAAAATCCCTCATGTTGGCCGATATACGGCAGACGCTCGAACATCTCTGTCTCAGCGCCTCCATACCTTTCCTCACAACAACAGGCGGCAAGGGCATTCTGCGGGAAGACAGCCCCTGCTCTTTCGGCAATGTGATGAAAAAAGGGATTGTGCGGGATATGGTCGCATCGGCAGATCTCGTTATCGCCGTCGGAACGCGTCTGCGCCATGTGGACGCAAAAAGAAGAGGGGTAAAGATCCGGGAGCTCGTCCATATAGATATCGACGACCGGTGGATCGGAAAAAATTATCCAACGCTGCTTGGCGTCACCGGAGACGTTCAGGATATACTTGCCGAGCTTTACCGGATCCTTAAAGGGAAAAGGTTCGAGTGGGACCTGTCGTATCTGAAACGCCTCCAGTCCGATGAGGAGGCGTCCCTTTTAAAAAGGTCTTCCGCCTACGCTGCGACAATGCTCTTGCGGGAGGTCATCCCTGAGGACACGATGACCGTATGCGACCTTAATATTCCATCATACTGGGCTGAATATTACCTCCCCGTTTATCACCAGAACACCTTTCTCATGCCTCGCGGGGTGTCGCCGATATTCTATGCCTTGCCTGGAAGCATCGGAGCAAAGATAGGAAGGCCTGACAGGCCCTGCCTTGCCCTTTGCGGGGACGGCGGCGTACTCCCGACAATAGGAGAGCTTGCAACATTAAAAAAATACGGTATCCCTGTTGTCGTCTTTGTCCATAATAATAGCGGCTTTGGTATTCTGGAAGATGCCATGGCCGACCGCTATGGCCGGACAGGCGCTATGGTTCTCAACAGTCCTGATTTTATAAAACTTGCGCAGTCCTTCGGGGTCAAAGCAAAAAGGACAAGGACCCTGAAAGGGCTTCGCAATATTCTGTTGAGGGATATAACCTGGAACGAGCCCTACCTGATAGAGTTCATGCAGCCTGTCTCCCCGCCGCCATGGAAGGCATAGCAATATAGGGCAGACGGCTCATAGCCCATGGCTCGTTGCAGCAGCAGGAACGTTGATCGGATCTTTCTTGACGCGCATTATTTGCTGCATATCCCGCACTCAGGGTTCTTCTCGAGCTTGATCTCCCTGAATGTCATTTCAACGCCTGAGAAATAGAGCAGCCTGCCCGTCAGGAGCCCCTTTATTCCCAGGATGATCTTCAACGCCTCCATTGCCTGGATCGAGGCCACGACACCTGGCGCAGGACCTACTACGCCGATAGTGCCTCTCTTTTTTGCTTCGTATGGGAAGATGCAATGAAAGCATGGCGTCTCTCCGGGAACGAAGGTCGTTACCATGCCGTTGAAGCCGTCAACCCCCCCGTAGATGAAGGGTATCTTCATCTTCACGGATGCAATGCTGAGTGCCTTCCTCGTTCCCATGTTGTCGGTAGCATCGACGATGATCGAACAATCGCCCACGATGCCCGCGATGTTCTCTGCTGTGATCTCCTGCTGTACCGCTTCAATGCGAACGTGCGGATTGAGGGAGCGGAGCTTCATCTCTGCCGAAGATGTTTTCGGCAAGCCTATATCCTGCGTCGTGTGCAGGATCTGACGGTTGAGGTTGCTCAGGTCCACGTCATCCCTGTCAACGATCTTCAGGCATCCGATGCCGGCGGCTGCAAGATAATACGACGATATGGAGCCGAGTCCGCCGAGGCCGGCTATGAATATCTTCGCCCGTTTTATCTTCTCCTGGCCCTCTTCCCCGATAGCGGGCATTATGACCTGCCGCGCATAACGGGTCAATTCATCGTTCGACAATCTGCCCATGGGCAACGTCTCCTCTTTTCATAGATTCTTACATGCAAACCTGCACATGTTATTATAATACATTCCTTCAGCACGGATAACAACACGTTAAAGACCCGTAAGTCGTAAGGGGTTCAATCGCCTGACGACTCACGCCTTACGGCTTACAAGATTCTTCCTGGTCTTTCATCTTTCACGAGGTTCATCCAATTACGAATTACAATTCACGAATTACGAGGGCCTTGCACCTTTCTATATCAGGCGGATTGAATATTTCTCGACGAAATGGTGCGGGTAATAGGAGAGCTTAGCCTTCCGGAGGCCCGTTATCCCGAGGTCCTGCTCCCTGTTCACGTAGGTGACATCCTGCCACGACCTCTCGCAGAACTTCTGGTTGATGACAGGATAGAGGCCTGGTATCTCAGGATCCGCCTTTTCAATATGCACTACCGCGGTCTCAGGGTTCAGGAGCTCGCCTATCGTAAAGGCCTTTACCCTGCCCCCGATCCTGATGACGCCGCCATGCACCTTCAGATCATGGAAGCCAACAAGTATCTCCTTCACCGCTTCCCATTCGCCAAGAAGGTTCATGTCTTCCTCGCAGCGTTTCTCCATGCACCATTTATTCTGGAGCTCAAGACACTCCGGGATGTCTTTGTCCTGAAGATGATCATAAGAAAAACTGTAAGAACGGAGCAGCTGGTTCATATGGTTCCGCTTGGAACGGTACCTGCTTCCGGCAAGCCGCACCAGCTCTTCCCTGAGGTATACATAGTCGAAATGGTCCCGGACAGGCACGCACGTAATGCTTCCGGAACTTTCCAATTCAGCGGCAAGCGCTGCATCCGCCCGATCTATCCTGGCGCCGCTCTGCGCGTTTCTCTCCCTCATCCAGTCGAGGAACATAAGCGCCGCGTCTTTCCTTGACGGCGGACCGATGGGCGCGATCCCGCAGACACAGCCATCCTTCCCCCTGAAGGAAACGAGCGTCCAGTCACCATATACAGACCATTCAAATCCGTAATGGGACCGCCAGATAAAAAGGTTCGTGAACGTATATTCAGAAAGCTGCGGCTTATAACGCCGGAAAACATCATGGAAGAATTCCCGATCCCGCAGCTCGATACCCTTGAAATCCGGGAATTCCGGTATTATAGACATTACATAATTGAATACGAAAACCGGTCCTTTGTCAAACATGACGGTTTAAAAAGCGTTTGTCGCTGAAATATGCTAATATTATTAAGGTCTGTGCAAGGAACTACATGGAAAAAGAGATCAACAAGATAGAGTACATAACGCGGTCGCTGTCAGACTACCTGCAGGGCAAAGAGAAGGCGCTGGGCCTCTCTCTCATATCCTTCTTCTCCAAGGGGCACCTCCTTATAGAGGACCTGCCGGGTCTTGGGAAAACGACCCTCGCGATCGGCATCGCCAAGTCCCTGGGCTTGAGCTTTGGCAGGATCCAGTGTACGAGCGACCTCCTGCCAACCGATATCACCGGCCTCTCTATTTACAACAAAAGCTCCGGAGAGTTCGAATTCCATCCCGGTCCCATCTTCAACAACATCGTCCTCTGCGACGAGATCAACAGGGCAACGCCGAAGACGCAAAGCGCATTGCTCGAAGCCATGGAAGAAAAACAGGTTACCATAGAAGGAAAGACATATAAGCTTCCGAAGCTGTTCTGCGTTATCGCTACGCAGAACCCTGCCGAACAGTTCGGCACCTTCCCGCTTCCCGAATCGCAGCTTGACAGGTTCATGATGAAGATCAGCATCGGCTATCCATCGAGGGATGCGGAAAAAGAGATCCTCAAAATAGGCAGCAAACGGGAGGAGATCTATCTGATCGAGCCTGTCATGAAACATGAAGAGGTCATGCACATACAGGAAGAGATCAACAACAAGGTCTATATATCCGACAAGATCCTCGACTATACCCTCTCGATCATACAGGCGACAAGGGGCAACGGGTACCTTGCAACCGGCCTCTCGACAAGAGGCGCCCTGACGATCACGAACACCGCCAAAACGAATGCCTATTTCCGTGGAAGAGATTTCGTGATCCCCGAGGACATTAAGGAGCTGGCAGAATACACCATTCCGCACCGGGTCATATTCAAGGAAGAATACGAAAACCTGAACAAACGGGAGATTATAAGATCTTTAGTAGACGAAATACCGGCGCCCCTGTAATAAAGATATCCAAGGCGGGATTTCTTTATATCCTGCTTACAATATTCCTCGGCATTGCCGCAGCGAACACCGGAAATAACCTCATCTACATGATCGTATCGGCGCTGCTCGCCTTTATGAGCATCTCCGGCATATTCGGCAAGAACAATCTGTCAAAGATCGAATTGGATATTGATTTCCCTCAGGAGATATACGCGCACAACAAGTTCCCTGTGAAGGTTACGATCAAAAATCGAAGGAAATTTCTGCCGGCATTCCTCATACGCCTCAGGACCGACATCTTTGAAACCCTTTTCCCCTTTACCGATACGAAAGGCAAGACAACCAGGTACGTCAATATCTCTTTTCCGAAAAGAGGTCTTTACCGGCTGAAAGAGTACGGGATCAATTCTGTATTTCCTTTTAACTTTTTCACCCGCTACCGTCAGCTGCAAGGTGATATCGAGGTCGTCGTCTTCCCCGAACTGAAGCGCTGCGAACTCTATACGCTCTATGTAAAAGACAAAAAGGTAAAAGGAGAAAAGGCCTCGGATAAGATCGGCTTTGAATCCGATATAGTCTCTATCAGGGAATATGTCCACGGAGACCCGATCAAATACATTCACTGGAAGGCAACGGCAAAAACAGGAAAACTGAAGACAAAAGAGCTGTCGACCCTTACGTACCAGCCTGTAGTTATCGATTTCGAAAAGGTTACCATCAGCGATACGGAGGAAAAGATATCCTGCATCGCTTATTCCATAGTCCAGATGCTGAAAAAGAACATACCCATCGGGCTGAAGATAGACGGCAGACTGTATGAGCCCGACACCTCATATGCGCACAAAATGAACATGCTGAAAGAGCTGGCGCTTTACAACAACGTCTCAAGCAGCGATCCGGTCCATGCAAATTCCGTCAGTGTGATGCCATGATGCTAAAAAACATTCAACAGATAAAGATAGAACATGCCGTGAACGTTATTTCCTACCTCATAGGCATCATGGGATTCATCGGCATCTACGGACACATCAACAGCGGATATTCTGTCTTCTTTCTTTTCATGCTCCTTACCTCCATATACTTTGAATACAGGAAGATCTTTTATATACCGCGCTGGGCGCTGACCGCATTCTCTGTGCTTGTCATCCTCTTCTTCTTCTATAGATTTGATTCCAACGAGCTTATTACGCAGACGCTTGAAGCCCTCCTCGTGCTTCTCGGGATCAAGTTCCTTGAAAAAAAACACGTTCGCGACTACATGCAGATATACGCGATCGCTTTGTTCCTGCTTTCGGGTTTGGGACTTCTGACGCTCGGCATAGATTTTGTTGTTTACTTTCTTATCCTCGTCCTTCTTCTTTCCGTCGCATTTGTTCTGCTCACCTACTATGCGCAGGACAGCACGTTGGAATTCTCGAAAAGATCAATGGCAAAACTGATACTAAAATGTCTCTGGATACCGCTTCTCGCCATTCCGCTTTCCATGGTGATGTTTGTCATATTGCCCCGTACCCAGTACCCGCTTCTCGACTTTCTCAACAGGCCGGAGAGGGCAAAAACAGGGTTCACCGACAGGGTAAGGCTCGGCGAGGTCTCCAATATCCAGGAAGATTCGAGCATCGTATTCAGGGCAAACATGGAAAAGGTTGACGAGGATGCACTGTATTGGAGGGGCATCGCGCTCGATTACTTTGACGGAACATCGTGGAGAAGTCTTAAAAAGCGCCCCTTTGTCGCAAGTGCGAAGACAAGGATAGAGGGAAAACGCGTCAGACAGATGATATACCTTGAGCCCTACCAGAATGTTTATCTCTTCGGCCTCGACAAGCCCGTATTTATATCTACCCGCTACGTGAGAAAATACGACGATCTCAGCTACTCTTCGTCAATATACATAGACAGGAGATTGCGGTACGAGGTCCTTTCCATTATAGGAAATGTCATAGCAGATGAGAGCGTGGACGAGGAGAGGTATCTGCAGGTCTCTGGCAACATATCGTCGAGGATCGTCGAACTTGTCGATTCAATCACCCGCGGCAAAGAGAAGCCTGAGAAGATAAGCGCCCTCTATGCATTCCTGCATGATGGAGCGTTCAAATATTCCCTGGAAAACCTTCCCGTCACAAAAAACCCGCTGGAGACATTCCTCTTTGAGAGCAAATACGGCAACTGCGAGTATTTCGCATCGACCTTCGCCGTCATGCTCCGCATTGCAGGAATCCCGTCAAGGGTCATCGGCGGGTACAGAGGGGGATACTATAACGACGTCGGGCAATACTATCTGATACCGCAAAAGAACGCACATGTCTGGGTAGAGGCGTTTGTTCCGCAAAGAGGCTGGCTCAGGTACGATCCCACGCCTGCATCTCTTGAGAATTTCGCCTTTCCTTCGCAGGGAGACCCTTTGCTCAGGGCGCGGGTATTCCTGGATACGGTCAACTACTACTGGTATGCCTTCATCATCAACTACAACCTCGAAAAACAGATCTCGTTCCTGCAGAAGATCAGGACAGGCATAAAGAAACCATCGCTGAAATTGAAGTTCAATAAAGACGCCTTTTCAAAATATCTTATCATCGCCCTGCTGATCGCCGGAACTATCTTCATTATACGGCTGTTTGCGATGCCGAGAAAATCCCGTGAAAAGAGGCTCCTTGCAGCCTTTCTTCAAAAGATGGAAAAACACGGCTACCGCAAGGAAGCGTCGCAGGGCCTTGAGGAGTTTGTATCACGGATCGATGACAACAGGCTTCGTGAAAAGGCATCTGTCTTTGTCAGATCCTTTGAAGGCATCTATTTTCGTGACAAAACCTTCACCCGCGAGTCCCTTGCGGAACTCCGGAATATCCTGTCATCCATATAGCTATTTTTTATTAGTGCCGTCCGTATAAAACCTAGAATTTTCTATTGACAATAATTTTACAAGACTATTTAATAGAAGGAACAAATCACGCTCAGGGGGTAATATATGAAAAAACTACTTATCGTCTTTTTGTCTGTTATGCTCATCCTTGCTATTGCTGCTTTATCGGACGCACAACAGAGAAAGGGCTGGCCCACAAAGGGAGTTACCATCGGCGCGGCTCCGATCGGCGGCGTCTATTATGTCTGGGCAGGCGGTCCTGCCAAGGTCCTGGGAGAAAAGCTCGGCATTCCTGCCTCTGTTGAATCGACAGGGGGTCCTGTCCACAATGTCCAGCTTGTTGATTCCAAACAGCTTGACTTCGGCATGGTCACAGCCGCTCCTGCATACGAGGGCTGGACCGGGGCCGGCTGGGCAAAAGGCAAGAAATACCAGAATATCCGCTCCATCTTCCCCATGTATACAACCTATTTTCAGATGTATGCACTGAAAAAGAGCGGCATCAAGAGCATTAAAGATTTTGGCGGCAAATCTGTCGGCACCGGGCCTGTTGGTGGAACACCGGCAACCTATTGGCCTATGATCATCGCCGAGGCGGGCGTAAAACCAAAACGGATCGTTAACGCCTCGTCATCCGACCTTGACAACCAGATGAAGGACGGACTCCTCGATGCCAACGGCCAGTCGGTCGGCCTGCCATGGGGCCTTGTCTCAGCAACTGAAACAACTCACGAGATTGTCGTCATTGGTGTGGAGAACGATATAGCGGACAGGTTCATTAAGAAGCATCCTGATTTCGCAAAGGGCATTATCCCCAAAGGCACCTATAAGAGTGCGCCAAACGATATAACAACATTGACGGTCTGGAACTTTATGGTCACCCACAAGGACATGCCTGCAGATTTCGTGTATGAGTTCACAAAAGAGATCTTCAAGAACAAAGCCCTCCTTGTAAGCGTCCATAAATCCGCCGAAGAGGTGGTGCCGAAAAATATCCTCTACTCGCCGATCCCCCTCCATCCAGGTGCAATAAAATACTATGAAGAGATCGGACTTAAGCTTACCAAGGAGTTGAAAGGACAATAAAAGAACAACAATAGAGCCTGAAGATCCCAATAAAGATGAGGAGATGAAGATGGGAAAGAAGGAGAAGACCCTGGACCTTGGCAAAATAAAGGATGCTGACCTGATACGTACACGGGAATTTGGTAAGTTCGGGACATGGCTCATCTACATCGTCGGTGCAGTCTGCTCGCTCTTTCATCTCTACTGTCTCCTTATAAACCCCATAGACCCCTGGTATTTCAGGGGGATGCATGTCGTCTTCCTCGCCTTCCTTTGCTTCCTCCTCTATCCCGGCTGGCAGGGGGCAGCGAAAAAAGTGCACTTCGTCGATTACATCTTTATCCTCATGATCATCATTCCTTTCGTTTACATGGTGATCAACTTCGATGAGTGGATCTACAGGGTCGGGGTTATGCCCACCACGTGGGACACGATCATTTCTCTCATGTTCGTTATTGCGATCCTTGAGATGACACGAAGGACCACCGGGCTTGCCCTCTCCATCATCGCCACCGCATTCATACTCTACGGATATTTCGGCAGCTCCCTGCCCGGGCTTTTTTATCACAGAGGGTACAGCTGGCCAAGGATCTTTACCTACCTTTTCAGCCTCGACGGGATCCTCGGCCTCCCCATCTTTGTGTCTGCTGCCTATGTGTACATATTCGTCATCTTCGGCGCCTTTCTCAGAAGTTCCGGGGTCGGCGCCTATTTTATCCAGTTCTCGAATGCTGTCGTGGGCTGGGCGAGAGGGGGCCCTGCCAAGGTTGCCATCATTTCAAGCTCTCTTTTCGGCACTGTTTCAGGAAGCTCTGCTGCGAATGTTGTCGGAACCGGAAGCTTCACCATCCCAATGATGAAAAGCATGGGCTACAAACCGCACTTTGCCGGGGCTGTAGAGGCCGTTGCGTCAACAGGGGGACAGATCATGCCTCCTGTAATGGGCGCAGGCGCCTTTCTCATGGCTGAGATCCTCGGGGTGCCCTACGTAAAGGTCCTTATAGCGGCAATCCTGCCTGCTGCCATGTACTACCTTGCCGTTTATTTCATGGTCGACTTCGAGGCAGCCAAGACCGGCCTTGTCGGTCTCCCGCCGGATCGGATCCCCAACAAAAAAGAGACCTTGAAAAGAATATATATGTTCTTTCCTCTGGCAGTCCTTGTTTACTATATAGCAATCGAAATGGCCTCCATCATCAAGGCCGGCACCCTGGCAGTGGTGGGATGTATTGCGGTGAGCTGGACAAGCAAAGAGACCCGGATGGGCTTGAAGAAGATAATTGATTCCCTTGCGAATGGCGCAAAGGGCGCGATCGAGATGGCGGGAACGTGTGCGGCGGCAGGCATCGTCATCGGCATCATTTCCCAGACAGGGATCGGCCTTAAATTTGCCACAATCCTCCTTGAGTATTCGAAAGGCATACTCCCGCTCGCCCTTTTCCTGTCAATGGTCGTGGCAATCATCCTCGGGATGGGAATGCCTACAACGGCTGCCTATGCGATATGCGCCGCGGTCATCACGACAGGACTCATCAAGCTCGGTGCAATACCCATTGCCGCGCACCTTTTCGTCTTCTACTTCGCCTGCATCTCTGCCATCACGCCGCCGGTCGCACTTGCTGCATACGCAGGCGCCGCTATAGCGAAGGCATCCCCGAATAAAGTGGGCTTTACCGCCATGAAGCTCGGTATAGCAGCCTTCATAGCCCCTTATATGTTCATTTTCAACCCTGCCATGCTCTTCATGGGCAGCCTGACTGATATCATGCTTGTCGCTGTCACTGCCCTTCTGGGCACTTTTGCCCTTGCCTGCGGCATGCAGGGGTGGCTTCTTGGAAGGATCGTGGGGATACCTATAAGGGTCCTGCTGATAGCCGGCGCAATAATGCTCATCAAGCCGGGTGTTTATACCGATATGGCGGGCGCTTGCATCCTGGTGGCTGCCTATTTCCTGAGCCGCTTTTTTTCAAAAAAGCAGGCGGATACACAGACATCGTAATGGGTTAATTTTGCGGCAGGATCATTTCTTTTGCCCTTGACACACACCCCTCTCTTTGCTAACATGGAGCATATTAAAAGACCGTTGAAAGGAAGAAAATGGCGACAAAGAAGACTGCCAGGCAATGGTTTACGGAAGGCTATAACCTGAACATCATTGAACCATTATCGGACAGGTCGATCGCCGCATACAAGAAAGCGATCCAGCTTGACGATAAATTCACTGATGCATACGTAAACCTCGGTTTTATCTTTCTCAACAGGAACGAATACGAGAAGGCGCTGAAATACTTCAGCAAGGTAGTGCAGTTGGAGCCGGACAGCATCGAGGCCTACAACAATCTTGGGTACGTCTATGAAAAGATGGAGAGGTTCGGAAGCGCCAAGCAGATGTTCCAGAAGGCCCTCCAGCTGAACCCGAACGACCCGGAGGCCTTCGTCAACCTCGCCAACATCGCCGACCTTCAGGGCGACTACAACGGCGCGATCGGGCTCTGGAAAAAGGCCATCGAGGTGGATCCCAGCACAGCATCACCGCATTTTTGCCTTGCCGTCATGTATGACAGACATGATATGTTTGACGAGGCCATGGAACAGTACCAGGAGGTCCTTAAAATAGATCCGGACCACATCAAAGCCTTATTCAATCTCGGCAATCTGTATATCCAACACGGAGAATATAACAGGTCGCTCGAGTGTTTCAAGAGGGTATTGGAACTTGACGAAAAGAATGCCGATGCCTGGAACAACCTTGGTTCTATATACGAAGAAATGGGGAAGCATGACGAAGCCATGCACGCCTACAGGCGGTCGCTGAGCCTGAACAACTTCCAGGAAGAGGCGCACTTTAATCTTGCCCGCCTGGAATATGAAAAAAGTCAGGGAAGCTTAGCCGATGAAAAGGCAGAAGAGATAAAGAAAAGGTTGTATTTTATTCTCTCGATCAACCCAAAAAATTCAAAAGCACTTCAGATGTTAAAAAACCTCGAAGAAGATCAGCAGTCTTAAGACTCCAATCTTTTCATTATCACATTAAGGATCTCGCTCCATATCGATACCGGATCAACAGACGGTGAAGCTGTCAGCTGGGGATTTTTTTCAAGCGTCTGTGCCGCCAGAACCCCGGCGATCTTTCTCCGGTGTTCGGTATTTGCCGACCGGGTCTGCTCAAGGATGTGGGGCGGGATATCGATCCTGATCTTAAAGCCAGCGATCGTTGCTACATCCGGTTCATCCGGTTCCGCCGGTGCAGCCTCGGGTGGCGGCGGAGGAGGCGGCGGAGGCGGCTCAACTGTCG
>DLMV01000023.1:4147-6345 GCA_002478225.1 Deltaproteobacteria bacterium UBA7527 | reverse complement strand
AACAAGAACCCCGTTCCTCGCATCTCGATCCTTGTTCCTTGATAGAATCTGACCAGCATCGGGCGACCAGCATCAAGCATCCAGTATCGAATTATGGCTTTTGCAGGACCTTTGCTATCTCATCTACCAATGGCTTCGATCCCACGTATAAAGCAGTCCTCTGGTGATGTTTTTCGGGCTGTATATCGAGTATGGGGATCCCTTTTTCGTTCACTGCATCTCCTCCCGCCTCCCGGCACATAAAAGCGACAACCGCTGCTTCATACATGAGCCTGAGCTTTCCATCAGGCCGGTTCTTTTTTGGGTTCGGGTGGTTAATGATCGCAGGATACATAAACATGCCGCCATTGGAAAGGATCCGATGGAAATCGCCCGCCAGGGCGCCGAGATATCTGAAAGCATACTTCTGCTCGTTGTCCTGTATCCATTTTTGAACCTTTTCCGAATACGTGTTGCGGTTCGCAGAGTTGAATGATAACTCCCAGCTTTTCTTATCCTTCGGAAGTATCATCGGCACGGGCTTGACGTAATTCATGGTTTCATCGATATGGAACCTCCATGCCCCGGCATCTTTCAGGGCAATGGTAAAGGTGCCGGTGGGGATGACGAACATCCCTGCCGCTATGTACTCTCTGCCTGCCCTCAGGTGATAATCCTCAGGGCCTTCAAGATTTCGCTTTGCGACACCGAAGAGAAAACCAACCGGCAGACCGTGAGAGACGTTTGACGAACCGTCAAGGGGATCAAAATATATAAAATACCTGCCGCCGTCTTCGTTGAGGCTTATTATCTCGTCCGATTCTTCGCTGACGGCCCTGATCACCCTCTCCGTTGTCTTGAGATAATGTATGGCGATCTCGTGGGCTATCTGATCCATGCGCATTACATCCTCGCCCTGCACATTGATCAGATTGGCAAAGCCGAGATTGCCTTTTAACGCGCCTGTCAGGTAATAGTGCTGGATATGCTTTGCCGCGCTCATAAGGGCGTCCATAAGGATCAGGAAGTGATAGGTCCTGTTGTGTTTTTCCTGATGACGAAGAAGAAAATTATTGAATGTTTGTTCGAATTGCATCATATCCTCCACGTATAAATTGGAAAGTATCTATATATTTACTATAAGAAATCACATGATCGAAGTCAACGGGAATCATCCCTGGAAAGCGCGAATGCGGGATGCGCCGAAGAACAATCAGCTATGTTACAACGTTTTTTGCCAGGAGGCTATTTCACTCACTGATCCACTGCGCGCGGTTACCCACTAAGACCCGGAATACACTCAACCTGCGAACTCGCGCTTCGCGCTCAGACAGCACAGGTTGTTCTGCGGAACGTTCTTCCTGCCGGTACCCGTGGAAGAATGGAACGGGTGACGACCAACCGTGCTCGAAGTCGCTGTTCGCGAAAAGCCTCCCGGCAAAAGGCACAGGCGCCGCAAAGTTTCCTCATGCCTTAATGACGATCGTATATATCGGTAGGCTGTTAATTCTGGGCGTCGAGAATATATTTCAGCCGGTTATTGGTAAGGGTGAGCAGTCCTTTTATGAACATCTCCTCAATGATCGAGTCGATCTCGGCGGCGTTTGCCTTGTCCCGCAATAATGATTCAACGTGTTTCTTCAGTGTTCCCCTCGTGCGCGGGCGCTTCTGGTTGTCTATCTTGTTAAGATTGGCAACGATGTAGTCGGTAAATTTTGATGAGGGCGGCAGATTTTTACTGTCAGACAGTTCGGCAAGATTGGCGATCCTTTTTGTCTGTACGCCGGCATCGTTGATGTACTTTATCAGAGAATCATAGCCGCTATCTTTCGAAAGCACTATCAATGAAATATCCTTCTGCGATCTTTCGCTTAAACGTCCCAGCTCAAAGGCGATGTGGAAATCAAGGTTGTTCTTGCCGTCGCCGGCTATCTTAAGCCACCTGATACGGTTACCCATGGTCTGGGCCTTTTCAACAAGGTGAAAAGGTATCTTACTCTGAGATTTACCGACAAAGACTATGATCTCCGTATCGGCAGTATCAAGGGGTTCAAAATCCAGTTTTTGAATATTTTCGAAATCGATCAATATTACCCGTTTCATCAGACGTCCTTATAGTATTTATGATAAACGTTTTATGTAATTTCCGCAAGGAAAAGTATTGCTGACGGCCTGTCGCCCAAATTACTTTTTTGGTTGTAAGCCGGAAATACTTTTTG
>DLMV01000023.1:1448-3985 GCA_002478225.1 Deltaproteobacteria bacterium UBA7527 | reverse complement strand
CCGCGACTTCAAGCATAATCTGGTGCGACCCGACACCGAGCCGGGTACCCCGCGATTGTATCCGATGAAGTGAAGCGGGTACCCGCTTGCGGGTGTACAAGTTCGGGCATCGAGCGGAGCTGGATCGCTGCAGGGGTAAATTATGCGCAGGAAGCAGGGAGCAGAACGATTTCCCGGCGTTAAATCGATCTGGACAACAGGCCATTAGTTCCCTGCCCTGATGGTGAGTATGTCGCCGTCCCGGACAATATATGTCTTTCCTTCGAGACGCCACAGGCCGGCCTTTTTACAGCCCGCAAAGCCTTTGTGTTCGATAAACGCATCGTATGCAACGGTTTCCGCGCGGATAAACCTGTCACAGAAATTACTGTGGATCGTGCCGGCTGCGTCCTGCGCGCTCATCCCTTCCCGTATCGGCCACGCGCGGCACTCGTCCTCTCCAACGGTAAGAAAGGAGATAAGCCCGAGGATCCTGGAAGAAAGCTGAATGATCGTGCTGCGGATCGTTTCGGTGATGCCGTACTCCGCCATGAGGCCGGAACGTTCGTCCGGTGAGACCAGGGCCAGTTCAGCCTCAAGCTTTGCGCATACAGCCACGGCAGGGACGTTCCCGGGCAGCGCCGGCTTTATCGCTTTCAGGACGCCATCCATCTCATGGCCTCTTTCTTCGGTGTGGTTTATTACAACCATCATCGGCTTCTCCGACAGGAACTGAAAACTGCGAAGCATTTTGCCGTTTTCTCTGATCGTGGGGAGGGCGCTGAGGGATTTTCCTTCGTTCAGATGGGAAAGGCACTCCTCCAGAAGGATCTTTTCCTGTTGCAGGAGAGGATTATCTTTTTTCCCGTTCTGGTTCTTTATGCGCTCAAGGCGTTTTTCTATCTGCGCTATATCGGCGAGGATGAATTCGGTATTGAGTGCGTGATAATCTCCCACAGGATCGACGACATTGCCGTTATCAAAATAACGCAAAACAAGGAGGAAGGCATCACTGGATCTCAGCCGGTGAAGCATTTTGGGGTTCATTGTCTCATTTTTGGCATCGCCTTCCCGTATGGCAGCGGTGTCGGCTGCCTCTATCCGTGCATATACGGTTTTTCTCGGTCTGAATATCTTTGTAAGCGTGTCAAGCCGTTCATCAGGGACATCGATCGTTGTAATAGAGCCTTGATCGGCAGTTATATGGCCGTTCATGCCGGCGCCGCTCAGCGCCTGGAATAGCGTTGTCTTTCCGCAGCCGGCATTGCCGATTATTGATATCAACATTGCAACTCCTTTTCACAAAGGGAATAGAACGATATGATATAATACAACTTTTTCCTGAAAACATCAAGCAGATGCCACAGAAAAGCATTGCAAAGCGTTTGAGATTGCGGGACAATACAAAAATATGAAAGGGGATGGATAAATGAAGCGCATTGATCTGAAAGGGCTGGTCCTGAAAATAGCGTGTACGCTGTTTTTCCTTGCCTGCGCTATGCCGCCGTTATCCGTTGCAGGCGCTGAACCTGTTACGGCGGGCGCCAGGGAAAAGATCGAGTTCGAGTCAGAAAGTTATACAAACTTACCGGACATGTTGAAAGGCAAGCCGTCGTCCGGCGCTACGATCACCGCGACGCTCTTCCTTCCAAAAGAAGCGAAGGAGAAATATCCGGCCATAGTCCTGATCCACAGTATTACAGGTTTTTTAGAGTCCTGTGAGGGGTGGTACGCAGAAGCCTTCTTAAAGGAGGGTTTTGCAGTGCTGACGATGGAGAGCGCCAAGTCGCGTGGGATCCGCGATGCACCCTTGACAGGCGGCTGGGTACTTTTCGGTTCTATGGTAGCAGATGCATACCATGCGTTAGATCTTCTGGCGCGACACCCCAGGATCGATACCCGGCGTATCGCCATCGCAGGAGTTTCCATAGGCGGCGATATCGCCCACATCACCGCCTTTGAAAAGCTGCGCGCTTCCTGCATTAAAGGTGGTCTCCGTTTTGCAGCCCATGCAGCATTTTACCCAACCCTGACCTGGGGTATTGAGGCTGGCACAGATTCCTACACAGGATCGCCGATACTGATCATGATGGGCGATAAGGATGATTACGGCCCGCCTTCAAAGCTTCAGTCGTATCTGGACTACGCAAAGCAGGCAGGGCATCCTGCGCCGATCGAGACTATTATATATCCGGAAACATATCATGGATGGGGGAATTCATGGTATACGCCGTCATCGTACAGGACAAACCTTGCAAAAACGGCAAAGTGCCCCTTTGTTTTGCTTGCGCCAAAATCGCCCAATGGATTAACTCTGCTTGGCGCCAAAGGTATAATAGCATTCAATCAGGACCTGTGGAGTGCATGCATGGCGGCAAAAGGTTACCACATAGGTTTTGATGAAAATATACGCAGCCGGTCTTTAGCGGATGCCATCTCATTCCTGCAGAAAACGATGCAATGAACGCGGGAACCGCCTTCAGCTGATATCGTGAAATGTAAAAGGTGAAATGTAAAAAGTTTTAAACATTTATTTTACATTTCACGGGGTTCATCCC
>DLMV01000023.1:0-1331 GCA_002478225.1 Deltaproteobacteria bacterium UBA7527 | reverse complement strand
TTACATTTCACGGGGTTCATCCCCTCACGCCTCACGTGTTTTGCCTAAACCCTGAACGTAGAACTTTGAATGTTAAACCAATGCCTTATCCAGCATCCAGTATCCAGTATCCGGCATCGAGTATCCAGCATCCAGTAACGAGTATCGAGCGACGAGTATCCAGTATCGAGCTACTTAAAGCTTACTGATACTTCCACCGGGCCCTTCGGGTCTAAACCGACATATCTGGCCTTGAGGGTCATGCCCGGCTTTACCGGCATCATCTTCGTGAGAGAGCCGAGGGAAAGGAGGTCGCCTTGCTTTAATTTTTTTCCTTCAGCAACGAGCGAATCCTTGATCCAGAGGGTAGCGCTCAGAGGGTCGCCAAGGAGGGCGGTCCCTTTCCCTTCGCCGATGAGCGCACCTTTTTCATCAAAGACCTGGAGGGTAAAATTCTTCAGCCGCTCTGCCCATTCCTTTGTTCCTTCGAGTGCGATAGGGTCGCCGAGCACCCCGTGGCGGGTGCCCACGTTAATGGCAACAAGGACCGGACCGTTGAATTTAACGTTCTTGGCGCAGACCATGTCGGGCAGCTCTATAAAAGGGATCACTGCATCGAGGTGCCTCAGCGCCTCCTCTGCTGTTTTTGCCTGGTTGATCCCGTCGTCTTTGACCCTGACGATCAGGTCGCCTTCGCTCATCGGGACGGAGCCGAAATTCGAAGGAACAACAGCTCCGTTCTTGAGCAGCATCTTCTTCAGCATAGTGCCGCGTACAGGCTGATTCACGCCAAAGACCTTCTGCACCTGGGGATTTGTTAGTCCAGCCTTATAGCCGGCCGGCTCCCCGTATTCCTTACTGATAAGCGCTACAAAACGCTCCTGTATCTTTACCGCCTGTTCCATCGTCATGTTCGTATCGATCTCAGAAACCGGCGTCTTTTTTAGGTATTGTTCTGCCAGTTGAGAGGCAAAATCAGCGGTTTGCGCATAAGAGAACCCCGCAAGAAAGATCGTTGCGAGAATTGCGGTGATCGATACAACAGACCTCTTTGCTGTGAGATGTTTCATTTTTCCCCCTTTTTCTTAGGATTTGTTTTTTTGATCCATTCTTACATAGCATCTGCGGTTTGTCAACTATTGGGGCTCACGTCGCCCCCTCCGGCAGCGAAGCTGCCGGAGCCTCCCCCTCTCGCTCGCGAACTCGCTATAAAATATTATTGGGGCTCACGTCGCCCCCTCCAACTGATGCCGTGAAAAGTGAAAGGTGAATGGTTTTCACCAGTATCCAGTATCGAGCATCCAGCATCCGGTTCACCATGAGCCGCCTTTCCCCCCTTACGACTTACGCCT
>DLMV01000047.1:17219-61644 GCA_002478225.1 Deltaproteobacteria bacterium UBA7527 | reverse complement strand
CTTTTGCTTTATGAGCTATGAGCTATGAGCCGCTTTTTCGTTCGTGCTGGCTCTTCCCGTTCGCGGTCAGTTCGTTCATCAATTCTTTCACGGTTGCGACCTTATCGACCCTATAGCCGTTGGCGCCGACCGTATAGAGAGGCATTTCGGCATCAGGGTTATAACCTGCGGAGCTTAAAAGCCCGTTGCAGATGCAGAAACTGCTCTCATTATTATCCTTTGCCTGACAACGGTTAAAGTACCCGTCCCTGTCCTTGGAGAGGATGTATCCCTTATCGCATTTCGGTGCTCTCAGTTGTTGAAGGGAAGCGATGAACATGGGCGACTGCCTTATGACCATGAAGGGCATGTTGCAGGGTGAGCCCGGTCTTTGCGCGACAACGATATCTTCCTTTCTTGAATCGACAACAGCGCGTTTATAACCCGGAGATGCGCTGCTCTCCTCGGTGGCGAGAAATCTCGTTCCCATCTGCACGCCGTCAGCGCCCATATGGAGAAACTTCACAATATCATCGTGATTATAGATGCCTCCGGCGACGACGACCGGGAAGCCGCCGTGCATTTCTGCCACCTCTTTTACCGGAGAGAAGAGGTTTTCCAGTTTGTTTGACTCGAGGTCTATCTGGTCGAACGCAAACCCGAGGTGGCCTCCTGCGAGAGGGCCTTCCAGGACAACGGCATCGGGGCGGTATCCTGCCCGCTCCCATTTTTTGCATATAAGCTCAAGCGCCCTTGCGGACGAGACGATCGGAATGAGTGCAGTATCTCCAGGATCTTTTATAGTGGGCAGACTGAGAGGGATCCCTCCGCCGGAGATGATCACGTCTGCACCGGCATCAATGGCTCCCTTCACGGAATCGTTATAATCCCTTGCAATGGCGACCATGATGTTTATGCCCACGACGCCCCCCTTTGCCTTTGCGAGGGACATCTCTTCGCAAACGGCCTCATAGGTATGGAAGGATCTTCCCTTCCTCCTCGAGACAAGCCTGTCGAGGCATGCGCTCGATACGATGCCGACGCCGCCTTCAACGGCCACAGCGGCGGCAAGCGGTGCAAGCGACACGCCTATGCCCATGCCTCCCTGGATGATCGGGACCTTTATGGTTTTCCCTTTTATCTTCAGCGGCGGCAGTTTGTTGTTATCCACACCCATAGCATTCAATTTCGATCCGCAAGCTCTGCGGTTATCTTTTTTCCTTTAATGTAACACCTCTTGAGACGCGCAATGACGTCTTCCGCGATCTCCCCGGGGATCCCCACAAGGCTGTGGTGCTCAAAGACATCGATCTTCCCGATCAGGTTGCCGGGAATGCCTGTTTCTCCGGCAATGGCACCCACGAGGTCCTTTGGCCTCACCTTCTCCTGTCTGCCCACATTGATCCGAAGGGCCTTCGTCGCCTCCTGCCGGTCCGTTTCCCGCACCCGTCTTTCCTGACGCAGAGGCTCCTTCTCATCGGCACTGAGGCACATTTTTAAGAGCACCGCCGCTATATCCAGAGAGGTATAATCTTCGTTACAGAGCGATTCGATGGTGCTCACATACCGGTGGTGACCGCCATCATCGATGACCGCCTTGATCCTTTCCAGCATATTGGCTGTCTTTATCTCTTCTACATCGGCAAGAGAGGGGACGGACTGGCGCTGTATTTTGATGTTCGCGTATGACCGGATCTCCTTGAGTTTGTAGATCTCGCGCCCCACGACAAAGGCAAATGCGCGCCCCTTTTTACCGGCACGTGCGGTCCTCCCTATGCGGTGCACGTAATACTCTTCATCCCGGGGGAGGTCATAGTTAAAAACAGCTTCAATATCTTCCACGTCGATCCCCCGCGCCGCTACATCGGTAGCGACGAGTATCTCGGTGAGGCTCTTTCTGAACCTGTTCATAGCCCTGTCGCGCTGCGGTTGGGTCATGTCTCCGTGAAGGCCGTCGGCAACATATCCTCTTGCCTGGAGATGCATAACCACTTCGTCGACCCTCTTTTTCATGTTGCAGAAAACAAGAGAGGATTTGAGGTTGTGGATGTCAATAAGCCGGCACAGCACATCGAGCTTGGCGCCTTCCCTTACCTCGAAATACGATTGCTCAACATGCGGAACGGTAAGCTGCTTGTGGACAACCCTTATGAACTCAGGATCTTGCTGATATTTGTGCGTCAGATCCAGGATCGGTTTCGGCATTGTAGCAGAGAAGAGGAGCGTCTGCCGCCCACGAGGGATTCTCTGGAGGATGGTCTCTACATCGTCGATGAACCCCATATTGAGCATCTCATCGGCCTCATCGAGAACAACCGTCCTTACATCAGAGAGGTCCAGTGTACCCCGGTTGATATGATCGATGGTGCGGCCCGGTGTGCCGATAACAACGTGAGTCCCGCCTTCCAGCACCCTGATCTGACGGTCTATGGGCTGTCCCCCATATATGGAGAGGATCCTGATGTCTTTTCTGTGGAGGAGGAGCCTTCTGAGCTCTTCGGCGACCTGGATGGCAAGTTCCCTTGTGGGGCAGAGGATGATGGCCTGTACCCTCTTCATCTTCGGATTTATCTTTTCCAGCAGGGGTATTCCAAAGGCAAGCGTCTTGCCTGTTCCGGTCTGTGCCTGACCGATGACATCGCTTCCATCAAGGATCGGCGGTATCGCCCTTGCCTGTATGGGGGTCAGTTCCTCGAACCCCATATCTTCTACGGCCCTGCGGAATTCTCTCGACAGGGTAAGGTCTTCAAATTTTTCCATTTCTATGAGTTGTTCCTTCTGTTCCTTTATTTATTGCGGTAACTCAGTCTATGCAGAAGTAGGGGATTAACGTTCGGCAGTGAATAGGTTGAGGATGGCAATATTTTTTACAATATACCACATAATGGGAAAATATTCAAAGAACATCAATATCAACTTATAACCGATAACGTGAGAGCGTAAGGCGTCAGGGATTTAGCCTTTTACCCCTTACGATTTACGCCTTACGGCTTACGGGCATTGTTGTTATTTGAACTTGTGGTGTTCTTTGTTCTTCTCGTAGAGGATCTTCAGCCCCTGCAGCGTCAGGAACTCGTCCACTTCGTCGATCGTCTCCGATCCCCTGTAGATAAGTCCGGCGAGGCCTCCGGTCGCGATCACGTATGGGTTTGTCTTTACCTCGTCCTTGATCCTTCTTACGATGCCGTCAACGAGGCTTATGTACCCGTATGTTATCCCTGCCTGCATTGCGTGAACAGTGTTCTTTCCCACGAGGGTCTTCGGCTGGACAAGCTCAACCCTCGGGAGCTTGGAAGCCCTCTCAAAAAGCGCCTCGAGAGAGATCATGATGCCCGGTGCTATGGAGCCTCCGGCGTATTCACCCTTTGGGGTTATGTAGTCGAAGGTCGTTGCGGTGCCGAAGTCTACGATGATGAGCGGCTTCTTATACTTATCGTACCCGGCAACGGCGTTGACGATCCGGTCCGCCCCGAGCTCAGAAGGGTTCTCGTAAGAGATAGGCATTCCTGTTTTTATGCCCGGTTCAACGATGATAGGCTTTATCCCGATATATTTCCTGCAGACGATCTCAAAGGGGATCAGAAGCGGCGGCACAACGCAGGAAACGATGGCGCTGTCTATCTGGCTCAGTTTTATCTTTTCGATGTAGAGGAGGCTGTTGAGAAGTATCGCATATTCATCGACGGTCTTCTGAATGACGGTGCTCAATCTCCAATGGTTGATGAGCGCGCTGTTATCATACACGCCAACAACAATATTGGTATTCCCGATGTCGACGACAAGCAGCATTAAAAGCTCACATCTCCCGCAATGATCTTTTTTGTTTCACCATCTATATTGAGGAGCATTGCCCCGTCACGATCGATCCCCTCAGCGATCCCTCTGTATGATTCTCCCATCTGATCGATCTGAAGGGTCTTTCCTTTTATCGCTGCCCTCTCTTCCCAGACGCCCACTGTGCCGGGCGCACCGTATTGCCTGAAGTAGCGATAATGTTCTTCAAGATGGTTCAGTAGAATACCACACACGAGGGCCCTTTCATATATTTTTTTTGTCTCTATCAAGAGAGACGTGGCCTTGTTCCGTATCTCCTCATCTATCTCGTCGTGCTGCATATTGATGTTGAACCCGATGCCGACGATAACGAACCTCACCGCATCTGCCTCGGTGGAGAGCTCGATGAGGGTGCCGCAAACCTTTTTCCCGTTTATGAGGACGTCGTTAGGCCATTTCAGCGAAGGCTTGATGCCGGTCAGCTCCTCGATCGCATCGTACGCGGCGAGGGACGAGAGGAACGTTATGGGATATACTGAGGAAGGATGAATGTGCGGTCTCAGGATAATAGAGATATAGAGGTTCTTCCCGGCAGGCGAGAACCATTTCCTCCCGAGCCTCCCTTTGCCCGCACCCTGTGATTCGGCTACGACGCAGGTGCCTTCAGGCTTGCCGGAGAGGGCAAGCTGAAAGGCAAGGAGATTCGTAGAATCGACGTTTTCTCTGTAGATGATATTTCTGCCTGTCACGTCTGTTCTGAGGTGCCTGTCGATCTCCCAGGCATATAATTTGTCGGGAATTCCTGCAATGCGATATCCTTTCCCTTTCGATTTCTGAAATGTATAGCCAAGACGCTCAAGGTGATTAATATATTTCCAGACGGCAGTCCTTGATACATGGAGCCTTGACGCAATAAAATCTCCCGACACGTAGTCCCCGCTTTCCCTGAGAAACATCAGCGCTTCGCCGATCTTATCCATTATCGATCTTGTCGTAATGCGAAAAATACATGGTGAAGGATGCCCTGCCCTGCGAGAGTGACCGTACGTCCGTGGAATATCCGAACATCTTTGTCAGCGGAGCGTTCGCCTCTATTAACGTTATCCTGTCTTTCGACGAAACGTTCGTGACCTGACATTTTCTGCTGTTCAGATCGCTTATGATGTCGCCCATGAACTCGTTCGGCGTTGTGATGGTGAGCGACATGACCGGCACGAGGAGGATGGGGATCGCCTCAGTGCATGCCTCCCGGAACGCGTCGTATGCAGCCATCTTGAGCGTCAGCCTGGCAAATTCCGGATTGTTGAAGGTCGCGTCATTGATCGCAACTTTGATGTCCGTTAACGGATAGCCCTTGAGAACCCCCATATTGGAGGCCTCCATGATGCCTTCCTCAATGGCGCCGGCAAGAGCGAACACCGGGTGTTCTTCGTTGATACGAGAGGTGACAACGATGCCCTTGCCGCGTCCGTTAGGCCCGATCTTCAATGACACCCAGCCTTTGCATTGAACGTTGTTGATCAGTTTTTCAAAGGTATGCTCCCTGATGACAGTCCTCTCAATGCTTTCTTTGTAAACAACCTGCGGCTTGCCGACAAGGAGCTCTATGCCGAACTCGTCCTTTATCCTTCTGATGATGACATCAAGATGGAGTTCCCCCATCCCCGAGACGACAGTCTGGTATGCATCTTCATCTGTCTTGAGAACAAATGTAGGATCTTCCTCGGAGATCTTCTGCAGGGCCGTAAGGAGCTTGTCCTGGTCGATATTTTTTTTGGGCTCCACGGCAACGGAGATAACGGGCTGGTATATCTCGATAGGCTCCAGCAGGATCGGCCTTGTCTTTATTAATGTATGACCGGTGGACGTCTCTTTGAGACCGACGATCCCCACGATCGCTCCGGCCCTTGCCTCTTCTATGCGGTCCTTGTGGTTCGCATGGATCTTGTAGATCCTGGAGATCTTTTCCCGTTTGCCGATATTCACGTTATAGACCTCTTGGCCCACCTTCAGCGCCCCGGAGTATATCCTGATATAGGTGAGCTTTCTTCCCTCCTCGATGACGATCTTGAAGGCAAGCGCTGCGAGATCCTCGCTGTCGCGGGCGCTTCTCTCCTCGATCTGACCCGTTTCGGGATTTTCACCCTTGACAGGGGGAACATCAAGGGGCGAGGGCAGATATCGCACCACCGCATCAAGGAGCGGCTGTATGCCTTTATTCCTCAACGCAGCGCCGCACAGTACCGGTACACACTTCAATGAGATGGTGGCCTTTCGTATGGCGTTATGGATGAGCTGCGCGTCGATGTCTTTGCCGTCAAGGTAAAGTTCCATGATCTGATCATCGAACATGGACAATTTTTCAAACAGTCTTTCCCTCCAGACCTGAGCAGCCTGCCGGTATTCCTGGGGAATGGATATGTAGCTGTAGGTAGCGCCAAGGTCATCCTCGTTCCAGACAATGCCTTTCATGGTGATGAGATCCACAACCCCGTAGAAACCATCTTCCCTGCCGAGGGGGATCTGAAGAAGAACGGGATTTGCGCCGAATTTTTCGATGATCATATCAACGACATGAAAAAAATCCGCACCGACCCTGTCGAGCTTATTGATAAAGGCGATCCGGGGCACGTGGTACTTGTCGGCCTGATGCCAGACGGTCTCCGATTGCGGTTCCACACCGCCAACACCGCAGAAGATGGCTACCATCCCGTCAAGGACGCGAAGCGACCTTTCAACTTCGATGGTAAAATCAACATGACCTGGCGTATCGATGAGCTGGATTTCGTTGTCATTCCAGTAAAGCGTCGTTACCGCGGAAGTGATCGTGATCCCTCTTTCCTGCTCCTGGGGCAGGTAATCCATGATCGCTGTCCCTTCGTGCACTTCCCCGATCTTGTAGGTCTTGCCTGTATAGTAGAGGATGCGCTCCGTTGCCGTTGTTTTCCCGGCATCGATGTGGGCTGCGATCCCGATGTTCCTTATCTTTGTGAGCCGTTCAAGTTCCCTTTTCATTTCGCACAAGATATTGAACTATTATGCCGGAAAAGTCAATAAATAAGGGGAAGTGTAAGACCCGGCCATGGGCAAGATAAATTTTGACAATGAATTGAGCCTGTGTTAAAAATACGGTCTATGGGCCTCAAGGTTTACAACACCATCTCGGGGAAAAAAGAGGATTTTCAGCCGGTAAGCGAAGGGAAGGTGAAGCTCTACGCCTGCGGTGTTACGGTCTACGACTATTGCCATATCGGGCATGCGAGAAGCGCCATCGTCTTTGATACCCTCTACCGATATCTCATGACAAAGGGATACGATGTTACTTATGTAAGAAACTTCACTGACATTGACGATAAGATCATCAACAGGTCCGCTGAAGAGAAGATATCCTGGAGAGAGGTCGGAGAGAAATACATACATTCTTTCTATGAAGATATGGATGCCCTTCATATCCTGAAGCCGACCCATGAACCGCGGGCAACGGAACACATAGACGAGATGATCGCACTTGTCGAGACGCTTCTCAGGAAGGGCCATGCGTATCAGGCAGGCGGCGATGTCTATTTCTCTATTGAGAACTTCAAGGGATACGGACAATTATCAAAAAGGCCGCTCGACGAGATGATCGCCGGGGCTCGGGTCGAGATCGACGACAGAAAGAAGAACCCTCTTGACTTCGTATTGTGGAAATCATCAAAACCGGACGAACCTTCATGGGATGCGCCTTTTGGGAGCGGAAGGCCTGGCTGGCATATTGAATGCTCTGCCATGAGCACAAAATTCCTTGGAAACCCCTTTGACATCCACGGCGGCGGCAAGGACCTCATATTCCCTCACCATGAGAACGAGCGGGCACAGACAGAGGCTGCAACGGGTACGACCTTCGTTAAATACTGGATGCATAACGGTTTCGTCAACATAGAAAAGGAAAAGATGTCCAAGTCCATCGGGAACACGCTGCAAATAAGGGATTTCCTCAGGGAATACCATCCGGAGGTATTGCGCCTGTTTTTTCTGTCCACCCACTACAGAAGCCCTGTCGATTACAATGAAAAATCGATCGAGGACACGAACAGCGCCCTTCATCGGCTTTACTACACTGTTGAGAGAGCATTCGAGATGATAAAGACAAAGGACGTCAATCCGCTGCCATATTCCGATGCCGATGTCCTTGAAAAGGAATTCTACGAAGCAATGGACGATGATTGCAATACAGCGCTTGCCCTCGCCCATGTATTTGAGCTTTCCAAGATGATTAATAAAATGGCCGACGAAGGGGGCGACAGCAGCATCCCCCACATCGCATATCTAAACAATCTCTTTCTGTCCCTTACGCAGCAGCTTGGCCTGTTGAACGATGACCTGAATGTGTTTGAATCGCAGGAAAAGATGCGGCATCTGACCCGTGAGGGACTTCAATTATCGTCACTGGAAGAAGCGATCTTGGAAAGGACAGAGGCAAGGAAGAACAAAAATTATCAGAAGGCGGACGAGATCCGGAAGATGCTCCTGGAGAAAGGAATTATCCTGCTCGATTCACAGAAAGGCACAGACTGGAGAGTAAAGAACATATCTGCAGCGAAAGGAGAGAGATAGATGATAGAGGTGAGACTACATGGAAGAGGAGGTCAGGGAGCGGTAACCTCTGCGGAACTGCTGGCCCAGGCAGCAATTGGGATAGGACATTACGCTCAGGCATTCCCGAGTTTCGGACCTGAACGGAGAGGGGCTCCGGTGCAAGCCTTCCTGAGGGTTTCGGAGAACCCCATAAGGCTCAGATCGAAGATATACAAACCGGATAATGTGATGATCCTCGACCCTACGCTCCTGGGGGCTGTGAATCCGGCTGAAGGCCTTAAGGAGAATGGATTCGTTGTTATAAATTCGAATAAATCGGCGGAAGAGCTGACGAAACTGTTCCCCGGATACAATATCGCCGTCGTCGATGCATCGCATATCGCCAAGGAAGAGCTCGGTGTGCCGATCACAAATACGACCATGATCGGTGCGCTCATAAAGGCGACAAACATCGTGGCGATTGATGCTTTAGAGGGGCCGGTACGCGCACGCTTTGGCGTTGTTGCGCAGAAGAACATCAATGCCTATTTGCGGGCGTATAAAGAGACAAAGATCGTCAAGGCAAAGAAAAGTAAATAACGGCCTATCTCTTATACGCTTATACGCATAGCCGTTCATGAAAATCTCCGCCAACATCGTTGACGTTCTCAACAGCACTATCTTTCCAGGAACAATAGAGATAAAGAACGGGATCATCTCGCGCATTGCGAGGGATAATGGAAAATACGATACATATATCATGCCCGGTTTTATCGATGCGCATATCCATATTGAAAGTTCCATGCTGGTCCCGGCAGGATTTGCCAGGCTTGCAGTGCAGCACGGTACCATAGCGACAGTGTCCGACCCACACGAGATCGCGAATGTGCTCGGCATCGAAGGCGTTCACTATATGATCGAAAACGGAAGGACCGTCCCTTTTAAATTCTTTTTCGGGGCATCGCCTTGTGTCCCTGCAACGCAGTTTGAAACGGCTGGCGCAGCGCTTCAACCGAATGCAGTAGAGATATTGCTGCAGAAAAAAGAGATCAGGTATTTAAGTGAGATGATGAACTTCCCAGGCGTCATCAATGACGATCCGGACGTGATGGCGAAGATAGCGCTCGCCAAAAGATACAAAAAGCCTGTTGACGGACACGCGCCGGGGTTGAGGGGAAAGGGACTCGAGAAATATATAAGCGCCGGGATATCGACCGATCATGAGTCCTTCGCGTACGACGAAGCAAAAGAAAAGCTCTCCCTCGGCATGAACATTCTGGTTCGGGAAGGGTCGGCGGCGAAAAACTTTGATGCACTGAGCCCGCTCATCCCGCAATATCCTTCACAATGCATGTTCTGCTGCGACGACCTCCATCCTGACGACCTGGTCAGGGGACACATCAATCTGCTTGTCAAAAGGGCTTTGGGCATGGGCATTGATACGATGATGGTCCTGCGATGCGCCTGCCTGAATCCCGTCCTGCACTATGGTCTTGACACCGGTCTTCTCAGAATAGGCGATGATGCAGATTTTATCGAGATTGACAACCTCAAGGATATAAATGTACTGAAGACGTATATCAAGGGAAGCCTTGTCGCTGAGAAAGGAGGATCGCTTGTACCGCACAGCGTCTCCTCTCATATCAACAATTTCAGCGCTGGGATGAAAAGTGCCGAAGACTTTATAGTACATAGCACCGGGGGAAGGATCAACGTTATCGAGGCGATCAACGGCCAGGTCATCACCGGCAGGATCGAGGGGCAGCTACAGCCCCATAACGGGGTTATTATGTCTGATATTGGACAGGATATACTCAAACTGACCGTTGTGAACCGTTACAGGGATGCGCCTCCTGCTGTTGCCTTTGTCAAAAATTTCGGATTGAAAAAAGGCGCCATCGCTTCATCTATTGCCCATGATTCCCATAACATCGTTGCCGTCGGGGTTTCCGACGAGGACATATGCAAGGCCGTGAACGCCGTCATCATCAATAAGGGCGGTCTTTCTGTTGCATACGATCGCATAACAGAGGCGCTCCCGCTGCCTGTGGCAGGAATTATGACCGATGAGGACGGTTTTAAGGTTGCCGGACACTATTCAAGGCTCAGCGATCTTGCAGTACAGTTGGGGTCATCTCTCCGCGCACCCTTCATGACCCTCTCGTTTATGGCGCTGCTTGTCATGCCGAGCCTCAAGCTGAGCGACAGGGGTCTTTTCGACAGCGAGGCATTCAAATTCACAAATCTTCACAAATTCTAAATCCTAATATCGAATTCCTAAACAAATTCAAATGTCCAAAATTCAAACGTAGTGGTGTGCACTCGTTCTATATTTGATATTTGAATTTTGAGATTGCTTTGTATTTGGTGCTCAGGATTTCGTGCTTCGATATGAGGATTTAACAAGATACGCCAATGCTCATCCTAATGGAAAATATGGGTTTGTTCAGAGGATATTGTTTCTATGAATTTCTCGACGAGGCGAGGATCGAACTGGGTTCCTGAACACTTCCGTAATTCTGCAATTGCCTCTCGTTGCAACATCGCTCCTCTGTGCGGACGGGGATTGGTCATAGCATCGTAGGCGCATACCAGCGCTATGATCCTGCTCTCCAGCGGGATCTCCTCGCCTTTCAGGCCGAGAGGATAGCCATTCCCGTTCCACCACTCATGGTGCTTGAGAATGAAGTCGGCAATATGGGCAAGCTCAGGCGTTGCCTGGGCGATGCGTCGGCCTATATCGGTATGTTTCTGCACTTCAAGGAGCTCATTGGACGAGAGACGATCGGGCTTGAAAAGGATCTGCTCATGGATGCCTGCATTGCCTATATCATGAAATTGCGCAAGCAGCTGAATATCTCTGATGCGTTCTTCGGGCAGATCGACAGCAGCGGCGAGGGCAGCGGCCATCTTCTGAAAACGTTCGCGGGCATCCTGGTCTGTCCGGCTCTTTACCACAACGGTGTTTATAAGGTTCTGGATGATCGCATTCTTGGCATTTACGCTGCCGGACAGCTTTTCTTTGTACATATTGTTGTCAGCTTCCCTGTAAAGCTCAGAGACGCTTTTTGTATAGCCGCTCCTTACTGCGTATCCGGTGGAGACGCTCAAAGGCAGCTTCGGGTTTGTTTTGTTGTACGCCGCGATCGCGTTCTTGATCCTCGTGCAGATGTTCTCCACCTTTGATTGGGGGCTGTTTGGAAGGAGTATTGCGAACTCATCGCCTCCAACCCTGGCCACGACGTCGCTTTCACGAAAAGATTCCCTGATGACCTTCGCCGCGGTCCGGATGAGATCGTCGCCCCTGTCATGCCCCAGCGTATCGTTGACAAGCTTCAGTCCGTCGATATCGCAGACGATAAGGCCGACGAGATCAAAACGACCGGTGTCAACACGGCGCATCTCCTCTTCAAAATATGCGCGGTTGTAAAGGCCGGTCAGAACATCATGGAGGCTGAGATATTTTAATTTCTCCTCTGTCTTTTTCAGCTCCGTTATTTCCTTTGAGACGACAGTTACGTGTTTTGTCTTGTGTGTGAGGGCATCCTTTACAGGGCTCAGCGTTCTCAGAAAATAGCGGTCTGCCTTGGTATTTTTGTGTTCATACCGGTGAGATTCCCCTGTTTCAAAGACCCTATCGACAACATTGCGGAACTCCCTGGAATCCTCAAAGGTATGGAAATCATCATACCTTTTTCCGATGACGGCGTGCTCCGGCAGGCCAAATCCCGCCAGGACCTTTTCATTGGCAAAGAGGTATGTGCAGTCCGCATCGACCATATAGACTGCGTCATCGGTCGACTCCACGATCGAGCGGTATTTCCCTTCGCTTAGCCCGGACTGATCCTTCATGCAGGCGGTTTTCCCGTTATCCGCAAATATCTTTCCGGGATTGAGAATACCCTTCGGGTCAAAGGCGCCCTTTATCCTTTTCATCAGCGCTATCTCCGCATCGCTCATCTGAAGGCGGAGATAATCTTTAACGGTAATGCCGACGCCGTGCTCGCCCGTTAAGCTGCCCCCCATCTCAACGGTCTTCTTGTAGACCGCCTCCAGGATACTGTATGCCTCATCCAGCTCGGCGAAGTTTCTCCGGCGGTGCATTATTGTTACGTGAAGGTTCCCGTCCCCTGCATGTCCGAAGGTAGCGATGTTGATCGCCGGGGCATGTTCGATCTCCCCGATAGCCTTTACGAGAAAAGGCAGCTTGTAGCGGGGGACGACCACATCTGCCTCAAGGTGGTCTTTTTTCATTGCCTTCAGGGCGGGGAGCGCCTCCCGCCGTATGATCCAGAAACGCTCAGCCTCATCTTCGGTCGCCGCAAGCCGCGCCTCTATTATGCCGTCGAAGCTGTTGCACAATGAGAGGATCTCCTGCGCCTCGTCGCTCGCAGCTCCATCGTGGTGGCCATCCACTTCGATGAGGACCATAGCATCGGCTTCACGCTTCAGAGGCGTGTTGATGTAATCGGCGATGGCATTGATCGTTATGTTGTCAACAAGCTCCATGGCGCAGGGTATGATGCCGGCCTTGAAAACCTGCACCACCAGATCCGCGGCGTGAACGAGGTTATTAAGATAGAGGATTATGGTCTTTCTTACCTTTGGTCTCGGAAGAAGCTTAAAGATGATCTTTGTGATGATCGCGAGGGTACCCTCGGATCCTACAAGAAGGGCTGTCATATCGTAGCCCGTAACGTTCTTAACGGTTTTGCGGCCGACCTGTATGATCTCGCCGTAGGGAAGGACCGCCTCAAGGCCGAGGACATAATCCCGCGTCACGCCGTATTTCACGGCGCGTGTGTAACCGGCGTTCTCAGCCACATTTCCACCCAATGTGCTCTCAACGGTGCTTGAAGGATCGGGCGGAAAAAAAAGGTTGTACTTCCGCAGTTCCTGCTGGAAATCGCTGGATATCACCCCCGGCTCCACCACCGCAAGCATGTTCTTCTCGTCGATCTCGATGATCCTTTTGAACCGGAGCAGGGAAAGCACCGCACCGCCCATCAACGGTATCCCGCCTCCGGAGAGCCCTGTTCTGCCGCCCTGCGGCGTGACGGGAACGTCGAACTCCCAGGCGAGCTTCATGATCTTAGAGACCTCTTCGGTGGCTTCAGGCATGAGAACGACCTGCGGCATGGACTGCCTTTCCGTTGCGTCATAAGAAAAATGGGAAAGCCCTTCTTTGTCGAGGATGATCTGATCGTCTTTTAAGAATGTCCGGAGAGGTCTAACAAAAGAGTCGAAATCCATCGCACAATTATAACTAAGTCATACATAATTTTCAACGCCTTAATTGCCCGTGAAAGCGTATATGCGCATATGCGGAATGTGGACGATCATGCCCGCTTCCACGCATGTACGTCTGTTTGATTTTACGGCATCAGCTTTGAGCGGATGAGCCTGATGATCGTCCCGATCTCTTCTTCGGATGCCCCGGAGACATTGACCTGGTCTCCCTGTATATAGGGCTGCAAGGCCGCCATGATGTCCTGTGTCAGTCCTCCATACTGGCCTATGAAGGAACGGAGGCGTGAGGAGAGGCTGAAGGCGAGCTTTCCTTTTGGCGAAAGGACGAGGTATTCATCGATGACCTTCAGCATCTTCGCCCTGTCCTCAGGCAGCCTTCCACTCACATCCAAAAGGTTTGATGCGCTGTCGCTCACAATGACCATATCGGTCTTGATATTTTCAACAAGTATTCTTATCTCGCGCACAACCTGTTCTTCTGAGGCCTCCATGAATTCGCCCTTCGCTACAGCCTCTGCAAGGCCTGTTCCGGGAAAGATCTCGAGGCTGCGGAGACGCACATAATCAGGTCTTGCTTCGGTAAGCACCCGCGCCGTATCAACGGCATGCTCCGTTGACCATTGTGCGCCGCCCAGTCCGGGCATTATGTATACCGAAGGAGATATGCCGGCTTCCCTCGTTTTTTGGCATGCGACGACATGTTCTGCGCCGCTCGCCCCTTTTTTCATGAACTTCAATACCGTATCGTTCCCGCTTTCGACGCCGAAGTGGATACGGTCCAGCCCTGCCTTCCGGAAGGCCTTAATCTCTTCCTGTTCCCTCTTTACTGCGGACTGTGTCCTGCCATAGACGGTAAAGCGATTGAGCGTGGGGAACATCTCTTTGATATAGCTTATTGCCTCTGCAAAAAAATCCGACGAGAGGAACAAGGCGTCTGAATCGCCGAGAAAACATGTCTGCGCACCGTTCATCCGCCAGGCAAGGAGGTGGTATACGCTGTCCTCCAGCGTGGGCTCATCTTTAAACCAGGTTGAGAACCAGGAGGAGCGTTTATCCTCCTCACCGGTTCTGACAGCGCCCCTCTTCGTTTCCGTCTTTGAGCCTCTTTTCCTGTGCGCCGGTTCTTTTTTCCCCGCCTTTGCCTGAGCGACCTTTATCTCTCCGATCAGAAGCTCTGCCTCCCGGTAATCGCTGTCTCCCGAGGAAGGAATGCTGGGGATGTAATGTGCAAGAAGGCCATCCAGTTCTTTTGCCCTGTCAACATCCTGTCTTACTTCTTCAATGCTCCTCCTGCTGAATTTCACGCCTTCCTTGTAGACCGGGCAGAACATGCACCGGTTCCATCCGCAGTTCCGCGTGAGCCGGAAGGTAAGGCTGAAATTCTCCGTCGGCGGTCGTATCGAACATATCTCAAAGGGTTCGATCTTTGTCAGGTCCATCTGTCCTCTCTCATGTCTGCTCTTCTGCCCGCCGAACGAGCTTTATATCAGACATACACAATGTCTATCGACGAGTCCGTCACTCGCTCAAGTCCGTTCTTTCGCACAATAAAGTCGACCTCGATGCCGACGGAGCCTTCCCCGGGAAAGATGAATTTCGGCTCGAAGGCAAATATCATACCTTCCTGGAGGATGATCTTGTGCCGCGGCGTGATCACAGGGAGCTCGTTTATCTCGAGACCCAGTCCGTGGCCGATAAATCCCACCTTTCCCTCGCCATAGCCCATGAAATACTCCTCCAGCCCTTCATGTTTTGCCTTGTGGAGCGCCCTCATGAAGACCTCGGTCCCATCGATACCTTCCTTCGCAAAATCCATTGTCTCTTCGATGATCTCACGGGCCACCGCGTGTCCTTTCAGATAGATGTCCTTTAATTCCCCTACCGCATAGGCGCGGGTCTCGTCGGTAATGTAGCCGTTATAACCGGCGCCGTAATCGATGAGAAGGGGGATGCCTCTCTGTGCCCTGTTGACCGACGGTCCCTGGGGAATAGCATGGGTAACGCCGGCCCCGGAGATAGGGACGTCGGCGCCCGATACAATGGTACCTGAAAGACCATGGGTAATGTAGATGTTCATCATCTCCTGGTTCAGTCCCCTCATCCGCAAAAATCCCTGATGACCATGCATCCTGCCTTCAGACTCAAGGACTGCTGCGATGTCTACCTCCCGCATGCCTTCACGGACGATCTCTTTCGCCTTTTCAAAGACGCGCGAGATGATCTCTCCTGACCGTTTTACCTGCCGTATCTCGAAAGAGCTCTTTATGATCCGCAGGTCACGTATCAAAGGCCAGACATCAACGATATTGTCGTACCCGAGGATGCTCTTCCACCGCTCGAATACAAGCACAGGCAGGACATCGAGCTCCATTCCGCATCGTCCGCGCAGCGCCCCGAGGTCGCTTAAGATATCCTTTATATCCTTGTCTTTCTTGATGGGGGTGATCTCAAGGGGTGTCTCTTCCTCAGCCCTCGCGAGGCTTTTCTCCACGAAGAACACAGGGTCTCTGTCAGCGGATACGGCAAGGACGCCTTTCTGCAGGCTACCGGTGAAATAAAAGAGGTCAACATTCTGGAGGATGATCGCGAGAGCGATTCCCTGTTCCTCCATTCTTGCTTTCAGATTATTGATCCGGGCGTGTATCTCGTCTTTTGGTGTCAGTTCACCAACGTTTAAGCTCTTCAACATAGCCGGCGATCCTCCCTGCGACTTCCTCTTTCTTTATCCTCTGCGATTCCTTTTCGTTCCTTATCTTTATCTCGACGAGGCCTTCCTTCAGGTTCCGCTCCCCGATCGTCACGCGGAGCGGTATGCCGATGAGGTCGCAGTCCTTGAACTTCACGCCGGGTCTCTCGTTCCTGTCATCCATCACGGCGTCGATCCCTCTGCCGAGAAGTTCCTGGTACACGCTATCCGCGAGGTCCATGCTCTCCCGGTGGGAGCTATTGACGGGGAGGACATCGACCTCGAAGGGCGCTATCGCCATGGGCAGGATCATGCCGTTGTCGTCATTGCCCTGTTCGATCGCAGCGGCGAGGGTCCTGCCGACGCCGATGCCGTAGCAGCCCATGACCATCAACTGTTCTTTTCCATCCTTGTCAAGAAAGGTCGAATTCATTGCCTTGCTGTATTTCAGGCCCAGCTTGAAGATGTGCCCAACCTCAATGCCCCTCGTCGATGTAAGCGTGCCGCTGCATCGCGGGCATTTATCGCCGGCAACGGCGACCTTGATATCGTAAAATCCATTTACCGTGAAGTCGCCGGTATTGACGTTGATGATGTGCACATCCTTTTCATTGCCGCCGATGACGAGATCCTCCATGTATGCCACGTCGCAATCGGCGTAGAGCGGGATGGAGAGCCCGATGGGCCCTGAGAATCCGAGGGGCCCCCCGGTTGCGTCCTGAATGGTATGTTCGTCGGCGAGCTCCATATGGTCGAGGGAAAGGATGTTCCTGAGCTTTGTCTCGTTGATCTCCCTGTCTCCTCGGATCAGCACGCCGATCGTCCCTTTGTCGGTATTGTATATGATCGTCTTCAGGAGCTGCTGCGCTGTCACGCCGAGGAACGACGCGACCTCTTCGACCCTTCTCTGGTTCGGCGTCTCGACACGCTTGTAGTTCCCTTTCTTCGCGGTGACGGTCTTTTCCGTTATGCCCACCTCGGCGCGTTCGAGGTTCGCGGCATAGCCGCAGGTATCGCAGGAGATGATGATGTCCTCGCCGGTCTCTGCGAGGACCATGAATTCGTGGCTGAAGCTGCCGCCTATCTGTCCCGTGTCCGCCTCTACGACCCTGAACTGGAAACCGCACCGCTTGAAGATATTCATGTAGGCATCGTACATATCCATATAGCTCTTTTCAGCGCCCGTCTCGTCGGCATCGAAGCTGTAGGCATCCTTCATGGAGAACTCACGGGCGCGCATGACGCCGAAACGGGGACGTATCTCGTCCCTGAACTTCGTCTGTATCTGATAGAGGGTAACGGGAAGCTCCCTGTATGACCGCACCTCCCGCCTCACGAGGTCGGTGACGACCTCCTCGTGCGTGGGGCCAAGGCAAAGCTCCCTTTCGTTCCTGTCTTTGAAGCGGAGCAGCTCCTTGCCGTATTTCTCCCACCGCGTGCTTTCTACCCAGAGCTCTTTCGGCTGGACGCCGGGCATCAGTATCTCCTGGGCGCCTTTTTTGTTCATCTCTTCCCGTATGATCCGCTCCACCTTGCGCAGCGACCTGAGGCCGAGAGGAAGCCACGTGTAGATGCCCGATGAAAGGCGCCTGATGAACCCGCCGCGGAGCATGAGCCTGTGGCTTACGACATCGGCGTCTTTCGGGTCTTCCTTGACCGTAGGGATGAACATCTTTGAAAAGAGCATTGGGACTCCTTGTAGAAAATGGCTTTCAGCGGTCAGCCATCAGCAAAATCGGACCTTCATGAATACCGTTGTAAGCTGCCTGCCGTGTGCTGATCGTTGATGTCCGACAGATTAAAATTACTGCATAATAGGCGGTTAATCAAGGTTTTTTGTTTTAACTGACAGGCCGTTGCTCAAATATTGTTTTCGCAGGAACACTGTTTCGCTCACTGCTCCGCTGCGCTTTTTACCCACTTGATGGCTCGAAGTTCACTCAATTCGTGAACTCGCCACACCCACCCTTCGGGCGGGTACCCGCCTCAGACAGCACGTACGGTTTCATTGCAAACGTAGTCGAGCAACATTGTTCTGCGGAACGTTCCTTCTGCCGGGTACCCGTGGAAGAATGGAACGGGTGGCAACAAAAATGCTCGAAGCCGCGATTCGCGAAGCGGTTCCCGGCGAACTGTATAGGAGCCGCAAAGTTCCTTCCTGCTCATAGTACAATTGAATTGAACAGCGGCCCGTCAATATAGGTTGGTTGCCATTATAGGTGTCCGGTGAAAACGGGGGCTAGTCCTGCGGTTCCTGGGCCGGAAGCATATCGACGATTCGATCATAGCACGGTTACAAAAACAGCTTAAGGACAATGACAAAAAACAGCTTCTCTATGATATCCGTAATGCCCCTGCCTGGATTGCCGCCATAATACGCAGGATCGTCAAATAAAGAATAATGGTCCCGTTGGTTTTCACAGACTTTAAGGCCAGGTTTTCCAATCATGCATCGAGAAGTTTTCGGATCTCTTCAACAAGAACAGGCAGATGATTTGCAATGGCATTCCAGACAATCAGATCATCTACAGTGTCATAACCGTGTATCAGAATGTTTCTAAAACCAATAATGCGATGATGTTCCGATACTGCCTCTAGGATGCTCTCATCTATTTTCTTGATTCTGTTGAGCGCTTCTCCAATAATCTCAAAATCCCTTTCCACTGCTCTCTGGACAACAGGGCTGTCTTTATATGTTTGATAGTCCATGCCGTGGGTGAAGGTTTCTATCTCTTCTGCTGCCTGTAAAATGTCGAAAAGATTTTTACATGTCTCATCGTTCATAGATGACAGTCCTTGTTTTTTCAACTGAGTTTCTAAGTACGGGATTTTTGAATGGTTTGTCAACGGTAAGATCAACCTGACGCCCGAATATCTTTTCCAGACTTTCCTTTAATTCAAAATACTTGTCGAAAAAATCGACCTGCATATTTGTATCAAAGACTACGAGTATGTCTATGTCGCTGGCTGGCCCGAATCTTTCTGTAAGGGCTGACCCAAAAACGGCCAACCGCTTTACAGGCAATGTTTTACAGATACTCTCAATCTCCGGTGTGAGTTGTGTCAAATCGATCATAGTAATATTATGGCCGATTGTCGAGAAATGTTCAATTCCTTTATGCACACAATGGGGTCGAATCTTTACAGCCTGTTGAAAAACTCTCTCAAGAAAATCGATTTCGAGATGCAGAAAAAAAGATCGGTTTCTATACCCTGTATCGTGTCAATGGCTAACCCGTTTTGTTCTTTTGTTATGCAGACTATAGCAAAAATCGGTAGCCTTTTACCACCATTCTTTTAAAGTTTTGCCAGCCCCGTTTATAAGGCTGGGAAAATGGGGACGTCGTTGCGTACGTTGCATTGCTTTTTGTTTCATCTGCTCATGGTTATATGGTTAAATAAAGATACCATGAGTGAAAAGCCGTACAACAGGATCAGCAGGAGGGACTTTCTCAGGATCGGCGCTGTCGCCACCGCAGGCGTGCTTACAGGGATTACGCGCATCGAGTCCTCAGCGCCGACCGCCGATACGGTATTCGTGAACGGGACGGTGATCACCGTGGACAGGTCCGACTCGATCGTGCAGGCAGTGGCAGTGCGGAACGGAACGATCCTTGAGGCAGGCACAAAGGAAGCGGTCTCGCAATTTATCGGGAGCACCACAAAAGTGATCGATCTCTCCGGCAAGACCATGACGCCGGGTCTTGTCGATTCGCACGGCCATCTCCCCCATTTCGGCGCCAGAGAACGAAATATGGTCAAGCTCCAGGGGCTGGAGACCAGGGAGGAGGTTCTTGAAAGGCTTGCGGAGCGGGCGAAGAGGACGCCGCCGGGAAGATTCTTCTCGGGCTGGGGCATTGAAAGCAATGACCTCGCATTTATGAACCGCCGCGACCTCGACAGGATAACGACGGAGCACCCTGTGCTCGCTGTGCACACCGGAGGTCAGTGGGGGTTTGCCAACAGCTATGCCCTGAAGGCTGCCGGTATTAACAGGACGACGCCAAACCCTCCAGGGGGGATGGTTCGGAAAGGGCCGAACGGGGAACCAACAGGACTCCTCATCCATTACCCGGCGCTCTACCTTGTGCGGAGGATCGCACCTCCTTTGAGCGAAGAAGAGATCGGCAAGAATATCCAGCATGCTGCTATGCTGTATGCCGGTGACGGCGTCACAACGGTGCACGACAACTTTTTTGACATGTCTGAGATCAGCGCCAACAGGCATGCAGGTGTCTATTTCGGACAGGCGCTCTCAGGGGCGTTGCCCGTGCGGGTCAGGATATGGCCCTACATACCGAGCATCCGCGAGGCGTCATTTGCGGTACAGGAGCTGATCCGATCCCAGACCCCAAGAGCCGACTCACCCTTCGCCGAGGTGATCAAATATAAAAAAGATGATCCTGAAGGATTTGCCAAAGTGTGGGGAGGCATGAAGCTTGCCATCGATGGCGGGGGCCCGACCTCTTTGTGGTATCGAAGTGAACGAAGCGTCACACTGCATTCCATTGAGGACCTCCATTCAATGGTGAAGCTCTTCCACCAGGCAGGCCAGCAGGTAAGCGTTCACGCGGTTGGGGACAAGGCGGTCGATGTCATGCTCGATGCCTTCGAGGAGGCGCTCAAAACACAGCATAGAGCGGATTGCCGCCACCGCATCGAGCATGCCTTGTGTCCGCAAACGACCTCGTTGGAGCGTATCAAACGTCTCGGCATAGTGATCTCCACGCACCCCCAGTGGCTGTATCCGTGGGGAGACAAGATGGGAGGCCTGAAAGGCCAAAAGGTCATTCCCCTGAGGTCTTACATGGGGCAGGGGATCCCTGTCGCCATCGGGGCGGACCCGCCGGCATTTTCCCTGTGGCAGCCGCAGTACGCCCTCTGGAATGCGCTGGCAAGGACAACGAAAGGCGGTTATCACTTTACCCCGGAAGAGGCAATATCAATAAAAGATGCCCTGCGGATACAGACAATAGGCAGCGCCTATGCGGCGTTCCAGGAAAAGGAGATCGGCTCCATAGAAAAAGGAAAGAAGGCCGACCTGGCAGTCTGGGACAGGAACTTCTATGCCATCCCCACCAATGAAATAAAGGACGCAAAGGCTTTGCTGACCATGGTCGGCGGCAAGATCGTCTACGAGCACAATCCGGCAAAGCAATAAATCCACATTTCCTTCTAGACGATCATAGTTATCGGGCTATTCCCCACAAACACGCGGAACAAAGGCGGTGAATAGTGAATAGCAAGAAACGATACGGCAGAGTCCTTGATGAGCGAGCCGTTTTTGTGACTCGGGAAACGGTTCCCGGCGAACTGCATAGGAGCCGCAAAGTTCCTTCCTGCTCATAGTACAATTGTATGTAGCAACAGCCCGTCAATATGGGTTGGTTGCCATTATGGGTGTACGCTTGAATGGAAATGATGCCGTTTTTTTAAATTTGTCGGCTCCTTGTCTTGTCTCCGGTCGGCATTTCCGCGACTTCTTATTCTTTATACGAATCCGAATCGGCACAAGTTACCTCTTTCACCTCCAAGTCAAGTGTATAGCCTTTTTGTTTAGGTTGCGGATTACGAAAAGAATTATTTTGATAAGGATATGTGATATTATGATATTATCGGCAATTACAAGCGGCAATCTCATCTTTTTTTATTATTTGCGCCCCCGATCTCCGTGAGCCTTTTCTGGACATCCAACAACTCTTTATTGCTACCAGTACGAGAATAGATTGCTTGCAGATTATTCAATGCCACCCGTTCCAACCTAACATTATTTAGAGACCTCGCTATCTCAAGAGCCTCTGATTGTGTCTTTAATGCGTTGGCAATATCATCTCCCTCAAAATATATGCGACCTATGTCGAAAAGTACCGTCGCCGCTCGACCTTTTGCCTCAATCTTTCTGTTCAAATTCAAAGATTTCTGATAACAATCCAAAGCCTCCTTGTTTCGCCCCATTTTCTTATATACCTGGCCGAGACTCCAGTATGATGCGGCTTGCCCACGTTTATAGCCAATTGCTTCCTGAATCTCAAGCGCGTCAGAGTATTGTTTGATTGCTTCCTGAAATCGCCCTTGTCGGGAGTATGCCCCGCCCATGTTGCCGATAGTATTTGCTTCTCCGATTGGAGACCCCGCCTTCCTGTATAACTGTAAAGAGTTTTCGAAAAATTCCAGAGCTTTATCGAAATCACCTTTGTTTTGGTATATACCCCCTATGTTACCCAAAGCTCCGGCTTGTTCTGCAAGCGTTCCTTTCCGCTGAAAATTGGCCAACGCGTCCTGGTAGGCTACCAATGCCTCGTCTAATTTGTTTAGGTCAAAATACGCGTTACCGATGGCCAATTGGCTGCTCCCGACATTACCAACAGCCTTTAAATCCTGATGTATCTTTAATGCTTTATTAAGCTCCACCAGAGCATCTTCCGGTCTGCCTTCGTCAAGGTATAAGAATCCAATTGTTCCTATAGTGTTGGCCCAATTATGCACATGATTTTTTCGCTCAAATATTGATGCTGCCTGTCGAAGATGTTCAAGAGCCTGCCCTGGTTTGCCTTGACGCCGGTATACTAAGGCAGCATTAGATAAAAAGACTGCTTCGAATAACTCATGCCCCTTTTTTCTTGCCATAGCCAAGCCTTTTTCGGCTATCAGTTGAGCAGCATCGAAACTGTCAAGCCTGTAAAAGGATACACACAAGTTTAAATATGCCGACATAGTCTCAAGTTTGCCTAGGGATTTTTCGTAATTCTTCGAAGCCTCTTCATAGTGTTCCTCCGCAAAATCCCTTTCGCCAGCTATAAAATAATCCCTGGCTGCACGCTTTATTTCCGAAGCGGCATCTTCAAATTCTGCCTCTAAGTTGTGTGCACTACTCATGATGAGCAAGTCGCCACTTGGTTCTTTAATGGTATCAAACGTTGGAGAAGTGGGAAAATTATAAAGCAAAATTGAGGCGATGATACCAATCAAGGTAAGGAAAATGGCCACATAAATTCCCAAGGGGGGTTGCACTGCAATTTCGCGTAAGACAGAAGCCTTGATCCATTCTGCCTCGTAATGAGATGACAAGAACCAACAGAATGGCCCCGCTGGTGTAAAACAGAATACGATAATGCTCAAAAAGATCTTCATTAATTTGTTTTTTTTGGAATACACTACGGACTTTATCGCTTCTGCAAATTCTATAATAGAGAAAAATAATACGCAACAAATACTTCTTTTTCGTTTGAAACTTTGTATAAAGTAAGGGGATGTCTAAGAGAGTCTTTCAGGAAGTACATTCTAGAAACCATGGATGCCATTTGAATGGTTTCTTCCGCCAGAGTGTTTTAATCTTGGACGTTGAACATAGAACATCGAACAGTATCTGTTTACCGTCAGAATAATGAAGCGGATCGTTCTGTTTTATTGCGGACGGGCATTTCGTTCCACAGCCTACCTTCTAAGTGCCGGCCTGTTTTCTTCTTGTTTATACCGCCCCATTGCTTGAAGAAGAACGGTACATTCTGTTTCCGGCATTGGTCCCGGATCGCTGTTGCCCAATCCCGGGCCATGCTGCGGGCGTTTGGACCTGACTCGCCGCCGACAATGACCCAATCGATGCCCGTAAGATCAAGATCAGGCAAAGCGCTAAGAAGAGGTTCCAGGGAGAGAAACTTTACGTGGGCAGCCGTCTTCCTCAGGTCGTCAACCCTGGAAGTGTAATCGCCATTTTCCACCGTTACTCCCATCCAGACGTTTGGCGGCCAAGCGAATTTTCGGTTCATTGTTAAAAGCCTGTCCGATCGTTTTGTAAGGATTTGGAAGGTGTGCCAGTGCGCACACTTCATCACTGAAAATAGCTGTTGTATGATTTCATCGGGGAAATCTTCCAAAAAGAGATCACTCATGGAATTTACGAAGATCGTTCGCGGTGTTTTCCATCTAAGCGGTAAATCAAACAGGGGTTTATGGACAGCGGGCAGAAAACCTTTTTTGTAGCTCGCGTTTCCCATCGCCTGCAGTCGTTTTGCCATACGCTCGGCATAGCAGTTCAAACAACCGGCACTTATTTTACGGCAGCCTGTGAGCGGGTTCCAGGTTGACCCGGTCCACTCTATGTCTGAATAGTGAGCCATTACACAACCTCTTTATTTCTATATTTATCGAATATCTGTGTGACAATATCATTTGGAACAGATTTCTGAGAGGCAAAGAAGAGATAATAGACTATCGCGTTTTTGCTGTTTCGCATGGGAATGGGCTCAGGCACATAAACAAAGCCGGCCACCCTTTTTAACCGTTCACGAAAAGCCCCTACTATTGCCTCGTTTCCCTGTTTCTCTTCCCATCCGAAAAGATTGCCGGTTGTATCATATGCAGCCTGCCGCCATGATTCATCACCCCAAAAACCGGTCATGCGTGCTGCCTGCTGAGGATCGACTTTGTCCGGATTCCTCCATAGCACGTTACGATTCATGTCGGCTACAGGGAAGTTTAGAAATATCTCAACGCTTTTCATTCTTCCTGCCGATTCCAGTACCTGCCATTGCAGGTGCAATCCGTATGGATCAAGAAGACAGAGAGCACGGCGGTAATCTTCGAACCTTGTTTGTGGAAATACTTCTTCGGTAAGAATTTTATTACAATCACCTTCATATATTAACACATTCGGTTGATCTTTTGTCAGGCTTCGAAGAGAATCGACCTTTTTACTGTCCATGTCAATGAGATGATATTCACGAAAGGGCGGTTTAATTTTTAATGCATTTAAAGGACTCCCCGGGACCATATCGCCGGATGACTTGGAGATGGCCTGTCCGGGTCCCGCGAAGGCGTCTATATAGACATGGTAAAGAGGAGGGTTTTTTCGAGCGCTCAGAATCTTCGAGTATGCAACCGCATATTTTTGGATAATTTCCAGCTTAATTTCCGACCAGTACCCTATCTCGTCATATCTCATCGTTATTTACCCCCCAATCCGACAACGATGGAAACGCCTTTTATTATTTCAAAGATTTTTCCCTTGAGAAAGCGTGAACCTTGAGCCCTGGATTTTAAATAGTATTGATTCACCGTCATACCCCCCCTTTTTTCATTTTCCGGTTATTTTATTTAGTTGTCAAGGAATTTCCATGAAAGGAAATTTTTCCCGACCTGCGATCTGCACTGCCGAGGCCGCGTACATGAAAGCAGGAAATGGGAGTATATCGGTCTGAGGATACCGCTCAGGAGGGGTCTTCCGCGAAAAGGCGGTATCGGTTCCGGCCGGACTGCTTGGCTCTATACATCGCAGCATCGGCATGCTGCATCAGTGTTTCAATATCATTGCCGTCATGAGGGTAGAGAGCGATCCCTATGCTTGAGCCGATAGCAACCCTGCGCCCATCTATCGTAAAGGGCGTCCGCAAGGAATCGAGGATCTTCTGCGCGAGCATTGTCAGATCGTCCTCGCTTATAACCTCGGGAATAACGATAATAAACTCATCCCCGCCAAGGCGGGATACGGTATCGTGTTTTCGCAAAGCGCCGGTGAGCCTGTCTGCCGCCGCCTTCAACAAGATATCACCCGCGGCATGCCCCAGGGTGTCGTTGACCTCTTTGAACCTATCGAGGTCGAGCATCATGACGGCCAATTTCCTGCCTGTCCGTTGTGCCTGCGCCAGTGCAATGGTGAGACGGTCATGGAGGAGTATCCTGTTCGGCAATCCTGTCAGGGCATCGTAGTAGGCAAGCTCCCGTATCGTTTCCTCTGCCTTTTTACGTTCGGTGACATCACGGAGCAGTGCGAGCACGACGAGTTCGCCGTCGTAGGTCATATGGGTTATGGAGGCCTCGATGTAGAGTACGCTCCCGTCCTTGCGCGCGCCCTTGAATTCATAGAGGCGGGGTTCCTGAAGCGCCGTTTCCCAATCCTGTATCTCCCCGTCCATTTTTTCCCTGTCATCAGCATGGGCGATGCAATTGGCATGGTTCCCCACGACCTCCTCAATATCGGCGAACCCGAACATCTTCACAAAGCGCTGATTGACATAGCGGTACCGGTTATTTTTGATGATGGCAACACCGTCGTTGGAGCATTCAATAGCGATCCGGTATCGCTCTTCCGATTCCCTGAGCCTCTTCTCTGTTTTGTGTATCCGTTCCATTGCCCTGATGCGGGCGAGGAGTTCCTTGTTGCTTACAGGTCTGACAATATAATCGTCAGCGCCGACATCAAAACCTGTCATCTTCATCTCATCCGTTGCAGGAGTGGATGAAAGGTAGATCACGCAGACGTCCTCGAACCCGGGCATCGCCTTGATATGCCTGCACACATCGTACCCGAACGTATCGGGGAGATAGACGTCGAGCAGGACGATGTCCGGTTTATCCGCGGCGATCATCTGGAGGCATTCATTGCCTGTTGCGGCCTCTTTCACCTCGTAGCCGGACGATCTGAGGAGATCGGCAACCTCCTTCAGGATGCGTATGTTGTCCTCAACAACGAGTATCTTCGTGGCGCCGTGCATGGCACTATTCTAACAGGGCGAGGACGTCAAAAACAAATGAATATGATTAAAACCGGCCCATAGTTCATTGCCCATGGCTGACAGCAAAACATAGTAGGCAGTAAGCAGTAAGCACGAAAAGCTTTTGCTGCATACTGCATAGTGCTTACTCTCTTTTGGTTTTGCTGAAAGCTGATAGCTGATCGCCTAAGTTTTTACGTTATTTTCTCACCACATGGATCGCAGTAGCTTTGAAGGATGCCGAGACATCGGCTCCTTCGCAGAGCGATAACGCCTTCAGTGAGTCGTGTGTTATGTAGGCAACGAGTGGAAAGCCGCAATCGAGCTCTACCTTCTGGAAAAGCCCCATGGGAACTATCCTCCCGATCGTGCCGGGGAATATGTTGCGTGCGCTGGTGGCGGTCTCTGATGGGTTTGTCGAAAGGGTGACGTTCTCAGGGCGGATGCAGAGGATGAGGCTCTCGCCGACGCCGTAATCCCCGATGACCGCTACTTCCCGTCCCGATACGGAGACCATCACGATGCCCGTCTTTTTTCCTGTAACCTTTCCCTTCAGGATGGTCTCCACCCCCACAAAAGAGGCAACAAACTCATCGGCAGGGTGGTTCATCACATCGTCAGGCGCTCCTATCTGGAGTATCCTTCCCCTGTTCATCACGGCGATCCTGTCCGAGAGGCGGAGCGCCTCGATCCTGTCATGGGTGGCGAATATCGTAGTCGTTCCGGAGTTCTTTAATATCCGTTCAAGGTCATCGATGAGCGACTCACGGGTAGGCGGGTCGAGAGAGGAGAATGGTTCATCGAGAAAGAGAATGTCAGGTTTTATCGCGAATGCCCTGGCAAGGCTTGTCCTCTGCGCCTCTCCTCCGGAAAGCGTCCTTGCGGAACGGTTGCCGAGATGGCCGATCCCGAACCTTTCGAGATTTTCTTCCACCGATTTTTTGATCTCTTGCCTGCCGATATTGCGGAATCTCAATCCGGCGGCCACATTTTCAAAGACAGTGGCGTTGAACAGAAGAGGTTCCTGGAAGACCATGGCGACCTTTTTCCGGTATTCGCCGGCAGCCAGTTCATTGTCTACCTCTTTTTCCTTAAATACGATAGTGCCCGAGAAATATTTGAACAGGTGACAAAGGGTGGCAAGGAGCGTTGTCTTTCCTGCCCCGTTGGGTCCTATGAGTGAAAGCACCTCGCCTTCATCAATTTCGAGATGCGGAACATCAAGCAGGCGTGTTCCCGCTCTTTCCACGCAGAGGTTTTTAGCTTCGAGTATTGTCTGATCCATTATTTTTTTGCCATCAGCCATGAGCTTATGAACCATGAGCTACTGTTTCCTTTCCCTTTGCTGGATATGCGTGAGAACAAGATTTATAAAATACGCAAGCAGGAGCAGTATGATGCTCAATGCGATAGCCACGTCAAAATTCCCTCTGCTTGTCTCCATGACGGTTGCCGTTGTCAGCACCCGCGAGTATCCTTTGATGTTGCCGCCAACCATGATGGAGGCGCCGATCTCCGATATGACCCCGCCGAACCCTGCCATCACTGCTGCCAGCAGGGAAAGCCGCGCCTCTTTTATGAGCATCCAGACCATCTGAAGCCGCGTCGCACCAAGGGCAAGGATCTGAAGACGGAGCTTTTTGGGGAGCTGCTGCATTGCTGCAACGGTAATACCCATGACGATCGGCGTCGCAATAATTGACTGGGCGATGATGATAGCCAGGGGCGTATAGAGGATACCGAGAAATCCAAGAGGCCCACTGCGCCAGAGGAATATGGTCACAAAAAGGCCGACTACGACGGGAGGAAGTCCCATGCCGGTGTTCACGAGGCTCACAACTATCCTTTTGCCGGGAAATTCGTTGAGAGCGATCACCGTCCCGATCGAAACACCGATGAAAACACTTACAATGGTCGCGAGGCCGGATACCTTGAGAGACAGAAGGGTAATATCCAGGACCTCGCGGTCAAGGGTTGCGAGAAGCAGGAACGCTTTCTTTATCCCTTCAAGGATCAGATCCACCTTAACACCTCCGAGAACGCGTGTATGCGCAGATGCGATCATGCGTCAATACAATGAACCCTTTATGCTTTCCGCATAAACGCTTTCTCGCGTCAACGCATATGCGGTTTATTTTCCCAGCTCCTCCCATTTCTTCCCGGCATCGGGGAAGAAGAGCGGTGAGCCGAACTTGTCCACCCCAAATGTTTTGATAATGCCCTGCGCCACTTTGGATAGCATGAAGTCTGCAAAGGCCTTTCCGCCGGGCGCATTGACCCTGGGGAATCTTGCCGGGTTTATCTCGATCACGTGATAGATGTTAAGAAGGATCGCATCGCCTTCTGCCAGTATAGCGAGGCCAAGGTTTTTCTTCAGGGCGAGATATGTTCCCCGGTCGGCGAGCGTATAGGCCTTTTTCTCAGAGGCAACATTGAGGGTCTGCCCCATGCCGAGCCCGGTCTGCTGATACCACTTCTCGCCTTCATATTTGACCGCGGCCGCCTTCCATATGTCTTTCTCCTTCACATGGGTCCCGGAGTTGTCCCCTCTCGAAATAAAAATACTCTGGGTGGCGGCAATTTTCTTCAATACTTCTGTCGCCGATTTCATACCCTTTATCTTTGCGGGGTCTGCCGGCGGTCCGACAACGATAAAATCGTTGTGCATGACGAGCTGCCTGTTAATGCCGTAACCCTCTGTTACAAACTTTTTCTCTGCTGCGGGCAAATGGACGAGCAGGACGTCCGCCTCACCCTTCTGGCCCATTGCCATTGCCTGCCCCGAGCCGACGGCAATGGTCTTCACGAAATAGCCGGTCTTTTTCTCGAAGATGGGGATCAGGACATCGAGAAGCCCCGAATCCTGCGTGCTTGTCGTCGTTGCCATGATGATATTCTTCTGCTGCGCATAAACGGCCGGTACAACCAGGACCGAAGATAAGAAGACCAATGCAATGATGGTTGTCAGTGTGTGTGCTGTCTTTTTCATAATAATTCTCCTAAATAAAATACCGCAATATCGTAAATAACATAAACCAATAGACCAGAATATTCAAGAGTATAAAACCAAAATAATAACTATAAATTACCAATAATAACTTTTAGCGACATTAAATGACATTTGAAAATCCTTTACCTTTCCTATATACTGAGAAAACAGTATGGAGATTCTCTCGGCAAGGGACCTGGCGGGCTATCTAAGGATCAACGAGAAAAAGATCTATAAGCTGGCGCAGGAATCGAAGATACCCCACCTGAAGATCGGCGGCAAGATCGCATTCACAAAGGAATTGATCGACCGGTGGATCCTCGAGAACACCGAGAGGGAAAAGGCGATCCTCATCGCCGGCAGCGACGACCCGCTCCTTCGAAAGATGATCGATATCTATAACAGCGAAAAGACAGGGATCATCTTTTACGCACCCGTAGGCAGCATCAACGGACTAAAGATATTAAAAAGAAATGCGGCAACCATGTCCTGCGTGCATATCCTCGACCTCGAAAAAAGGGCCTATACCCTTTCATACATGGACCGCTATCTTTCTGCAGAGGGTTATGCTGTGGTCCAGCTCTTCTTCAGGGAGCAGGGGCTTTTTGTAAAGAAAGGAAACCCCAAAGGGGTGGGCTCACTGAAAGACGTTGCCCGCAATGACATAGTGTATGTGAACAGGAACCAGGGCACAGGAACAAGGCTGCTCTTCGATTTCCTGATTGGGGAAGAGAAGATCGCGCCGGATCGCATCAAAGGGTATACCAAGGAGGTCGGCTCGCACATTGAAGCGGGGCTCACGGTCCTCAAGGGCGATGGCGACTGTGCACTGGGCATACGTTACATCGCCAATATACTTGATCTCGACTTCGTTCCCCTTTTTAACGAACGCTTTGACATGGTCATCCCTGAAGAACATTTTCACAGTATGCAGACGAAGTCCTTTCTTTCCTTTTTTGAGCAGCAGCGTCTTCTGAGCAATATCAATGATTTTACAGGCTACGATCTAAGCAACACCGGCGGCATCCTCTATCCGCATACATAAAGCGGTCCAATGAGATCGAAGGACCAACAAAACAGGCATTGCGCAGAGATATCCGTTAAGAAAGGGACTGAAGAATTACTCCCCGAAGAGATCTACAGCGCGTGTTCGTCCGGTGGTCTCTGGATAGAGGAAAAAAGAGACAGGACCGTCATCAAGGCCTATCCGAAAGATGTGGGCGCTTTCCTGGATCTCCTCGAAAGATCAGGCATTACAACACAAGAGATAAGGATCATACAGGAGAAGGATCAGGATTATGAAGAGCTGACCAAAAGATATTTTCAACCGATCAGGATAGAGGATATCACCGTTGTCGCGTCATGGAACAAGAACCGGGAGAAGAACAGAACGATCATCATCGAGCCCGGCATGGCTTTCGGCACGGGGAGGCATGAATCCACCAGGATCATGATAAAACTGATGAAGGATGCTGACATAAGCGGAAAGGAGGTCCTTGATCTCGGGTGCGGTTCCGCGATACTTTCTCTGTACGCAAGCATCAGGGGCGCAAAAAAGATTACCGCCGTGGACAACGACGAGGACGCAATAGGGTCAGCAAAAAAGAACGTCTCGCTCAACGGCATAACGAACATTCACTTCGCCTGCTCAGGGCTGGAGAATATTAAAGGCAGGTATGATGTAGTCCTTGCAAACCTCGATATGAGGATGTTCTCAGATCACGCGCAGCACATCATGAAACGATTGAAGGGCGACGGCTGCCTTATCATCTCCGGCATACTGGGGAAGGACGCCAGGCAGGCCCTTTCTCTTTTTCCGTCCTTGACGCTGGTGAGAATGGAGAAGAAGAACTCCTGGCGGGGATTCGTCCTGAAACGGGCTGAGAACAAAGAACTAATGATCTATGAACTATGAGCAGCTTTAATCGAACAGGGCCCTTGAGAAGTCCTTTGCGCTGAAAGGGATCAGGTCGTCGATCTTTTCGCCTACCCCGACGAACCGCACCGGTATCTTCAGGGAGTGGGCGATGGGAAGAAGGAACCCGCCTTTTGCTGTTCCGTCAAGCTTCGTGATCACAATGCCTGTGATGGAAAGCGCCTCATTGAAGGTCTTTGCCTGGGCAATGGCGTTCTGTCCGTTCGTAGCATCGACGACAAGCAGCGTCTCATGGGGCGCGCCTTCAAGCTCCTTGCCGATGACCCGTTTGACCTTTTTCATCTCTTCCATGAGGTTTGTTTTTGTGTGGAGCCTCCCGGCCGTGTCAAGGATCAGGATATCGACATCCCTCGCCTTTGCCGCTTTTGTGGCATCAAAGGCCACCGCCGCAGGGTCTGACCCCTCGGCGTGTCTTACGACATCTATCCGCAGCCTGTCTGCCCAGACCTGGAGCTGCTCGATCGCAGCGGCCCTGAAGGTATCACAGGCGCCGAGCAGCACCTTCTTTCCCGCCGAGATGTATATATTGGCGATCTTCGCTATGGTGGTGGTCTTGCCGACCCCGTTCACTCCGATGCAGAGGATCACAAAAGGTTTGCTGCCGTTCGTTATGACAGGAACTTCGATGCCCGCGAGCATCTTCTCTATCTCTTCCCTCATGACCCTTTTTACATCTTCCGAGGTCTTTACCTGCCCCCTTTTCCATCTCTCCTTCAGCGTGGCCATGAGCAGTTCCGCGGTCTCAAGACCGGCGTCAGAGAGAATGACCGCCTCTTCTATCTCATTAAAGACGCTTTCGTCAATGGGTCTTCCTGATATGACCCATTCGATCTGAGTGACGAGCTGGTCCCTCGTTTTTGCAAGGCCGTTCTTTATCTTCTCAAAGATTCCCATTGAATGTATTTCAGATGAGACTGGTTATTGTGATTCCGGCGTATACTGCTTCCCGCATTCTTTGCAAAATCCTTTTTCATCGATAATGCCTATGCATGATCCGTCGCTGCAAAGGATCCTATCGGAGAAATCATCATATTCCTTTTGTTCAGTGTGATCTGTTAATTCGTTTCCGCAGACGTAACAATACGGCCCGAGTCTTGCAATCTCCTTGCCGCAATGGGAACAGATTATGCTTTCGGTCTCACCTGCGCATTTTTCACATAACATGGCGCTCACCTTACCTTTATGATTTTTACGACCTTGCCGTTATCGAACTCGACATAAACGGTGTCTTTATTGTCCGGCATAATCTTCCATGAAGGCCTGTACGTCCAGATGATCTTGTTCTCAGGGGTAACGCTGACTATGTTCGGTTCACCGAGTCTTTTGCGCACCTCTTCTTCACTCATGGAAATGATGGCATTCTCCATAGGTGTCTGGGTCTTTTCTTTGGAACTCTTCTTGAATACCCCACAGGAAACAAGCAGGGCTGCAATGAGCAAAAAAACGATGGCCCTGGAAACCAATAAAGTTCTCCTGGTTTTCCACAATATTTGTGGAAAACATGTGAAAAAGTTGTAAAAAGACATTCCCATCCCCTTGATTTTATTGACCATAATATTAGTTTGCCTAATCCCTCAGCAACATGTTTCCTTAATTATTTCATATACTTCCAGAAACAGACATCGTTCCGGGATATCTTTTTTCATACTCACTACATTATCATGGATTATCAGAATTATCAACGGGTTATATCCCACCTTCCGGATGGTACTTTTTTGATGCCTTCCGAAGCCTTTCCATCATGGCTTTGCCGATACCCTGTTCAGGAATTTTTTCCGCGTAGATTACATCAACATCATGGTGGTCGAGTTCGATGAGATATGAAAAAAAGTTCGCAGCGGCCTCTCTGAGATTACCATCAGGCGAGAGAACTTTGATATATTTTGCATCCGGTTGCTCCGGTGGATTCCGGAATGCAAGAAAGGAGGAGTTTGCGTGCCTGATCTCATCCATCGATGTTATGATCTTTAAAGGCCTCGATGGTGCGTAATGAAATGGCAGTTCGCCTGGTGATTCACATATGCCGTCCTCTTTGTTCTCATAGATATTGCCTACAACCCTTTCCAATTCCTCAACTGTTATTGCGCCATGTCGGTGGATGTAGACCCGGTTGTCCCGGCAGGAGACGATGGTCGATTCTATGCCAAAGACGCTGTCCCCACCGTCAAGGATCAGCGGCAATCGATCTTTGAGCATCTTTGCTACATGAACGGCTTTTGTGGGGCTCATGTAGCCGAAAGGGTTTGCGCTGGGTGCGGCAACGGGGTTTCGAAATGCCTTTATCAGGCGTAACGCCACAGGATGTGACGGCATCCTTATCCCGACCGTTGTAAGACCTGCTGTAACAATATCGGGGATGATCGGTTTTTTTGGCAGGATCACGGTAAGGGGACCGGGCCAGAACTTTTCAGTCAACCGGACAACCTCGACGGGCATATGATCTGCAAAGAGGGACAGCCAGCGCTTGTCACCTATATGAACGATAAGAGGGTCGAACTTTGGCCTTTTTTTTACCTCGAATATCTTTGCTACCGCATATGGATTGAGGGCGTCAGCGCCAAGCCCATAGACTGTCTCCGTCGGGAAGGCGACAATATCGCCAGCCCTCAGAAACGCAAGGGCTTTCTCGATCGATGCAGTTTCTGCGCCGTCTAAAATTTCCATGTGACAATTTTATGTATGTTCATGGGCAATATCAAGAATATTCGGAAGGTATGGGTGCGATAGAGAGGGGAGGATCTTTATCCCTTTACTCAATTATTCATTGCTGCTGCTTCGGCTGTTCCTTGTCCTTCTCGTCCTTTGGCGTTACATCGATAGAATCGGGTTCATTCACTGATTTTTTGAAGCTTTTTATGCCCTTGCCGATGGCGCCTCCGATCTCGGAGAGCCTGCCGGCGCCGAAGATGATCAGGACTATGACCAGTATAACGATTAGTTCCGGCATACCAAGACCAAACATAATTTCCTCCTTTTAATGGGGCTCACGTCGCCCCCTCCGCGAACCGGTCGCACTGATCAGCCATTCACTTTTTAAACCTGCAAGCATCGAGCATCCAGCATCTGGTTCGCTATGAGCTATTAGCTTACATTAGCACCCTTTGCGGACAATAGTCAATCAGTGAAATGCCTAACGACGTGGATATTTTGCTGGAAAAGACGCACCTTTTCTGATACTATACTTTCTCATCGGTCCCATCGTCTAGTGGCCAAGGACGCTGGCCTCTCACGCCGGAAACACGAGTTCGAACCTCGTTGGGACCACCAAACTGAACCCCGTGAAATGTAAAAAGTGAAAAGTGAAAGGTAAAAGGTAAAGCGTAAGGAACGAGGTTCGAGGAACGAGAAGAATGGAAGGCGAGATATGAACCAGTGGTCCTATAAACCTGATAAAATGTTTCTTGCGCGCCTCCCGTATGACGGCGACCTTTTCCTATCGATAAAAAATGTTTTTAAAGAAAACGGCATTCAGATGGGCTTTTTTACCGCCATCGGCGCGGTCAAAACAGCGCATGCAGCGTTTTACGATCACAAAGCAAAGACGTATACCGACTTTATCATCGATGAGCCGGCGGAGATCCTGTCCTGTGTCGGCAATATCTCGGAGGTTGATGGCGATACATCTGTCCACGCGCACATTACCCTGGGATTAAAGGATGGCACCGCAAAAGGCGGTCATCTTCTTGAAGGAACCATTATCTTTGCTTCAGAATTGTTCGGTATTGCCCTTGACGGCCAGAAGCTCGAGAGGCGCTTCGACGACATTACAGGCTTAAAACTCTGGAGTTCTTGAAAAAATCCATGTTGAGAAAGCTCTTCAGGGCCAGGACAGCCTTCCCTCTATGGCTTAACCTGTTTTTTTCTTCAATGTTCAGTTCCGCAGCGTATTTTCCTGCTGCAGGTATATAAAAAACAGGGTCGAACCCAAAACCACCATTCCCGTGCGGCTCAAACCCGATTGTGCCATGGATGTCCCCATAGAAGACATAACACCTCTCCTTGTCGGGCATATAGAGGGCAATATACGCCCTGAAGACAGCCTGCCTTTTTTCCCATGGCACGCCTTCCATCTCGTTGAGCAGTTTTGCTATCCGGTTCGCATCGTCATTGCCGTAGCGTGCGGAATAGACCCCCGGTCTACCGTTAAGCGCATCAACCTCAAGGCCGGAATCGTCAGCAACAGTATGCAACCCGAATCGGTCACCCACCTTCCGCGCCTTCTTCATGGCGTTCTCTATATATAGAACGCTGTCCTCACTCACCGCCACCTTTTCACTGAAATCCCTCAGGGAATAAAAGGCATCAAACTCGCTGCCAAGGAGCGCTTTGATCTCGTGGAACTTGCCGATGTTATTTGTTGCGATGATAACTTCTCTCATACCGGGAAATGCTGGCCCAATGCAATCTTCTGGATCCGCGTGATCTCTCCGATCCCTTTATAAGCATACTGGTACATGAGGTCGAGCTGTTCCTTTGTAAAAGGTGTTCTTTCAGCGGTCCCCTGGATCTCAATGAGGAGCCCTTTGCCGGTCATTACGAAATTCATATCTACTTCTGCATTGGAGTCCTCTTCATATGTAAGGTCTGTTAATGCCTGTCCGTTGACGATGCCCACACTAACGGCAGCAACAGAATCACGGAGCGGGATCTTTTCGAGCATCCCTTTCTTTTTCATGTTCCACAGCGCTTCGACAAGGGCTACATACCCGCCTGTTATGCTTGCCGTCCTTGTTCCTCCATCGGCCTGAATGACATCGCAATCTACCCAGATAGTTCTCTCACCGATAATGTCGAGGTTCACGACGGCCCGCAATGCTCTTCCGATGAGCCTCTGGATCTCGTGAGTTCTCCCGCCAACCCTGCCCACAACAGCCTCCCTTACCGAACGCGTGTGCGTTGAGCGCGGAAGCATTGAATATTCGGCGGTGAGCCATCCCTTGCCGCTATTCCTTAAGAACTGGGGCACCTTTTCCTCAATGCTTACCCCGCAGATCACCTTCGTCGCACCCATCTCTACAAGGACCGAACCCTCGGGGTATCGTAAGAAACTTTTTTCGATCTTTATATCACGTATCTTATCGTTTGTCCGTCCGTTATCTCTCATTCCTTATCCCTCGTTTCGCATATTTCTGCAGACCTTCGTGCAGTTGGTCGAACATCTCTCCTACCCTGTCTTTTGGGGATTCCAATCTTAGGAACATGCCCGGCATATCGATGCCCAACAGCATAAAAAGAGGCATCTTTTTTATCTTTTTATTGAAAGGGGCAGCTACCATGGTTGCCAATTCCATGGAATTGTTGATATGGACGGCGGGCACCTCATCGATTTCCGGAATATTTCCTTTCCCTCGTCTGGCGTTTGCGACAGCTATGAAAACACTGTTTGTTGCCCCCAAGACCAAATCGATCGCAAGAAAGACCGTGCCGTTTGACCTGTTGATCTTGTTGACATTCTCAATATGCTTATCGATGCCGTCTGCGCCATCATAGTAACTCATGTTGTATCCCTTTGCACTAAAATATTTTCTGAACATGTTCCATGCGGTCTGATCCCTCTCTCCCATACGGTAGACCACGAAATGCTCATCAGCGTGAGCATAGGAGAACGAAACGATGCATATGACAATAAGAAAAAAATACTTCATCCAAGACTACCTATGATCTGTCCTCTGACCTCTTTCCTCGTCTTCTCGCTCAGGGCAGTGACGTCTTTCACGTTACAGGCCCCCTCTTTGAATATCCAGGCAGTTTCGCTTATTCTTCCTTCCTGGATCGCGTCCTTCCCATGGCGGCAAAAGCGTTTTGCAATATCTTGGAGAACAGCGGCATCTTCACTGACAACAATATATTCTGCCGACTGTACTGCATAACGATTTCCGTTAAAGCTGACTGACAGTCCTCCGCCGTCCTTCACAAGCTTGAAGGCGTCGACATCAGTGATGCTGTCCCCGACGTACAGAACATCATTCAGGGGGATGCCGATCTGCTTTACGATCTGAAGGATTGCCTCGGCCTTGCCTTTGCCTCCAATGGGGTCAACGTCATTCATCCACCGATAAACAGGAAGTGATGGCAGGCGGTCATAAAAAAACAACTTCAACGCATCTATTGTTTGCTGTGAATCGGGAGACACCCTGTTGTTGTCATCCCAGGCAATAGGAGAGAGCTTGAGGAATGCCTCGTGATAGTCCGAGATCACCTTCCTCTCGTTCTCATCCATGATATAATCGTCAAAGGAAACCTTTGTACAGAACATGTTTGCCATGTTCAGGCCCAGGTACCGGCAGACCTCTTTTATATAATGGATATAGCTTGTGCTTACCACGTAGACCGGCATCAATCCGTTGATGACCTGCAGGGTCTCGCGGATTCCGCTTACAACGGTTATGTTCTGACCTGAGAATCCCTGCACCTCTCTGTCGGTGACGTCGGCCGTTTTCAGGAAAGGAAGGATAAATCTTAGAGTGCTTCCGTATTTGTGCCCTTCGACCTTCTCTATGTCGCCGAGATAGTCGTCAAACTTGCTCAGGAGGCTGAAGAGCCGCCCTCCTTCCCGCAAAAAGGCGTCAGCTATCTCGTAGGCGTTATCATTCCTGGATACCGGCCCTTCACAATCTGTGATGTATATCGTCTTTCTCATACCGTTTCCCCGTATCCCGTTCTGTTGTTCATGCGCATTTAAATGTTGCGCAGACCATCTCCGTTATATCAACGCCTCCTTTCAATTCGCTTCCTTTGTAGTAAACCCTTTTATCATCTATCCTGATCTCACCTGTCGAGAGCAATGAAAGGGTGTGGATGATGAGGGGGGTCTCTATGGCGAACTCCTGGCTCCTCATGATCTTGAAAAGCCTGTCTTTTGAGGTCGCATCCCCTCTGAATGCGTTGTCGTAAAAAGTATCTATCTCGTAACCCTCAAGGGCGAGCTTGACAAAACTGACCGGCGCGCCTTCATCGAGCGATGCATCGACCATGTGGATCATTGCGCCGAATGTTCTTACCCCGTCTTCTATAGTGTTTCTGATAACGTCCTCCCATTTGCCTTTGTATGCATTCGGCAAAGAAGGATGGAGATTGATGACCACGTACGGATCAAAGAGGACCTGTGAAACGATGAGCATGTAACCTGCGAGGAATATGATGTCGAAATCATAGCGAGCGATCCTTGATCTCACTTCTTTGTCAAAGAGCTCCCTTCCTTCGCTGAGCTTCAGGCCGCGCTCATCGAGAAAACGTTTTGTGCTGAAAAGCTCAACGGGGATATTCTTCCCCTCCGCATAGGCGATGATCTCGTCGGAAACAGGTGATTCCCCTCTGTCCCTGTTCATAAACACAAGGGCTATCTCACCTTCAATGGCCTTTTTTTCAATAGCGTCATTGACCTCTCTCAATAAGGTCAGCGCCTCTTTATCTCTGCCTGTCGTGAACCAGCATATCTTCATCTATATCCCCGTTGTTCCTTTATGATAAACTTTTTTCGTCACTGCAGGAACTCCTCTACCATATTGGCATCAGGGTATGCGTCCCTGCCGAACCTGGTAGTGCTTATTGACGCTGCCTTGACTGCTGCCTCTAATGCCTTGCCGGGATCTGTTCCTTTCATATAAAGGCCCAGGAAAACTCCGTTGAGGACGTCGCCGGCGCCGGTATTGTCAACGACGTGGACCCGCACGGCCTGCGAGTTTACAGTCTTATTTTTCATGCAGAGCGATGCGCCTCTCTTCCCTTTTTTTATAACAACCATATTGACCATCTCAAGCGCCTTCTGTATTGCCTTGTTCATATCATCGCCGAAAAGCATCAGGATCTCTTTCTCAGTGGTAAAAAGTATCTCTGCGCCGTCAATAAGGAGGTATATCCTGTCCCCCATTGCCGCATATATCTCTCCGGGGTCTATGCTAAAGGGCACCCTCCCTGATAACTGTTTTTTAACGTATGTTTGCGCCTCGATGGCTTGATCTTTGACATAGGAACTCATGTGAACCCATTGTGACCCGGCAATATATGTTTTCTCAATATCCTGTGCTGTAAGGTCGCTGTTGCTGTTTGGAATAACAATGATCGAACGGTCTCTTTTACGGGTGTTGACGATGTAAGCTATGCCCGATTTGCCTCTTCTGATGATCGCGCTTTTGCGCCCATACGGCAATTGTTTCAGATAGAAATCGCCTTCCCTGTCCTCACCAAGGACGCCGATGAGCCCTACGTCAAATCCCAGCCGTGACAGGACGTGGCATGTATTTGATGCAGAACCGCCGGGGGTGACCTTTTTTAATGTCCCGAAGCGGTTCAGTTTATCACGGAGGCCTTCCAGCATGTCTTCGCCCCCAACGACCTCGTTGCCTGACTCGGCATTGATGCCGGCCATTTTCAGATATCCAAGGTCTTCTATTTCATAGATAAAGTCAAGATTCAGGGCGCCTATGCCAATAACATCCATCCTTATATCCTTATATCAAAACCGTATATCGTAGTTCGTATACCGTATATCGAGGTCCTCAATAAAACGTTCGGCGTTGGGCGTTGGGCGTTCGGCGAAAAGGTTTAGCTGCATCGTTTCTTCAGGTTTCTTTTTGTTTCTCACCTTTCACCTTTCGTTGCCTTTATCCAGCGTGTTTGCGGGGAAGGTCCGGCGCCGATGCTCATCCTGTTCATTGCTTGAGGATGCCACGAGAAACGAGACACGGATAAATGTTCAGAATTACGATATTCTAATTTAGGATTTGTTCTCAAGTATGTACCTTTCAAGGTTTACGGCTGCCAACGCCCCATCCCCGACCGCTGTCGAGATCTGCCGCAGCGTCTTTTTTCGGACATCGCCGGCCGCATATATTCCCTTTGTCTTTGCTGCGAGATTCTCGTCGGTGACGATGAAGCCCGAAGCGTCCCTGTCAACGAGATCTCCGAGAAAGCCGGTCTTTGCCCGGTAGCCCACGTAGACGAACACGCCGCTTACATCGATCCGGGTATGCTCCCCTGTTCTGGCGTCCTCAAGCGCAACATATTCCACCTGGTCCGTGCCCCCGATCTCTATTGGCCTCTTGTTCCAGAGAAACTCTATCTTGTTATTCCTGAAGGCCCTGTCCTGGAGTATCTTCTGGGCCCTCAAGGCGTCCCTTCGATGAACAACATACACCTTTCTCGCGATATGCGCCAGCGAAAGCCCCTCCTCGATTGCCGAGTCACCGCCGCCGATGACCGCGACATCCATATCCCTGAAGAACATCCCGTCGCAGGTCGCACAGTAGGAGATGCCTTTTCCGAGAAGCTCGTCCTCTCCGGGGATGTTCATCTTTACCGGCTCTGTGCCGGCTGCGATGATGATCCCTGAGGACCGGTACACTCCTTCTGCCGTCGTGACAATAAATATCTTTTCGCTGCGCTCAACGCCTGACACCTCGGAGAATTCCCTGATGGGAAGGCCGAAGGCCTTTGCATGGGCGGCGAACCTGTCCATGAGTTCCCTGCCCGATATGCCCTCGGGGAATCCCGGGTAGTTCTCCACCCGCTCCGTATTGACCGGCATGCCCCCGGGGAGGGTCTTCTCAAGAAGCAGCGTCTCGATGCCGGCCCTCATGAGATATATCCCTGCGGTGAGCCCTGCCGGGCCTGCGCCGATTATGATCGCATCGAGAGATTCGGACACTCAAGACCTCCTTTTTAGCTCATAGCTCATGGTTCATAGCTCATAGCGGAAAAGTCTAATAGACCAGAAACATGCGCTGAATTTGCTGTGAGCTAAATAATATGCAATCCAACCCGAATATTCAAACGATTTTTAAGACCTTGTCGCCCATGAGCTATGAGCCATGAGCTTTTTTTGCTATTTTCCTGCAGCTTTTTTTGCAGTTCCTGCACATTAGGTTCGCGTTGTACTGTTCATAGAATCTTTCAGGATGTTTAAAATAGATATACTCCCACTGGACCAGCGTCACGACGGACATGGAAAGGATCGAATAGGTCCAGAATGACGGCATGTAGATCATCGGTGAAAAGGCCATCAGGTAGCCCCAATTGTTGATCCTGCAGGTATTGCAGCACTTGCTCTGCGCCAGCCACATGAAGGGGCAGAATACGGTGATGCAGAACTGATCCATGAAGACAAAGAAGAGGACAATGATATACAGCCAGGTGTCGCTCAGCATGCCTGCCTTGCGCCAGAACCCGATGGTAAGGACAAGGAGTATCCAGTAGATGGCAGATCGTACAGCTCCGCTGTCGGCCTCCCTCTTTGATGCGCGGAAACGCTTCTCCCGGGACTCGCCGCCCTCGCCTGCGCTGAGAAAATTCCTTGCGTAGATCTTTCCAAGGGACATCTTCGGATTGAGCCGGGGGATGAGCCGCTTCACAAGTATCAGGATCACCATGAGCCACAGGATATGGTAGACGCGGAAGAAGAATATCGGGAAGGTAAAGAATCTGACGAGCCATTCGGGGCGGAAGATCGCAAGAAGTCCGGGAATGACGACCATAACGGCCTTGTATATGAGCCTCCGGTACCCGTCACTTTCGCATACGCCAAACACTGAAAAACCCCTGATCGAATGATCTTTTCAAAAAAGACCCTCTTAGTGTAAGGGAATTGACGGCAATTTACTATAAAATTTTATCACTAATACGCACCCTGATAAACCCTGGTTTATCGGACAGCCGGTGATATGCTTGTGGTCTGTAGGATGGGGGTAAGAGATAATATGGAGCGGGAAACGGGGCTCGAACCCGCGGCATCAAGCTTGGGAAGCTTGCACTCTACCAACTGAGTTATTCCCGCCCTATGTATATAATGTAATGGAATCGAACGATTAAATCAATACCTTAATGGCCTGTTGCCCAAATAGATTTAACGCCGGAAAACTGTTTTGCTCCCTGCTCCCTGCGCATAATTTACCCTTGCAGCGATTCAGTTCCGCTCGATGCCCGAACTCGACCTGGTCTTCGGACAGCGGGCATCGGCCTTATCGCGGCCTGGCCGCAGGCCCGCTTCACTTCATCGGCAGGGGACCCAAATTATGCTTGAAGTCGCGGCTCGCAAAAAGCCTTTCCGGCTTACAATAAAAAAAGTGCTTTGGGCAACAGGCCGTTAATATATAGCCTGTTAGCTTAACCCTGCTTCCTGTTATAGCCGAACCTTTCTTCGAAGACAGGGGCGATCAGGTTGTCGACAGGGGCGTAGTCGTCCCTGATAGTGATCGAATACCGTTTATTTATGAGCTCCTCTACGAGGTTTTCCGGCACTACCGCAGATGTGGCATGGACCTTCAGCTCTTCATGGACGAATTTCCTGAAGCCCTTCATGTCAAGATCACCGTTGCTTGCTATGACGATAAAGGTGCTGATGCTGGTATTTTGAAAATCAGGGCTTACAGAGATCAGATGCACGTTCTTATCGCCGAAGACCTCGCGCAGCGTCTTCATGTAGGAAGGCAGGAAGGCGCCCCTTTGGAAATTGTCAATGATGTTTGACATCAGGATAGCGTTTGGGTTCATGATATCTTTCAACTGCTGGGCAAATTCCTTCGTCGTAAGGTGGTAGGGGATAGAAAGGTCGTTGTAGGCATCGGTGAAAACAACATCATATTTGTCTTTGCAGTTCATCACGAACCAGCGTCCGTCGGTATTGTATGAAGAGATCCTTGTGTTCTTCGGCAGCCCGAGGTGTTCGTAGACGATCTTAGTAACTTCAGGGTCTATCTCCACGACATCGATATGGGCCTTCGGATAATATGTCTCCATATATCTGGGAAAGGTGTAGCCGCCGCCGCCGATAGTGAGGCTCTTGAAGCCATGGTCTTTTTTAAATCTCCATTTGAGCACATCGGCATAGATCCTCTCGTATTCATATTCAACGTGCATTGGGTTTTCGAGGGCGACATAGGAATGGATAAGGTTATCGAGGACCATGGCCTCAAGCTGGGTCTTCTGGTTGGTGCTGACAGTCCGGTTCAACTTGATCGTATAATAATCGCTCTCCTTGTAAAGATAGGTCGCCTCGGACAAGGGGATCTTGTAGAGGAAATTATGAATGAGCGCTACAGCCGGAAACGTTATTACAACAAAGATCGCCATCGCCTTTTTTGACCTGAAGAGAGAACCTGAAAAAAGAGCGACAAGGAGGAGCACGATGCCCATGGAGAGGATTATCATCCGCGTACCCATCCAGGAGATAAGGAAAAAACCGGTGGCAAAGGTGCCGATAATAGCCCCAAGGGTCGACATTGCATAGATCTTCCCTATCACGTTCCCTGCGTTCTCTATGTTCTTCAGCGTCAATCTTACTACCACCGGCGAGATGGTGCCGAGGACGCAGCCGGGAATAAAAAATATGATCGATGTTACGATAAAGATGCGGAGCATGAGGGATACGGGAAAACGGTACGACGCAATGAGGTTGGTAAGGGGGATGATGGACAGGGCCGTAATACCTGATATAAGGAGGAGCCAGCCGAGCGTCTTCCTTGTAGGAAATCGGTCGACGAGCTTGCCGCCGATGTACGCCCCGATGCTGATGCCGGCAAGGATGACCCCGATGATGCTCGTCCAGGTATAGATGGAGACGCCGACAAAGGGAGCAAGTATCCTGCCGGCCACCATCTCAATGACAAGGCTGCAGAAGCTTGCAATAAACATAATAATATAGGCTTCTAACAAATTCATATATCTACGATACCTCCTTTAGGAATGACGCAATATACTTATAGTATGCGGCGTCTTTTGTCAAACCTTTTAAGGCCTTTGCCGAAACGGCTCATGGCAGAACACCCGTA
>DLMV01000047.1:0-16994 GCA_002478225.1 Deltaproteobacteria bacterium UBA7527 | reverse complement strand
TCGAGATTACAAGAAGGCCGTTCAGCGTTGGGCGTTGGGCGTGGAAGGCGGTTCATAACTGATAGCTCATGGAAAGCAAGATGCTGGATGCTCGATACTGGTAAAAACACATCAGCCGTAAATCGTGAGAAGAGGAAGAGCAGTGAATGGTCGATAGCAGATAGCCGTCAGCTGCCGGCATACAGCAAAAACCTGTTCCTTGTCCCTCGCGCCTCGTTCCTCGTCTCTCGCGTCTCGCTTCTTGCAATGTAGCAGACCAGCATCGAGTATCCAGTGACGAGTATCCAGCGGCTGCTCCTGCCCTCTGCTGTATTTCTTGCCTGACGGCTTACGGGTTCTGCTGATCGCGGCATAAAAAGATCAATTTCTTAAAAAGAAGGATTTTTCTTCAATAATGTTTTATAATATTATGCAGATATGAAAGCGCTTCTCGTTGAAGACGAATCAAAGGTAGCACATTTTATCAGTAAAGGGCTGGAGGAGGAGGGCTACAAGGTTGATGTGGCATACGACGGCAAGAAGGGCCTCGACTTTGTAACCGCCTCCACGTATGATATAGTCCTCCTTGATCTCATGATCCCTGAGATAGACGGCCTCGAACTTCTGAAAAGGATGCGTGCATCAGGCATTGATACACCGGTCCTTATCATCACGGCAAAAAGCTCAAAAGAGGATGTTGTGAAAGGCCTCGATACCGGGAGCGATGATTATCTTACAAAACCTTTTTCATTTGATGAGCTGCTGGCCCGTATAAGGGCCCTGCTGCGGAGAAGCCGAAAGGCAGAACAGATTCTCCTTGAATATAGAGATATTACGTTGAACCCTTACACAAGAAGACTAAACATAGCCTCAAAAGAGGCTGAACTGACGGAAAAGGAATTCCTGATCATGGAGTATCTATTGAAAAATAGTGAAAAGCCCCTGACCAGAAAAGAGATCGCTGAATATGTATGGCAGAATCAGGACGACTCATCGAACATCGTCGACGTTTACGTGAACTTCTTGCGCAAAAAGATAGAATCCATCTCTGGAAAGAGATATATCCATACATTACGGGGTGTCGGTTACACGTTTAAAGAAGACAATGAAAAAAATTAATCTCCCTATAAAATGGAAGCTGACAATATGGTATGGCGGGATACTCGCCCTGATCCTCGTTGTATTTTCAAGCGGTGTCTATATCTATTTCAGGAACAGCCTGGAAAGGAGCATAGACGCAAAGATCAAATCGATCGGTGATGTCCTTTCTTCTTCTATGACGGAAACCCACAACCAAACGGTCTTCGGCAATTTCGAGCGGTATCTCGAGAATGTGCTCGGCAGAAAGCCGAAGGGCAAGTTCATTCAGATCATCGACTCCTCCGGCAGGATCGGCGCAAAGATGAATGATATAGAGACTGAGACGGTACCGACAAGCTTCAGCACCCTGGAGCGGGCGCTTAAGGGCGAAGTTGTCTATGAGACGATCGAGACAGCGAGTCCTCGATTAAGGCTGGTAACGATCCCCATCATGGAGAAAGAAAAGGTGACGAGCATCGTACAGATAGGTACGTCGCTGGAAGATTTCGATGAGACGATGAGGAAGCTCTTTATCATCATGATCATCAGCATCCCAACATCGATCGGCGTGACCATCGCCATAGGCTATTTTATGGCAAAGAAGACATTAAAACCGGTAGATCAGATAAGAAAAGCAGCAGTGAAGATATCTTCGAGCAACCTTGACGAGCGGATCGATATAAAGGGAAGAAAAGATGAGCTAAGCAAGCTCGCAGAGACATTCAACGCAATGATCAGCAGGCTCAAGGATGCCTTCCAGAGGATCAACCAGTTCAGCATCGATGTGTCCCATGAGCTCAAGACCCCGCTTACGATCCTGAAAGGCGAAACAGAGGTTGCATTGCGCAAAGAAAGGGATACGGATGACTATAAAAAACTTCTTGCGAGCAACCTTGAAGAGATCGACAGGATGTCGAGGATCATCGATGACCTGCTGCTCCTGTCTAAGGCAGAGACACATGACATAAGACTGAACATCGAGGATATCTCGCTCAGGGATCTTATCGCAGATGTGTGTATGAACATGAGGATCTTCGCTGAGAACAAGGGGATCCAGCTTGTTGTGAATGAATTAGATGATGTGAAAGTGAAAGGCGATGAGTTGAAACTGCGGAGGATGCTCTGGAACATCCTGGAAAATGGAATAAAATATACCCAGAAAGGCGGTTTAGTGGCAGTATCTTCTCATGTAAACAACGGATACGTTGCGATACGCGTAAAAGATAACGGTGTTGGCATCTCCCAGGAAGATATAAAGTATATATTTGACAGATTTTACAGGGCAGATCGGTCAAGAAAGCGTGAGAGCGGAAGCGGTCTCGGTCTTTCTATCAGCAAGTGGATCGCCGAGGCTCATAACGGGAGCATAGAGGTGCAAAGCCAACCTTCTCACGGCAGTCTGTTTTCCGTCACACTGCCCATTTAAACCGGAGGAAATCGATGAAAAATAAAAAATGGTTCTTGATCATTCTTCTTCTTGTTGCAGCCATTCCCATATTTGTATTGGTCAAGGGACAGGTTGCTCCCGAGAAGAGCGTTTTTGATGCCAACAGGCCAAACATCAAAGCAGTCGCATTTGAAAAAGGCTTGCCGAGCTTCAGCGAACTTGTAAACCTCGTGAAGCCGTCGATAGTCAACATAAGCACAACAACCGTCATCAAAGGTCCGACCATGCAGGACAGATTCATGGGGCCGGGACAGGTTAATCCTTTTAAGGACTTCTTCGGAGACGAGTTCTTCGATAAATTTTTTGGGAATTCTCCAAGGAGGGAATTCAAGCAGAGGAGTCTTGGGTCAGGACTGATCATTGACAGGGAAGGGTATATCCTTACTAATAACCACGTCATAGAAAAAGCCCAGACCATTAAGGTAAAATTATCTGACGCAAAGGAATACGACGCTACTGTCATTGGAAGAGACCCGAAGACTGATATAGCGCTCATTAAGATCAACGCGAAGCACCCGCTGCCGGCAGCAACATTTGGTGATTCCGACAAGCTTGCAGTGGGAGACTGGGTTGTTGCCATTGGGAACCCCTTCGGATTGGAACATACCGTCACTGCCGGTATAGTCAGCGCCAAAGGAAGGGTGATTGGCGCCGGACCATACGACGATTTTATCCAGACCGATGCCTCGATCAATCCCGGCAACAGCGGCGGACCGCTTCTCAATCTGAAAGGCGAAGTTGTAGGCATCAATACGGCCATTGTCTCCGGTGGACAGGGCATCGGGTTTGCTATCCCCATAAATGTTGCGAAAGACATGCTTCCTCAGTTGAAGACAAAAGGCAAAGTGGCGCGGGGATGGATGGGTGTCGTTATCCAGAAGGTGACGCCCGAGATCGCAAAGAATTTCGGTCTCACCGAGTCCGAAGGCGCGTTGGTTGCAGACGTTATGGAGGGAAGCCCGGCTGAAAAGGCGGGGATCAAGAGGGGCGACGTTATCGTTGCCTACAACGGCAAGAAGATCAAGGACAACGACCAGCTTCCACGTCTCGTAGGAGCGACAGAGATCGGCAAAAAGGTGAAAGTCGGTTTGATGCGCGAAGGGAAGCAGGTCGAGGTTGAGGTCGCTATTGCCGAGCTCCAGGAAGAAGGTCTGAGGGCTTCGAGAAAGCCTGAGGTAGAGAAAGATTTCGGCCTTGTTGTGCAGGATATAACCCCTGAGATCGCAAAACATCTCAACTTGAAGGATAAGAGGGGAGTTATCGTAACGGATGTATTGCCGGGCAGTCCGGCACAGGACGGGGATATCAAGTCCGGCGATATTATCAAGGAGATCGGCAGAAAACCGATACGGAATGTTGCCGACTTCAGGGAGGCCATGAAAAGGGTAAATATCAAAGAAGGCGTAGTTATTCTCGTCAGGAGGGACAACACGACGTTCTACACGGTGGTCAGGGAGTAAAAAATAATTTTTCTTTGCATAAATATCTTTTTCATGTATTATTGACTTATGCCGCTATACGATTGGGAAGGTAAAACAGTATCCGGTACAACAAGGAAGGGGTCAGCAAAGGCCCCGTCCGAAGATGCCCTCCGTACGAACCTGAGAAAAGACGGCGTTATCGTAACAAAAGTAGTTGTGAAAAAAGAAGAGCAGAAGGAGAAATACAACCCCAAGAAAAAGGTGCCCATGCTCCAGATCGTGCTCTTCACAAGGCAGCTTTCCACGATGATCACGTCCGGCCTCCCCCTTGTACAATCCCTCGAAATACTTGGAGCACAGATCGAAGATGTCAATCTGAGAGGCATCGTCCGGGAGATAAAGGAGAAGATAGAGGGCGGTTCACGGTTTGCCGACGCCCTCAGGGATTATCCGCAGTGTTTTGACCAGCTCTTCGTCAACCTTGTAGTTGCCGGTGAAGAGGGCGGCTTGCTGGACGGCGTCCTCCAGAGGCTCTCCGTATACATGGAGAAATCAGAAAAGCTCAAATCCAAGGTCAAATCTGCAATGATTTACCCGATAAGTATCGTCGTTGTTGCTATCGGCGTTGTCTTTGTCCTCCTTATTTTCGTTATCCCTGTCTTTGAAACAATGTTCAAGGACATGGGCGCAACCCTCCCTTTGCCGACACAGATCGTCGTTAATATGAGCAGGGCCGTAAAAGGCGGAATAATTTACATTATTGCCGTTGTAGGAGGTATATTCTACGCCTTTAAAAAGTACTACCAGTCTCAAGGCGGCAGAAGAACTATTGACAGGCTAACACTGAAATTGCCCATTTTTGGTGTTTTAACAATAAAAGCCTCTGTTGCGAGGGTCACGAGGACCCTGGCAACGCTTCTCTCCAGCGGCGTCGCTATCCTTGAGAGCCTCGATATCGTTGCGAAGGTTGCCGGCAACAAGATCGTGGAAGAGGCGCTGGTGGTCGCAAAGGAGCGGATCAGCGAAGGAAGGAGCATGTCAGAGCCATTGGAGCAGGCCGGCATCTTCCCACCGATGGTCGTCCAGATGGTCCAGGTCGGAGAGTCGACTGGCGCCCTGGACAATATGCTGAATAAGATCGCTGACTTCTACGAGGATGATGTGGACAACCTTGTATCGAACATGACGGCGCTCATGGAGCCGATGATCATGGCCTTCCTCGGCGTTATCCTCGGCGGACTCGTCGTAGCCATGTACCTGCCGATCTTCAAACTCGGAACGGCAGTAGGCTAATAAAACCAAGCACGAAATCCCAAGCACCAAATCCTAAACAATATCAAATGTTCAAAACAGAAGCCCTTCAACACGTTTTGAATTTTGAACATTCGAATTTGTTTAGGATTGTCCCTCCTTCGTCAGGATTGAACCTTGCGATATTCGTGCTTCGAAATTCGCGCTTATTCCTCCGCCGGTTCCAGCCCAAGATCACGGACCATCTCAATGTCGTGCGTTGTATCCCTGCCAAGAGTGGTAAGGTAATTGCCGGTCATCAGCGAATTGCAGCCCGCGATGATGCTGAGGGGCAATAGCTGCCGGAGGTTTTTTTCTTTACCGCCGCAGAGTTTGATATCTTTGTCTGGCAGGATGAATCTGAAGATTGAAACGGTGAGGAGGATCTCGACGGGGGTCAGAGGCAGGGCGTTCTCAAGGGGCGTTCCGCCAATGGGGTTGAGGATATTGATGGGCACAGAGTCAACATCGGCTTCCTTCAGCGTCATTGCAAGTTCAATGCGGTGCAGCATGTTTTCGCCGAGGCCTATGATCCCTCCCGAACAGACAGAGAGACCCGCATCCTTTGCAGTGTGCAGGGTCTTTATATCCTCCTCGTAGTCATGGGTTGTGCAGATATTGTCGAAATAACTCCGGGCAGTCTCAAGGTTATGATGGTATCTAAATAATCCGGCTTTTGCCAGACCGTGCGCCATCTCTTCATCGAGCAACCCAAGCGATGCACATGACCTGATCCCCAGATCGTTAATGCCTTCGACGGCCCGGTAGATCACCTGCCATTCCAGGTTATCAGATATGCGTGTTCCGCTTGTTACGACACCAAAGAGATGGGCACCGGCTTCCTTAGCCATACGGGCTTTTTCGACGATCTCCCCTGTGGTCAAGAGAGGGTATACCGGCGCATCGGTATGATAATGTGCAGATTGTGCGCAGAACCTGCAATTCTCAGGACATACCCCGGACTTCGCGTTGACGATACCGCAGAGGCTGATCTTCCTCCCTTTAAAATGCTCCCGAATATCATTTGCATGGGCCATTACAAGGAAGGGTCTGGCAACGCCGATCTCGTAAAGTTTTTTTGCATCAGCGGTATTTATGCCTTTCCTGTCAATGGCCTTCGTTTTCAATCGTTTGATCGTTGAATCCATAAAACCTCCAGGTTAGTTCAAAACTTACAATTTCTAAATCCTAAACACGAAGCACTAAACAATACCAAAACCCAAAAATCAAATGTTCTAAACTAATGCCCTTCAGTGTTTTGATTTTTGAACATTGGAACATTTGAATTTGTTTAGGATTTAGATATTCGAATTTAGGATTTAAGACATCCATTCTCATTTTATCCCATTTATCGTTTCTATCCATTTCTCTATCGATTCCAGAGCGCGTGCGGCGGCCTTTTCCTTCTGCCTTTTATTATAATCCTTGAGGAGACCAAAGTTGACATTCATTGGCTGAAAATTATCTTTTTCTGTTGTCACATAGCGCAAAAGCGAACCGATGCAGGTATCCTCAGGCGGAGGAATAAACACGCGGCCTGTTGCCATTGCATATGCGGACAGCCCTGCAACGAGACCAGAAGCAGTAGATTCCACATAGCCTTCCACCCCTGTTATCTGTCCTGCGAACAGGATCCGTTCATCGTCCTTCAGCTGGAGTTTATCGTTTAGAAGCTTTGGGGCGTTAATGTAGGTATTCCTGTGAACGCTCCCGTATCGTAAAAATACAGCGTTGCGAAGCGCCGGGACGAGGCGGAAGACCCGCTCCTGTTCATGGTATTTGAGCTTTGTCTGGAAACCTACCATATTATACATCGAGCCTTCTTCGTTCTCCCTTCTCAGCTGGATAACGGCATACGGATTGCCTCTGTGCCGCTGATCATTAAGGCCCACAGGCTTCATCGGCCCGAAGAGGAGGGTCTTTTTCCCCCTCTCTGCCATGACCTCTATGGGCAGACAGCCCTCAAAGTACGGAATGTCCTCAAAGTCTTTGAGATCAACCCTCCCGGCATGCGTCAGTTCTTCGTAGAATATGTCATACTCTTCCTGCGAAAGAGGACAATTCAGATAGTCATCAGCGCTTTTCAGATATCTCGAGCCAAAGAACGCCTTATCCATGTCGATGGAATCCCCGTCGATGATAGGAGAGACAGCGTCATAAAAATAGAGGTTGTGAACGCCCGTTCGCTTTTTTATGCTTTCTGCAAGGTCATTGCTGGTGAGCGGTCCTGTTGCGATCACTGCAACACCTTGAGGGATTTCCCGCATCTCTTCCCTCACGACAGTTATGCGGGGATTCGATCCAATATCCTCGGTTACCCTCCGGGAAAACATTTCCCTGTCCACGACAAGGGCCTTGCCGCCCGGTATCGCTGTCTCGTCGGCAATACGGATGATGATCGAACCAAGCCTTCTCAACTCTTCTTTCAGGAGCCCGTGGGCATTGGTAAGATCTGTTGATTTTAAGGAATTGCTGCAGACGAGTTCCGAGAGATAGGAGGTTTTATGGGCAGGCGTGAGGACCGACGGTCTCATTTCGTAAAGGATGACGTTCTCACCCCGAAGCGCTATCTGATGGGCGGCCTCCGCACCGGCTAAACCACCGCCAATTACTTTGATTTCCATCCGCAGCCCTTACGAAGACAAAGGGGCCTGTTTCTGTAAGCAAAGAGCGTGGGCGCTCCGCAGGAAGGACATGGACCTTCGGCAGGCTCCCTGTTGGTTGCGAACGTGCAATCAGGGTAGCGCGAACAGGCTGTGAACCGTTTCTTCTTCTTGGAAGTCCTTTCTACAAGTTTTCCGGTACAGCCCTCCTCGGGACAGCTGAACCCGAGGGTGTATGGCTCAGTGTGTTTGCAGGCCGGATAGTTGCTGCATGCAAGGAACCTTCCAAACTTACCCCTTTTCTCGATGAGGTTTCCTCCGCATTCAGTGCATATTCCTTTCACTTCTTCCTCAACAACCGCTATTGTTCCATCCTCTTCTGTCCGGACATTTTTCTTATTCTTGCATTCAGGTTTTCCGCTGCAAACGAGGTACTCTCCGTTCTTGCTCCATCTGAGGAGCATCTTCTTCCCGCATTTGTCGCAAATGATATCGGTCTCGCGCTCTTCCTTCTTCAGGCTTACCATTCCCTCTCTGGCAGAATGGAGCTCTTTCTCGAAGGCAACGTTGAACTTTTCCAGCTGTTTCACCCAATCCTTTTTCCCGTCCTCGATGAGGTCAAGTCTTTCTTCCATCATCGCAGTAAAGCCGATATCAATGACCAGGGGGAAAAACTCCCTTAGAAGCTTTTCTATTGTTTTGCCAAGAGGGGTAGGGAAGAGCTTCATTTTGTCTTTCTTAACATAGCTCCTGTCCTGTACAGTTGAGACGATCGTCGCATATGTCGAGGGGCGTCCGATCCCTTTCATTTCGAGGGTACGGATCAGGGAGGCCTCGGTATACCTTGAGGGTGGGGTCGTAAACCGTTGTTCCGGTAATATTTCCATGAGGGAAAGTCTTTGACCTGCTGTCATCTCCGGAAGCCCTGCTTTTTCTTCGCCATTATCTTCACCTTTCTCTTCATAGATCCTTGTAAACCCGTCAAAGAGAACCTCGGAACCGCGGGCCACAAAGGTAAAATCAGCTGCCCTGATATCTATGGACTTTGTTTTCAATGTCTTCTGTTCCATTTGTGAGGCAACAAACCTCTTCCATATCAGATCATAGAGGAGAAAGACGTCCTTATCGAGGTAGGGCTTTACCCTGTCAGGGGTGAGATGGACAAGTGTCGGGCGTATTGCTTCATGTGCGTCCTGCGCAGTTTTTTTATTTTTAAAAAAATGCGGCTTGACCGGCAGGTATGTCTTGCCGAAGCTCTCTTCTATATAATGTCTGGCTGCGAAGATCGCTTCATTGGAGACCCGTACGGAATCTGTTCGCATATAAGTGATAAGGCCTGTCGGGCCTTCTTCGCCAATATCAACGCCTTCGTAGAGTTTTTGCGCCAGCAGCATGGTCTTTTTCGGCGAAAAGCGCAGCATTCGTGACGCCTCCTGCTGCATTCTGCTTGTGATAAAGGCCGGCTGCGGGAAAACGTTTTTTTCCTTTTCCTCGATATTCTCTATAATAAATTCTTTGCCCTGCAGCGCATCCCTGATTTTTTTTGCCTCTTCTTCAGATGATATCCTTATCTTCCCGCCGTCCTTTTTTTCAAGGGTGGCGGTAAAACGCTCACCGGACGGCAATTGAAGTTCAACATCAATGACCCAGTATTCCTCTTTTACAAAGGACTCGATCTCTTCTTCCCTATCACAGACAAGCCGCAACGCTACAGACTGCACCCTTCCTGCAGAGAGTCCGTAACTGACCTTTTCCCAAAGAATGGGGCTTATTTTGTATCCCACAAGCCTGTCGAGGATCCGCCTTGCCTTCTGGGCGTTGTACTTTGCTTCATCAAGCTTAGTGGGGTTTTGCATTGCGTCGAGCACGCCCTTTTTGGTGATCTCATGAAAGAGGACCCTCTCAACCTCCTTGTTCTTGCCGATGACCTCTGCCACGTGAAAAGCAATGGCCTCGCCTTCCCTGTCCGGGTCGGAGCCGATGTATATCCTGTCGGCCTCCTTGCCTATCTTCTTGATCTCGCTAACGATCTTTGATTTCCCTTTCAGGACAAGAAATTGCGGCTCAAAGCCATGATCAACATCAACACCGAGCTTGCTTTTCGGCAGATCTTTGATGTGGCCAACGGTCGCCTTGATGACATAATCCTTTCCAAGGAACTTCGAAAGCGTTTTTACTTTTGTCGGTGACTCAACAATTAATAATGATTTGCCCATTCAACCTCTCCCAATGTAGCTGATAGCTGATATCGTAAAAAAGTAAAATGTGAGAAGTGAGAAGTTTAAACATTGTACGTTTCACGTGGCCCTTGCCAGTATCCAGTATCGAGCATCCAGTAACTGGTTTGCCATGAGCCATCAGCTATGAGCTGTTTTTATATAGAATCCTCCGGGCAACTGCCTGACGGTTTCCTTCATTTCAAGCCTTGTCAGCACTGCCATAACCTGCTTTGCTTCCATTTTGCTTCTTTCGATAACCTCGTCTATGTGGGTCTTTTGGAAACCAACAAGAGCATATATATACTTCTCATTGCCGTCAAGTTCAACATTTTCTTTTTTGGCGAAAGAGATCCCGGGGAAGCAGGTCGTTATAATATCCCCTATGCCGTCAACGAGCTTTGCCCCCTCTTTGATGAGCTTATTCGCTCCGCGGTATTCCTCATTGAAGACGCTGCCGGGGATCGCCATTACTTCTCTGCTATATTCAAGGCCAAGCCGTGCCGTGATCAAAGAGCCGCTCCTTTCTGATGCCTCTATAACAAGCACGCCTTTTGCGAGACCCGCTATTATTCTGTTCCGTTCCGGAAAATGGGACCTGAAAGGCCGCTCGCCGGGTATGTATTCGGTCAGGATCGCGCCTTCATCACCCATTCTCTCGAAGAGCTCTCTGTTCTCCGGGGGGTAACATATGTCAATGCCGCAGCCGAGGACGCCGATCGTTTTCCCTTCGCCCCTTAAGGCCCCTTTGTGGGCTGCAGAATCAATGCCGCGCGCAAGACCGCTTACGATGGTAACACCGGCGGCAGAGAGGGTCTCCGCTATCTTTTCGGCAAGGCTCGCCCCTTCAAAACTTGCCCTCCTTGAGCCAACTATCGCCAGAGTATTTGTTCCAGGGGGGAGGAAGCCTTTCTTGTAAAGGACCATTGGAGCATCAGGAACGTTCCTTAGAAGCTGCGGATACTCTTTGTCTTTAATGGTGATCACGCTTGCCCCCATTTCTTCAAGCGCTTTGAGATCGTTCATTATTCCTTTCCAATTCTTAAACAACGATATGGGAGCTGCCATGCTGTTGTTGAGGTATTTTGTTTTTCCTTCAAAGAGAGGGCCTATTTCCCCATATCTATCGGCAATCTCGCGCCTTTGAATGTTATTGAGGCCCTTGGTCCTTGAAAGAGCTATGCAGGCAATTCGTTCATCCATATATGCACTGGAATATGTGGAATGTGGAAATATAAGGCTTATCTCTACTGTTTTGACTCTCCGTATTTAAATCGTGCAAGGTAATATATCCCTATGTTATAGAGCTCCTTCGCCACTATCAACCTTGAGGTGTTTTCTTTCCACCATCTGTCAATCTTAAAGTATTTTACGGTTACGGGTTTTATCATATATACAACCTTCGGGTCTCTTTGTGGCGAACCATAGAGGAGATGGAAGCGACGTGAAGCATATTCCGGCACGACAATAATGATCTTTTTGTACCCCATTCCTGCAAATTTTTCCTTCACCTTTGCCGGACTGAGAACTTCCCCGCTTTCTGCGTCAAGGGCTTTTACAACAGCCTCCTTGATACCTCTTCCTCTGGCCATCTTCTGGATAAGCTCTGCAAGACTGACGTCGAATATCTTCTCCTCTTCCACAAATATCATCTTGCCGTTTCCCGCCCAGTATTCCCTGAAAGCCTCCGTATAGAGCTCGCCGTTTTTGTCCTCAATGAACCGTGGCACAAATATAATATCTGCCTGGACAACCTTCTCCTCATACCTGAACTGCTTCCCGATCATTTTTAATGTAAGCGGATGCATGAAGATGCCGATAATGACCATACATACTATGAGTATAAAGATGAGGCAACCGCATCCTATCCTGCCATGCTGTCCCATAACTCCTCCCCTTTTCCTCTCCATCATTTTTTGCTGTACTCGTAGAGAATGATAGACAGTACAATCAATGGCGTTGTTTCGGTCCTGAAGATATTTTCGCCCAGAGTACAGGTTATAAAACCATTTGCTTTCAGCCATGCAACTTCCATCTCGTCAATGCCGCCTTCAGGGCCTATCACGACGCACATCTCCCCCTCGATCCTGGAGGAGAGGACATCTTTCATCATAGTGCGCTTTTCTTTTTCATAGAGGGTCCATCGGGTCTTGATGTTTTCGATCCATGGCATGATGCCCCGCAGCGGTGTTGGTTCGATCACTTCAGGAACAGTGAATCTGCCTGACTGACGGGAGGCCTCAATGGTGATCCTCTTCCAGCGATCACATTTCCCTTTTTCCTTGTCATCGAATTTGACGACCGTCCTTTTAAAGATCGTGGGAAGGATCCTTTCAACTCCCAGTTCTGTCGCCTTTTCGATAAGCCAGTCCATCCTGGGCCCCTTGATGGGGCTGACACAGAGCGTGACCTTTGGTCTTTTGTCCTCAGGGCGATGAACGACATCGAGGACCTGCAGGTAGATCTCTTTGCTCTTGATGCTGTTGATCAAGCACCGATAGAGATACCCTTTGCCGTCGATAAGGTCGATCCGGTCGCCGCTTGCCTTTCGGAGGACGCTGACAATATATTTATGTACTGGTCCCGTAAGGAGCGCCATGCCGTTCTTCATCTTCAGCTTATCGACAAAAACCCTTCTGATCTCCATCATCCATTGCCCGGTATCTTATAAAACTTCGATTCGTAAAGCCGGTGGTATTCTGTCCATTTTTCATCTTCCATGTTTTCTTTCATATGTTCTTTTACGCCCATGACCTTTGCATCGAGGTTATCCAGATAATGCACCGCAATGGCCTCAATGCACATAGGTTTTCTGGGAGAGCCCCATTCCTCAACCCCGTGATGGCTTATAATGATATGGGAGAGCATATCGGCGACAGCATCGGGGAAAGCAGGAATTTCTTTGACCATTTCCTCGAGTATCATTACGCCGAGAGCAATATGCCCGAGGAGCCTTCCTCTGTCTGAATATTTAAAGCCACCCTTGATCGTTATCTCCTCGATCTTGCCGATATCGTGAAGAAGAGACCCCGCTATGATCAGGTCGACATCCCCGCCAACACGATCGACGACCTTCTTCCCCATCTCTGCCACCGACAGAGAGTGTTCAATGAGTCCCCCGATGTACATATGATGGACGCCGATCGATGCAGGAAAGAGAAAGAATCTTTTTAACAGGTCTTCCTTTCTGTTGAGCCCATCAAAGAGGGATCGTAGATAGGGAGCACGGATCTCTTTTATAAGATCCTCATACTTTTTGTGCAGCTCAGCATCAGAACGCTCACCGGCAGGAAAAAACTCCCGGATATGTTCCGGCAGCAAGCTCTCCTCTTTCTCTATGTTCTCTACTATCAATTGCAGTTTACCTTGATAAGATTCCACTCTCGACTCTACGTAAACGAGGTCATTCTCCTCGAAGCGGGTTCTTAAGCGATCGACCTTCTCTTCCCAGATCTTCCCTTCGATCGAGCCTGTTCTGTCCCGCAAGCTCAGCCCGATAAATCTCTTGTTGTTCTTAGTGGAGTAAATACCTTTTTTAGTGACGATGAAGTAATCATTGATCCTCTCCCGGCCCAGAGTAATGTCTTTCACAAAGGTTTCTTTGTTCATTGCGCAGTTCCGAAATGTTCGTAGCCTTTTGTCCTGAGCTTTATTTCTCTCTCGCCATCGAAGAGTCTTACCCCCCGTTGCCGGACGACCTCCCCGATGATGGAGATCATAAAACCTTTTTTGCGTATCTTGTCTACTGCAGGAACTTTATTCCGGGGAAATGCGAAAAGAAACTGGTAATCTTCTCCACCGGAAAGAGCGAGCGCCTGGAGCCCCTGTTTTTTCAGCGCCGGCGGGATAGGGATATCTTCAAGGTAAAGACGCGCGCCTGTCTTGCTTTCGGCCATCATTCTTTCGAGGTCGATGATCAGGCCGTCGCTGATATCCATCATAGCGTCAGTTATATCATTTTTTACCAATTCCTTCCATACGTCAAAAGGAGGCCTCGGGCTTTGATACCTCTTAATGTACCGGTTAACTGGTTGTGCCAATGGTCCTTTTTGCAAAAGACGCAAACCGTAAGCGCTCTCACCGAGATATCCTGTTACCCCGATGAGGTCTCCGCTCTTGGCTTTGTTCCTGCCAAAGTACTTCCGGGCAAGCACCTTGCCCACCATGGAGACATCAATGAAAAAATCACCTTTGGTTGCCACAGTGTCGCCCCCGAGGAGGAGCAGATGAAATTCACGGGCAGCCCTGTCCATGCCTTTGTAGAGGATCTGAACATCTCTGTATGAAAATCTTTCCGGTACACCTATGGTAACAAGAAAATAAAGCGGTTCTGCACCCATGGCAAGGATGTCGGATACATTGACATATACGGCCTTTTTCCCCACATCGTAAGGGCCTGCAAATGCAAATTCAAAATGTATATGTTCTACGAGGGCATCCTGAACCAGCACGTACTGCCCCTGTTGAACATTCACAACAGCCCCGTCGTCACCGATGCCGCGGATAACAGCGCCGGATTTTCTGCCGAACCTTCGCAGCTTCCTTATCAATTCATTTTCTGATAGTTCCATAGTGCGAACAACATCATACCAGTTTATGAACAATCTTTCCAATCAGGATTTTCATTATAGATCAGAAAAAACCGGTTATAATAAATATATGGGTGTAAAATGTGGCGCACCGTTTTGATCATATTTCTTTTAATCGCCTTTTCCTTTGGCTGCACATCGGGTGATACATGGAAGCATCCAGCCGGATATGACAGGAAGCGGCTCGGTGAAGACGCAAAAGAGTGCAAGGCATATGCGCGCGACGTGACGAATGAGCAGCGGCAGGCATTAAAGATCCCCGCCGGAACACCCCACGGGGGTGTGGCAGAGACATTTATCATCTTTATTATGTTCCAGGACTCTTTCATGGAATGCATGAACATGAGGGGGTGGGTCTATACGGAAACACAGCAGCAAGCTTTCAGCAAATAGCGATCAGCCATCAGCAGCCAACCGATACCGTGAAAAGTGAAACGTGAGAAGTGAGAAGTTTACAACATTTCACATTTTACCTTTCACATTTCACGGGATGCACCCCCCTCACGCCTCACAGGTGTTCTGTGAACTATCAGTATTTGACTATGTTCCCGTATCATTGTAGTATACAGCCTAACATTGAACCCGTTGCAAGGATAGATAGTGGAATTGTTAAAGATCGTTTTTGATTTTATTATACACATTGACACACACCTGAGCGCAATTATCCAGGCCTATGGCATCTGGACCTATCTGATACTTTTTTTCATCATCTTTTGCGAAACAGGCCTTGTTATAACACCGCTTTTACCGGGGGATTCTCTGCTTTTTGCTGCGGGAACCTTTGCTGCGAAGGGTGATCTGGATGTAACGTGGCTCTTCATCCTCCTTTCCATTGCCGCTATCCTGGGAGATACGGCGAATTACTGGATAGGAGATTATATAGGCCCCAAGGTATTCCACAAAGATAACGTCCGTTTTTTAAATAAGAAATATCTGGACCGCACACACCAGTTTTACGAGAAATACGGAGGCAAGACGATCATTATAGCGCGGTTTGTCCCTATCATTAGGACCTTCGCCCCTTTTGTCGCAGGGATCGGGAGCATGACCTACCTGCGCTTTATCAGTTATAATGTTATCGGTGGGATCGCCTGGATCGGAGCCTGTGTTTTTGCAGGATACTTTTTCGGGAACATACCCGTCGTGAAACAGAATTTTACCATTGTGATCTCTGCTATAATCGTCATATCGATCCTGCCCGGCGTAATAGAGTTTGTCCGTCAGCGCAATGAGCACAGAAGATAAAAAAGTGGTTACAGGTTATGGGTTATAGGATAGGGGCAGCCGTTCTTATCGTCCACATTGTCCTGTCGGGGTATTTCTGTGCGGCGCATGGCGGTGAGAGGCGGGTAACCTTTTACCGTACAGGCGGACAAAAGACATGCGTTTTTAACGTCGAGCTTGCTGTTACCCCGGTGGAACAGGAAAGGGGATTGATGTTCAGGAAAAAGCTTCCGGATAATAGCGGGATGCTTTTTCTCTACAACGATGATGATATCCGGTACTTCTGGATGAAGAACACCTTTATTTCTTTGGATCTAATCTTTATCGATGCAAAGCGTAAGATTGTCAGCGTGCATCACAATGCCCGGCCCGGGGACGAAACAACGATCAGTTCGCTTTATCCCGCCAGATATGTCCTTGAAGTAAAGGCCGGCAGGGCAAAACAATGCGGGATTAAACCCGGAATGGCGGCACGGCTTATCAACATCCCCAGATGATGCAGCTTGCAGCAAAGCCTCAATGCGAATGAAAGCCTTCAGGGGTTGCTCCGATATTTTACCCATTTTGTGCATAGCGCGAAATAGGTAAAATAGCATATGTCAACGAGGATCATTGGACCCCGGATACCATCATCAGAACAATCGAGGAAGACCCAATAGAAAACCCTGACTTGGCCGATCCGTCCCCGGTTCCGGCTGATAGGTGTAATTTGCTTTGACACGATCTCCCCGGTACTGATAATAAGGACACTCAGGCTGCATTCATTCCGTCACATCACCGAGGGGGGGGTCATCTATGCATCTTCTGTCCGGATCACATTGGTTCCGTCGTTTTACCTGGTTTCTCGTTATTCTGTTCTCGCTCTTCTCCACACCGCATATAGAGCTCTGTATCTCCTGTCTGATTGATCTTGTTCTTCCCACCGCATATGCGGAGGAGCAGGCAGAGGGAAAGGCATCTCCTGAGACTGCCCAAACAGCCAAAGAGGAAGACACCCCGCAGAAAGGGACTCCCTCAGAGGGAGAAAAGGAAGCAGGGCTCTCATCTGCACAGACCGTAACGGGGGCAGGGGCAGGGTCAGGGTCAGGAGGAACCGGTAACGGTATTGCCGGTGTGCTCTCCCCCTCGATCAACGTCTCACAGTT
>DLMV01000011.1 GCA_002478225.1 Deltaproteobacteria bacterium UBA7527 | reverse complement strand
ATGCACGAAATGGGTAATATAGCGAGGCAAAAAGGACAGAAGGAATTATTCAGATTTTACCTTTATCAGACAGAACGGTTTGAAAAAATTTCTTCAGTCCGTCGGCGGTATCAATGGGTTCATAGCAGGTGCTGCCGACGCAAGGGATGATGTTGCCGCTGTCGCCGCCGTAACGGATCACAGTGTAGGGATAGAATCCTCTCATGGCCTCCGCCGCAAGAGGTGACGTGGGCGGCACGGAGATATCGAACTTCAACGCGTGAAAGAAGGCGTCCATGGCGCAGAAATAGTATCCGGCGTGGAGCCCTATTATCTGGGCCTGATGTGAAAAGAGCTTCAATGACCTCTCGGCAATGTGACGATACCTGTCGTTATCGGTTATAATCGAGAGCTTTATAAGGATCATGATCGCAAGGGCGTTCGCTGATGGATGCGGTATGTCCTCTACTCCCTTCAACCGCGTACCGATGACCTCTTCGTCGGTGTCAAAGAACCCGCCCTTATCTTCATCCCGGAAAAGCTCTATGCACCTGTCCATAAACCTTTGCGCCTTCTCCAGGTATGCCGCATCACCAGTTGCCTCATATGCCGACAGCAGGGCATCTATGAGATAGACATAGTCGTCGAGCAATGCCTTCACCCCTTCTGAGTGGTATAAACTGTTATCGGCAGCATTGATCTCCAGTATCCTCCCGAGGCTTTTCAGCGCGAGATCCCTGATCGTTTCGTCCTGCAAGACCCTGTAAGCCTTGAGGTATGCGGAGATCATCATTCCGTTCAGGGATGTGTACAGAGCCCTGTCTATAAAAGGCTTTGTTCGCGCTTCCCGCTCTGCAAGGAGCTTTGCCTTTCCCTGCCGGAGAATGGTCTTTACGGTCTCACTATCCATGCCAACCTTTTCGGCCAGTTCTTCGATGGTCATCATGACAGAGAGCACCATCTTCTCCGGATCGTGATGGACGGCATTAGGCTTGTGAAGAAAATAGGCAGAAAACACCTTATATTCGTCTTCGTTCAGCGCTCTTCTGATATCCTCATCGGTCCACGTAAAGTAGCCGCCTTCATCATCGGGCGTGACATCTGCGTCCATACTGGCGTAAAAACCGCCCCCAGGATGGGAAAGCTCTTTATTAACAAAACTGAGGATGCCCTCTGCGACCTCCCTGTAGCGGCTGCTGCCAAAGACAGAGTATGCGTCGATATAGTTCCTCAAAAGCCATGCGTTGTCGTCTGTCATCTTCTCAAAGTGAGGGACAACCCAGGCCTCATCGGTCGAGTACCTGTGGAAGCCGCCGCCAAGCTGGTCGTGGAACCCGCCGTTTGCCATGCCATCGAGTGTCTTTCTCAGAAGACCGCCGAGCCCTTCTTCTCTCGTAAAAAAATACCGGTTCAGCAGAAACTCGATCGCGCCTGACATGGGAAATTTTGGGGCCCTGCCGAAACCTCCATGCAGCTTATCTATATAGGGAAGCATGCCCTGCGCAGCATGGTCGGTCATTGCTGCGCTGATCTCTCCCGGCACCATATCCGGCTGGTTGAGCAAGGCAACAAATTGATCACTTTGCTCATGAATCTCGTCCTTCTTCGTCCTGTAGAGACCGCTCACCGCAAGGAGAATGGTCTTGAAGCCCGGTCTGCCGTACATATCAATAGGCGGGAAATAGGTCCCTCCGTAAAAAGGTTTTTTGTCTCCTGTGAGAAATACGCTCAGAGGCCAACCGCCGGAAAAACCCATAGCGGCCACTGCCTGCTGGTATCTCCTGTCTATATCAGGCCTTTCGTCGCGGTCCAGCTTTATGGAAATAAAGTTCTCGTTGAGAACCTGTGCGATCCCATCATCGTAAAAGGATTCTTTTGCCATCACGTGGCACCAGTGGCACCATATCGCACCGGAGCTTAAGAAAACCGGCTTGTCTTCTCTCTTTGCCTTCTCGAATGCCTCCTCCGACCACGGGAACCAGTCAATCTTCTGATTTGCTGCATGCTGAAGGTAGGCGGATCTTTCATTCGCAAGTCTGTTCATTCGTCCCCTCGCTGTTCTTCATATATGCCGGTGCGCAAGAAGATCACTTGAATGCCCCGAGCTGGCACGGGGATATCTTTATCTTCATCTTTTCGCATACTGCCGAGATCATCGCCTTTGATACATTAAATCTTTTTGCAATGTCCCATGCGGCAGAGCATGCGAGCCGACCGTTGACAAGGGACGAACTGATGGCCGGCCCGATCCCGGGATCCACCTTGTCAGGCAACGCGGGGATGTTTTTCTCTTTCCCGTGTCCGAAAAGGCCAAGCTGGCATTGTATTATTCGCACCTCAAGCAGGTCGATCGCCGTTCCCACATCGTCCGGGTCTACGTTCAGTGCTGCCGCTATGCTATGGGCTTCGGCGCAGGATATTCTATTGTCGGATATTTTTTTCTTTATCCTTGCGGCGATCGCCTCATTCAATTTCGCACCGCGCCTCTTGCCCGCATAATTTCCCGCATCCTTGTGTGTCATTGTCCTTCCTCCTTGCATCCTTATCGGTATAAATTAAAAAGTTTACCACATTTCACATTTTACCTTTCACATTTCACGGACTTCATCGCCTTACGCCTCACGGATGTTCGCTGTGAGCCGGTGCATACGAGCAGTACGGTTCTTCGCCGAGCATGTCGCCGCGGAGCTCGAAGGCGCGCGCCCTGCATCCGCCGCAGATGGCGAGAAATTTACAGGCGCTGCATTTGCCCTGGTACAAACGCAGATCTCTCAGCTTTGTGAAAACAGGCGATCCTTCCCAGACCTTTTTTACACCTTCCTTTCTTACGTCCCCTGAATCCATCTCAAGATACCCGCACGGCTGCGCGATCCCCTTGTGGGAGATGAACATGAAGCTCTTTCCCGCAAGGCACCCCGCGCTCTTCGGCGCATCGCCCTTCTCCTTCACGATCCTGTAATAGTGTGGCGCGCAGGTCACCTTTATCTCCAGCTCGTTCTTCTTTTCAACCGCATAGAGCCATTCAAGGACATCCTCGTACATCTTTGCGTTCAATTCTTCGCCCCGCAACCCTTCCCCCCTGCCCACAGGGACAAGCAGGAATACATGCCATGCAACCGCGCCTATGGCCTTTACAAATTCGCATATCTCCCCGAGGTCTCCCACGTTCAAACGGGTAACGGTGGTGTTGATCTGAAACGGCAGGCCGGCCTCTCGCAATATCCTTCCCGCCTCTACCGCCGCATCAAATGAGCCCTGGACGCCGCGGAATGAATCATGTGAACGGCTGTCCTTTCCGTCAACGCTCATGCTGACCCTTTTGATGCCCAGTTCCTTCAGCTTCAGCGCCTTTTCCCTGTCGAGGAGCGTGCCGTTGACGGCAATGACGAGCTTCAGTCCTTTTTCGTTGCCGTACCGGATGATCTCGAAGAGGTCCTCTCTCATGAGCGGCTCACCACCCGTGAGGATCACCGTCGGCGATGCAAAAGATGAGATGTCGTCGATGATCTTCTTGCATTCTTCGGTTGTCAGCTCGCCCTCATGTGGGCCGAGGGTTGCCTTTGCCCTGCAGTGGATACAGTTGAGATTGCAGTTCCGGGTCAGTTCCCATGCAACCATCCTCAGAGGGAATTCTCTCTCGCCCATCTTCCTATGTCCTTGGCAAAATAGGTTATGACCATATCCGCCCCTGCCCTCCTGATGCTGACCGTAGCCTCGAGGACTGTCTTCTGATAATCGAGACAGCCCTTCGCTGCGGCGGTCTTTATCATCGTATATTCGCCGCTCACGGAATAGGCGGCAAGGGGTATGTTGAATGTCTGCCGCGCCAGGGCAAGGACATCGAGATAGAAGAGCGCCGGCTTCACCATGATGATATCCGCTCCTTCTTCGATGTCGAGGCGGATCTCCCGCAGGGCCTCCCTCTGGTTCGGAGGGGCCATCTGGTATGCCTTCCTGTCGCCGAACTGGGGTGCTGATTCTGCGGCGTCCCTGAAGGGGCCGTACATGGCGGATGCGTACTTTGCCGCGTAGCTCATGATCGGGATCGTATGGTGGCCGTTGCTGTCAAGGATATTGCGGATCGCCTTGACCCTGCCATCCATCATGTCGGAAGGCGCCACCATATCGGCGCCCGCCTCGGCATGCGTCAGCGCGCTTTGCGCGAGGAGCTTCAATGTCTCATCATTGTCCACTTCCCCGTCCCTCACGATCCCACAGTGGCCGTGGCTCGTATATTCACACATGCATACGTCGGTGATAACGAGGATGTCGTCGCCGAAGAGCTTCTTGATGCGCTTCGTCGCCTTCTGGATGATCCCGTTCTCGTCGTAGGCGCCGCTTCCTGTTTCATCTTTCTTTTCCGGGATGCCGAAAAGGAGGATCGCAGGTATGGAAAGACCCACCACGTCCTCGATCTCGCGCATAAGCCCTTCAATGGAGAACTGGTATACGTCGGGCATTGACGCGACCGGGATCTTCTCCTCGTGCATCTCCTTGACAAAGAGGGGGTAGATGAGATGCTGCGGGGAGACAGATGTCTCCTCGATCATCTTTCTGAATTTCTCATTCTTCCTCAGCCTTCTTGGTCTGTATTCAGGAAAGTTCATATGGACTCCTTATTAAGCAAAGAGCGGAGAACGGAGAGTTAAACCCTTAGCTCTTTGCTCTTAACTCTCTGTTCTTGGCTCTCAGCTCTTCGCTATCTCTTGATCCGTTAAGTAGCACTGCGGGTCCTCTGCCCAGACATCGCCTGTCGCCGCCTCAGCGCGCACCCGGAAATTGCCTCCGCAGACGGCAAGCCACCTGCATTGGGCGCACCTGCCTTTTACGTACTTCTTTTTCTCTTTCAGCTTTGCCATCAGTTCATTGTTGGTGTCCATCCAGATCTCGCTGAAGGGCCTCTCCCGCACGTTGCCGAAGCTGTAATGCCTCCAGAACTGGTCTGCGTGGACATTACCTTCCTCATCGACGCATCCGATCCCAACGCCCGAGGCATTGCCCTCGTTCATCATGAGGAGCTCGTAGACCTCTTTTGCCCTCGCGGGATCTTCCTGCTGAAGCCGCATATAGACATAGGGGCCGTCGGAGTGGTTGTCGACGGTGAGCACCTCTATGGGCTTGCCTTTATCGAAGAATTCCTTTGTCCGGTCCATGATGTAGTCTACCACCCTGCGGGCCTCGTCGTGTGCAAGGTCATCGTCCCTGAGCTTTGAACCCCTGCCGGAATAGACGAGGTGGTAGAAGCAGGCCCGCTCGATGTCCTCTTGCTCGATGAGGTCGAATATCTTTGGTATCTCCTTGTAGTTTCTCCTGTTGATGGTGAACCGAAGGCCTACCTTGATGCCCGTCTTCTTCGCGTTCCGCACGCCGGCGAGGGCCTTTTCGAAAGCGCCCTTTTTGCCCCGGAAGAGATCATTGACATCGCCGATGCCGTCGAGGCTGATGCCTATGTAGGAGAGCGAGGATCCGGCAAACCTTCGCGCCTTTTCTTCCGTGATGAGGGTCCCGTTCGTGGAGATCACGGCCCGTACGCCCTTTTTCACGGCATGATCGATAAGCTCAGGCAGGTCCTCCCGCAGGAGCGGCTCCCCGCCGGAAAAGAGGATCACCGGCACACCGAACTGCGCCAGGTCATCGATGAGCCCTTTGCCTTCTTCGGTCGACAGTTCGTTGCCCCTGTGATCTTCTCCTTCTGCCAATGCGTAGCAGTGAACACATCTCAGGTTGCACCGCTTCGTCATGTTCCAGACCACAACAGGTTTTTTGTCCTTCGAGAACTGGAGGAGGTGGGAGGGGAGTTTGTCCGATTCCCTTCCGTAGCGGAGCGGGTCCGATGCCTCAACAGCCCCGCAGTAAAGCTTCGAAATGCCGATCATTCTGTAATTGTGTGCATAAAACGGAAAAAAGTCAACGTCCTAATGAGTTGTCCTTATTCCGTCTTCTCATCGATGCCAGGGCTTCGGCTACTTCATTGCCTTTGGCTTCGATAATGTTGTTGACGGATTGCCGGGAGTTTAATTTACGTGTTTGCAATATTTAAATATCCTATCCCGGTCTTCGTTCTCTTTGTCGTTCTTATAATAGATCTCAATCAGTTCAATCTTGTCAATATCCGGATAATAACCATAAATAACCCTGATGCCGGAGTGAACACCTTTGCCGGACAGCGAACGACAGGCAAACTCCTTGGCCTTATAGACCGCCGGTTTTTTAATCTCTAAGCCGGTTAACGCAAAGACGCCTTTGTTATCAATGTGCAACTTATAGTAAAGGTACAATTCTTTCTCAATAAAGATCCTCAGATCGTCTTCGAGGGTTTTAAACCTTTTGCAAAGCTTCTTAAGGTCTCTGTCAAAGTCTGGGACACTTCCGACCTCATTGAACGTCTTCACTATATTCTCTTACCGAGTAGGGCGCTGTTCTATAAAAAACGGATTCGTACTCAATGATCTCCCCTTCGCCTGTTGTCAGCCAGGGGACATCCCTATGGGAATAATCGCTTATCTGGTTCGCGTTCATATCCGAGAGCCTGTTCAGCACATCATCAATGACCGCGATTTCGCTTGCCTTTAATCCGGTAAGGTCCGGCTTCCGCAAGGGGAGGTATTTTGTCCGAGGATAATCGAAATATTTGCTTTCTATCCTTACGATGTCCTTTTCCAACATAGTATCAAGGATCTTTTTGAACTCAACAGGGGTCGGCCCATAACGGTTCTTGATGTACGAGGCGCCGATCAATTGTTCTTCGTATTTTTCATAATAGTCAAAGTCGAGAAAGTAGAGGATCTTATAGATTACCGTTTCCCCGATATTCGGCCTTGAACCGACTTTATTGAGGATATAGATGAGCACCTCTTTAAATTTTTCCAGATTCTTCTGGGGCACGCTGATCCTTATCCTCGGTTTAGCCGTGTAAGCCGCTTTGTTCTCTTTTATAATGACCTCAGATTCCTCTTCACGGTCTAACAATCTGTCTGCCGAAATGTGAAATACATCTGCCAGTTTCCTCATTTCATCAGCGCTTACCTTTCTCTGCCCGCCCTCGATCTGTGAAATAGTGGGACGGGATACGCCTAATAATCTTGCCAGCTTTTGCTGGCTCATCCCGGACCTTTCCCTGAGTTCTTTTATCTTCCTGTTCATTTCATGCATTTTCAACCACCTTACAATATTATAGGTATGTTGGATAATTTGTTAAGCAAATGTTATAATTTCTTACAATCTCATAACTCCCCACTGAATGCCCGGCGAAGCAACGCTGCAGGGAGTCTATTGATAGTGTTGAGTTGAGCTTCGAGGGATTGACGGGGATAGCCCGACACTGTGCTCATCCTGAGTGGAAAATCCGGATTAAAAGCGGATCGGTCGGACGCGCCGGGGATCTCCCGTACGGTCCTTAATTTCTGGGTCTTTCTTTCACAAATAATGTACAGATGACATATACTATGCTTGTGGCGAAAAGGAGCAGGAAGGCCGTCTTATACCCCTGGGGGAGATACCGGCCGTCAACCTTGCCGCCGATGTCCATGAAATGCCCGATCAGGGGCTGGTAGATGATCCCTCCTATGAATCCGAAGATGTTCACACAACTCACAGATGTGCCCGCCATTTCGAGAGGAAAGAGCTCCTTTGTGGCAGTAAAACAGATAATGACCGATGCGCCGATACAGATCCCTATTACAAAAAAGAAGGCATAGAGGACAGGGACTGATAAGGACTGATAAAAGAAATAGAAGAAAGCCCATTCTATGGCGCTCACGAGGGCGCATCCGAGAAGTACCTTCTTTCTGCTTCCCAGGATATTATCGGAAAGATATCCCAGCAAGGGGCTTCCTACCACCATTGCGATAGCGACCATAGACAGGATATTTCCGATGGCCGGCGTCGAGAGCCCGTAGATGTCCCGGAGGTAAGGCCCTGCCCACAGGCCGTTAAAGCTGAAGAGGGTGGCGCCGTTGCAAAAACAAAAGGCCGCGAGCGGCCAGAAGCGCGGGGTCGAGAAGACCATCCTTATGCCTGTCAGAAGGCGTATCTTGTTTTTGGCGCCGTCGGAACCTTCGTGCGCATTGATCTCGGGGAATCCCTTCTTTTTTGGCGAATCGACCAACAGAAGCCATGTAAGGATAGAGAATATTAGCGTAATTCCGCCGATGGCGATGAAACCGGTCCGCCATCCAAAGCTTCTCGCTGTCAACGCAAGAGGCGTTGACGCCGACAGCCACCCGACGCCCCCGGCAGCCATCAGCGCCCCGGAGATCTTTGCATACTCCCTCGGCCTGAACCATACAGCAAGGGTCTTCATGGCAGGCACAAAGATCCCTGAGAGCCCCAGTCCTACAACGATGCGCGACGCCGTAGCGATCCCGAAATTAGGAGAAAACCCGAACATGAGGGCGCCCACTGCGGCGAGAAGCGAAAAGAACGTCACCGTCTTACGGGGACCCCAGGAATCGGCCAGGAGCCCCACCGGCAGCTGCATGATCACATAAGGATAAAAATAGCCCGAGGCAAGAACACCCAGGGAGGTTGCGCTGATCGAGAACGTCTCCACAAGGTCCTGTGCTACTATGGCAGGACAAACCCTGTGAAAATAGACAAAAAGGTACTGCAGCGCCAGGACAGTGAAGATCGCCCAGCGATACCGCATTGCCCCCTTTATTGTCCGTTCGTTGGTCTCACTTTCTTCGCGATGGTCCACCATTACCACGATTTTTCGCAGTATAACAAAACCGCCTGCGGCCGTCAATGACAGAGGCCGGCTTGCTGCGCCGTTTGTTGCAAAGCGTGCGGCTATGTGGTATTGTAAGCACAATCGGGGCGTGGCGCAGCATGGTTTAGCGCGCTTGCCTTGGGAGCAAGAGGTCGCTGGTTCAAATCCAGTCGCCCCGATTTTAAAATCAAAGATTCCCCGTCTTTAACCATGGATACCGTTATGTCACATTTTCCTTTTGGACAAGCATTGGCGTCGGGCGTATGACATGAACATGGAACGATTAAGAGAACAGTACCCGAGAAAGTTCGTCTCCGAGAAGGCGATATTCGCCAACATCCATCCCGGCGACAGGATATTCATCGGCACTGCCTGCGGCGAGCCCCAGCACCTCGTGCAGGCCCTCATAAAGTATGTCGAGATCAACCCCAGGGCATTCTTCGACGCTGAGGTGCTCCATATCTGGACCCTGGGCGTTGCGCCCTATACGAATGAAAAGTTCAAGCGCAACTTCCGCCATAATTCATTCTTTATCGGCGACAATACGAGGGACGCCGTCAACAGGGGCTTTGCCGATTATACGCCCATATTCCTCTCCCAGGTCCCCTACCTTTTCCGCCGCAAGGTCATCCCGATCGATGTGGCCCTCATCCAAACATCGCCGCCTGACGAACACGGTTATGCCAGTCTCGGCATAAGCGTCGACATCGTGAAGGCCGCCGTTGAGAACGCGTCGCTCGTCATCGCCCAGATGAACCCGCGTATGCCCCGTGTCCACGGCGACACCTTCATCCACATCAACGATATTGATTATATCGTCCCTCATGATGAACCGCTGCTCGAGTATGAAGCAAACGTACCGAGCGACATCGCGGAACGGATCGGGAAATATGTTGCGCGGATCGTCGAGGACGGCGATACGATCCAGGTCGGGTACGGAAGCATCCCAAACGCGATACTTACAGCGCTGATGAACAAGAAGGACCTCGGCGTTCACACGGAGCTTTTCACGGAAGGCATTGCGGAATTGATGAAAAGAGGGGTTATCACCAACACTCAGAAATCTGTTGATCGCGGCAAGACCGTTGCGGCATTCTGCATGGGAAAGAAAGAGACCTACGCGTTCATCCATGACAACCCCGGCATCGAGTTCCGGGCTATAGACTACACGAACAACCCTGCTACCATTGCCGGCATCAGGAACATCACGGCGATCAACAGCGCGCTCGAGATCGACCTCACGGGACAGGCGACGGCGGAATCGATAGGCAGGACATTCTACAGCGGCATAGGCGGACAGGCTGATTTCATGCGGGGCGCGGCCCTCGCCCCGGGCGGAAAGACCATCCTTGTCCTGCAATCAACAGCGCAGGAGGACGCGGTATCGAGGATCGTCCCATTCCTGAAAGAAGGCGCGGGCGTTACCCTCACGCGTGGAGACATTCATTACGTCGTAACCGAGTACGGCATCGCCTACCTCCACGGAAAGAACATCCGCGAGCGCGCTATGGCGCTCATCTCTATAGCACATCCAAAGTTCCAGCCCATGCTGATAGAAGAGGCAAGGAAGCTCGCTCTCATTTATAAGGATCAGGCCTATATCGCAGGGAAAGGCGGTGAATATCCCGAGGAGCTTGAGACTTACAGGACCACCAGCTCGGGTATCAGGGTCCTCCTCAGGCCGGTGCGGATAAGCGATGAACCGCTCCTGAAGGATTTCTTTTATTCGCTTTCGGAGACGACGATCTATAAACGGTTCATGTCTGCGCTGACGAACATGCCCCATGAAAAGCTTCAGGATTTCTTTGTCGTCATCGATTATACAAAGCAGATGGTCGTTCTTGCCGTATTCGAAGATAAGGGGCGGGAGGTCATCGCCGGCATCGGCCAGTTCAGGGGAAATGAAGGAAGCCATACCGCAGAGGTTGCCCTTATGGTAAAGGATGAGTACCAGAACCAGGGCATCGGGACAGAGCTTCTCACCCACCTTACCTATATTGCCAGAAAGCAGGGGCTTCTCGGCTTTTCCGCTGAGGTGCTGAAGGAGAACAGGGTCATGCTCCACCTCTTTGAAAAGTTGGGATTCCATATGGAAAAGGAGATCTTGCCCGAGGTCTACACCCTGCGATTAGGGTTTCGAACATCATAGGGGCCCTTTCATTCATGAATATCCAGATATTCGGCACACTGAAATGCCAGGACACAAGAAAGGCGCAAAGGTATTTTAAGGAGCGACGGATACCGTTCCAATTCATCAATCTCGCGGAAAAAGGCATTAGCAGGGGTGAGCTGAACAAGATGGCGGCCGTTACAGGCATAGACAACCTTATCGACAGGGAAGGCAAAGAATACGCCCGGCGGAACCTCAAGCATCTCACTCACAATATCGAGGAAGAGCTTTTGAATTATCCACTGCTTCTCAAGACCCCTGTTGTGAGGAACGGCGCCAAGGTAACTGTCGGCTATATGCCCGATGTATGGAAGGAGTGGACGGAGAACGAAAAAAACCGCAAATAAATGTTGCAATCTCTTTCTTTTTATGTGATAGTACCGCTGGAGTTTAGGAACATTTGTTAGTAGTGACCGCAGAAATCTTCATTTTTGTCGTATCTTCATAACACAGTTCCGTATTAATCCACATTCTATAAAGGAGGTAAGTCGACATGGCAAAAGGAACTGTGAAATGGTTCAACGAGTCAAAGGGTTTTGGTTTCCTTACTCAAGATGACGGCACAGATGTGTTTGTTCATTATTCAGCCATTCAGAGCAGCGGTTTTAAATCCCTGTCTGAAGGCGATCAAGTAACCTTTGATGTTGTCAACGGCCCGAAAGGACCCGCGGCATCAAACGTAACAAAAGGTTAATAAGCCCACCAAGCAGGTCCGGAACTTCCGGGCCTGCTTTCTATTTTATGGGGCTCACGTCGCCCCCTCCAATTGATGCC
>DLMV01000073.1:48836-66778 GCA_002478225.1 Deltaproteobacteria bacterium UBA7527 | reverse complement strand
AGCGTTTCCCTTTCATGCCTCCGCCCTCCTTGATCCTGTATTTTGTAGTATACAGAATCTCTATTCCCATGGTGTACTAAATTCGGGGGACAGGTCAGTCGGTACGCATCCTCGATGTATGCTCGATACACCTCCGGTGACGCCCCTCCTTGATGCCTCACCATGCATCAAAATCTGCTTCGCCCGGAAAATCTGCTAATTCTTTATAACCAAATTGGTTCGCAGGTACCCGGCAAGACTATTGGAATAATATTTTGCGGTTATATTCAAATGCTAATACTAAAAAAATCAGCAGATAATTAGCAGATAGCCCTTTCAAAAGAATTGTTATTAAACTTTAATTGCTTTTCCTTTAATAAGAAAGTATGATATGTAAGAAAGTTTAATAAGGGGGTACAATCATTACCTCCACCGTTGGTGATGAGCCGGTTAAGGCATTTGTACCGCAGCCCCTTCCTCCCGACCCCCCGTTAGTGATCGATGAGACCCTGCGTGAATCCCTTGATCAGGCCCTTCTTGCGCTCGGGCGTCTTGATGGTGTCACGGCACTGCTTCCCGACACCCGTCTTTTTCTCTATATGTATGTTCGCAAAGAGGCGGTTCTTTCCTCTCAGATCGAGGGCACGCAATCTTCACTTTCCGACCTGCTGCTCTTCGAGCTCGAAGAGGCTCCGGGAGTACCATTGGATGATGTGGTCGAGGTCTCCAACTATGTAGCTGCCCTTGAACACGGCCTGTCCCGCTGCGAAGGCGGATTTCCGTTGTCGAACAGACTCCTGAAAGAGATCCATGGTGTTTTGCTTCAACGAGGGAGTGGCAGCGATAAAACGCCCGGAGAATTTCGACGCTCTCAGAACTGGATAGGCGGTACCAGGCCCGGTAATGCCATTTTTGTGCCCCCGCCACCTGGTTGCCAGAAGTTGACCTCATCGATCCCGGGCAATGCCGATAGGTATCTAAACCAATTACCGTCTGTTATTGCAGCGTATGCTTTCATGAAAAACTTATTTCAACGGGCAAATCGGGGTCAGCCATTGACAAGATACAGATTTGTCAACATTGAACAGGAAAGGCGGTTCATGGTTCATAGCTCATGGTAAAGTGCACATTTTACCTTTCACATTTCACTTTTCACGGAATTATTAAGTGCTTCGATCATCCCACCCTTTTTTACGCCGAACGCCGAACATACCGAACGCCGAACGCATCACCCTTTTCCCATTCTCCTGCCACTTCAATATGTTGTCAAGATAAAAATACCGTGAGTCGTAAGTCGTGAGCCGTGAGGGGAAAAAGCTCAATGATCGATATTCGGAGCCGATCACAGATCGCCGGATTCTCATTCCTTGTTCGATCTTGCAAGCATAAAGTATCCAGCATCGAGTTACCAGCATCAAGCAACAAGTGACGAGTGACCAGTATCAAGCCTCCTTCCCCGGCCAAAAACTTTATTGAGCTGTTTGCTGCAGCAATAAGTGTTGCAATAAAAGTATAATGCATATATAATTAAAATATAATTATGATAGACTTCGTTTGGGATCCCCGAAAGAATACAATGAACCGGAAGAAACATGGGATATCCTTCGAAGAGGCCCGGGATGTGTTCTATGATGAAAATGCCATCAGGTACTTTGACCCGGATCATTCCGAAGACGAAGATAGATTCCTGATGCTGGGTATGAGCACGCGACTGAGAGTGCTTGTCGTAAGCCACTTCTACATGGAGAATGACACAACGATCAGGATTATATCGGCAAGAAAGGCTACAAAGAAGGAAGAGGCTGTATATTGGAGGGAAGGGCCATGAGAAAAGAATATGACTTCAGCAAAATGAAGGGTGAAAAGAACCCCTATGCCAAGGAATTGAAGACCCAGGTCACTATACGACTCGATAAGGTAACGGTGGAATACTTCAAGGCGTTGGCCGAAAAGACCGGCATACCATACCAAAACCTGATGAATTTTTATTTAAGAGAGTGCGTTGAGATGAAGAAACAGCCAACGGTACGGTTTAAGGGTGTGTGATTAAACCTCTGGAAGACCTTGCAATAACACATTTTATTTTGAAATGACCGGTTGTGGATTCATGACCGGTATGGCAGAACGCTCTCAAGGCAAAGGCATGTGCCGTTTCGCCTGTTTATTGATATATCTCTCTTCGATGGCCGATCCGGATCACGAGGACGATAAGCTCTTTCTCTTTCTTCTCGTAGATCACCCTGTAATTCCCGACACGAAGCCTGTAGTAATCTTCCTTTACGCCGGTCAGCTTGATGATATTGTTTTTCAGGATATCGGGATCTTCGGCGAGGATGAGCAGTTTTTCTTTGATGATCTTTTGAAAGGGGAGATCGATCTTTTTTAGATCCTGGACGGCCTTGCCAAGGAATTTGAGCGTATACACGACTCTAAATCCCAAGTTCCTTCCAGACTTTCCTGGCATCTACGATGGTATCCCGCCCCTCCTTGAGGTCCTTCATCCTTTTCTGCACGAGTTTGAGGTCGAGAAAATCAAAATAGACGGCCAGCGCCTTTTCTATAACGGAACTTTTCTTCTCGCCGAGTTCGCCGGCGATTGTTTCCAGTTCGCGTGAGATATCCTCATCGAGGGTGATGTTATGTCTTATCTGCACATGCCACCTTATGGTATGTACATATTATACACATATTTTGTGTCATGTCAAATTATCCCGGAAAGATTTTCTTTGAAGTCGTAGCTGATGGGGACGTAAGACAGACCCATCAGACGTCCGATCCTATTTTTGGGTCTCCTGAGCTTTATTGAAATCGATCAACGTTATTATCCATTGCCCATCCCGTTTTCTTTCCAACCTTACATTTGTGCCCGTATCCGGTTCGGTTGTGGCAACGTCATTATTATCAACGTCGATATTTATCCGAACGGTAAAAACGCTCCAGTCCGTAACGCTGGCAAAGGTACTTCTCTGACTGGGCCAGTTGATTTCATATATCAGGCGTTTTTTGACTGATTCTTTTTCGGCTTCAGAGGGTATCTCGCCCAGGAATTTGTTTATAAAGCTGTTCATATCAAGATATCTCTCCGCAAGTTCAGCGTCTTTGAACAGGATGGCCCGTTTGAACTGAATGAGCGCGTATCGCGGAGTTTTACTAAAATAGTAGTATCCTCCATACAAAGCGCCAATGACGATCGCCAATACAAGCAGTATCGCCGTCTTGCCTCTTTTATTCCCCATAAACTTACACGTTATCATATACCCTCCATCCCGGTCTGTGAGATGCAGACGACAACTTCGTGCTGATCTCCATTTCTTAAATTCTCCTGCTGTTTCAATTAAATTGTCAAGAGAAAATCAGATGCTCGTCGCTGAATTCTCGATACTTGTCAGATCTTTCAAGCATTCAGCATCGGATAGCACAAGAACCTCATTGCCAACCAGGCAGACCGGAAGAACCATTTTCTCTCATAGGGGATAGAGAGCGCAGGAAAGGAAGTTCGTACTATTTCTATGAACTCGGAAGACTGCAGAATTCATGGGAAGCTGCGGGGCTGGTTGTATCGATCTTTCTTGGAACCATTGCGGAAGAAATGTGTTCTCTTCGGGAACTCTGCGGACTCGAGCAAAGAGGGCAGGGGAAAGAGCCCGTACCCCGCTGAAGTTTGCAATATAGAGGGACATTCAGGCATAATGGACAAAAAGGGGGAGAAATGACTAAAAACTACATAAGGAATTATCTTTGCCTTACCGGGTTCTGTCTTGTATTGACCATGCTTCTATCGGTTCCCTGGGTGGGGATCAGTCCGGCAAATGCGGCCAGGGAAGTTGCCGATATTGTGCTTTATAACGGAAAGGTCCTGACAGTGGATGGAAAGTTCACCATTGCCCAGGCCGTTGCAATAAAGAAGGACAGGATCATCGCCGTGGGGACAAATAAGCAGGTCTTAGCTCTGGCAAAAAAAGGCAGGACAGAGCGGGTGAACCTGAAGGGGAAGACGGTCATCCCGGGACTCATCGAAAGCCACGCGCATTTGCAGGAAGCGGCGGAAAGCGAGTACCTGGGCGAACTGCCTGTGCCTGAGTCCGCAGATGCGCTCCTGAAATATACGGCCGAAAAGGTGAAGACGCTCAAGGAAGGCGAGTGGATCCTCTTCGACAAGACCTTTCCCACCCGTTTTAAGGAACATCGCTTTCCTAACCTGCAGGAGCTTGACGCGGTGGCCCCGAAGAACCCGGTCCTGATCGACGGCGCATATTCAGGGCAGGCAAACTCGTACGCAATGAAGATCGCCGGGATCGACAGGAACACCCCGCAGCCGAAGGTTGGCGAGATAGTCAAGGACACCGCTGCGGGGGAGCCGATAGGGCTCTTTCTCCGCTGCCAGGCATCGATCTCGAAGTACTACCCCGGAAGGCGGAAACTGACCCAGGAAGAGCGCATGGATGCGATACGAAAGCTTGTTGCCCGTTACAACCAGCTTGGTTTTACCTCCGTCATCGAGGGGAGAAGCTCCGCGAACGGCGTCTAGCCGTACAACACATCATACAGCCGCGGCGAACTGGGCGTCCAGATGACCTACAGCATCATCCCGGATGTCACGAAGTCCAAGGAAGAGATCATAAACCAGGTGAAGGGAATGATTCCCCTCGTCAAGACGCCTGACGCGTGGGGCAGGATAGGCTTTCTGAAGGGCTGGATCGACGGAGGCGTTATGACCGGCACTGCCAGAATGCGGGAACCTTACGGAGCCAAGGGTCCCCTGCATAAAAAGGTATACGGACACAAGGATTCGAACTTTAAAGGCGTCGTCCTCTATGACGAAGCCACATACGCCAAGGCCGGCGAGGCAGCGTACGAGCTGAACCTCCCTATGACCGCGCACTGCGTGGGCGATGGAGCGCTGGACGTTCTCCTGGGAGCCTACAAGCGGGTCGACGTCGTCCATCCCATCAAGGGTCGCCGGTGGTCCGTGACCCATGGCGACTTTACCGATGAGGCCTCACTGCAATGGATGGCCGACCACGGGGTTCTGCTCATCAGCCAGGTCGCATGGTTGTACAAGGACGGAGCCCTCCTGTCTCAGATCCTGACGGAGAAAACGATAAGGACATTCTATCCATTCAGGACAATGGAGCGGATCGGCGTAGTTGCCAGCGGAGGCAGCGACCTCATGATCAAATGGGATCCTATAAAGGCGGTGAACCCGTATCACCCGTGGGTGGCTATACATGCCCTGGTGACGAGGCAGACCGAGAACGGCGGTGTATTGGTGCCTGAGGAACGTATCTCCCGTGAATCTGCGCTCAAGCAGTATACGGTGAACGGCGCATACGTTTCCTTCTCGGAAGGTTTTAAAGGAAGCATAGAGGTGGGCAAGGCGGCAGACCTCATGGTGCTCAACAAGGATTACCTGAAATGCCCCGTCGAAGAGATCAAGGAGATCCATTCCCTGCGCACGATCGTAGGGGGAAAGACCGTCCACATGACACGTGAATGACGGAAGGATGTCTTTATAATGACCATCACCGTCTCGGCGGAATTGTCCTTGGTGGCCTGATCGTTTTTTCGGTGACGGGCGCCTTTACCTGAGTGGTGCACTCGAAGCTGCACTCCACGCTTGCCGCTTCCAATGCCTTGCATGTTGTATCGGCAGGAGGAAACCGTTTCAATGTTACCACATCGGAGGCGCCGTGCGCGGCAGGCCCATAGAAGCACGTCAGGTATCCCTGAGGATTGATGTAGTGTCTGCAAAACATCTTATAGCCGGACGCCTCTGATCTCTCCCAGCCGTCGCCGTTTTCGATCCTTACGAGCTGAAAAGGGTTGGTGGTAAAAACCTTCGGGCATGATATGATCGTCGTCTCCGCATACAGGGGTGCAGTTGCCGGAATAACGATAAAGGACGCAATGAGAAAAACACGGGCAATCTTAATAGACATGCACAAACCTCCTTATCATAGTTTGGACAAACATAGGATGAGCCGTCTTTCTCATCCAGTGACCAGCCTCAGGCCGCGCCCAGCTTTTTTGCGATATCATCCTTAAGGACCTTCTTATCCGTCTTGCCGACCTTGGTGAGGGGCATGGCATCGATGATCTCCATACGCTCCGGCAGCTGGAGGACCGAGGCGCCGATGCCTTTGAGGTAAGTCACAAGTTCTTCAAACGAGAGGGCTGCCCCCTCTTTGAGCTTGACGTAGGCGCAGATCCTCTCGCCGAGCTCCCTGTCGGGCATGCCGATGACCGCCACTTCAGCAACGGCCGGATGGGAGCTGATCAGCCGTTCGATCCCGATGGCGCTGAGCGTCTCTCCTCCCCGGAGGATCGTCTCTTTGATCCTCCCCGTTATCGTTATGATCCCCTTCTCGTCGATCTTTGCCAGGTCGCCGGTCCTGAAGAACCCGTCCTCCGTGAAGACGTTCCTGTTCTCTTCGCTGGATCTGAAGTAGCCGTTGAAGATAGTAGGGCCTTTTGTAATGAGCTCCCCCTCCTTGTTGGGCGGCAGGTCCTGCAGATACTGGTCGACGATCCTGACCTGCGAGTAGGGACAGTCCTTTTCACCGACCGTATAGCAGATCGTTTCAATATCGGCGTCGAGACGGCTCATTGCCGCCGGCCCTTCAGAGGAGCCGAGGGCATTGACGAACTTGCAGCCGATCTTCTCATATACGCTCTTCACCAGCTCGGGGGTGCTCGGAGCTCCTCCGGCGTAGATCCTCGTCAGCGAGCTGAGGTCGTATTCCTTCAGGTTCTCGAGGTTCACGATCCTCTGTACCAGGGCTGGCACCGTGGGAAAGGCCGTCACCTTCTCCCGCTCAATGACACTGCAGATATCCGCGGCGTCGGTGCTGTCGGTGATCACGTACTTTGCGCAGTGGAAAAAGGCGCCGCCCACGCAATTATGTATCGCCTGGGCATGGCTTATAGGCGCGGCTGTCAGCATTACATCGTTGCATGTGACCTCCCAGGCCCTCGTGTGATATTCAACGTTGGCGATGTAATCGTTGTGCGTCCGCGGGACCGCCTTGGGCGCGCCTGTTGTGCCTCCTGTAGGGAGGATGATGGAGACCTCCATGGGATCGGGCCTCCTGGCGGCAAGGGCTTCGAGGTTTGGCCCGGTAAGCTCGCTCTCTTCGATCAGCTTTTCTAAAGGCGTGAAGGCCCTGTTTCCCGGCGATCTGACTGATATGATGTGCCTCAGCCCTTTTTGCTGCTCCATTACCTTCTGCAGCATGGGGAGGTAGTCGGTCTTCTTGTAATGATCAGGGCCGATCCAGGCCACGGGGTTCGTCAGGCTGCTCAGGTAGCTGACCTCAGCAAGGCCATGACGGGCCACGAGAAGGACAACGATGGCGCCGATCTTTTGCAGCGCAAAGAAGGCGAAGATGAATTCATGCCAGTTCGGGATCTGGAGCAGGACAAAATCGCGCTCTTTGATCCCCAGCCTCATAAGACCGATGGCAAGGCGGTCAACTTTCTCGCGGAGCTCACGATACGTAAACCGGGAGGTATCATCCACAAGGGCTTCCTTGCGGGGATAGAGATCGGTTGCCTTGTCGAACATGTCTCCCCATGTGAGACCCAGCCACCACCTGTACTTGACATATTTCTCCACGTCTTCAGGCTTATATGGTTCAAATCCGTCTATCGGCATTATCCTTCCTCCCGATTATCTTAATATAGCCCTCTTCACAAGGGTTTTGGCAATCTCGATCTTATACGCATTCTTACTCAATGGTCGGGCGCCTGCGAGGGCTTGCTCCGCAGCCTGTGCGGCCATCTCCTCGTCAATGCGCTCGCCCTTAAGCATCTCCTCCGCCTTGCTGGCGCGTACAGGCCCCGGCGCCACCGCCCCAAGGGCGATGCGCGCATCCGTACACACCCCTTCTTCACGCGTAATGACGGAGGCAACGCTCACGACGGCAAAATCGATAGGCTCTCTCACCGTGAACTTCAAAAAGGTCTGCACGGCTGAAACCGAGACCTTTGGAACCTCGATCTTCCTTACTATCTCGTTCGATCTGAGGGCATTCGCCAGGGGACCGAAGAAATCAGTGACCGCTATTGCTCGGTCACCTTCCGGGCCCGAAACATGAACTTGCGCATCCAGCACTGCCAGCGCCACGGCTGTGTCGGAAGGGCACACAGCAAAACATTTTCTGCTATTCATGATGGCGTGATACCGGTTGTCGCCTCTGACAGCAAGGCATGGCCCGCTTCCTTTTCGCGCACATTGCACGGGTCCCCCTATATGACGTGGATAGCGATAGTACCAGCAGCGAATATCCTGGCAGAGGTTCCCGCCGATCGTGGCCGCATTTCTGATCTGGGGGCTTGCTACAGAACGAGCAGCCTCCGCAAGTACCCGGTAGCCGCTGCTGACAAGCGGGGATCTCACAATGTCGGAAAGCTTTGCGAGAGCGCCAATTCTTAATAGCCCGCCGTCTTCACTGACGTAATCGAGGCCGGAAATGGATTTAAGGTTGATAACGGTCTCAGGATAGCGGGAGAGATATTCTCCCTTGAGAGCTGAGAGCAGATCTGTGCCGCCGGCATTGAGCACGGCACGACCCCTGTATTTCCGCAGAAGCTCAATAGCTTCGTCCAGTGTGCGCGCATTGATGTGGGTAAAGGACCTCATGCCGCACCCCCCTTTCCTGAACCTGTCTTTCCCAGGGTCTTGAGAACCCTCTCCGGCGTGACCGGATATTTGTGAATCCAAACCCCGAGTGCATTGGAAACTGCCATGAGCACGGCCGAGGGACCGGGCGAAGTGGCTATCTCTCCCACCCCCACAGCGTGGAATCGATGGCTTGGAAAAGGAGTCTCCATAACCACATTTTCGATTACGGGGAGTTCGGGAAAAGTACGCCACTTATAGTCGATCATGTTCGCATTCAGCATACGGCCCGCGGAACGGTCGAGGATCATCTCCTCGAAGATGGCGCTGTCAATGCCCGCCGAGCCGAGACAGCCGTTGAGCTGGTTTTCCAGACCAGGAGGGTCAATGATCTGCCCAACGTCAGTAGCATTGACCACCCGTAGCAAGGCGACCTTGCCTGTTTCCGTGTCTACTTCTACCTCAATGAAGGTCATCATGCAGTTGACAAGGGAGTAGTCTGGATCGAACCGCCCATAGCCAGTAATGGTGCGGTCAACGGCCATAGCCTTCCAGGGTATCTTCACTCCGGGATCATCTTTGCGGTAAACAACACCGTCAACGGTATCAAGATCCTGGGGTTTTGCCTTGAGTCTGGGGGCAATAAGCTCCAGAAGCCTCTGTCTGGCGTCTTCCGCAGCAGCGATGATGGCTGCCCCAATCGCGTATGTCCCGCGGGAGCCTGCAGGACCAAACTCATAGGGGTTGATGAGGGAATCTGGGGGTGTAATGGAGATCCGCTCCATAGGGAGCTGGAGCACTTCCGCCACCATGCGGATGTAATTCGTGACCTGGCCTGTCCCGTGCTCGGTCACGCAGGAAAAGAGCATGGCAGTACCGTCTGGATGGAGGCGTACATAAGCCTCGGAAGAATCCTCGCCGATATCGGCGCTGCCATGGATGCCCACGCCGATCCCTCTCCGTTTCGGGCCATTCACGGCTGTCGGTTTCAGCCATCCCTTCCACTTCTCTTTCCAGCCGAAGACCTCGGCGCCTCTCTCCATGGCCTTCGTATGATCTATGCCTCTGTGATTATACCAGATGCCATCCCTCCAGAAATATCCTCCCCCGGGCCTGACAAAATTCTTCTTCAGGAACTCGAAGGGATCCACACCGGCCTTTTCCATGGCTAAGCTCAGAAGCGGTATCAGGCAGCACTTCAATTCCTGACCGCCGAAACCCCTCACGATGCCGGAAGCGTTCCTGTTAGTGCAGACAATGACGGGCTTCAGGTCCCAGTTAGGACACTGCACCATGATCTGCACCTCGCCGCAGCCAACTGCAATCTGCGACTGGGTCGTCATAGAGTAATAGCCTGTATCGATGAGCCAGGTGCCCTGTACTGCCGTCACAGTGCCGTCCTTTTTCATGCCCACCTTCGCGCTCATGCGCGAGGCCGGCCTGAGCGTAAAGGACGCGAGGTGCTCTTCCTTGGTAAGGACAAGCTTGACGGGTTTGCGCGTTGCCCTGCTCAGAAGCGCGGCGTAGCACTGAACCTGCCATGACATGTACTTGGATCCGAAGCTGCCTCCGCAAGGTCCTCCGATCGTTCTTGGTTGAATTTTTCTCTCCATGATATGAGAGAGGATCACCGTATCCATATATGAAGCCTGATTTGAGACCCACAGGGTCACACTGTCAGGCGCTTCCCACAGGGCAACAACTCCCGGCGGTTCAGGCGGAATGGGATTTGGCATATTTTCATAGCCGAAGGTCCCTTCCGTGATGACATCGGCTTCTGCAAATCCCCTTTCCACATCTCCTCTGACCACCTCTTTCAAGTTCTTGGGTCCGAAAAAGGGAACGCCCGGGGTCACGACGTTCCCGGGAAAGTCTTCATACAATTGTGGGGCGCCTGGCTTTAACGCCTCCTCGATATCAAAGACAGCAGGCAGAACCTCGTATTCGACCTTAATGAACCTGAGGGCCTCCTTCGCGTGTTCCTCTGTGTCCGCGGCCACAAGCGCTACCGCGTCACCCACGTACCTGACCTTGCGGTCCAGGATCCTGGTACAGCGGGGCGTACCTCCTTTCCAGTTAGGAACGTCTTCCCATGTAAGCACGGCCTCTACACCGGGCAGTTTCATGACCTCGTCCCTGGAAACGCTCTTAATAAGGGCATGGGGATGAGGGCTTCGGAGAACCTTTCCGTGGAGCATGCCGGGGAACTTCCGGTCAGCGAGGAAATTTGCCCTGCCCGTGACGATCTCCCTTGCGTCCTTCCGCGGTGTTGTCTTTCCGATAAACCTGTATGGGCTTGCCATTCCCGTCATCTCCCCTTGCCGGAGGCTGCCAGCACAGCCTTCACTACGTGATAGTTGCTGATGCACCGGCAGAAGTTGCCCGACAGGCCTTCCTTCACCTCTTCCTCCGTGGGAGAAGGGTTCTCCCCGAGGAGCGCCTTTGCACTCATGATCATGCCCGGCGTGCAAAACCCGCATTGAAAGGCGGTGTGGTCCACAAAGGCCTGCTGCAGAGGGTCCAGTTCCCCTGTCTCCGGATCGCTCAATCCCTCGATGGTGGTGATGCGTTTTCCATCGCACTCGATGGTGAGCGTCATGCATGAGAGAACCGCCTTTCCGTCCATGAGCACGGTACAGGACCCACAGGCGCCGTGATCGCACGAGACCTTGGTGCCGGTAAGGCCGAGCGTTTCCCTCAGCGTATGAGCCAGGGTATGGGCCGGGTCGATCTGGTGGGAAGCGGTTCCCACCTCCATCTCGTGGATCTTTCCGTTGACAGTGAGGCTGATGCGCTCTGTCGCGCGGGCCTTCTTACGCGTGAGCTTTTGTGTCCTTACCACCGTATCTTCTCCCTTCTTCAAAAATGCGACAGGTCTTACAGATTTTCTTTTCTCCATTTTCATGCTGTTTTAATATGTTGTCAAGGAGAAAAACAGCTCATGGCGAAAAACCCGTAAATCGTGAGGTGTCAGGCGCGAGGTACGAGGTACAGTGAACGAAGGATGGGAAAGATTTAAACTTTTTACCTTTCACTTTTCACCTTTTACGGTATTTGGAATGTTCCATTGACATGCCGGGCCGTTCCTCTTATACTCACTTCCATAAGAAGCAGTCCCACGTCAAATAAGCAAAGGGGGAAGGGAATGTCAAAGATGAGATCTATCGGTACTGCTTGCCTGTGCTTCATCCTGTTTGCTGCGCTTGCGTCGGCCGAGGCGGCAGGCAGGCAAGTTCCTTATGAAAGCGCCATTACAAAAGCCCGCAGCGAGATATGGAAGGCGATAAACAGCGGCAGATGCGGGAGCGCCACCGCCGCCGTCATGGTCGACGGCAAGGTCGTGTATGCCGAGGGCTTCGGCATGGCCAACAGGGAGAAGAACGTCCCTGTCAGGAAAGATACGCTCTTCAATATCGGCTCCATCAGCAAGGTGTACGTGGCAACCGCGATCATGCTGCTTGTCGACGACGGCAGGGTATCCCTCGATAAGCCGGTCACGGACTACCTTCCGGAATTCAAAATGGCAGATGACCGTTACAGGAAGATCACCGTGAGGATGACATTGAACCACGTGTCAGGTATACCCGGGACCGAGGGCAAGAATTCTTTCGGGTTCAGATATGACGACAACGTGAAGAAGGAAACGCTCGAGACGCTGGCCCGTGCGCATCTCAAGCATGACCCCGGGGCCATGCCTGTCTATTGCAATGATTGTTTTACCCTGGCGGAGATGATCGTGGAGCGGGTGAGCGGCAAGAAATATATGGATTTCCTTCATGAGAGGATGTTCAGACCGCTGGGCCTGAAAAATACCGGAATAGGTGTGGGTGAGATCAAGGACAAGCCCATAGCATTCTATTATGACCCGAAGACCGGGAAGAAGCATCCGCCGGAGACGCTCTCCATCATCGGCGCTGGCGGGCTTTCATCGACCGCCGTAGAGCTATGCCGTTTTATGGACACCTTCTCTGCGAAAGGCAGGCTCCTGAAGAAAGAATCCCTTGCCGAGATGAGAAAGGAGCAGCCTTCCGCATTCTGGGGCAAGCTCCGGAATCCGACCTTTTCGTGCGGGCTGGGATGGGACATGACGGGCCTTCCCCGGTATGATGCGGCCGGGGTCCAGGTACTGGGCAAAAGCGGCGGCACCGGGAATTACTCTTCGATGGTCTATACGGTCCCCGACAGAAGAATATCCGTTGCTGTCATCGGTGCCGGAAAGGAGAGCGGCGCGATGAAGATAGCGCTTGATATGCTGGACGCCGTGCTGGTCGAGAAAAAGCTTGTTCCGAGAGAAGAGAGATCCGTCCCGATACCGCCGAAAGCACAGAAGCTGCCCCAGGATCATACCTCCTGGAGCGGCTATTATGCCGACGGCGCGAGGCTGGGCCAGGTGGTGTTCGATGCGGAGAAGGACACCGGCACCCTGTATGCGTTCAAGGGGCAGGAAAAGGCCCCGGCAGCCACGTTCATCTACAATAACGGCTACTACCACGATAACGAAGGCAACCGCTACTATTTTGCGAATGTGGGCGGAGAAAGCTATTTCGTGACCAGCCCGTTACATGCCGGGATCGATGTAATAGTCATGCAAAAGGTAAAGCCCCTGGAAAAGCCGCAAAGCCTCAAGTCCGATATGGACAACAAGGCGTGGCTGCGCCGCAACGTCGGTCCTTTTGAGGGGATCATGATCGTGGAATCACATTTTGCCAGGTCATTCCTCTACAAGGACCTGCCGGGATATGTGTTCTTTCAGGGCATGCACAGGATCGATTCTTCGGAGTTCGCGGGCATGCCTTTTGATGCTATCCGCGACCAGGCGGAGCTCACCCTTTTTGAAAAGGACGGGGCTACGTGGGCATGGGTTTCGGACCTGCTCTACTGTCCGGCAGAGACCGCTGCTCCACTAAAGGCCGGAGAGAATTCCGTGAAGATAGGAGACGACGGGTATAACCAGTGGCTGGTCGCAAATGAGGACGTGGTCGTAAGCTTTGCAAAACCTGCACAGGGGAGGGCCATCATATTCACTGCTGACGACGTCACGACCTATGACAGCGCCGTCGATACAGGCGATGTCTACGTGGCAAAGGGCAGCTATATCGAATGTGCGGGCCTTGCGAACGATGTCTTCACGGTCAATGCAAGACCTGCTGTGCCAAAATAGGAGCCAGCCCTCAGAAAAATCTGCGTCCTTATTTATCTACGGTGGCGAGACATTCGATCTCTACCTTTGCCCCCAAAGCGAGGCCGTTCGCGCCGATGGCGCTTCTGGCAGGGAGCCGGTCTTTCTTGAAGTACGTCACGTAGACCTCGTTCATTAACGGCCATTCCTTCATGTCCGCTATCATGACGGTGCATTTGAATACGTTGTCCATTGAGGAACCATATTTTTCGAGGGTCGCCTTAATGTTGTCCAGCGTCTGTTTTGTCTCTGCCTTGATGCCGCCGGACACAACCTTCATTGTGTTGTAATCGACGCCGATCTCGCCGGAGAGATAAAGGATATTTCCGACACGCGCCGCATCAGAGAAGGGCAGGGCCATCGGCCGCGGTGTCTTAAGATATTCTACCCTGGCTGCCTGCTGGGCGCTTGCGCTGAATGCAAACAAAAGACAAGAACAGACCATTGATACAGTAATAAGGATTTTTCTCATTGTGTGATCCCTCCTCAATGATTTTTCTGGAATCTTATACCAGACAACGATCATTTGCAATCGGGTTAATGGTTGCCTTGTCTCCCTATTTTCCTTATTCCTTGACAAAAAAATCATTTTTATATAAAGTATTACTTGACACTTTACACTTGCTATACTATTATGATTTTGCAGCTGCATTCTGCGATCAGCGACGCTGCAGCGGGCGTCGGCAAGCGGGAGGATCCGGCATGAAAAGAACAGGAGAAAAGAGACGTGAGACCGGGACGGGCCGCATGGTACGGGGCCTCCGCATGAAAGAGCTTGCCGGGGCTACCGGACTTCCTAAGTCGGCCATCCTTCATTACATGGCCCAGGGACTGCTCCCCGAACCGGTAAAGACGGGCAGGAATATGGCGTACTATGACCCATCCTGTGTAGAGCGCATCAACTTCATCAAGGCCATGCAGGGGAAGTATTCATTTTCCTTGAGCAAGATCAAGGAGCTCCTTTCCCTGAGGGACCAGGGGAAGGACGTTACACCGCTGATACGGCTGAGCGAAACGATCTTCGGCGGCAGCGATGGGCCTTCATTCAACATGGCCGACTTTTGTGCCGCCACAGGCCTTGATGTCCGGCAGGTAAGATCATTGGTCAAAAATGGTCTTCTGCTGCCGCTCGAGAAAGGCGCTTTCAATCAATACGATGTGACCATCGGAAAGATGTATGCACAGGGCTTTGCTATCGGCCTGCAAGAGGCCGATCTGGTGTTTTACAGCGAGGCGGCAAAACAGATCGTAGACAAAGAGATGCGGTTGCGAAAAAGGCTGACTGCCCATCTGTCCAAAGAGAGGGACGCCGAGGTTACGAAACGTCTTGTTGAGGCGGCGAGGGCTGTCAGGAATTACGTCATAGACCGGTCATTCCAGCGGCGGGTCGCCTCGGCACGGTACCTAAAAGATGAGGCCCTCGCGCCATGAAACGGCTCTACTCAGTCCTGCCTGCGGTTATCCTCGCCATATATGCTACGGTGGGTAATATGGGTCACTTCTCGCTCCCTATCATGCGGCCTCTGAGCCTGTCAGCCTTTATGTTGATGCTCCTCGTCCTGTACAGAAAGAGAAAGGCAGACGGTCTTTCGGCGATCGAAAACGGCTTTGCCTTCTATACCGCATTCAACGTGGCGGCCTTCTGGGCTTTCCCTCAAAGTTTAGCCCGGGTTGCAGCCGCCCTTCCCACGGGAATGCTGTTTGCATTCCTCTTCGGCACAACCGCCCTGCCGGCCCTTTTTGCAAAGAGATACTTCACGATATATTTTGCGAAGAAGAGCACCCCGGAGGCGGTCTGGGGGACAAGCGTGTTCAGGGCCATCAACCGGAATATGACCTGGGCATGGGCAGGCATCTTCGCCGTATCTGCCGTCATAACCGCCATCCCCTATCTTTTCTCCATACCCGGGAGTGTTCTTGCGCATATCGTTTTCCAGCTCATCCTGCCGGGCGCCTTGATGTTGGGGGTGGGTGTTACGCTCAACAGGCGATACCCGGAATATTACCAGCGAAAAATGGGCATTGGACCCATGCAGTCGGCGGGCGCGGCCCGGATATCGGTCCCATCCGCCGGGAACGAAAAACCATACGTTGAGGAGAAGAACATGTCAGATCAGTTGAAAGTGATCGCAATCAACGGCTCGCCCCACGGGGCAATCGGCAATACAAGCCAGATGATCCAGATGATCAGGGAGGCATTGTCTGTCCACGGCATTGAACTGGAGGAGGTCATCCTTGCGGACAAGAAGATAGAATACTGCATCGGATGCGGTGTCTGCCTGGAAAAGTCAAGCTGCTGGCGTCAGGACGACCACGCGCGGATAACGGACAAGCTGCTGGCGGCGGACGGTGTTGTCCTTGCTTCGCCTGTCTATTTTAAGCATGTGACCGCTCAGATGAAGACCTTTATCGACCGGTCGCTGAGACTGGGACATAAGCCCCGGGGAACATGGAAGCCCGGTCTGGCCGTGAGCGTGTCGGCTGGAATGGCGGAGACGGGCACCGCCCATTATCTTGCCGGACTGCTGGGCGTATACGGGGCTTTTTCCGTGGGGACCTTTACTGCTATCGCCACGGTCCCCGGAGAATTTCTCGGGAAAGACCTGGTAGAGGATAGAGCTAAAGACCTTGCCCGGGACCTGGCCTCAGCCATCAAAGAGAAGCGTCGCTATCCTGCCACGGATGAGCACCTTTTCTACTATCTCTTTATGAGGGACCTTGTAACAAGGGAAAAGGATTTCATGCGCGACGACTATGCCCACTGGCAGCGTGAAGGTCTTATGGAGGGGTTCCCGGCTTATATCCAGCAACAATTCGCAGTTTCACCCTACGATCCTGAGCTGCGAAGGGAATGGCTCAAGGGTTTAATGAAGGAAGAAAAGGCCAGGACAAAAAGGGAGACAGCCGGACAGGATGCCGGCCCTGCACACGCAGGCGGCCCGGGATCTGCCCGCACGTGCCTCGAGTTGCTGCAGATGATGCCCTTAGGATTCAAAAGCGAAGCGGCAGCGAGGCTTGCCGCCGTATACCAGTTTGTGATCACGGGGGCGGAGGAGTTCTCTGCCTATTTGAGGATAGCCGATGGTCAATGTACTTACCACGACGGCCTCTCTGACAGGCCGGACGTGATTATCAAGTCACCGGCGGATGTATGGCTCGCCGTATCAAGGGGAGAGATGGACGGCCAATCGGCCTTCATGTCGGGAAAGTACAAAGTGGAAGGCGACCTGACGCTTCTCCTGAAGCTAAGGAGCCTTTTCGGCTGAGGGCAATTGCGGCCCCGCCCGGTCAATCCATTGCTAAAGTGTCCCCGGAGGGGTATGGTTCAAGAGAGGATGGTTAAACCACCCTTGGAAAGATGATGGAAGATTGGGGAAAGGAAGGCCCATCGAGGAAATCCTGATATTCGTTCAACCTCGCGAGCATCGAGCATCAAGTATCCAGAGGCCGGCGTTGTTCTACAGGTCTATCTTGATCCTTACGTCGCAGACCGAGATGCCTTTTGTGGAGACAAAGACCGGGTTCAGGTCCATCTCGTGAATACCGGACTGGTTTTCCACGAGTTGTGAGATCCGCAGAAGAAGATCCTCGATGACGGAAAGGTCGATCGTTTCTTTTCTCGGGTTCTTAAGGACGCTGTATGCCTTCAGTTCCTCGACCATCTCCTTCGCATCCCTTGCATCTATCGGAATGCACCTGAAAGAGACGTCCTTCATTGCCTCAACAAAGATACCCCCCAGGCCGAACATCAGTACAGGGCCGAACTGCTGGTCCCTGAGCACCCCCACGATCAGCTCCAGCCCGCTGCCCATCTTCTGCACGATGACCCCTTCGAGTTTTTTCCCCGGATGGTCTGATATAAAGGCGCTCGTGATCTTTTGAAAGGCCTCCTTCGTTTCACCGGCATCTTTCAGTGCGAGTATTATCCCACCTGCCTCTGTCTTGTGAACGACATCGGGAGAGGAGAGCTTGAGCGCCACGGGAAAACCTATCTCAGCAGCGACGCGGGCGGCTTCGCCCTCGTCCTTTGCCAGCGCGTTCTTCAACACAGGGAACCCTTCCTTTTCAAGAAAATCAAGCGCGTCTGTCCCGAGCAATAATCTTTCCATCTTTATTCCTTTCTATTCATGGGGCTCACGTCGCCCCCCCCCCCCCCCAAACCCC
>DLMV01000073.1:45015-48698 GCA_002478225.1 Deltaproteobacteria bacterium UBA7527 | reverse complement strand
GCAACCCCTTTTTCGCCGTCCATCATTCATGGGGCTCACGTCGCCCCCTCCACGGACAAAGTCCATGGAGCCTCCCCCTCTCGCTCGTGAACTCGCTACCGCCTCATGATCAGGCTTGCCTTCCATAGATTGCCCATGGCCCATGCGGCCCGCTCTGGCGTATGGATGATGGCAACCCCTTTTTCGCCGTCCATTTTCTTGATCTCTTCGTCCCATATCCCCGCGGGGGCGGTAAAGCAGGCGACGACCGGCTTTTTAAAAGGCTCGATATCCTTCATGAGCTCTTCCATCGTCCTGGTCACCTCAAGGTTTGCCGACGCGAACATGGCGATGAAGACGACACCGTCTATCCCCTCATCCTCAAGCGTTACTTTCAAAATATCGAGCATGGCCTTCGGGCTGTACCATGCCGGGCCCATATCCACCGGGTTCGTCCGGATGGCAACCGGAGGGAGCAGATTATTGATCTTTTCCTGTGTACCTGCCGTAAAGCCGGTGAGCCTGAGCCCCGCATCCTCGGCCGCGTCCGCGGCGATCATGCCCGGCCCTGCCTGGCCGGAAAGGACAGCTATCCGATTCCCTTGCATGGGCGCGCACATATCAAGTACCTTTGCTGTATCGATGAGCTCTTCCGCCGAGGTGACCTCAAGGATCCTTGCCTGACGGAGGGCGCCCTTCCATATCTCGTATTTCCCCGCAAGAGAACCCGTATGGAACCGGCTCGCGCTGTCACCCTTTTCGCTTCTCCCTGCCTTGTATGCGATGATGGGCTTCCTCCCTCCGATCGACCTCGCCGTTTCGAGGAGGCCTCTCGGTTCATCGAGTCCTTCGATATAGAGGGCTATTACCTTCGTGGCGTCATCTTCTTCAACAAAATGGCGCAGGGTCTCGGGAAAATCAACATTCACGCGATTTCCAAGGCTCATCAGCTTGGCCATGCCCATCCTCTCTTCCATGGCCAGAAAACCGCAGAGATGGCAGAAGCCGCCGCTCTGGCTTATAAGGGTCACGCCTCCTTTTTTTATCAGGGAAAATTCATACGTAAATGATGCGTTCACTCCATCAGTGATGTTCGCGAAGCCGAATGTATTGGGGCCGATGATGGGAATCTCATACTGCTTCGCGATCCCCTTTATCTCTCTTTCAAGCTCCTCCCCCTGCGAATCCTCGATCTCCTTGTAGCCGGCGGTGATCAGCACAACGCCTTTCACCATCTTCTCTCCGCATTCGTGGAGCCTCTCCGGGACCGCAGATGCGGGCACCACGATGACCGCGAGATCGACCTCTCCCGGGATATCTTTCAGCGAAGGGTACGTCCTGATGCCCCAGAGCTTTTCCGCCTTCGGGTTCACCGGGTATATCGCGCCGCGGTAATTGCCCTTGACCAGGCTTTTCATCACATGATAACCAAGCTTGTCGAAGCTATCAGATGCGCCTATGACCGCCACGGAACCGGGAGAAAATAGTCTTTTCAATTTTTCATCCATCATATCCGTTCATTCCTCTCCGGTCTATTTTCCTGTAAACTTTTTCAAAATGCAACCGATTCTTTTGCAGGGATCCACTATCTTTATTCCTACAAACTCACGGAGATTGTTTTACATACAAAAATTGTATATTGTCAAACTGATTGTCTCGCCGGAGCGATCATCCCCCGTCCTTCAGTTGACGCAGGCAGTAACCGTTGAACCTTTGTCTCCCGCAGAGCACGCAGAGAACGCAGAGGAAGAATTTTTACTATTCCCATGAATTCGGGAGGCTACGGAATTCATGGGAAGCTCCGGGTGATTGTATCGATCTCTCTCACAATCAGTCCGGAATAGGTACTATTGCATACCGTCCCTGCTTATTCTGCCGGAATTCATCATATCGCGCCTTTCGTCCTAATGAGCAATGCTAAACCCGACCAACCGCTTCATCGATAAGGATACGGTAAAGTTAGTTATTTAGTTATGGACGTCCCTGTTTGCCCTCAGTACAGCTTCTCGCAGGGTATGCCCGCGTTTTCGAATGCGGCTCTCAACTCCTCGCCCTTTTCCTGGAAGAAATGCTCACCCATGGCCCATTCCATCCCGTATTTCTTATACGTCCTGTCGGCATAATAATAGTTGTATCTGTCGACCAGGGCATGGTCAACCTTGCCTTTGAGCAGATCCGGAAGCCCTTGGGCACCGGGAAGCATGGGGGCGACCATCACATACGTTCCGATCCCCTCCGCGTGAAGCATTCCCAGCGCGTCGATCCGCTTCTCTATCGGCGGTGCGCCCGCCTCGAATATCCTCCGCACCGTATCATCGGCGGTCGTTATGGTGAACCCGACCTCAACATCGGCTGATCTTTTTAATATTTCTATGTCGCGCAGGACCAGCGGGGATTTTGTCTGGACCACAACCGGCCAGCCGTGCTCAACAAGGATCCCGAGGCATCTTCCCGTGAGCACATACTTCTCCTCGACGTATTGATAGGGATCGCAGACCCCGCTTATCCAGACGGTCCCTTTCTTCTTTTTTCTGACCTCACGGACTAAGAGCTCAGCGGCGTTTATCTTTACGTCCACGAACTCTCCCCACTGCTCGCGGTGACCGGTAAACCTCTTCATGAACCTTGCATAGCAGTAAGTACAGTTGTGCTGACATCCCACATAGGCGTTCAGGGCATGGTCATAGACCTGCGATGCGGAAAGGATGGACTTTGCTTTGATCTCCCTGACGATCATAACCCATTATACAGCAGATGCAGCGGGGAAGAGAAACAATTATAACGTTAAAGAAGCAGCGATGAGGTAATGGAATGGGCCTGCGTCAGTTACCCGGTCTTTGACAAATCCGAAGGGCATGATCAGCGCTTCCGTCTCCTCTGGTGAAAGCCGCACGCTGAGGGGAGGTCCGGGACCGTCCCCGACCTTCTTGAACTCGATGATGCACAGCCTGCCGCCGGGCTTAAGTACCCTGGCTGTCTCGGCCATCACAGTATCGCCTGAGCTTTCACGAAGGAGGTCGTGGAGAACGGACGCCATGAGGCAGACGTCGACCGCCGCATTGTCAAGGGGGATGTGCTCGTTCAGGTTCGCGTGAATGGCAATGACGTTGCGGAGGCCCTCGGAGGCCGCCTGCTGCTTCAGCTCCTCGAGCCCTTTCTGCCAGGCATCTATTCCGTAGACGGTACTGTGCGGCCCCATAAACCTTGCCGCAGCCAATGCGTATTTGCCTTTTCCGCATCCGAGATCGAGAAAGACCGTTGAGGGCGTAAGCGGCAGGCTTTGAAAAACACGGTCGACATCCACAAGCTCGAAGGTGCTCCTGCCCGCCCCATGCGGTTTCTCCTCGGCATTCATATCAGGAACTTTTCCGCTTCAGCCAGAAATCGAAGGACCTGCCCGGAACAAATATGTCGATGCCGACAGACGGCACATCGAGCGGGTTCGTGACGACATGCATCTCGTCTCCGGGAATATAGACCGCATCGCCCTCGTCAAGGATCTGTTCTTCCCTGTCGGTGGTGATCGCAAGCTTGCCCTTGAGAACGATCATGACCTGCGCGTTGGGATGATTGTGGTTCGGTGACGCATGGTGCGGCGGTTTTACAAAGTGTTCGATGGAGATGTCCTTCTCGCTGCAAAGACTTACCCGCTTCCAGTCTTTCTCCGGCTCATAGCTTTCGGCGCTGCTGAACCTGATTACTTT
>DLMV01000073.1:0-44856 GCA_002478225.1 Deltaproteobacteria bacterium UBA7527 | reverse complement strand
ATGCCCTCCTTATTGCAATTGATCGATCTCTTCTCTTCCATTTTCTTCCAAGCGTCCTGAAATTGCAACGATTTTTCAAATTGGTATTATTTCTGCTTTGTGTAGACCTCCATGAGCCCGAGATATTCTGCGGCGGTTCCCCGTATCATGCGGACATCCTCGTCAGTGAGAGCGCGCACTACCTTTGCAGGGATCCCGATAGCAAGAGAACGCGGCGGGATGACGCTCTTTGGAGAGACCACCGAACCGGCGCCGACAATGGATTCTTCCCCGATCTCCGCTCCGTTAAGCACGATGGCTCCGATCCCAATGAGCGATCCCTTTCCGACCCTGCACCCGTGAACGACCACGCGGTGGCCAAGCACGACGCCGTCCTCAATGATAAGGGGGTAAAGATCTTTTCCCGCATGGAGGACGCAGGCATCCTGGATATTGCAGTTCGCGCCGATCCGTATGTAGTTCGTATCGCCGCGGACAATGCTGTAGAACCAGATATTCGCGGCGGGTCCTATCTCAACGTCACCGATGACCACGGCGTTTTCAGCGATGAATGCAGTCGGGTCTATTTTTGGATGAATCCCGTCAAAATCAATGATCATGATCGTGTTCCTTTACGGTCTTAATGGTATTGCATTTAGTCTACCGTGTTTTTCCGTTCCGTTCCATTTGTTTTGTTTCTTTGACAGGCCCTTGCTACATTGCCCGGCTATCGGTATACTTTCTGTATGGGTCAGGATTTCTCCAGGATCAGCATTATGGTTCTATTTCTCATCATTCTGCAATTCCCGCTAAGTTCTGCCGGACAGGCCGGAACGCTTTTTCGTATCGACTTCAGCGCTGACGAGATCGGCAAATTCCCCTCGGGCTGGGAATCGAGGGACGATCAAAATGCGCCGAACACCTATACTGTTCGCAGCGAGGGAGGGAAGAAGTTCCTTCGTGCGGACGCGCAAGGCACCTCAATCCAGATCGGCTATAACAAAGAATGGACATTGAATGACTTTCCCGTGCTTAAATGGCAGTGGCGGGCCATTCTCCTGCCGGTCAATTCGAACGAAAGGGTAAAAGGCGGGAATGATAATGCGCTCGGCCTCTATGTTGTATTCGGCCGCTGGCCTTTCATTAGGACCCTTAAATACATCTGGAGCGAGACCTTGCCCGTAGGAACATCGCTCGATTCCCCGTTTACGAAAAATACGAAGATGATCGTGCTGCGATGCGGACACGAATTGATCGGGACATGGGTCAGGGAGACGCGTGATATTCTTGCAGACTACCGGCGCTTTTTCGGGGACAAAGAGGAATCTCCTGTTGCGAAAGGCATTGCTATCCTGACCGACGCAGACAACACCAATACCCGTGCGATCGGGGATTATGCTGATATCGAGGTATCCACAAGAGAATGGTGATGTTCTGCACAAAAAGCTGATAGTTCATGTTGATGAACCGGATGTATGGATTTTTCGGTGTTGTTTGGCGTAGACTGTTAAAGATGCGCAAATACCTGCAGGCCACAGAGATCATTGATGCAGGGCATCCTGCAATAAAGAAAAAAGCAGAGGAGCTGACCGGCCATCTCGCAACATACCCTGAAAAGGCGATCGCGCTCTTCTATTTTGTCCGCGATCAGATCCGGTACAACGCCTTCATGCCGCGTTTCCTACCGGAGCACTTTAAGGCCAGCAATACCTTGGCCAGGAAGACTGGCTTCTGCATCCAGAAGGCCGTCCTTCTTACCGCGCTGTCAAGGGCGGCGCATATACCGGCGCGCTTAAGGTTCGCAGTGATCAGGAACCATCTCCTCCCTGAGAAGCTTGCGGGCTTCATAACGGGGAACGATCTGCCGGATCACGGTTTTGCGGAGCTGCATCTTGACGGGAGATGGGTAAAGGCAAATGCCGCATTTGATATCGGCACGTGCAAAGATCTCATCATCCCTGTCGAATTTGACGGAAAAAATGATGCCTTATTCAATTCCCATACCAGGGACGGGCGCCTGCACATAGAGTATGTATTGTTTCGGGACAGCTACGACGACGTACCGGTTGATGAGGTCATCGAATGGGTAGCCGCCGTTTTGAGACCGGAGGCAATGATGCCGATACTGGGTTATCCGGACCCATCCGGTTGCAGCTCTCTCCCATAGTTTTTGCTACAAAAAACTGCTTGACAAGATTCCTTGTATGGTATGATAGATGATAAAACAGGAGACTACAGCGAAAAAAGACAGCAATATACCTCAGGATCTAAGAGAGTTCCTGAAGATCCTCGAAGAGAAAGGCTGTTTGGTTCATATTAAGGGTGCCGACTGGAACCTGGAAATAGGCGCCCTGAACGAGATCATGGCCGAAAGAAAAGGACCTGCCCTGTTATTTGATAAGATCAAGGATTATCCTGAAGGGTATCGCATTACAACAAATGTTCTTTACAGGGACACCTTCCAGAAGATAGCCTTCGGTATGCCGGAGGAGCTGGGTAATATTGAAGCGATAAGATACTGGAGGATAAACTGAAAAAGTTTGCTCGTGTGCCTCCCAGGGTTCTCGATGACGGCCCGATCTTGGAAAACGTTTTGGAAGGCGGCGACATAATATATTGAAATTTCCTGCACCAAAATAGCGTGAGCTTGATGGTGGAGATATATCGGAACGGGAGTTGCAACTATCACAAGGGATCTGGATGAAGGATGGGTAAATGTCGGGACCTACCATGTCATGATCCATCACAAGGAGAAAGTTTCGTTTTATACTTCACCAGGGAAGCACGCCTTAATAATGAGAGAGAAATATTGGGCCCAGGGGAAGGATTGCCCGGTAGTTATGTGCTTTGGCCAGCAACCATTGATCTTTGGCTGCGCAACGCTGGGTTTGCCATAGAGCGTCCCTGAACTGGATTTTGTCGGTTATATTCAAGGCAGGCCTGTGGATGTTGTTATCGGCAAAGAGACAGTGGCTGCCGATACCAGCCAATGCGGAGCTCCTCATCGAGGTTTCTCTCCCCCGCCGGACAAGAACTGCAGGCCGGAAGGCCCCTTCGGGGAATGGACGGGATATTGTGCAGTACCTTGACATAGATCTGCTCTTGTGCTAATTAGCAAATACAGGGTTTCAAAAATGATTCAGAAGTTCGCTATGAAATGTCGTTAAAAACAAAGGAGGGTTTATGGGCTGCAAAAAACATTCATTGACGCTTATCTGTCTCGGTATTATAGGTGTTATGGCGCTTATGGCTACCGCGGCGCAGGCGCAGCAGAAGGCATGCGTCTTCCTGAAGGTCGGTGCAGGGTATGCCGCAGAGATGCGGGTCGTCTCTGGCAGCTGGAGGACCGACTGGTCAGGCAGCTTTCCCATCGGCCAGACAAAATGTCAAGACATAGCAAACCTTAAATCCGGCGCAGAATACACGGTCGAGGTAAAAGCGATAATGGGGAAAATAACAGGATGTGCCCCCAAGGTCCCGTACAACCCTGATTTTAAGGGCAATATAACATACTTTGCTTGGGGGACCACACTCAGTCCGCATTGCGCTCTGCCGACCGGCCAGGAACAGGCTGAGGGCAAGTAGCGGATATTGCTCTTCTGCCTTGACAGGCAGTTCAGGGATCGCCAATGACCTGATGGGTCACTTTGTGTGGGTAAGTTCAAGGTAGATGATCTCGACGAGGCTCGGCCAGCGGCTGCCTGCGCCCTGCCCATCTATTCCATAGATCTTTTTGACCTCATCGAGGGTCTTGCCTTCCTTCACCAATTGGGCGATCTTCGCCTGCTTGTCTTCGATGTTCCGGATATGATCCTGGATGGCCCGCCGCGTGACCGGATCGCTGTGCCCGCTTAAGAATATGTCGGCGTCGAGGTTCAAGACGCCCTTCAGCGTCCTCACGAGCCCCCGCGAATCCCCGTTCTTGTGCCGATGGATAAGCTGGTCCCTGCCGATGAAGATGAGATCGCCGATAAAGGCGAGCTTCTCGTCAGGGAAATAGACGACGGCATCGCCGTCCGTGTGTGCGGGGTCGAAATACAGGAGCTCGATGCGCCCTGTCTGCGACCCTGCGTCCTGATAGATCGTGAGCTTCCCGGGGAAGGTAACGCTGGGAAGATATGCGCGCTCACGGGGTGATCGAAAGGCCTTATCCATATGGGCGCGTGTATTCTCCTGTGCGATGACCGGCACCCCTTGAGGAAAGCCGGTCAGGCCGTTGACATGGTCCTGGTCGCTGTGCGTGATAATGATCCACCCGATGGGAAGGGATGTAAGTTTTTTTATAGCGTCGACCATCTGTTTGCCGGCTTCTTCGGTCATCTTTGCATCGATGGCTGCAACATTCTTTTCACCGATGATAAAACCGGTGTTGGCGCCCGCCCCTCCCTTGACCTGGTAGACGTTCCCTCTAATCTTTTCAACAGTGACCGGCGGGACGGCCTGCTGGGCGAGACCCGCTGATATAAAGAAGATAGATAAAAGAATACCGGACACGCAATGGAAAAAAGAACGATCCATATATTTACCTCCTTACGTTTGCCCGTTATGCGCTTCCGATCGGTTCATTCGATCGGGTTTGCCGTTGCAGGGTCCCTCGTTGACTTCCAGACAGTGCCGGCTCCGCTCGTTTCCTTGACAAGGCCTTCCATAATATTGCCCGCAGCCTTTCCTTCGAAGACGATCCTCCTGTTCGGGTCCCCACTTCGGGCGACAAAACGGATCGTATCTCCGGTGAGCGTCATGTCCGTGAGGGGAAGGGCAGTGCACCCGTTGACAGACAAGCTCCCTTCGATCCTCTGGAACCTTTGTCTGATCGTGAGCGTCCATTCTTCTTTGTCGTAGTATCCCTGCCAGCGGCCCGATACGTTCGCAGGGAGGACCCAGAAGTAGATATAGTGGAGTCCGTCGCCCCACAGCCCGGCGAACACCTTTTTGTCAGGCTCCCAATCGCCCATGTCGAAGTTGTGGGATACGATCCGTGTGCCCGGCTTAAGGTCGCGGAAGAGCTTCGGCCTGAGCCTCAGGTTGAGCTCCGGCAAAAGAAACATTGCAACTGCGGTGGCGCCTGCGAAGTCGGATCTGAAGAGGTCCTGCTGCAGAAAGACCGTCCTGTCATCAACCCGGGCAGCGATCGCGTTCGCCCTGCTCTCCTCGATCCTCCTGGGATCGATATCGATGCCGACCCCGCGGATGCCGGTCTTCTTCGCCGCCTGTATGATGATCCTTCCGTCTCCGCAGCCGAGGTCATAGAGGATATCGCTGCTTCGGAGTTCGAGGAGGCCGAGCATCTTGTCCACTATATAGTCCTCTGTCTGGACGTAAGGAACATCAAGGCGCGCCTCCTGGCCTCCTGATGATAGAGCAGCACAGGGAACGAGAAGAACGGCAATGATAACGTAGACGATCCCTTTCAATGTTTTACCATTTTCGTGCTGTTGCAGCGGCTTGTCAAGAAGAAAAACCTTCAGTATAAAATTGTTACGGGTTGCGTGTTGTAACCCGTAACCCGTAACGCTGTTAAGGATGCGTCATCTATTTTCCCATAAAAAGATCAGGAAGAAAGGTAGCGATCTCGGGAAAAAGGAAGAGCAGCAATGCGCAGGCGACGAGGCTCAGCAGGAAGGGCAGCACACCTTTGTATATGATGTTGAACGGAATTCCCGTGATGTTCTTCACAATGAAGACACAGATGGCCACAGGGGGGATAAGCACTCCGATCATGATGGTGATGCCGATCATGATGCCGAACCATATAGGGTCGTACCCGAGCTTTATTACCGCCGGGTAAAAGATAGGCGTGGCAAGGATCATGAAGGCAAGGTCATCGATGAACGATCCGCCGATGAGATATACGATAATGATGAGCACCATGATCAGCCAGCGGGGAAGCGGCAGTCCGGTGGTCCAGTCAGCTGCTATGAAGGGGATCTCGGTAATGGCGAGGAAATGGCCCAGCACAACGGAACCGGCGATGAGCAAAAGCGTCATGACCGCCGTCCGCAGCGATTCGTCCCATGATTTTATGAGCATCTTGAAGTTTGCCTGCCTCTTGACAGCGGCAAGGATGAGGACCGCTATGGTTCCAATGGTCCCGGCCTCGGTGGGGCTGAACTTGCCCGTCATGAGGCCTCCTATCACCACGATAAAAATGACCGCTACCCAGAGGAAATCGGGCAATACGCGCCATCTTTCTCTCCATGGCTCCTTTTCGGCGCGCGGCGCCATTGCCGGCTTGATGGTCACCCATGCATAGGCAATGCACATGAAGAATAGCGAGATGATTAGCCCGGGGACGATCCCGGCGAGAAAAAGACGTCCTATGGACTGCTCCACGATTATTCCGTAGATGATGAGCACTATGCTGGGCGGAATGAGCATGCCGATGGTTCCGACAGACGCCACGACCCCCGCGGAAAGCCTCTTGTCGTATCCGTAGCGTTCCATCTCCGGGATGGCAATACCGGAAAAGGTGGCTACCGTCGCGAGCGTTGAGCCGCACATGGCCTTGAAGATCGTTGCGCCGGCTATGGTGGTCATGGCAAGCCCTCCCGGTACATGACCTACCCACTTGTGAGCTGCCATGTAGAGTCTTTTCGCGATATCCGAATTTGACGCGATCTGTCCCATGAGCACAAAGAGGGGGATCACGGTATAGCCATAGGACGTGAAGGTATCGAAGAAGTCCTTCACGACGAGATTGGCGGCGGAAGAGAAGGAATTGAGGTAGGCAAACCCGATAAAACCTACTATGGTCATACAAAACGAGAGCTCGATACCGGTGAGAAAAAGGCACAGCAGGACAACGAGCCCGATCAACCCGACCATTACCTCGCTCATTTGTCACCTCCTGTATGGATCGTCCTCACAAGATCGGCAATGAGCGTAAGGCATTGGAGAAGACAACTGAGGCTCAGGCCAAAGGGGATGGGATAGTAAGGGAGCCTGAAGCTCGGGCTCACCTCCTTTGTCTTTATAAGGTCAAACCCGTAGATGATAAAATTATACCCGATGAACGCAAACAGGACGATGCCCATGCATCGCGTGATGATCTCCATGATCCTCTTGCTTGTTGGGCTCAATTTTTCCGTGAGAAAGTCCACATAGACGTGCGCCCTTTTCCATGACGTGTAGGGGATGGCGAAGCCGATCACTACCGAACCGCAAAAGGAGATGATCTCCACGGTCCCAACGATCGGGCTCCCCAGGTTTCTCATGGTTATGTCAAGAAGGGTAATGACCATCATGAAGGCCAAGACCGAACCGGCAATAATATGGAAGGCAACGTCAATCTTGAATACGGTATCCAGAAAGATATTTTTCATTCTTCCTCCATAATAATTTTCCCTATCCCCCTGTGCTGCCAGGGGATAGGGAAATATTGGGGGGTTGTGAGGGTTATGGATGCGCCTTGATGTAGTCCAGACAGAACTTTAATGCCTGATCGCCGGGCAGGTTCTTTGCCTTCATCGCCTTCACATATTCATCGAGGATGGGCTTCATCTTTGCGGAGACCTTTGCCTCTTCTTCTTTGGATACCTTTACGAACTTTACGCCTTTCTGAATGGCATACTCTTTGCCTTCCTTGTCCAGCTTGTTCCACAGGTTGCCCTGCTTCTCGATCCATTCTTCATTGATCTTCTCGATCGCTGCCTGGTCTTCCTTCGAGATCTGGTTCCATTTGTCCTTGTTCATGATGACATACATCGACGTGAGGTAGGAGACGGCATTGCTGTCAATGCTTGACTTGACAACCTCTGCGAACCGCCAGCCTTTCAGGGCCTCGTTGGGAAGAAGGATGCCCTCGGCAAGCCCCTTCTGAAGGGCGTCGTAGGTCTCTGTGATGGGCATGGTCACCGGCGCTCCGCCAAGCGCCTTCACGATGTCGGCATTCTCGGCGTTGGCCTTGATCCGCAAGCCCTTTACGTCATCAAAGGACTTGATCTCTTTCTTCGTATGGAATGTGCCGGGGGCAACGCCGTGAAGGTACATTACCTTGACATCGTCAAATTCTTTCGGCTTGAACTTTTTGTAATATTCATTTGCCAGCTTTGTTCCCTGGTAGCCGCTTGTATAGCCCAGAGGCTGCTGGAGAACCTCGCTTAAGGGGAGCCTGCCGGGCGAGTATGCCAGGAGGTTCTGCGCCATGTCCGCGATCCCCTTTACGACGGCGTCATAGGCCTGTCCGGGCGGGGCGAGCGTATTGCCGGGGAAATAGGAGACCTTCACGCGGCCGTTGGTCCTCGTCTCCACCTCTTTGATCCATTCCTCGGCGAGCTTGCTGATAGGATGGACAGGCGGGAAGAAATTAGAGTATCTCAGCTTGACCACCTTCTCCTGCCCGAATACCGGGATAGCCGATGCGAGGAACATAACCGCTACCACACACGTGATGCACCAGATTACACATTGTTTTCTCATAACAGACCCTCCTTTGGTCATTATTTGATTAAAGCATTTCCCTTATTGCTTGTCGGCTTTGAGCAACTGCTTCCTTATCTCCCTTTTCAGTATCTTGCCTGTGGGGCTCTTTGGCAATTCGTCCTTCACGATATACTCTTTTGGTATCTTGAACCCGGAGAGGCGGCTTTTCAGAAAGTTCTTTAACTCCGCCATTGAAAGCTTGTTTCCGGTTTTCGGCACTATGCATGCGCAGACGCGCTCGCCCCACTCCTTGTCCGGGAGCCCTACGATGGCGCACTCCTCCACTTCATGCCACGCGTAAAGGGCCTCCTCAACCTCACGGGGATAAACATTCTCGCCGCCCGTGATGATGAGGTCCTTCAGGCGGTCCACAATGAAGAGATACCCGTCAGGATCGATGTAGCCGATATCGCCGGAACGGAACCAACCATTCTCCAACAAGGCCTCACGCGTAGCATCAGGGTTCTCAAGGTAGGCATTCATGACATTTCGTCCGCGGATGCAGATCTCCCCTTCCCGGCCTTCTTCCAATACGTTCCCCGAGGAGTCCCTTATCTGGACCTCAACACCCGGTATGGGATGTCCTACAGATCCGATGACGTGTCTTTCCGGATAGTAATGGTTAAAGGTTACAGGCATGACCTCTGTCATCCCATAAGATTCTGAGATCGTTATGCCGGTCCGTTCCTTCCATTCTCTGACGATCTCCTTCGCTAAACTGGCCGCTGCTGAAAAACAATACCGGAGCTGTCCGAGCCTTTTCTCAAGGTCGTTCTGTCTCAGGAGGCGGATATAGACGGTCGGCACGGCGAAGAACTTTGTCACGCGCCCTTCCTCCATCAATTTCAAGACCTGTTCCATGTCAAAGACCGGGAGAAGCTCCAGACAGCCGGCACAGTGGATCGAGGTGTTCATGATGTGTATCTGGCCGAAGACGTGATTGAAGGGGAGAAAGCAGACGGAAAGATCGTTCTGGGTGGACCTTTCATAACCCGCGACGCTGTGGCTTGAAAAGATCATGCCTTCGTGGCTGAGCATAACGCCTTTCGGAATGCCCGTGGTGCCGCCGGTGTAGAGGATAGCTGCGGTATCTCCGCGGTCTCTTTCTATTGCCTTGAATGGTCCTGACCCGGTCTTGATAAGATGATCAAGGTCCATATCGCCGTCCCGGCAGATCACCCGCTCAAGCCCCCCGGACCCTCTCAGGCCTTCCAGGTCCTTTAGCTTGGTCTCAGCCGTGAAGATGATCCGTGGCTTAGCATGATTAACAAGGGTGGTAAGTTCATCACCGGTGAGCACCCCCGAAAGCGTTACCGCTACTGCCCCGGCCTTCAGGACGCCGAAATAGAAGGCGATCCATTCGATGGAGTTTGGCGCGCAGAGCCCTACGTGGTCGCCGGGCTTGACGCCCATCTTGATGAGGCCCGTTGCTATTCTACCCGCCTGATCGTTCAATTCCCCATAGGTAAGTTGATAACCGTTTTGACGGAGGGCGGGACGGTCAGGAAAAAAGAATGCTGAAAGCTCAAGATTATGGGCAAGATTCACAATAACACTCCTTTGCGCAATAGTTTGTCAAATGTATTGGTATAATATTTATAAACATTAAAATATATTGTCAAGTAAAATAATTATAAAATATTCTTGCAAGGTACGTTGTCTTTAGTGTATTGTTTGTGTATATCTTTATGATCTTTAGTACATATTGACATATTTGGATATGCATAATGCAAAGCTTTAAACCAGTCAAACAGTCAAGGATATCTGATGAGGTCGCTGATCAGCTGAAGCGATCCATCCTCCTCGGCTACTTCAAGGCAGGGGATAAGCTGCCCTCCGAGCGGGACCTTGCAGAACAGTTCAAGGTAAGCCGCATCGCTATTCGCGAGTCCCTGCGGGCGCTGGAGAATAAAGGGTTCATTGAAACTCGCCAGGGAGCGACTGGGGGCACGTTTGTCACAGAGCTGACCTTTGAACATCTGAGCAACGCATTCGTGGACCTCTTCATGGCAGAGAAGCTCTCCATCCCGGAACTTGTCCAGATGAGGGTGCTCCTGGAGCCCGAGATCGCAAGACTGGCCGCCCTGCATAAAGGCGCGGAAAGCGCCGGCCGCCTTAAAGAGGCCTTGGAACGAGAAGATCTGCCTATCCGGAGCTTTGCAGAGGATTTAGAGATAAAGACAATGGTCCACATTATCCTGGCCGAGATGTGCGGAAACCGTTTTTTTGAGGCCCTGGAACGGTCTTTGATGGCCCTGACCAGGCAGGCGATCCAGGCGGTCGAGCCCGAAACGCCTTTCCTGCACCCGGCAGGGATGCACGACGAAGTCGTTGAGGCGGTCCTGGCAGGCGATCCGGATCTCGCCTGGCAGGCGATGAAAAGACATGCCATGGAGTTCGGCGAAAGTCTGATCAATATGGAAAAGACCTTCCGCACAAAAAAGGAAAACATGGGTGTAAACTATTGACACACGACTGAGAGCCGTGCGGCGCAAGGAAACATTGCGAACTAAATAAACCCGATCAACCGAATATCCAGACAGAAAAATACAAGAAAATCCAGTATGCAGCATCCGCTGTGACATAACGCATTGACTTTGATGAATGGTGTGTGATAGAAGTCTGAAAATTTCAGAATATATGAATTTGAACGCAGGTGGGAAAATACGAATTCCAACATACAAAAGACAAAGGAGGAACACGATGATGAATATTCATTTCCGCAAAATTGCAAAAACAATGGTTGTTGTGATCTTGACCGTATTCATGCTGCTCGGTTTTGCGCAGACCATCCCCGCGCAGCAGCCGGTCGGAAAGATCTTGATGAAAGATGTTCCGCAACCCAAGATAGACCCCCAACAGACCCGTGCCGTATTGGAAGGCACGATGCTCGGGAATATAAAGATCGCCAGCCTCTCGGTGCAGGACCCGCAGCCGCAATGCATAGGGGAGTGGAATGCAGCCCTCGTCAACCCGAACAATGCCGACCTCACCTTTGCCGTCGAGGTCTTTCAGTTCGACGCACAGTCGGGACAGTGGCATTCGGTAGGGCCTGCCCAATCGGTACAGTTGGCGAAGAACGAGCAGAAGTCGCTTAAGGGCCAATGGGAGAGGAGGATGCATGCACGGAAATTGAAATTGTCCGTAAAGCGCGCCCACACGGTCTACAAGGAGCATGAGATAAACCTCTCCGCTTTGCCCGCACCGAACGTCGAGATCACGGGGATCGACATCACCGATGCGGAGTACAAGGTTAATATCAGGAACAACGGCGCGGCAGCGCAGTGCTTCCTGGGCAGGCAGTGCTATAAGATGGCAGAGCAGAACGGGCCGACGACAGGAGGCCTTGGCGGCGGACCAATAAAATTGCCGGGCAGTTCAACGATCGTTTCGACCGGCCATCCGTCCGCTGGCTGGAAGACCGGGGTAAATTATATAAAATGCGATATCCGGAATCTTGCCAACGATACGGTGGTGACGACGAAGATCGTGCCCGTAAGCCAGTGATGAGCCTTTAGTCATTGCGGGAGAATTGCACAAGGAGAAAAGTGGAACAATGAAAAGAATTCTGCTGATAATCCTTTTTATCGTTGCCATGACCGGCTGCACGCACTACTACACCCAGCCGGGGAAGAGCAACTCCGATTTCAACCGCGACAAGCAGTATTGCCAGGCCATTGCGGAACAGGAGGCGGCCCGGAAGGGCACCAGGGTCTGCGACGAGACGGAGAACTGCCTTGAGCGAAAAGGCTGGCGGAGGAATTGAAAGAGCGAGAGACGGCTCATAGTCAAAAGCTCATGGCTCATAGGGAGTTCCTGTTCCTTTTTCTGAATTGGAGAGCTGCCGCCGGACCATATGTATATGTTCCTTAAGGATGAAGAGCTCATCATAAAAGGCAATGGACACGCGGATCCTGTTGACAGCTTCTTCGGTCCGATCGGGCCTTGCCTGTAAGTCCTTCATGTTCTCCGGCTGCATGCGTTCAGTTATCTTCTTCTCAATATCCCTGAGCTCACGGTACTGGCGATAATATCTCGACCGGTCCCGCCACGTGTATATCCACGGGAGGATCCCCACCAACGGGATGATGACCACCCCCAGGGGGATCAACAGAAGAATCGTGCGGTCGACAAAAGTGGCCGCCCAGAAAGGGAGATAATCGTAAAGCAGCGAGCCGCCAGCTTTATGAAACCGCTGTGCCTGCTCGCTGATGGGAAAATCCTGTTTATTGAGTGACGGGAGCTCCCCTGTCTTTTGGACCCATCCGGTGTTACCGTGGAACTCAAAGGAAGCCTTCAGGAACAGGTAAGCGAGCGCGGGATGCATGTCTTTCTGCACGCCGCTCCCCTCCGGTCCAATGGCGATCGATTAGGGGCGAATAGGCAAGATTGCCAAGGGAAACGAGATTAGATACAGGCCCTGTCCTCGCGACCCCTCCTTGAACGAAGCCCGCCTCAACCCTCTGGGCCCGGTTCTTCAGAAGCAGCAGATTCTCTACTGCCCCTGACGTGAAGCGCAGATCCACACGGATGCCGTCGCGGGCGAGTATCTGCTTGTAGCGTTCTCCGTAATGGGCGAATGCGCCGTCCTCCATGCCGGTGGCCATAACAATGGACTTCGGCGGGAATGGTCTGACATAATGGCAGCTTACCCGGAACAAGAGCGCAATGATCAACAGGGTCGCGATAATAATGATCGATAAGATCTTAGGAGGCAGCTCCCTGATCCTGCTGCGGCCCATTCACTATCTCTCCAGGACAGTTTTTATGATTTGATAAACCACAGGGTATCAACAAATTGGTTATGTTGCATATGCAGGGCATAGACTCATGGCGAAAAGCGTGAAGGAAAGCCGTAAGCAGTGAGGGGAACAACGCGAGTTGTGAGAAAAGCGGGAAAGGCTACCAGCATTGGAAAAAAATCTGGTATAATCCTGAACACAATAATAATGATCGGACAGGAGGAAAATTTCGTGAAAATAGGCGCCTTTCAATTACGCAACCGCGCTTCGGAGTGCAAGGAACCTTATGTCCTGGCTACCCTTCACCCCTGGATAGACGTAAACAATGTCGGAAGCATGGTCCTGGATGAACTGGAGGCGCAATTCGGCGCCGTGGAGCTGGGGAGGTTATCGAAACCGGGAGATTTCTACGACTTTACACGATACAGACCCGTTATCCACCTCGAAGAGGGCATTCAGGGCATGTCCATCCCCAATACGCCCATTCGTTATGCAAGAAGGGAAGGGCAGAACGATCTTCTCCTGATCCGCCTCCTGGAACCTCACGCCCATGCAGAGCTCTATATCAGTTCTGTTGTGAAGCTGCTCAAGACCTTCAAGACGAGGAAGTATATCCTTATTGGAAGCATGTATGATTCGGTGCCTCACACCAGGCCTTTGCTTGTCAGCGGATATGGAATGGGCGAAGAGGGGCGCCGGGACATCATAAAGGCCGGGGCCCTGCCCATTACATATCACGGACCTTCAAGCATCGCGAACCTCATCACGAAAGAGGCGGCCGCGTCAGGGATCGATGTGACCGTGTTCATCGTATCCTTGCCCCAGTACGTTGCGTTCGAAGAGGACCATCTTGGAAAGGTGAGGCTCATGGAGATATTGAATGCGCTTTATAATATCCCTGTTAATAAAGAAGACTTTGAAAGGGCCATGGAACAGCGCGATCTGATCAGCAAGCGCGTGGAAAGCTCACCGGAGGTCAAGATCCTTCTGCCCCAGCTTGAAAGCATCTACGATTCGCGGATCAAGGCGATGGAGGATGAGGGCACGCAGCATCTGACCGCAGAGATGGAAGAGCTCTTGTGGAAGATAGCGGGAAAGGACATAGGAAAGGCGTAGCCGCCTTGTTTTAGAGGTGGATCACGTCCTGGGGATAATAGAGGGAAACGAAGAGCATCAGGTAGTCCTTTAAATGGCGGGTTATCAGGAAATTCTGTCTTACGTGCTCGAGGCCGTTCTTGCCGAGCCATTGGGCATATTCGGGATTGCTGAGGAGCAGCCTTATGGCAAAGGCGGCCCCCTCGATACTGTGGCAGAGCAACCCGGTAAATTTATTTTTGATCTGAAGCTGGATCCCTCCCACTGCAGAGGCCACCACGGGCTTCCCTTTCCAGAGGCCCTCCGTAACAGTAAGCCCGAAACCCTCCTTTATTGATTTCTGCATGATGACGCTCGCTGCACGCTGCAGGGCGTTGATCTCAATATCGCTTTCAGGGGGGATGAGCAGCACATGGATGTCGGGATTGCTGGATGCCCTGTCGTTCACCTCCTGCAGGACCTTGTCCGATTCCGGGTCGTCCGTTGCCGTCCCGCCGGCCAGCACAAGCTGGCACGGTATGTTCTTTCTTACCATTTCAAAGGCCTCTATCACTCCGATAGGGTCTTTCAGATAATCAAAGCGCGAGACCTGGACGATCATGGGTTTTTCCTTGTCCAGGCCATATTTGTGCAGCACTGAATCGATGACCTCCGGCGAAAGGTCTTTGTTCTTATCGCTTAACGGGTCGATGGACGGATGGATCAGGAACTGGCGGTTGGGCAATTTTCTTGCGAAGTTCGGAGCAGAGAAGACAGTGGCGTCATAATCCACAACATAGCTCTTTAAGAATTCCCAGACCTTTTCGTCCGGATTGGAGACGTCGATATGGCATCGCCACACCCACCGTTCGCCTATCTCCTGTTTCTTTGATATGAGAACGACAGGTTGGGGGTCATGGACGAAGATGATATCCCCGTTGAACTTCAGCTCCTCAAGGTTTTTCCTGCTCACCTCCAGGAATATGGAGAAGTCTTCCGGTGAGACGTGCTCTGCCTTGCCGTGAAGCGCATTATGAAATTTTTTCGTTACGCCGAAAAACCTATCATCGCCTTTGATGGTCGTCCACCGGGCATCGACGCCGAGCTGGTTCAGCAGGGGCACCATGCGGGTAAGTATCTCCGCCACGCCTCCGCCCGTGTAGGTTGAGTTTATGTTCTGTACGACCTTCCCCGACAACCTTCCCGCGAGGGCATTGAGGGCCTCTATGGTGCTCCTGCCGACCAGAGGCGCATAGTCCTGCAATTTGGCCTTTGCATGGTGATAGATCTCTTTATCCAACGGGACGCTCCCTCTCAAGATGTTTTTCGATCAATTGGATTATCATGGATCGCAAGCCTTCAAGGGTATAGGTATAGGGATCGAGGACCGCGATCTGATCGGCCAGCTCTTTTTCGTCAAGACAGTCGTTGAGCCAGATGGAGATATCATTGACCCCCTTGTGGAGCCGGAGCCTCGCCTCAAAGATATGGAAGTACAGGGTATCTATGCTGACCATCCTCAAGACCTCGACGAACTCCCTCAGGTCATGGGCCACGTGCGAGGTCGGGATGATCGCGCTTAAGGATCTTATGAAATGGAACTCCCTCCCCTGCGGCGCTGTCCTGCGGTCAGGCCTGTTGGCCAGTTCTTCATTGATAACGTCTACCAGCCTTTCCCTTAATGCCCCGATCGTCGTAAACTCAAAGGTGTCTATATTCGCAAGCTTCTCTCCCAGCACCTCATCTCCAAGGGCGTCGCTCACCCACAATGCAAAGTCGTTCGCAGGCTGAGGGGTGAGATATTGATGCTCTTCTATGAAATTGTGGGTATGGTAATAGACGACAGAGTCATCGACGTCCTGCAGTATTGAGACAAGCTCGGACAGGCTTCCTGCCTTGAGCCCTGTCAGTTCTTTCAAGTGGAGCTGCGTATAGAACCTGAACGGCTGCGATGCCTGCTTGAGCGGCTTCTCAGAGATTATCACAGTCATCCTGACAAATTTGCTGTTTGGTATAAGGAATATCTTTTCATCGGCGGCCTTGATCTGGATATTGTTCCGCGTTATCTTTGAGATGTACCCTTCCTCGCCCGATTCAAGCCTCACGTAGTCGCCTGTTTTTGCCAGATTGCTGCGGGCTATCTCAATGCCCGCGAAGATGTTCAATATCTCATCCCGATACGCGAAGAAGGCTGCCAGTATCCCTATCGTGAGCAGCAGCATCAAAGGAGTGGTCGGCATCCCCCAGATATCGAGCACTATGAGAATGCTTGCGACGACAAAGGCGATCTTCACGCCATTGATGATCACCTTCATGGTAGTCGCAGGCAGCGCCTTTATCCTTTTGAGGTACAGACGAAGCAGCCGCTCAATAAGAGAGATAATGGTCCACGCAAGAGAGACGATGAAGATGCTTCCAAAAAGCCTTCCAAACAGTGATTTGAAGTGAAGGGATAATTGTGATATTTGAATGGCCGCGTAAGCGCCGAGTATGAGGCACCATTGAAAAAAAGAGGTCTTCGTTATATCGAGGAATATATCGCTTCCTTCCCATTTCTTCTGGCCGAAGACCTTTTCGAGATAGGCGTACAGCCTTCTTCTTGCCCAGATGGAGACTACGATGAAGGCGAGGAAGACAATAAGGGGAACTGCTATCACAAGCCAATTCGTAGAGATCCACCCAGCTACAGCGTTGCTCATTTCTTGATTATATCATATATCGTCTGGAGAAACCGCACAATCTCCCGATGGTCCCTGAGGTAATACTGCGCCTCTGTCTTCACGGACTGCCCAACCCTTATCGTGATGCCCCTTTCTTTGAATATCCTGAATGCCGTTTCATCGGTCAAGTCATCGCCTGCGTAAACGGGCAGATGATCCCTGTTCAGCTTTTGCAGGATGTATAGCGCCGCCTTCCCTTTGTCCCATACCACGGCCGGAGACAGTTCGAGCACCTGCTTGCCCCTTATTATTTTCAAGGCATGTCCGGCAAGATCTTCGGATATGATCCTGCGGAAGACGCGGCGGGCTGCCGCCTTATCCTCTTTGCTCGCCATGCGATAATGGAGCGTAAATGAAAAGCGTTTTTTTTCAATGAACACGCCTTGAAGACCCATGATCGCTTTTTCGACGCTCCGGCGGACGCTGTCGATTGCATGCCTGAACGATCTTGCTTCAGGGTGGACAAACCTGATCCGGGGGCCCGAGATCTCAAGCCCGTGGTTTCCCCCATAGTAGATGCCCTTTATCCGTACCCTTTTTCTTATATCAGCGAGGGACCTGCCGCTGAGAATTGCGATAGTGGCCCACCCTGAATGGACTATTTTTTCCAGTTGATCTCTGATGCCGGGCGAGAGCGAAGGGGCTGCGGGATCGTTCTGAATAGGAACGAGGGTCCCGTCAAAGTCGAAAAAGAGAAAGGGCCGCCCGGGATCTTTTTTGAATGCGTGCAGGCCCCTTTTAAAAAAATATTCGGGGGGCGTCTTCATGCTCAACGGACCCGCGTAAGCTCTGTGATGAGGCTTCCTGCCCACCGGTAGATGTTCTGCTCCCGGACCGTCGCTATCATCCTCCCCATCCTTTCCGATCTTTCGGCGGGATCCATTGTGAGCGCAGCATGAATGGCGTCTGCCATTGACTCTATATCATATGGGTTCACGATGATGGCATCCTTCAGCTCGCGGGATGCGCCGGTGAACTGGCTGAGGATAAGAACCCCGTCCCCGTCATCACGGGAGGCAACGAACTCTTTTGCGACAAGGTTCATCCCGTCATGAAGGGATGTGACCATGCAGATGTCCGCTGTCTTATAGAATGGCTGTATCTGATCGTGCCGGTGGTTCCCTTTGAGAAATACGAGAGGCCTCCAGTTCTTTGTCCTGAAACGCCAGTTGATGCGATCGACCATCTCTTCGACCTGCGTGAGAAGGTCTCTGTACCGTTTGATATGTGTTCTGCTCGGTGCGCCAATCTCAATGAACACAAACGATCCTATGAACTCCGGGTATTTCTCAAAAAATCTCTCGATGGCCCTGAAGCGCTCGGGAATGCCTTTCGTATAGTCGATCCTGTCCACACCAACGCCCATATACCGCGCGCTGACGTCTATTTCCTTAAGAAGGTTCTCTTTTAATGAACCTTTCTCCGCAGCGGGGACCCCGCCCGCAAAGAGATCGGAACTGATGCTGATGGGAAAGGACTTCACGAAGGTCATATGGCCCCTGCGGCTTATGGAGAACTGTTCCCAGTCGATCTTCGACTCCAGGAAGCGGTCCACCGTATCCAGGAAGTTATTGCAGTAAAGCTGTATATGAAATCCGATAATGTCCGCCCCGAGCATGCCCAGAAGGATCTCCCGCACCCACGGACATATGCCGTACGTTTCCGGGTTCGGCCACGGTATGTGCCAGAATATCGCCAGCTTCACATCGGGCCGCTTCTCTTTGATGAGAATGGGAAGGAGCGCAAAGTGGTAATCCTGGACCAGAACGAGAGGCGATTCCTCATCTTTGATCTCATCCAGAAGGGCTGCGGCGAATTTTTCATTTACCTTCTGATAATAGGACCAGTCATCGAGGCGGAAGACAGGGCGTTCATGGGTAATATGACAGAGCGGCCAGATGCCTTCATTTGAGAACCCGTAATAGTAGCCGTCCTCCTCTTCCTTCGTAAGCCATATCCTCTTTAATGTATAGCAAGGCTGCTCAGGGGGAACGCGGAGAGTATCTTTTGCGTCGACAACATCACGATCCCCGTCGCCGCCCCCGTGAGCGACCCAGACGCCGTTGCATACGCGCATCACAGGATCGAGGGCAGTAACGAGTCCGCCGGCAGGTATGATGTATTTTATGGAGCGCCCTTCTTTTATGTGCATATAAGGTTCCCTGTTGGACACAAGGAAGAGCTTCCTGCCGCCAAGCTCAAACTGTACATGTTCTTTAAGCCGTTCGGCAGTCCATAAAGATTCTGTTTTAACAGCCGCCCGCGCCTCCTCTTCCGCCTTTTTTTGCGCCATGGAGAGGCTCTTCGCCAGATATTTTACCTCAGTGACAAGGGGCGCGAGCACGTCCCCTCTCGGGAATGAATCGCTCTTCTTGCTCTTGCCGTTCCCCAGCCTGAGATCTCTCATCCATTCCGCTATCTGGGCGATGGGACCCGTAATGCTCCACCGCACCACAAGAAGCGTGATGACCACTATCACAAGGGTCAATATCAAAAAGCGCATAAAATTTTGTTTCCATATATCTTTGAGGCGGATATCTATATAAGAGGCGTCCTGAAAAAGCGTCAGCGCACCGATCACATTCTCCTCTTCCTCGTCCGAGAAAGGTATGGTGTGGATATATATCTCCTTGCCTTCAATATTGATGAAACCCTGCAGGGACCTCTTTTCCGACAGGGAGTTCAGGACCTGCGAGAGGACCTTCGGGGTGTTCTGCTTAATGGCGGGGGTTGATGCTATGACATCGCCCTGGACACTCCATACCATTATGCCCTTGAGCCTTTCACGGTTCCCGAACCGATCCACGAAGCGGTTCAGCTTGGCAAAGGACCTTGACTGTACAAGGGGTTTTGCGGACTCCTGCAGGCTTTCAGCCAGCAGGATGGTCCTTCTTTCAAGATCGTTCACCAGCCTGCCATGCTCTATCCTCACCTGATAGAACGAAAAGATGACAGCCACCAGCGCAACGACAAAGACGAGAGAGACAATGAGGCGGATAGTGATCTTCATGATGAGCCGATGAGTCTCCCTTTTTTTTGTTTATTGTACTATATCGTACGCATTTATTCAAAGAAGCCCAATGTCTCTACCCTGCCGCTCCTAAAAATTCATTGAAAAATATGAGTAAGTATATGACAATGGAACCTATACATAAAAAGGAGGTTGCCATGAGATCACGCATCGGATGGATGTTTGTTGTGACGGCGCTGATCGTCTTAATAAGTTCCCCTGTCCTCTGCGCAGAGATAAAGACTGACACGACGAGACAGACCAGGCCAACCGTAAAACCGAAGACCGACAGCGCTCCCGTGAGATCCGTGCCCGATACTCCCGCGGCAAAGACGATATCAGTTCCCGATGCGGTGAAATACGGCACGCTTACGTTGATGAGGCCAAAAAGCGGCGACTACTTCGTCCAGGGGAACGATATGGTCATAGAGTGGTCGAAACAGGGGAGCATCCCGAGCAATTGTTTCCGGATAGGCCTTATGAAGGACGGCGCGGAGATCCTGCAGATCACCCCATCGGTCTGTGTGAACGGTTATCAATGGAAGGTGCCCATGGACATATGGGGTTCAGACTATAAGGTGAAGGTCGAGACGGTGGATAAGAAGGTCGCTGCCGAGAGCGCGCCATTTACGATCGTTAACGCCAAGGCCGACCTTACGGTCGGCCAGCTCACGGTAACGCCTCAGACGATTGATGCAGGCCAGGAAGCGGTCATCAGGGCCCGCATCGACAACGGGGGCAATGCAAAGAGCGAGCCGATGAAGGCGTTCATCATCATGGGGTTCTGCGGTCTTACAACCTACGCTGAAGCAAAGAAGATCGAATATGCGGTCCCGGCCCTCAATTTCGGCGACCATATCTATATTACCCACACGGAAAAGTTCCCCGTAAGCGGTGACGTCTGCGTCAGTGTGATAGTAGGGAGATTCTGGACACCAGGGTTCGGCGACAAGATGCTGCCTGATCAGAAGACCGTGCACGTAAGCGTCCGCGGCGGAAGTCTGGCTGATCTCGTTGCATGCATCTATAATCCCCGCAAGGTATCCGTAGGATCGCCTGCCGGCATCATGGCCTTTGCTGGGAACGTCGGCGACAGAACGTCTTCGCCCTCGAAGATGAGCATCTGGGTGGACGGGCAGGGACATAAGGAATTTGATGTGCCTCCACTCAAAAAGAACGAGTATCATTATTTTAGCAGATCGGTCACATTCCAGGGTGAGGGTGAGACCTCTTATTTTGCAGATGTTGACATCAAAAACGATGTGACAGAGGCGAACGAGAACAACAACAGGGTCGTGGGAAAGATAATCCACCGCGCCACGCAGGATCCGGCAGTGCCGATCGAACTGGTCTGTTCGGACGGAAAAAAGAGGCAATTCTAACAGATAGACGGCCGCATCGCCGATTCGTCTATGCGCGCCGCGGCTGGGCGAGCGCACCCTTTAAATGCATTGTCAACGGGGCATTGCAGTGGTGCGGGGTGGGACTGATAAGGGAGCGCAGTATCACTGCCGGTCCATGAGGCGGAATGAAAGCTCGTGCCCGGTTTCGTGACGCTCCACAAGTCCTTCGTCTTCAAAGGTCTCCAGGTATCCGATCACTTCGGAAAGGGCCAGTAAAAGCTGGTCAGGAGGCAATCCGGGAAAAAGGCGCAGGATTATCTGAAAAGGCGTGGTGGCGCCGGTCGAAAGGATATGCCGGATCTGTTTTTTCTGCGGATCATGAAACGAAGAAGCTCTGTAATCCTTTCAGAAGGCCTGTATATGGGTTCCCCATGGCCTGGAAAGGCGGCTTTAAGCTTCATGGCTCTCACATGCTCTAAAGAGCGGGCGTAGCTGGTAACGCTGCGGTAGCCTTGCGGGACGGCCCAGGGACGTTGCTAGAGGGGATTCGAAGATATATCCTTCAGGAGGAAGTCCCCGGTGAATGCAATTTTCTTGTCCTGGTCCCAGAAAAGCATACAGTAAGGGGTATGCCCGGGAACGTGAACCGCTCTTAGATTCAATGACGACAATTGGAATTAGTCCCCGTTTTTCAGTAATCTGGTAGGCAATACACTACAAGCGAACCCTTTGAGCCAATCGAAAAATCGGGTGGTTTGTCCCCAGGAGTTCCTCCGGGATCCCTGATTTTCCGAGCAGCGATTCAAAGAAGCGATTTGTATCAAGAAAGTCCTCTTCATATTCTTCAAGGGCTTGCGCTGCGGCCTCGTGTATCCATATTTCAACCTCCCCCTTTTCGGAAATGTCACGCGCTGAACCAAAATGGTCGATGTGCGGGTGGGTGATAATGATCCGCCTGATCTCTGCAAGGGAGGAGCCGACTGCATTCAGTCCTTTTTCCAACGTTTTTATGAAGTAGTCGCCCATGGTGGTACGTCGAGCAGGGTGGGAACCGGTTCAGGGAAGAAGTAGCTATTGACGCTTTCCACTGGAAACGGCAAGGGTGTCTTCAGTTGATGTACTCCATAATTTTCCTTCATTCGTTCACCGACTTTTCTTACCTTACAGCCTCTAACGTGTCAAGGACTTTCTCCCTTGGGCTCGCTTCGGTGTCCGGGCGGGTCCATTGAAACGAACGAAAACACAGAGAAATCATAGCACAAGTTCCATAAGTAAACGCACCACTTTGGGTACAATAGAGGGAGGAGGTATCCGAAGTGGGCAGGAAACACAGCCATTTGAGCTTAGAAGAGAGGGAGATGATAGGTATGATGCTGGCCCAGGGGAAAAGCCGAAGGGAAATAGGACGCTGCCTTGGCCGACACCACACCACCATAGGCCGCGAGCTTGAACAGAATACCCCGCCCATCTACATAAGGGTATTACCTGGCCCATAAGGCGCATGAACGGGCGACACGACGAAGGGTTGAATCCCACCGACGCCCCCGGCTCAAGGATCAGCGTATCCTGGAATATGTGGTTGAGAAGCTCAAAGAACACTGGTCGCCGGAACAGATAGCAGGGAGGATCCCTCTGGAGTATCCAGGATTGCACATTGGCTATGAGGCGATCTATCAGTATATCTACTGTGAAGCTCCGGAACTGATTGGATGCCTGGCACGGAGACATCGCAAACGATACCAGCGGGGCCATAGCCGGAGACACAAACAAAGCCATATCCCGGAGCGGATCTCGCTTACCGAGCGGCCCCATGAAGCAGCAGGAAGGAACGTCATCGGTCATTGGGAAGGAGATACGGTCATTTCAAGAAAAAGCCCCGCAGCATTGCAGGTGCTCGCAGAAAGAAAGAGCCGGTATGTGCAGTTGACACGGTTACGCCGCAAAACCGCCAACGCAATGAAAAGCGCTGTTATTCTCCGGTTCCATGCCCTTCCGGCGGATGTCAGAAAGACGCTCACTCTGGATAATGGATCAGAGAACACGGAACACCGTGAGATTACACGTTCCCTCGGGACCAAGACCTATTTCTGCACCCCCTTTCACAGCTGGGAGAAAGGGACCGTTGAAAACGCTGTTGGTCTGGTCAGGCGGTTCTTCCCAAAAAAGACCGATTTCTCACTCGTGGGTGACGCTCAGATACGGAAGGTGGAAACACTGCTTAACAACCGGCCAAGAAAATGTTTACATTACGCTACGCCCTATGAAGTCTTCAGTGGTGCGATTAATGGTGGAATGTAGCTAGTCAAATATTTTTTAAAAAATTTATTTGACAAGAAATGGTCTTTTTTTGTATTATAAATTGAGCGACCGACCAAAAAAATATTCAAAATGGTTATTTGGTAGCATGTTATGAGTCATATGCTTATTGGAAATATTGAGCAATTATTCAATCGAAGGGGTTTTGGAAGCAAAAAAACATGGTAATTATGGGAGGAGGAAATGGGTTACACAATTGACATTGACACCGGCGGAACCTTCACAGATGGTTTTTTCGTTAAAGATACTCGCGTTGAAACGGTGAAGGTACCAACAACACATCATGACCTCACGGTCTGTTTTGTCGAATGCATCAAAGCAGGAGCCGGCCAGTTCGAGGTCTCCCTGGAGGATATGTTGACGGAGACGGAAGTAATACGTTTTTCCTCCACGATCGGGACGAACACGCTGATTGAGAGAAATGGAACAAAAATCGGACTTATACTGAGCAGGGGAGAAGATAAGGAACTCCAAGTTGTGAACGAGGAAGAGGAATCTCCCCTCGTATATCCGGAGATGGTAAGGACCCTGGGGGGTCTGATAGGGAAAAACGGGGAAGAGGTTGAAGGGTTGAAAAAAGATGAGGTGCTGAGAGCGGGTCAGGAACTGCTCGACCTCGGTGCGCGTTGTCTCGTTGTCTCCCTCAAAAACTCCGTCTTTAATCCTGTGCATGAGCGACAGGTCCGTACCTGGCTCAAAGGGGAGTATCCAAGGGACTATCTTGGATCGGTGCCTGTTTTTCTATCCTCTGATACTACGAATCTGCCGGGTGATCAGGAAAGGGTTAATACAGCGGTTGTAAACGCCTATATACACGCAAGGCTCGTAAAGTTCCTTTATAAGGCAGGCGAGGACCTGAGAAAGAAGTATTTTACCAGGCCCCTGCTCATCGTTCATGCAACAGGCGGGGTTGCAAGGGTGGCAAACACAAAAGCGATCAATACCTATAATTCCGGACCAGCTGCCGGATTAATGGGTGTGATGTCGCTGGGAAAACTTTACGGAATAAAACATTTGGTCTCAGGGGACATGGGTGGAACTTCCTTTGATATCGGCGTGGTGAGAAACGGTCAGCCAAATTTTACGCTGCGGCCGAACGTCGAGGGTCTGGATCTCAGTGTCCCGATGGTTGCTATACGACCTATCGGAGCGGGTGGCGGCTCGATCGCCACGGTACGAAAGGGTGAGCTCCAGGTAGGCCCGCAGTCTGCCGGTGCCCTTCCCGGGCCGGCTTGCTTTAACCTGGGCGGCACACAGGCAACAGTCACAGATGCCGATGTGGCGCTTGGATACATTGATCCCGGCTATTACCTGGGGGGCAAGATGAAGCTGGATGGCTCCAGGGCTACCGAAGCAATAGAGGCGAAGGTAGCTTCCCAGTTGCGTTGTGAGGTACTTGAGGCGGCACTTGCTATAAGAGACAAGGTGGACTCCAATATGGGTACTGCATTAAAAGAGGTCATCGAAGCGGAGGGGGCCGGCTTTGTGCCTGCCCTGGTCATATACGGCGGTGCTGGTTCGGCTCACTGTTGCGGGTTTGCAAAATATGCCGGCATCAAGAAGATAATAGCCCCTTTGTACGCTTCGGTCTTCTCCGCATGTTCCCTGTCCAGCATGGATATCTGGCATATCTACTCCCGGCGCCTGGGCATGTGGCTCAAGAAAGACGGCCGTATGGTGATTGACCAGGACAGGGTAGAAAGCTTGGTAAGGTCAATGTATGCCGAGGCTGCGAGGGATATGCGGGGCGAAGGCTTCAGGGAAGATCAGGTGCTGAACCACGTGGAGTTTTTCCTGAGCAGGGGGGGCGACGTACCCGAGGGCCGCGTGATCGTTAACGGCAAAGACTGGTCGGAAACGCTCGATAAGGCGCTCAAAAAACAGACCCCGAAGCTTTATGAAGGTCCTGACATCTACGGACCCCTGTTATTCATGCATGCTACTGCGCAGATCCCTCATTACGAGACCAGCCGGTTCGACTTGGCCGGCAGTGAACCCAAAAAGGCCTTCATCGGGACCCGGCCGGTATGCTGGGAGAAGGGGGCAGGCATGGTTGAAACACCTATATACAACAGGTCAAATCTGTTACCCGGCAACCTGGTCGAAGGTCCGGCAATCGTTGAAGCGCTCGATACAACCTATGTGGTTCGCAAGGGTTGGACATATAGGGTGGACGAGTATCTCAACGGTATATTCGAGGAGGTATGATTATGAAGATAAGGATCACCGAAGCGCTTGATCTGGATCTGGCAGCAGAGAAATGGTGCTGCAATCGCTGCGGCAAAGAGTTGGTGCTCGCCCGGGAGAATTACAAGAAAGGGTGCTTAGTGAGGGAGCGGATGCCCGTGGAGGTGCACAACCCTCTCGTTGAGAACTCACCTTTTTCCTTTGCGCCGGACCCTGAATGGTGCCGGATAATCGAATTCTATTGCCCGCAATGCGGCCTTATGATTGATAATGAATACCTGCCGCCTGGACACCCGGTTACTCATGACATAGAGTTTGACATCGATGACATGAAGCGGCGGCATGGGATTGACGCCAAAACCAAAACAAAAGACAAAACAAAAAAAACGGGGACTATGTAGGAGGAGACATGGGTTACACAGTCGATGTAGATATTGGCGGGACATTTACTGATTTTTGTTGTGCGCAACGTGGGGGGCAGATCACGCTGACAAAAACTCCGACGACTCATTATGATCTGTCGGTGGGATTTCTAAGGGGATTGAAGGAACTTGCCAAAAACTTCAACACACCGCTCAAGAAATTTCTGTCCGAATGTGATGCCATCCACTATTGTACGACGCTGGGTACCAATGCACTCATCGAGCGGACAGGGCCTAAGCTTGGAATTATTACAACGGCCGGGTTTGAGGACACGATTGCAATCGGGCGCGCCCGTTCATGGGCCGATGGTGCATCGGGAATGGAGAACAAGGACCTCGCGAGAATCATGAAGCCGACCCCGTTGGTCCCAAGGGACATGATTGTCGGGGTGCATGAGCGAATAGACTCGTCCGGAAATGTGGTGTTGCCTATCAGGAAGGACGATGTCCTCGAGAAACTTAAGTACCTTGTTGAGAAAGGGGCTATGGGTTATATTATCTGCTTTATATCATCCTACTATAACCCCAGCCACGAGATGATGGTCAAGGAGATTATCGAGGATGAGTATCCGGAGGACTATCTCGGCAGCATGCCGGTTTTTCTTTCTCATAACATATCGCCGAAGATGGGCGAGTATACCAGGTTCACCTCTGCCGTCGTGAATGCATACATTCACAGCGTCATGGCAGAGGAATTGTCCCGCCTTATCTGGGAGTTGAAAGATAATGGGTATGCCCGCCCGTTGATGCTGGTCCAGAACGTTGGCGGAATGAAGAAGGCAACACGGACGAGGGCTATATTTACTTACAACGCCGGTCCTGTTTCAGGCCTTTACGGAAGCCGTTATCTCGGCGACCTTTATGGAATGAAGAATATCATTTTTACGGATATGGGAGGGACATCCTATGATATCGGGATTGTCTCCGACGGTCAGATCCGGACATACGACTTTATCCCGGTCATCGATAGATGGCGCACGAATATCCCTGCCATAGAGGTGAAATCGATAGGAGCGGGCGGCGGATCCATCGCATGGATAAACCGGCTGTTCGGCAACAGACTCGAGGTCGGCCCTCAATCGGCGGGATCAATGCCCGGTCCTGCCTGTTATGACCAGGGGGGAACGGAGCCGACGGTAACAGACGCTGACCTGATATTAGGCTATTTGAATCCGGATAACTACCTGGGCGGTAAAATGAAGCTCAAGAGGGACCTTGCCGAAAAGGCCATCCGGGAAAAGATCGCAGAACCTCTCGGCATTGACGTGACGGAGGCCGCAGTACGTATTCGCCGGATAATAGATGCGAAGATGGGACAGGAAGTCTTCAATGAGGTTGTTTTAAAGGGCTACGATCCGAGAGAGTTTGTCGTTTTTGCCTGCGGTGGTGCAGGACCCTCGCATGCGCTTGATATCGCACCATACATGGAGGTGAAGAAGGTTGTGGTGTCGCCCTTCTCGCCTGTTTTCGGGGCCTTCGGCGCTTCAACGATAGATATCATGCAGGTCTTCGACCGGTCGCGGATGATAAAGATCTTTCAATATGCTACCCAGGCCTATACAGAAGACTATGAAACCTTCAACGGCATCGTAAAGGAGTTAAGCGATCTGGCGCTGAGAGACCTCCAGATGGAAGGATATCTACCGGAGGACGTAAAGTTCACGCTCGAATTAGAGATGCGCTACGGGATGCAGTACAACTTCACCAAGGTCGAGTCACCCCACCTGGAACTTCATTCGACCCAGGACGTTATGGATATCTGCAAGTGTTTTGAGGAGACCTACGCCCAGGTTTATACTCCGGAGGCTGCGTTTCCACAGGGCGGTATCAATATTGAGAATTTTTTCCTCAAGGCCTCGGTACCAAGTAAGCACGTTGAGTTGATGGCTCGTGAACTGTCCGGCGAAACACCGATTCCGGATGCCCTCAAGGGGACCAGGCCGGTCTATTTTGTGAACGCGGGTAAGTCCCTTGAGACCAGGATATACGCCTCTGAGATGCTTCAGCCTGGAAACGTGATCTTCGGTCCCGCGGTCATCGAAGCTGAAGATACTACCTGTGTCATTAATCCGGGATGGCGGTTTGTCATGGACCAGTACCGCCAATGTCTGCTTGAGCAGGTTGAGCATAAAACCGCAGCATTATAAGGAGGGGACATGAGCAATATCACATACGGAAGAGACTTTGAGGTGGTTCAAAGACTGAAACCGGAGCCGATCACCCCTGAGGAGGCACGGGCCATGGAAAATCTGGACCCGACGGATTTTGAGATCTTTAACCACAAAATGAACATGATAGGGTTGGAGGGCAAGGAAACGACCCAGAAACTGGGGGCGAGCGCGGGGATGCGTTGGGGCGATGTGGCGTTCGGTATCTACACGGCTCAGGGGGATCTTGCGATCTGTGCTACCGGCATCTGGTTTCATGCAGCACTGGGCCAGATCCCTATCAAATATATAGTAAAGCATTGGACCGGGGATCCATCGGTGGGGGTAAAGGAAGGCGATTCCTTTTTCTTCAACGATCCCTTCTATTGTGGCGTCCATGGCGCAGATATGGGGCTTGCCGTTCCCGTGTTTTACAAGGATAAGCTCATATGTTTTACAGGAGCGGTTGTACATTCCGGTGAGAACGGCGCCACGGAACCCGGTGGCAATCCGTCCACATCAAAGACAAGGTACGATGAAGGTTTTCTTATACCGCCTCTGAAGATTGGCGAAGATTATGCGCTTAAAGAAGACATAATGACTATGTTGACAAACTTCGTACGGGACCCAAGAACACTTGTTCTTGACATAAAGGCACGCCTCGCGGCCTGCAGAATCGCGCAGAGAAGAATTCTCGATGTGGTTGAGAAAAGGGGTGTTGACTTTTTTCTCGGGGGACTGAGGAAGGTCATGGTTGAGACGGCCAAGGCAGCCAGAAGGAAGGTAATGGAGTTGCCTGACGGGACATTCCGGCACCCCGTCTTCATGGACACGGTGGGACCTGAGTCGAGCCTCATAAAATTAAATGTAGAAGTAGAAAAGAAAGGCGATATCCTTAAGCTCAATTTCAAGGATACATCGCCGATGATTCCCGACAGGCCCATGAACTCATATTTTCAGGGTATTATCGGTCTGACCATGGTTTATCTTTGCGGATGGTTCTTCCATAATCTTCCTGCAAACAATGCGCTTCTCGAAGTGCTGGAGTGGGAATTCCCGCCTGATGCATTGGTAAATGCGTCAGGCGATACGCCGACGGCCACTGCCCCTTTCCCGCAGGTTGCTTTCTGTCAGTCCATGTTCCATATCGGTGCTAAGTTGACATATAACTACGACCCATTGCGGGCCGTGGCACCCTGGTATCATGGTTTTGGTTTTGGGGTATACGGCGGGATTAACCAGTGGGGCGAGCCCTTCGCAGACATAACGGGAGAGATGAATGCAACCGGCTCCGGAGCAAGGCCTGATGCAGACGGTTTGAATGTGGCCGGTTCTTTTTTCGCAACCATGAGTGACTGCAGCGATGTGGAGACCACCGAAGCCGACAAACCTTTTTTGTATCTTTTCCGGAACTTCTTTCAAAATCACGGTCCAGGCAAATACCGGGGCGGCAACGGCGCGGGGTACGGGATAGTTGTCCATAAAGTGCCGTGGATCGGGATAGGGACGCTTGGGTACGGGTCGAAATTCCCGGCCTCTGTGGGTGTATTCGGGGGGTATGCCGCATCGACCAGTTCAGTCCAGTTTCTGAGGGGCTCAAACATTAAGGAACTCCAGGCTGCGAACGGCGAGGCGACCCCTTCGAACATGCTGGAATTATATACCACCAAGCCGCTTGAAGGGCAGAGGGATATGACCCAGATAACTACTCCTGTGGGTCCAATGATGGAGGGAGACGCAGTGTTTATCGCCGCCGGAGGGGGTGCGGGTTATGGAGATGTGCTGGAGAGAGATCCCGCGCTCGTTGTAGAGGATCTGAGGCTGTCGCTTATCACACAGTGGCAGGCGAAAAACGTGTACAGGGTAGTGTACGATGAAAAGACACTGCGCGTTGATGAGGGAGCAACAAGAGAACTGAGAGAGGCAGAGAAACGGGAACGGCTTGCAAAGGGAGTCCCATACAAAGACTTCGAAAAGGAATGGCTTGCGAAAAGACCTTCTCAGGATATCCTCAAATATTATGGCGCCTATCCGAACCCCTCAAAGGCATAGGCGTTGGAATGACAAGGCTGATGGCGGCAAAGACGATATTATGGTTAGAAAGGAATATGCAAAATACCGTGCAACGCAATGCAGGCAAAAAGGCAAGACTGCGCACACTGCGTTACAAGGAGGAATCTTATGAAAAACTATAACAAACGGGAGGAGGAACGGGCATGAATGATGGCGGGAGTGATCAGAGTAGAGAGCGAGTCATTCACGTATTTTTGGAACGTCAGACAGAAAAATATGGTGACCGTACTTTTTTCTACTTTGGTGAAAAAGAGTTTAGTTACAGGATCTTTAACGAGAGCGCAAACCGGGTTGCCTCAGGTCTCCAGGGACTGGGGATTGCAAAAGGCGATAAGGTGGCGATCATGATGGATAACAGCCCCGAGTATCTCTTTGCCTGGTTCGGCATATCGAAGGCGGGAGCCATTGAGGTACCGCTCAATACCGCCCACAAGGGCGATATCCTTACCTACATGCTGGACCAGTCGGACACGCGGACCATTGTGCTGGACAGCAAGTATCTGGATCGCTTAGAACGCGTGCTTCCCAATCTTCCGAAACTGAGAGACATCATTGTTCTGGACAACCAGGGAAGCGACATGCCGAAACTCGACAGACAGGTTTTTAGCTGGAACGGCCTGATCGATAACCCAGGCGATTACCGACACGTGGATGTACAGTGGTCGGATCCCTTCATCATTATGTACACGTCGGGAACGACCGGACCCTCAAAGGGATCGCTGATGCCGCATAATTATGGGATTTATATGGGGGAGGTAATCTGTGAAATCGCCGATTACAACGAAAAAGACTGCCTGTATAATGCCCTGCCTCTCTTTCACGGCAATGCCCAGTTGCTGTCAGCATTCCCTGCATTGATGAGCGGTGCCCGCATGGTACTGAAGGAGCGTTTTTCTGCCGGCGCATTCTGGAGCGATATAAAAAAATACGGTTGCACTGCATTCAATTACATAGGTGGCATACTCCCCATTCTGTACAAAGCGGACCCGAGGCCTGATGACGCCGACAATCCCCTGAGGATAATGGTAGGAGCCGGGGCGCCCATGGATATCTTTGACGCTATCGAGAAGAGGTTCGGATTGACCCTCCTGGAAGGTTACGGCATGAGCGAGATCGGCATACCGCTGATGAATACGCTGAAGGAACGTATCCCCGGAACATGCGGGAAGCCGAGACCGGACTATGTCGTGAAGCTTGTGGATGATAATAATAACGAAGTGGGGCCTAACGTTCCGGGGGAACTCTTGCTACGTCCGCTGAAGCCGTACTGTATCTTTCTGGAATACTATAAGATGCCGGAGAAAACAGTCGAAGCCTGCGCAGACCTCTGGTTCCATACGAGCGATTATCTCTATTATGACGACAGCGGCTATTTTCACTTCATAGATCGCAAGAAGGATGCGCTGAGGCGGAGGGGAGAGAATATATCATCCTACGAAGTGGAAAAGGTTATTAACTCTCATCCTGCCGTGCTGGAATCTGCGGCAATAGCTGCAAAGTCGGATCTGGGAGAAGACGAGGTGATGGTGGTCCTTACATTAAAACCAGGCCAAAACCTGAAGCCCGAGGAACTTCTGGCCTATTGCGAGGAGAGGATGGCATACTTCATGGTGCCTCGATACCTCCGTTTTATGGATGCGATGCCTAAAACGCCAACGCAGCGCGTACAGAAGAACCTGTTGAGAGAACAAGGGATTACAGCGGAAACATGGGATCGGGAAAAGGCCGGTTACAAGGTGAAGAGATGAAACCCGGCACAGATCGGAGGATAGAGGGGGTAATAATATGAAGGCAGTAGTATTGCAGGCTGGCAATAAATTCTCACTGGAAGATATTCCGAAGCCCGAACTGAAATCAACCGGCGATGCCTTGGTAAAAGTTACCACAACGGCCATTTGCGGTTCCGACGTACACGCAAAACACGGTTTGATCCCGGGCTATACGCCTGGGACGGTTATGGGCCATGAATTTGTCGGCATAGTGGAAGAGACCGGCGGCGATGTGCTCGAGTTCAAGCCGGGTGATCGGGTGGCCGCTGCACCCATTACATGGTGCGGCGTTTGCCGTCCCTGTAAAAGAGGAGAGCCACAGCATTGCATAAGAGGCGGCGTGTGGGGCGGCGGTGAGATCTTCGGACGGGGGTTAAGGGGCGCCCAAACCGATTATATACGGGTTCCTTTCGCGGACAACTGCCTTATTCCGATCCCGGACAAAGTGGAAGATGTACAGGCGGTATTCGTGGGAGATGTTTTTGCTACGGGGTATAGCGGCGCACAAAGAGGGTATATCCAGACAGGGGACACGGTTGTCGTATACGGTTGCGGTCCCATAGGGCTCGGTGCGATCATTTCGGCCTGGCAGTTCGGACCCAGACAGGTTTTTGCCGTCGACATGCTGGAGAATCGCCTTGCCCTGGCACGGTTGTATGGTGCAACGACGATCGATGCGAAATCCGGGAATGCCGTGGAGAAGGTGCGGCAGGCAACGGAAGGCGAAGGGGTCGATGTAGCGATAGAGGCCATAGGGAGCCCCGATGCATTTATGCAGGCGCTCCGGTCCGTGAGAAGGGGAGGATCCGTTTCGGTGGTCGGTCTTTTTCCCGGCCCCATTGAGTTTCCCCTTCACGAGATGGGATTTTATGGCGTTCGTATAAGCATGGGCCTTGGTGATCCATCCTGCATGAGCCGGCTTATGGGTCTTCTCGAATCCGAACGTGTAGATATTGGCGCCATGGCGACACATACTTTTCGCCTCGATGATGCTCTGGAAGCCTATGATCTGTTCGAGAACCAGAAGGACAAATGCCTCAAGGTCCTGATAAGACCTTGAGGCATTTGGGGTATGATAAATTTCGCGGGGTCAAAGGATTGGGAAGCTGGATGGATAATAATCTGACAATGACAAGGACGCACAAATGTCTTATGATACCAGACACGAAGAATTTTAATTAAGGAGGTAATTGCCGTGGCTACAAGAGATACCCAGGAAATATTATTACGGGCGGCCACCGAACTATTCTATAAGAAGGGCTATTCGGGTACTTCAATACGTGAGGTTGGTCATAAGGCTGGAGTGAGCAACTCGCTTCTCTACCATTATTTTAAGAACAAAGAAGAGATGCTTTTTCAAATCATAATCAAAACTTCAGAAAACCTACTTAAAACGCTCGAGGAAGTTGACCAGAGAGTGGCTGATCCCATGGAATGTTTGAAAGAGATGATCGTGGAGCATGCAATCAGGTTCGGAATCAGGAGCCGCAAAGAATCAAAGATCGTGGTAGAGGAAAACGCATGGCTCACGGGTAAACGAAAAGAGATTATGAAGAGCTACGAGCGGAAGCTCTATGACCTTTATATGAAGAGATTGAAGGAACTGGCGGCTACAGGAAAGATGAACGACATCAACCTTGTGGTCCTCGACTTCAGTCTTTTCGGGATAATCAACTGGTTTCAGAGGTGGTATCGGGAAGAAGGGGCGCTATCTCCCGAAGAGATAGCCCAGAACTTCCTTAACCTTATACTGCACGGAATATTAAAGGACAAAAATGAATAACAGTCAGGAAGGAGAACGAATGGATGAGCCTGTAAGGGATGTATTTCCAGGCATCTTTGAGGACAGCAAGAATCCGAGACTAATCGGGGGACATTGTCCGGGCTGTAAAAGAAAGTTTTTTCCGAAACCTATCGTATGCCCCTATTGCCTTGGACCTGTAGGCGCTACGCCGCTTTCAAGGGAAGGCGTGATATACAGTTTTAGCATCGTTCGAATAAAACCGCCATTTGGTTTACCGCAGCCTTACCCGGTAGGCCTTGTCGATTTGGTCGAAGACGGTCTTCGCATCATAACCCTTCTCGATCCTTTAAAAACAGAAGGATTAGCTATTGGAAAAAACGTTCATCTTATGGTGGAGCCGCTGGGTGTGGATGCGGGTGGACAGACCTGTTTACGTTACTATTTCACGCCGGTGTGAAAGGAGAAAGAATGAGGAAAGTCGATATTGTTGGCGTTGGGATGACCAGTTTCGGAAAACATCAAGACAAATCCTTCATTGAGTTGGCTGTGCCGCCCATCGTGGATGCCCTCAAGGAAGCAAACATGAAACCATCTCAGGTAGAAGCAGGCTTTTGCTCCTACGCTCTCGCCGGGAGGCTGTTCGGTGCCGTGACGGCCGGACAGACGATCCTATGGCATGCAGGGATAAACAAGGTTCCCGTGGTGAATGTGGAGAACGCCTGTACCTCCGGATCCACAGCGTTCCATCTTGCCTGGATGGGAATAGCCTTAGGACAGTTTGATACGGCGATAGTGGTAGGTGTTGAAAAGATGGTGGTCCCCAATCTTGGGTTGATCAGTTCGGGTGATACCGAAATCGATACCTTGGAAGGTCTGGTGACGCCCGCAAGCTTTGCAATGCGTGCCCTTTGCCATATGGCGGAATATGGAACCACAGCAGAGCAACTGGCGCTGGTGGCGGTAAAAAACAGACGCCATGCAAGCTTGAATCAGCTTTCCCAGTTCAGGGACCCAATTACCGTGGAGGATGTATTGCGCTCGCCCATGATTTGCGATCCTTTGACGAGGCTTAGCTGCTGTCCCAATGCGGACGGCGCTGCAGTGGTGGTGCTATCCGCCGCAGGAAGGTCCAGAAGGTTTACTGCAAAACCTGTCCGCGTCGCAGCTTCCGTGCTGGTTACAGGGAGTTATGAAAATCCTATCGACTTAGTTCCCTGGGAGACAGACTACAGGGCCTGTAAGAAGGCATATGAGATAGCCGGATTAGGGCCAAATGATCTCGATGTCGTGGAGTGTCACGACGCCTTCACGATTTCCGAAATACTGCATTATGAAGCGATGCTGCTATGCCCTACAGGCGAAGGCGGAAGGCTTGTAGAAACGGGTGCTACGAGTCTCGGCGGGACCATACCTGTAAACCCTTCCGGCGGTTTACTTTCCAAGGGCCATCCGGTGGGTGCTACAGGGGTTGCTCAATTAGTGGAAGGTGTCCGACAGTTGAGGGGAGAAGCTGGCGCCCGCCAAACCGAGGGGGCGCGAGTTTTCATGGCGCAATGTATGGGTGGCGACAAGGATGGCGATGCAAGAAGTTGTACTGCGAATATACTCATGAACAACTGAGATAAGGCAGGGAATCTATGGCGCAACTTTTGCGGCAAGAGAAATCTCCAAAGAAGATGTTGAAGGATCTTTTTGATCTGAAGGGATTATCCCGTCCCCTCTTTATTCCGCTAATATACAGATACGCCTCAAGAGTGAGCAAGATGTCCCCGGAAGAGATGGTCAAGAACCCGGTGGCTTTATCAAGAAGCCTGATAATGGCTCGTGAACTTTTTGAATATGATGCCATAGTCAGCAACTATGATCCATATCTGGAACTGGGGAGTCTGGAAAGATCACTGAAATGGGTGAGGAAGGATATTCTCAGTGATTTTCTCGAAAGAAAAAGAAAGAGTTGTATCACCGGAAGGGCGCTGGAGTCGTCTGATGAGATAGGCCAACTGCCGGTCATTTACGAGGCCGCCGCTCATGTCTGCGAAATAGTGGGTAGAGAAATTCCCGTGATCGGGGTCCTGAACAGCCCCGTTACACTGGTAAGGATGATTACCGAGGACAAATTCAGTTCTTGGGACGGTCATCCCGAAGAGCTGAGAGAGGCCCTTAATGATGCCCAGGCATTTGTGCTGGATTATATTAAAGCATACTGCAACCATCGGGTCGATGCGGTTTGGCTGATAGAGGAAGACTGGACGTTTATGAAGCCGGAAGACCTGGAATGGCTGCAGCCTATCTACAATACCTTCTGGAATGTTACTCAGTACTATGATGTAAAAAGCGTAATGGGTTTTCATGACTACGAACCAGGCATCGCAGATCGGTATTTTGATCTTGGTTCTGATGCGGTGTTTCTCGGTGGGCCTAAAGCGGATAAGATTTCACTTTCGCGTGTAGCAGAATGGGTAGAAAAGTACGGCAAACCCGTTGGTTTGGGATGCCCTTATCCCGAAACCATTGAGGCCAATGACCGACTGGGTGACCTTGTAGACTTCACCAAGGATCTTGGTTACGGAGTATTTCTGTCTACCTGTCATGAGGTGCCTATCAATACCCCGATTGACCTGATCAATGCTATTGTGGAAAGAGTGAAAGGCTAAAGCGGAAATGGTATTGGCTGCCGAAGAGAAGTAAAAGGAGGATTCATGCCCGTGTTATTCATTCAGAACTGGGATGTTGTCCAGGGTTCCGAAGATGAGTACGCCGGATTTATCACCGAAACATATATTCCCAAAACCACGACCATGGATCTTATTTCGGTGGGCGGGTACTATGTAGAAATGGGGTTTGGACCTCGGATAGTCGCTGTTCTTTCTGCTCAAAACGCTTCGAACCTTGCCCGTGTCATAGCAACAGAGAGGTTCAGGGACCTGACGGCCAGGTTAAAGACATTAGTTTATGATTACGGCAGTTACGTTCTGGCGCCGACGGGCAACCTGAAGAGTGAGAAGTATGTCATCCAGAAGCAGGTATGGAAGTTTAACCAGTATTATGATCTTCGCTCCGGCACCAAGAAACATTATACAGATTTTGTGCTTAATGAACATTTACCTGTAATGAAAATGATCGACTATGTAGAAGTGACCGGTGGCTGGAATGTAATTTTTGTTGACCTTTGCGAGATCGTTATAGAATTTACCTTCAAGGATCCCCTGCACATAGGACGTTTACTTAACGATCAGGATTTCAGGCGCGTAACAGAAAAATTACGACGGAAGTACGCTGTACATTACAGGAGTCGAATATTGCGCTGTACGGAAAGGTTTGGCGAGAACCGATGGATTAGGCTTTAGTTTGCCTTGAGCCCTGCACGCGGTTATAGTGAGCAGGAAAATTTCAAAGGATGTTGTTTTTGCTTAAAAAGCAAATCGCTAAATAGGAATTATGACGGGTGAAGCGTAAAATTGGCTTGACAAAAAAAAATTAGTTAAATAAAATTGATTGATCGATCAATTTATTTTGATTGACCGAACGGTAAATAATGAAGGACATTAAAAACCAGACGCTATATAGGTTCAGCAGCCATATATTTCGATTCCTTGATCTCAGGAGGCTCCATGAAGGCACATTTTCGTTTGTCAATTAATACACCGATATCCGTGTTGAGTGTATTAATCTTGGGGTTTACAGTGTCTTTGCTCGTAGTTCCCGTGATGCTGCACGCCCAGCCGGTTCGATCGCAGGACGACCTGTTCTCAGTAACATTCCCTAATGAAAAGGAGGGATGGGCCAGCGGGCGCTACGGAACAATATTGCATACCACAGACGGCGGAAAGACATGGAGCCGCCAAAAAACCGGAACGGAGCATACCTTGAGCGCCATCCACTTCGTAGATTCCAAAAACGGTTGGGTCGTTGGGGAAGAAGGGACTATTATGCACACAAACGATGGTGGCAAGACCTGGGAAACGCAAAAGAGTCCGGTAAACCTTTTTCTCATGGACGTCCATTTCCTGACGCCGTTAAAAGGGTTCATCGTGGGTGAGCGTACACATATCTTGTCAACGAATGACGGGGGTAAGAATTGGAAGATACAGTTCAAGGATCTTGACTATATCCTCAAGGCCATTGCCTTCTGTGACGCCAAAAACGGCTGGGTAGTGGGAGAATTTGGCTACATTTACCGGACCAGGGATGGAGGAGAGACTTGGGAACAGCAGGCAGGGTTCTCCGATCTGTCAGAAGAAACAGGGGAACTGATCGGGGGCACATATCTTTTTGATGTGATCGCGTTGGATCCACTAACAGTTTGGGCCGTGGGAATAGACGGTTATGTTACAAAGACGATCGATGGGGGAAAGACCTGGCAGCAAGTGCAAGTCAAGGGCTTGAAAGCCCCGTTCTTTTCCATTTCTTCTGACAGGCAGAACACTTTTATAATCGGTGGGACCGGCAACTGTTTTTCTTCTATTGATGGAGGAAAAACATGGAGAACAATTGAGTTCAATCCGCCGATCAGGTACAGCTGGATTTATGGAATTGCCTGGAGAAAGGGGTCCGGTTTTATAGCAGTCGGGAAAGAGGGTGTTATGTATCGCAGTACCTCAAAGACCTGGGAGAAAATAGTCTTTTAATGTATGGATGCTATCCAACATGAGAGGTGCAGTCATGTCTAACGATACAAAGAGGTTTATGGACCGGTTTGCATGGTTCATGGCAAGCCACAGGCTGGCTATACTGCTGGTGGTGTTAGTTGTTCTTGCTGTGTTTTTCTATGGAGCACTGAAAATAAGAGGAGAAGTGATCCTGCAGGACATGCTGCCTTATGATCACCCATATCTCAAACTTCATGCGAAATTTTCTGAGGTCTTCGGGAGCGGTGGATCCGGGGGCGTCATTATCGTTAAAGTGAAAAACGGGAACATATTTAATAAAGATACGCTGACAAAGCTGCAAAACATAACAAATGAAGTAGAGATGTGGGAGGAGGTATACAGGATACTCACGGTTTCCATAGCGAGCCGTTCCATAAAGAAAGTGACAACCCTGAAGAAGGGTGAAATCAAGATAGAACCGCTTATGTGGCCAAACGTTCCTGGGACTCCTGCCGAGATGGAGGATCTGAAAACAAGCATATTTTCCACTCCTGCCTACAACGGAGTATTGGTATCGCAGGATGGAACGGCAGCGCTTCTTTTCACGGAATTCAAAGAGAACATTTCTTACGAAAGGGCATTTGGGCTTCTCAGGGAGATAGCCGAAAAATATTCCAACGACAACACCTCCATCCATCTTGTTGGATATCCCGTGCTCATGGGATGGATTTACAGCTTCAAACAACAGATCTATCAGATCTTCATGGTGAGCATGATCCTCATGATCATTATGCTGTTTCTGATCTTCAGGAATCGTGTGGGTATGTTTGTCCCCGTTGCAACGAGTTTTTTCTTCACCATTGTCGGCCTCGGTATTATGGGTTTTACGGGTTTCAATTTCAGTCCGCTTCTCTACGTCCTTGCCTTCCTTGTAGGCGCTATGATGGTAAGCCATTCGGTACAGTCAACATACAGATATCTTGAAGAGCTTCATGCCGCAAATAACGACAGCGGGCAGGCGTGCTATATGACCATGAGATCCATGGTGATTCCCGCGTTTGCCGCAGTGACTACGGATGCCGCAGGGTTCCTTGTATTGGGGCTTGCAAAGATAGCCCTGATGAAGCAGCTCGCCCTTGTCATGAGTCTTTGGATGACGAGCATTGTATTAACCTCCATCCTCACCCCCATAATCTGCAGCTTTATGCCTATGAGGGAGGCCAGCGATAAGTGGTCTGCTGAACGCGGAAAACTGGACAGGATGGACAAGGTGATTGTGGCAATTACGCGGTTTTCCATAGGGCGCGGCAAGGCTGTGATATTCGGAGCTATCGTTGGCGTCCTGGCGCTTTCCATCTGGCTGTCGTTAGGAATAAAGGTGGGAGATCCCACGCCAGGATCTCCTCTTCTGTGGCCCGATCACAAATACAATCAAGATCAGGCCCTGATGAATAAGGCGTTTGATGCATCGTCAGATAATTTTATGCTCTTCTACGAGGGCAAAGTCGGATCCGTCTACGATCCTGCTGTGCTTACTACCTTTGAGGCCTTCTCACGCCACATGAAGCAGGAGCTGCCTGACATATATAAATCTTCCAGCTCCGTCATCAGCATCGTAAAGATGGTGAATGCTACGCTGCACGACGGAGATCAATTATGGTACCAGTTGCCAAAAAACCCCGAGTTGCTTTATGGTCTGATGGGCTACGTGAAAAGCAACACGGATATGGGCACGCTAAGCAGGTTCATAGACCGCATGCTACAGAGAGCTCAGATGACCATATATTTCTCCGACCATACATCGGACAACCTGTTGCGAGTCAGGGATGCGGCGTACAATTTTTTTAAGAACCGACCCATGAAACTCGAAAACGGAGAGTTTATGCTGGCGGGAGGAAGGGTCGGCATGGAGATCGCTCTGAACGACGAGATGAAAGAAAGGCATCTGGAGATGGACAGCATTGTATACGGCGCGATCTTCGTTCTCTGCATTATTTCCTTCCTATCGATAGTTGGGGGCGCCATGCTCACAGTTCCTCTTATATTTGCCAACCTGGTCGCGGTGGCCTATATGGCCATGAACAATATCGGCCTTTCCATCAACACCTTGCCGGTTACGGCCATAGGCGCAGGCATGGGCGTGGATTTTGCGATCTATTTTTACAGTCGATGCCGCGACGAGTTTGTCAATGAGGGGAACTGGACAAAGGCCATCCTTATGGGCGTGCGTACCACGGGGAAGGCGGTGGTTTATACGGGACTTACCATGTTCGCAGCCCTCTTGCCCTGGTACTTCATGTCGGGTCTCAAATTTCAGGCGCAGATGGGAGTATTCTTGGCAGTTGTTCTTGGTGTGAACGTGCTTCTTACGTTGACGCTTCATCCGCTTATGCTCTATTTTTTAAAGCCCAGGTTTATCACGAGGGGAGGGGTAGGAGTGGAATCAGAGTTTTCTAATGCCGAGAAACATTCTCTGGGGCTGAATGGCAACAGGATTGATACAGACGAAAAGATACAAGACATTCATGAAAAAGGGGGTGAGAGCAATAGGTAGCGAAGGAATATCGACACCCGGTCTGCCCAAGACAGCCGGATGAGAAGCAAGCTTCTCTGATTGAGAAGATGGGATGTAAGTTTCAGTATTGGTCACTGTTAGGATGTTTGACGAACAGAGCTATTTGGAACGTTATATCAGAAAAGGGGAGGTAACAATTATGAAGGGTAGAAGCTTGGCAATTCTGGTTTTTTTGCTCCTATTCGCAACGGTGTGTACCGTACAGATGGCTGAAGCGGAGCAATACTCCCTCTACGGGAAACCGCTTAACCTTGCGGGCTACATCAGTCAAGGTGCGGCTCTTAGCCTTAACCACAAAGGATATTATGATACGGCCCGCGATGTCCAGTCGCTGCTCACCAACGTCTTTATTGAAGGCGATTACAGCCCGAAGAACAATCTCAGGTTTTATACAGCAGGAATGTTTACAGCCGACTGGGTGTACGACGCTAAATCCAACAATCAGGAATGGAATGATCAGCTCTTTAACAAGTCCCGGAGAAACCTTTACATGGATAACGAATATTGGCAATTGCTCAAGGAGGCGCATGTCACCTGGTCGCTGGGAGATTTCACCTTCCGTTTTGGAAAACAGGTGGTGACCTGGGGCGAAACGGACGGTTTCCGGTTAATGGACCAGATTAATCCAATGGACCAGAGCCGTGGTTTTTCGGATGTGGAATTCGAGAACACGATAATTCCCATATGGCTTCTAAAGACAGAATACTATCCGAAGGTCGAAACAGGATGGCTGCAGGATTTGGGATTTGAGTTTGTCTTTAACCCGAACGTTTCATTTATCCCAAACAAGACCATACAGCCGGGGAACGACGTGAGAGGGGTCTGGGCGCCCAACGCGAGGATTGACAACCCTTTTGTGCCGGGTGGAGAGATTCACCTGGGGTCTGCAGACACCTACGACGTTGACAAGCCGCGATCGCTGAGCAGCAAGGGGTTCGAGTACGGTTTCAGGATCAAAGGTATTGTGAAGGATGCCATTGTCACTCTTAATTACTTCTACGGCATCGACAACTCGCCCACGGTCTGGAATATGCCTATTGCTAATCGTATAGAGATGGCCTCTGACGGGAAGATGCTTCTCCATCCCAACTTTCAGGGTCGATACGACCTGCTCCGCTTTGCGGGAGGTACCTTCAGCAGGGACGTTCCTTTTCTGAAGAGTTCTGCCCTCGGAGGAATTGCCCCGGTGATCAGGCTTGAAGCGTTCTATCTCTTCGGGAACACGCTTGCCGCGGCGGATACGACATCGAAGGGTATGCTCTACCACACAGATGAAGTGCGTTGGGCACTTGGGGTAGACTGGAAGGTAAGGGTTCCGTTTATCAATCCCCGTTCGGGAATTACCATCATGCCGCAGTTCTATCACAGGAAGATCCTCAGCTATCCAAACGGGAGAAATCTTATTGAACACGACAATCAAGCGCTTATTGATCCCAACAATTATATGACGACGTTGATGCTGTCTACCTCATACATGAACAACAAACTTACGCCCTCCTTTTTCTGGATGCGGGACATCAACCGGAGGGCTGACATGTTTCGGTATCAGATTCAATATGATCACAGCAGCAACTGGCGCTATACGCTGGGAGCAATGTTCCTTGGGGGCCGGGATAACATGAATAATGGTGTAATGAATAATAGTTTCGAATTTTACGACCACAAAGATTATTTATATATGAAAGTGACCTACAGATGGGGTTAATATGTCCAAAGAAAAACAAACACGCACCATATACAGAAATGAGGAGGAGAAAATGGGTGTTTTGATGCGATTTATTTATTGTCTTTTGGCAGTTGCTTTTATGCTCGGTACAGAGGGGTCTCTCGCGCTGGCTGCTGGACCGATATATAAACTGAGCATTGAGGATCTGAAGAACCAGAAGGCCTTGTTTGATGATCCGAGGCCCTACCGAAATGTATTGAGCATGAAAAAGATCATGCCTCCCGAAGTGTATGCAAAGCTTTCGGCAAATCCAGAGGAGATGAAGAAGGTATGGTCTCATGTCGTCGGCTTTAAGGCGCCGGATGTGGTTGGAAAAATTGCACCGGAGATCAAGCCCGGAAAATACACATACAAAGACAAAGACAGGTTGCCCTTCAAGGAATTGATGATTCCGAATCATTACCTGCGTTTTGCGCCCCAGGCACCGCCTCATGCGGGGAACTTCTCGGAAATCACCGTGGTGCCGACGCAGCAACAGTACTACCACACCAAAATCGGCGAGGCCACGAAGCTTTCAAATGCGCGACTGGACTCCCAGGGATACCTGATTCCGGACTCATATAAAGGCGGGTTTCCATTTCCGAAACCCTCCGGACCGCACAAAGCGCAACAGGTTGTCTACAACTGGGTGAAGCGTTACCTTCAGGGTGATAGTCAACATGGGCTGCAGGTCACCACGGGGTTTAATAAAGACCTCGTTGCTGATTTCGAGGGGCTCTATGATTTTTACTCTGTCAGGGCCCATGGAAGGGTCTATCAGGAGCCCTATGGATGGCTCGACGAGCGGGCCGAAAAGAACGGGGAACACCGTTCCTTTTATTTTGGCATGCTTGCACCGAGAGATATATACGGAAATGTTGTAAGCATTATGAACTATCTGGATCCCAATAAGTTTGACCTCTTTTTTCTCTATGTAAACTCCTTGAGAAGATTGAGGAGACTTTCCGCTACCGACGCCCAGGATGCGGCCGTCGGGCAGGATGTGATCTATGAGGATTTTGAGGGATTCAATCAGCAGCTTACCCCGAAACGGTACCCTTATAAATACAAGGTAATAGCTGAGAGAGAGTACCTGATACCTTTTGTCCCTCCGGACGGTTCATCCTATTATACCAATAAGGGGGAGATAAAGAACGTTAATTTTGAGCGAAGGCCTGTATATGTAATCGAACTCCAGCAACAGGACCCGAACTTTATATACAGCAGGAGGGTCATGTATATTGACAAGGAAACATTCATGCTGCATTTGATCGAGAACTATGACCAGAAAGGAAGGCTTTACAGGACCTGCGAGAATATCAGTTACTTTTATGAGGATCTGGGTTTGATGGGGTCTGAAATCCATACCCAGAGGGATTACCTTGATCTCCATAGCATTGCGAGCCGGACCTTTATCTATCCGGCATTATGGGCTGGAAGAGAGGAGATCAGCCTCCGTGGTTTAGCGCGCGGAACCGTTAAGTAAGAAACGTGGTTGATCATCAGACGGGCAGCAGCTTTACCCTCCTACCCCTTAAGACTCACGGCTGCTGCCCCCCCTTGGATAACCATATGACAAATGCCGGACCGAAGTTGTTCAGATGTCCTGTTAACGAGCTGAAAAGACTATTTTGGTCTAAAAAGGATAGACCCTCCTTTGTACGAAGACCTTGTAGGAGGATAGGGTATCCGTAAAGCGTGCCAATAATTAGGACATTTTTTCGACGAATAAGCAATTCAAGGAGGCGGTGATGGTTTCTGGCGACAATTATGAAACGACAACATTCAGGACTGTGAAGTAGGACCGGCTAAACGACGATGAGAGATTAGAAGCCTTATGGGCAAGGCAAAAACCTGACAGGGTCCCGATTTTTCCCTTTGCCGGCGGTTTTGCCTCACTCAACGTGGGGTATAGCATCAACGACATATATACCGATTATAGGAAATGTATTGATGCACAGCGCTGGACCAGCGACCAGCATGGCTGGATGCCGGCCACGATGTGCATAGTGGGTCCGCTTAGCGCTTCGCCGGTCGAAG
>DLMV01000042.1:80360-96007 GCA_002478225.1 Deltaproteobacteria bacterium UBA7527 | reverse complement strand
ATATATTGTATTTATTATATATTTTTTGTTATACAGTATATTGAGAAGAAAGAGCGTATCGTATGATCTGCATTTCGTTATTTGTCATACATTCTTCAGATGCAAATTGCTGTGTTAAGGTGTACACTAAAGAGATCATTGTCAGGAAGAGCGGCGAGGAAAGGAGGGTCTATGGCCATCATAATAGTCGCATGCATTATCATACTGTGCGTCGCCGCATTTTCGGTCCAGAACGCGGCGCCCGTTGCAATATCTTTTCTCTTCTGGAGGTTCGACGCATCCCTCGCGATCGTCATATTCCTCTCGGCCCTGGCAGGCGCAGCCATTACATTCATCATCGTGCTCTGGCTCCGCATCAGACGCCAGGCAAAGGAAAAACAAAGCAGGCAGGCAGAACCATGATACCCCTACCCCCTATTGAGACGATATCGATCATCGGCGCAGGGGCCATGGGCGCTTCCTATGCGAGCATGCTCCATACGATGAAAAGTGATTGCGTCACCTTGATCGCAGGCGGGGAACGTTTTGAGAGGCTTGCCGGGGAAGGCCTGTTCGTGAACGGCAAACATTATCTCATCCCCGTTGTAAGACCGGAAGATCCGCGCCCTCCCGCAGACCTCCTCATCGTTGCCGTCAAGCATCACCATCTCGATGATGCTATAAAGAAAATGAAAAATAGCATAGGAGAAGGGACGATCATCATCTCTGTCATGAACGGCATCGAAAGCGAAGAGCAGATCGGCAATGTATATGGAATGGACAAAGTGCTCTATGCCGTGGCCGTGGGGATCGATGCTTTGAAGGAAGGAAATGCCGTGACGTACACAAGGCGGGGAAGGATCTTCTTCGGTGAACGGGAAAATAATGAGATCACCGGGAGGGTGAAGCGCGTGCAGGCGCTCTTCGACCGTGCCGGCATCGTCCACGAGACGCCGCCCGATATGGTCCGCATCCTCTGGTGGAAGTTCATGATCAACGTCGGCACCAACCAGGCATCGGCAGCACTGCGGGCGCCCTACTCCGTATTTCAAGAATCCCGTGATGCCAGGTACCTCATGGAATCTGCTATGCGGGAGGTCATGGCGCTTGCCGCAAAGGCCGGCATACGCCTGACAGAAGAAGACATACAGAACTGGTACGCGGTCCTTGCAGGCTTGAGCCCTGAAGGCAAGACCTCCATGCTCCAGGACGTGGAGGCAGGAAGAAAGACTGAGGTCGAGATGTTCGCAGGCAAGGTGATCGAACTCGGCAGGCGCTACAACGTTCCCACACCCGTCAATCAAAGGCTCTTCGATACCATCAAACAGATCGAGGCATCATACCTATAGAGGCAAGGTTAAGGCTGAGGATAAGGTTAAGATGGAGCGGTGAGGCTCAGGATCTTACGTGCCTCGGCGGGAGTTGCGATGTCGCGCCCGTATTCCTTTGCGATGCGGACGACGCGCTCGACGAGCTCCGCATTGGTCTTCGCAAGCACGCCCTTTGAATAATAGATGTTGTCCTCAAGCCCGACACGGACGTGGCCGCCCATGACCATCCCCAGCATGACCATGGAGAGCTGGCTTGCGCCGCTGCCGATGACCGACCACGTGGAGCCTTCAGGCAGTATCTCTGTCATGTGGAGGACCGACTTTGCAGTGGCAGGCATCCCGCCTATCGTCCCGAGGACGAACTGGAAATGGAGCGGTCTTTTCAGAAGACCTTTCTCGGCGTAGCGGATGCAGGTATGGATCATGCCGGCGTCAAAGACCTCCAGCTCGGGCTTGATGCCCCTGGCAAGGGTTTCCTGCGCAAGGGTCTCGAGGAATTCCGGCGGATTAAGGAAGACGGTTTGATTCAGGTTCAGTGAGCCCGCGTCAAATGAGACCATCTCCGGCTGTAATGCAAGGGGCTGAAGCCTTTCCGGGACGGGAAGGTTCCTCCCCGGGATACCGCTTGTCGTAAGGCAGAGAATAACGTCGGTCTCGGCACGGATACGATCAACCACCTCTTTGAACAGAGATAGCTCCTGCGTGCCGAGCCCTGTTCGAGGATCCCTCACGTGGATATGGACCACCGCGGCGCCAGCCCTCCAGGCCTCGATCCCCGATGCCGCGATCTCCTCCGGCAAAACAGGGATATAAGGCGTCTGCTCCCTTGTGATCCGTGATCCGGTAACGCCTACCGTGATGATCATCTTTTCCATGGTAACGTCCGCTGGCCTTTCAGTTACAGGCCGATGAACTGTATCGCTATCCCGCAAAGGAATATCGTGGCCCCTGCCAGGACATGGTTGTATCGTTCAAGCCTGGCCATTGGCAGGAAGTTGATGCCAAGGACCGAGATAAGGACGACGCCGAGCATTGTCAGGATCGTCACGCCGCCGAACACAGCGGTCACTGCCACCAGCCCCCAGATGCTGCTCTTCGCAGCGGGGTACATAAGGATCGGGATCAGCGGTTCGCAGGGACCAAAAACAAAGATCGTAAAGAGGACCCAGGGGGTAAGGTTTACAACGCCCTCCTTATCGTGTATGTGCACATGCCCTTCTGAATGGGAATGCCTGTGCGCATGGACCTCTCCGTCGATATGCGCGTGGGCATGCTCATGGGGACGGCTCCCGAACATCTTTCGCAATCCCCAGATACAATACATAAAACCAAAGGCTATTAGAGCCCATCCGGCTATGTTGCCGCGGAACGATTCCACGAATTCCAGCTTTGTGACCGCAATCCCCAGGGCAATGCCTATGATACCGAGCACAACGGAGCTCCCGATATGACCGACACCGCAAAGGAACGTGAACAATGCCGTCCTCGCAATGGACCACTTCCTTACCCGCGCGAAGACGATAAAAGGGATGTAATGGTCCGGCCCCAGCAGTGTATGGAAAAAACCGATGGACGCCGCAGTGATCATGAGGACTGTGAGTTCATGGTCCATATGTCATGATAATCCTTTTTTGCACAATTAATCCAGTATCTCCCGTATCTTTTTCGATAATTCACTCACATTGAAAGGCTTTTGGATAAAACCATTACATCCGCGCTCAAGTATCCCCGTTGCCTGCCCGTTCAGGCTGTAGCCGCTCGAGAGAATGACCTTGACCCCGGGGTCGAGTTCCTTCAGCCTGTCATATGTTTCCCCGCCGCCCATAGCCGGCATGATCATGTCGAGGATCACCAGGTCGATCTCTTCCATGCGCTGTGCATAAATATCGATCGCCTCCTGCCCGCTTCGTGCAAGCAATACATTATAGCCAAGCTCCTTCAGGATCGACCTTCCAACATCAATGACCACATCCTGATCATCAACAAAAAGGATCGTCTCATTGCCCTTTAAAAGATCGCCTGATATGACCTTATCCTCGATACGCTCTTTCCCTGAAGCAGGGAGATAGATGTTGAAGGTTGTGCCTTTGCCTTTCTCGCTGTAAACATTGATGACGCCGCCATGGTGCTTAATAATGCCGTGTGCAGACGCTAATCCCAGGCCGGTTCCTCTTCCCATCTCCCGTGTGGTGAAGAAAGGCTCAAAGATCCTTTGCTTTGTTGTCTCGTCCATGCCCACACCGGTATCGGTTATGGATATCTTTACGTATTGTCCGGAACTTACAAGGTAGTTGTCGGCTTGAGCTTCATCAAGAACAACATTATGCGTTTCAAGGTAGAGATCTCCCCCTGAGGGCATCGCATGCCAGGCATTGATGTAGAGGTTCAAAAGCACCTGTTCTATCTGACCCCGGTCTACCTCTACGATGGAGAGGCCGCTCTGGAGCCTTCTGTGGATAACGATATCCCTCTTGGTCCTTCCGAATACATCAGAGGATTTTATAACGATCTCGTTCATGTCCGTTGGTTTCACTTCATATTTTCCGCCCCGCGCAAATCCCAACAGCTGCTTTGTCAGGTCTGCCCCGCTTTGCACCTCTTTTTCTATTATCTTCAGCTTTTCGTAATGGTGGTGGCCTGGCTCTACATCCATCAGCATCAGGGATGTATAGCCAAGGATGGCCATAAGAAGGTTGTTGAAGTCATGGGCAATGCCGCCTGCCAGGGTCCCTATCGCCTGCAGTTTCTGGGCCTGGAAGAGCTGCGATTCGAGGTTCTTGCGCTCAGTGATATCACGGACCGCCTCTATGGCGCCGACGATGTTCCCGCTGCTGTCGAACAAGGGAGAAGCGGTCCCTGATAGATATGCGCCCTTTCCGCCGTACAATCCCGGTATGAACACCTCGCCGTAGAGTATGTTGCCTTTTTTCTTGATAGATTCGTATTTCTTCTTTATCTCATCGGAATCAGCAACAACATAGTCTATGAGTATGGGTCGTCTTGTGCCGTAAAATGCAAGACCATACTCGTAGTTGCCTTTTCCAATAATATCCTCCTTTCTGACACCCGTCATCTCTTCGCAGGCACGGTTCCACGTTACCACCCTTTTTTCGCTGTCGATGACCAGCGTCGCGTCGGGCAGGAACTCAATGATATTAAAGAACCGCTCGTGCGCTGCGCGAAGCTCTTCTTCGGTCTGTTTACGCCGGGTGATGTCCTCGCAGGCCATTATGTTGCTGCCTGTCGATAATTTGACAGGAATAAAACTGATTATCTTGTCGGTACCGTCCTTGCACTTCACCCTAAAGACCCTTTCCTTCTGCTCTGATACTCCTGTCTCTTGTATGTCTTCGATCCATGCCGCTATCACGGTATGCCTGTATGCCGGGTCAGGGTATGCCCTTCTGAACCATTCTTTGCCGTTTGGAACATCATTGAGATTGTAGCCGAATATCTCTTTGAACTTAGGGTTAATGTAGTGAAAGGTACCATCCTCATCAATGAATGCAAGCCCGTAGGGGGCGTTCTCTGTAAGGGTAAAGAACCTTTCCCGCTCCAGGCGCAGGGCCTCTTCAGCTTTTTTTCGTGAGGTAATATCGATCACGGTGCCTTCATAACAGAGCGTTGTCCCATCGGGAGCCGATACAACCCGGACATTGCTGGAGACCCAGAACGTGCTCCCGTCCCTGCGGTGCTGTTCCGATTCGAAATTCTCAATAAAACCTTGTTCCTCAATGATCTTCTTGAAGGCATCCCGTTGTTCCGGGTGTACATATATCTGTCTCGCTATATCAGTCGTAGCTGCGATCATCTCCTCCGGGGAGTCATACCCAAACATCTTCGCCATAGCAGGGTTTGCGCTTAAGTGTCTTCCGTCCGGTGTTGACTGGAAGATGCCCTCTATGGAATGTTCGAAGATCCTGCGGTACCTTTCTTCGCTCGCCTGGAGCGCCTTCTCGGCCTCCTTCCGATCAGTGATGTCGATGGCAAAAACAGCTATCTGCGATACCTTTTTGTTTTCATCAAAAACAGGGTAGACGAATGCGTCGTAAATTCTCCCGGCCCTTTCATCTTCGAAGTGGGCAGCCTGGCCCGTACGAACAACGTGGTCAATCTTCTCTTTCCTTGATCTTCCCACCACCGGCCCAAAGTGATCATATATGCAGGTGCCGATCAGTTCCTTGACGTCTTTGCCTATCCGTTTCGCCAATGTTTCACTTGCTACGAGGATCGTTCCTTCCGTGTCAATCAGGAGCAGGGATTCATTGGTCGCGTTGACCAGCGCCCGCAGTGTTTCTTCCTTTGTCATGAGCGCTTTCTCTGTTTCCTTGTATGCGGTTATATCTCTTACGAATCCTAAGGAGGCCCGTTTGCCTTGATACATGATGCCCGACGCCGAAACCTCAACATGGATCGTTGAGCCGTCTTTTTTTATCAACCTGCATTCATATCGTGTCGGAGCTTCTTCTCCCTGCTGCCTTCTTCGGGCAGAATCAGCCACCATCTTCCTGTCGTCGGGATGAACGGTGAGGAAGGGAGGCACATCGGCAAGTTCTTCAATGCTCTTATACCCTAACATCTCAAGATATTTCTTATTGCAGTAGAGACGTTTATCGCTCCGCAGGATTATAATTCCGTCATTGGAGCTTTCAACCGCAATCTTATAGATATCCTCATCCTCTTCTGAGGATGCGCCCCGCCGCCTGCGCACTCCTGTGGTCTTTTTGAATTGTTCTACCTGCTTGCGCAATACATCCAATTCGTACAAAAGCTCTGCTTTCGTTTTATTCTTCTTCACCCCTCACCAATCTCCTTAGCTTTTATAACTCTTTACATGATACCAATAAAAACATTTATTTCAACAGGTTTTCTTTTACGATCCACGATCTATGGGTTCAGCAAAAGAAAGCTTCCCTTTGACATTGCCGGCCTTATCTGTATAATTGAGTATACTTCAAATCATTTTACCAGGGAGGCTGTATGAAAAAGATTCCGTTCATGAGCATTGTGGTCGGTCTGTGCATGTTTTTATTTCTTGGATACGGAACAGTGTACGCACAGTCCCTGCATGACAAGGCTGATACCAATAAGGACGGAGTGGTAACCAGGACAGAGATGAAAAAGGCAATCGCAGACCGGTACAAAAATGAAGACGCCAACAAGGACGGCAAGCTCACGGTCGAAGAATACCTGCAGGCAAGACAGAAAAACTTTGATGCCGCCGACACGAACAAAGACGGCGTCGTGGTGGTTGAGGAATGGGCGATGTACTGGTGCGGGACCGTAGGAGACGCCGCCAAAGTGAAGGATCCTGTAAAGATGGACCGGAGTGCGTCAAGGATACAGCGTATGGATACGAGCAAGGATGGGAAGATACAGCCCAATGAATGCGTTGGATTCTGGGCAGGCCGCTTTGTCGACCTCGACGAGAATAAAGACGGCAAGTTGACCCGCGACGAATATATGACCAGGATGAAGGAGATGGCAAAGATGATGGATCTCGATGGTGACGGCATCATCACGATCGAAGAATACAACATATCCTGGCTCGGGAAAGACAAGGCGTCCGGCAAGGAAAAGCAGCCGAAGAAATAACAGCTGCTCAAAAGAGGACAGCGAGACCTGAAGGACATGAGGCAGGGCCGGCAGCGGCCTTGCCTTCCCAATTATCCGCCAAGGACGCTCTTCACGGCATCGGCGATCTCTTTACAGCACTTTTCCGTAACACCTTCGCTCGGTCCCTCAACCATGACCCTGCACATGTTCTGTGTGCCTGAATAACGGACAAGGACACGTCCGTCATCTCCCAGCTCCTTCTCAACCCTCTTGATCACTTCCATGATCTGAGGCACGGTTGCGACGTCGGGCTTGCTCTGAACATCCACATTGATCAGCTTCTGCGGATAGATGTCCATCATCTTTGCAAGCTCTGAAAGGGGCTTGCCTGTCCTGACCATCGCTGCAATGAGCTGCATGGCGGTGACAATGCCGTCGCCTGTGGTATGGTGATCGAGAAATATCATGTGCCCCGACTCTTCTCCGCCTACCGCACTGCCCAGCTGAACCATATCCTCCAGAACATAGCGGTCCCCAACCTTTGATGCATGGTATTTAAAACCGTAACGCTTGCATGCTATCCGTAGCCCCAGGTTGCTCATTACAGTGCTCACAACGAGGTCGTTCCTCAACCTGCCCTGTTCTTTAAACATGGCAGCGCATATAAGCAGGATCTGGTCGCCTGTTATTTCCTGTCCTTTTTCGTCCACGGCGATTAGGCGGTCGCCATCGCCGTCAAAAGCAAGCCCTATTGCAGCCCCGCTTTCCACGACCTTTTTCCTTAGATCCCGGGTATACTGCGATCCGCACATATCATTGATGTTTATTCCGTTTGGCGTGTTATGGATGACCTCTATGTCCGCTCCCAGTTCCCAGAAGGTCTCAGGGGCAACTTTGTATGTGGCGCCGTTGGCGCTATCTATGACTATCTTCATCCCTTCCATTGACAGGTCCCGCGGGAATGTGTTCTTTAAAAAAACGATATAACGGCCGTGCACATCGCCCAACCGGTATGCCTGCCCCATATCCTTGACGGGCGGCACCAGGCTGTTAAGCGTGTTGCCCAGCACCAGATCCTCTATCGCCTCTTCCTGCTCATCTGAAAGCTTGAAGCCGCTGCCGGAAAAGATCTTTATCCCGTTGTCCTGGTATGGGTTGTGCGAAGCCGATATAACGATCCCCGCATCGGCGCGCATGCTTTGTGCAATGAAAGCTATCCCGGGGGTCGGCAACACCCCGAGCAGATAAGGATTGCCGCCCATGGAGGTTATCCCCGACTCAAGGGCGCCCTCAAGCATATAACCGGAGATCCGGGTGTCTTTTCCAATAACTATTCTTGGACGGTGATGCTCTTTTTTTAAGAGATATACGACCGCCTGCCCTAAGGCGAAGGCGATCTCTGCATTCATCGGATAGCGATTTGCTTCTCCTCTTACTCCATCGGTACCGAACAGTTTACCCATAATGGTTTTCCTTGTGCATGGATTACAAAAATCATTTCCCGAACATATTGAGTGACGGCATGATCGTTTTTGCCTTTTCACAATAAGCATCAACAATACCTTGAAGCCACTGAACGCCTTTTTCAGAAATTTGAGCGGGAAGCCCCTGTATTGCCGCTATATAATTTCTTTGACTCCCGCAGGATTCTTTCTCAAAAGAAGAGAGGAAACCATCACGGCCCTTCTCAACCGCACCACCTTTTATGCCGCCCGAGAACAGCTCCTCTATTTCCGCGAACCTCTCGTAGAACTCTTTCTTTCCGGCTGTCTCCCGCTTCTTTTCCGCGCCGCCTTCGGAATACATCTTTGTCTTTTCAGCCAGGATCCGCAAGCGCTTCATCCTCTCCTTTTTCGCAAGCGACAGCTTATCAAGCAAACCGGCATATATAAGGTTGCCAAGCTCCTGTACGTCAAAAAAGGGACGCCTCACATGAATATACCATTCTTCGAGCGCCATCAGGTTTGCAAGGTAGATGATGTTGTTGCCCACTATCCGGTGGAGGTTCGTATACGCACCAGGAGCAACATGAACTGTTTTCGGCGAGTGCGTCTTCCCGACAATAAGCATATTGTCTTCCGGGAAATCGTTTCTGAGTATCGAACCGGCGGCAACGATGTTGCCATACCCCATACGCAAAGGACCCACGATGCCGCCCTGACCGCCGAGAAAGATGGCAGGCTGATTAAGCATCACGCCCCTCGGCACATCGCCTATCAGCGACGCCGTGGTCTTATCGCCGTCCGGTGTATAGTTGAAATGAATATATGAGCTGCCTACCTCGCTGTGATCTTTGCGGCTTTTTCCCCCGGCCATCAAACAATCACAGAAGTTGACCAGGCTCCCGAGCGTAACAAAGGGGAAGAGGATCGTCTGCTTCAGGCCAACACAATGCGCCCCGTTCGCCTCCTCTTCGAGGATGCAGCCTTCTCGCACCTGCGCACCCAGCCCCATGCTTGCCTTTTCCAGAAATACCGATCTATTGAAATATCCGCCTTTAAGTTCGACGCCGGGCCCTATCTGGCAGTCATCTATCGTAACCGGGCCTTCGTAGCCGATCCTGGCGCCCGCAGATATGACGGTCTGCCCGCCGTATATCCTGCATCCCGGATATATTGTGACGCCCTTTCCCGATATGCGCTCAACGCTTACCTCGTCGCCCAGATCCAGGGTTAACGGATTTGAAATAGCGACGCCTTTTTCGATCAGCCGGGCAACCTTATCATAGCATCGTGGCCGGATGTCCATCCTCTCCTCCAGGCAGGTATCTGTCATAGAATAAGACTTTTCTACAGACCATATAAGTAGTTGTAAAGTAACACTTTTTTCAATTCCATGTCAATATCGACCTCCTCTTTCGCCTTTCAGCCGTTTGTTTCTGTCCATCGCAGATGTTGGAAGCGGTGCAGCAAAAACCGGATCAAAAAAAGATCAGTGGATATAGCGGGCAAGGGTCTTCTGCGCTTTCCGCAGGTCTTCTTCGGTATCTATGCCGAACCCGTCGTACTGGGTCGTCAAAACCTTGATCTTGTATCCATTCTCAAGGATCCGCAGTTGTTCCAGCGATTCCGTCTCCTCGAGCCTGCCCTTCTCCATCCTTACGAATTTCTCGAGCAGGGCCATTGAGAACGCATAAATACCCACATGCTTGTAGGGCGCCGCTCTTCTGTCATCGCGCACATACGGGATCGGCGCCCGCGAGAAGTAGAGGGCGTATCCTGCCCGATCGAGCACTACCTTCACGGTGTTAGGATCTTCATATTCCTTGTTGTCTTTCAACGGGCAGCAAAGGGTTGCCGCATCAAGATGCTCGCGTTCGATCACTGAGAATATTGCATCGATCATGTCGGATCTGATAAAGGGCTCGTCTCCCTGGAGGTTGACGACGATATCAGCGTTCTTTCCCTGCACGGCCTCGTAGGCCCTGTCTGTGCCGCTTGTGCATGCAACGCTCGTCATAACGGCTTCGGCGCCGAATGACAGCGCCGCATCCCGTATCTGCTCATCATCGGTAGCGACAAGGATCCCATCTGCCAGGCGGGATTCCCGCGCCCTCTCATAGACCCATTGAATAAGAGGCTTTCCGCACAAGTCCAGGAGAGGTTTTCCCGGCAACCTCGTTGATCCGAACCGCGCGGGTATGACAATGATCTTTTTCATTGAAATCATCCCTCAGCTGGAAAAATTATAGTGGAAGGGAGAAGGATAAGCAAGGAATAAACACGGATCCTTCACAGCTTCTTTTTGTTTCTCAGCGCGTGGATGACAAGAAAGGTATTCCATTCTTTCTGAGTCTTACCCCACGTTCCATCAGGGTTCTGCGTGTCGCGGACGATCAGAAAGGCCCTTTCCAGCTGCTGATCGGCCTGGCAGAAGGAAAGATGCCCCAGAGCATTCAGGGTTTGATAGAACGGCACGCCCTTTGGCCAGTAGCCGGCGCTGTCCTGAACAGCCGCCAGATGTTCTACCATAGTGGTCGTTGCCAGGCTGTCCGTGTGCTCCGGATGAACAACGAATGCCCTCAGGATATTATTCATATCGGCGTACTGCAACAGGATATTCTTTTTGAGCACTTCTCCGGCAAGTGTCTCGTATGCCCCGGCCACAGGCGCTTCATAACCGCCTCCAAAGATCGTCGAAAGGAAAAGCACAACGCTGTATGTCAATAAAAATAGGTTGCCGGGCACAAAAGGAAGCCCTTCGAGAGAGCTTTCGCGAACATCACTCATTTCAGCGCATATTGGATCATCGGGCGACGGCAGGGTGTGCGCTGCCATCCAGCCAAGCGCCCTTTTTATCTCCTTCGTTTCGTTGCGTACGGTCAGATGAAGGCCAAAGAGCCTCTGCGCGGTCTTTATAAAAGAGAAATCCCAGGACCCGTCCGGTGATTGCCCTTCCATCAACTCGGCAACGGTCAACTCAAAATCACGTCTCCACGTCTCTGTCTCGCCTTCACCAAGCCATCTCTGCCGCGCGTAGAGGCCGTACGGCGTCCTGCTCCCTCGAAATATCCAAAAACCCCTTGGGGTCAGCTCTTCAAATGTCAATTGTTATATTGCTCACTCTCTTTCTTATTTCCCTGTTATCCTGGGACAATTCCTTGCCGCGCCTTGCGGCCTCACTAACCGCCGAATAACCCACGCCGAATAGCTCCCCTATCCTTTTATTTGTGAAAACCCCCAAGTTGTTTAGAAGGTAAATCGTTATATCTCTATTAATTTTTCTCTTTTTCTTTTTTGAAGCAAAAACTGCATTTGGATCGTCCTCTCCAAGGGCAACCAGTATTTCACTGGCGATCTCATCAATGCTGCGCATTCTTAAAAGGGTCTTTATTTCCTGGGTGCCGCTTAGTTTGATCTCCCTCAGCTCTTCCATACACGTTTTTGCAAACTCCTTAGTACCAAAACAAACCCCCTTATGGAGATCTCCAAATATTTTCGTTCCCTGTCCCAGATATGCTGCATGCGCCTTCTCCAGTCTCCTCGTATTATTTCCGTATACCGATAAAAGCATGTTGGTCGCCAACCATCCTTCTCTCTTGCTCTTATCTAAATAACCCGGGTAACTGCTCCACTTATAATCGGGGAGATCTTTTACAATGCCCGCTCTAAATGGATTGCCATGAGCATAAAGGCACAGGGTAATAAAATATTTATCATTTTCTACGATAAAACTTTTAAAACGACCCTGAAATAAATGTCCAATACGGTTGTGTTTCCTATTGAACCAGACCGTATAGCTTACATTTAACCACTGTATGGTTTTAGACAGGTTTGCATCTTTTGTGCGCAATAATAGGTGGTAATGATTTGGCATAAGCACGTATGCGTGGATTTCTATTTTGAATCTTTCTATGGTCTTACCCAATATCTCGAGGAATTTCCTGCAATCCCTTGTATCGTAAAATATCTTTCTGCGCTCATTTCCTCTTGAGAGAACATGGTAGAAAGAATTCGGTAGGTCTAATCTGATGATCCTTGCCATGCAGTAATCTTAACAAAAAATAGAAAACCATATCAAGAACAATTGACATTTGAAGAGTTGACCCCAATTGGTTTCAGTGGTAGAATGTGCCGCTATGGGATGGAAAAATGTTATAATGGATTTCGACGGGACGATCGTTGATTCCCGATCCATCTTTGTCTCCTGCACAAACGAATTAAGCAAAACATTCGGCTATAGAAAGATTGAGCATAGTTCGAAGCTTCGGGAGAAAAGCACGCGCGAGGTGCTGATCGATGTGCTCGGCCTCCAACCCGAGCAGGTCCCTCTCTGGGTAGAAAAATTCAAGGAGCTGCTTAATCACACTATGCGAAGCGCCATTATGGTCAAAGGGATGAAAGAGGTTCTCTCTGCGCTGCAAAAAGACTATCGGCTGGGCATAGTGACGTCGAACACTGAAGAGACGGTGAAATATATCCTCGGCAGAGACGGCATCGGGCAGGTCGATTTTATATTGGCCGATGCGCCTGCTCTGGAGAAAGACAGGGCTATCAAGGGAGCGCTCGCACAATACGCCCTTTCCCCGGAAGAGACGGTCTATGTCGGAGATGATGTAGGGGATATTGAGGCCTGCCGGAAAGTAGGCATCAAGATCATCGCCATATCCTGGGGTTTTAACTCAAAAGAAATGCTTGAAAAAAAGAAACCGGACTATCTGGTTGAGACGCCGATGCAGCTGCTTTCCACCTTAAAGCCTCACGGCAACATTGCAAGACGCCGTTATTAACTCAATTGAAGAGGTGTATGACAGCTTGACTGTATGTTCTTCTCCCGGATATGGAGGTATGTCGAAACAATTGACATTTGAAGAGTTGACCCCAATTATCCAATCATCTTTTCAAAAATCCGCTGTGCCGCAGTTAGCTGTATTAAACTGAATCTGGCAATTCTGATTCGCATCCACAGTCTGTGCCTGAGTAAAGTTTAAACTCGGAGTGCTTGCGCATGCAGTAGTACAGGTACTATTTGTCCAGAAATTATATGTATCGGTTTGCTGGATTCCACCAACTCCATATCCTTGAGCATTAAGGCTGGCATTGTTAGCCCATGCTGGGCTACAAGCCCCCCCGTTCCGAGTAAAATACCTGCTGGCACCGGTCCTGTTAACTATATTGATCCCCGTTATGAAACACGTGCCTGCGCTACCGATAACATTTAATGTAAATGCCTTGGAAGTCTGGACCCCGTTTGCATCAGTGAGCGTCACTGTGAAATTGTATACCCCGGCAGCGGTCGGGGTTCCTGAAATAAGCCCCCCCGGAGTACTGAGAGTAATTCCTGTAGGCAGCGCGCCATTCGTCACTAACCATGAGGTATAAGGGGTTTGTCCGCCGGTTGCCTGAAGCTGCGTACTGTATGCGGTTCCGTTTATAGCATCCGGCAGGGATTGGTTGGTTATTGCAAATGAACAGCTTCTTGCAGACCTTACCTCGTCCAAGGTCACATACTGGACAATATCGTCGTATCGAAAGGCAGGATTGGTTGCCGTGTACGTACACGGGCTGTTATAGCCTGATGTCTGTTGCCAGATAGGAAAGGTGCATGTGCCCGTACAGGTTGGGCACGTCCCGGTGCCGCCCGAGCATACGCCCGCATTGCATGTACCCGTACAGATACACGTTCCTGTGCCTCCTGTACATACGCCAGCGCTGCATACGCCGGTACAGGTAGGGAAAGGACACGTCCCGCTGCCGCCCGAGCAGACGCCCGTACCAGTACAGACACCATCCGCATCTTCGCCTATGCTGTAAATCAAAAATGCAATATTGGACTTGGTATTGAACGTTGAACAGTCATCACTTATGCATTCTTTCACGTTTGTCTTGGTTGAAGTCACTCCGCAGACGTCTCTCCCTGAACCCAGGATTCCAGGGGCCGGATAAAAAGCTATATTTCTTCCCCATCCATCCAATTCCCTCCCGCCTGAAAGTCCGATAGTAGCCGGCAAGAAGCCATTTTTTACTGCGTACCCTGACAGCGCCTCTTTTGCGGCCTTTACCGTTTCTCTCGTATCAATGATTTTTGACCTTTGCGTTAATGGCCCTACCAGAGATGCGCCGAGGGCAATGGCTATGCCGATAATGACAAATACTATGGCGATCTCAATTAATGTCATGCCTCTGTTGAAGTTCATTCGCATAGTTATAATAATTATTTCACGTCTATACGCTTCAAGTCAAATAAATATGTTATATTTTGTATTTTAATTTTATGATCAATAGTGTAAAATAGATATGTGTTAAAAGTCCAGCGGCATGTAATAAATTATTTTTTTTGCAATTATGATCAGGAGGGTTATTGGCGGGCGGCGCACAGATAGCAGTCAGTTTTGAGAATGGGCTGGCAAAAGTGGCCTATGGCGCTACAAAAGACAATACCCTCGTTATTACACGCACCCTTGCCGTAAAGGATGACGAGCTCGACGACCTCCTGGTGAGGGAAAAAGCCTCCAGCTTTATAGTGGTAAACAGCTTCAAAGCGTTTTACCAGGACGTGCTGCTGCTCCCTCCTGCAGAAGACAAATACCTCAAACCCCTGGTTGAATCAGAGATCAGAAGGAATGCCCCCGATCTTAAAGATTTTACCTACTTTTATGAGGTCCTCAGAGAACGGCCCCATGAAGGGAAAACGGTAAAAGAAGCCTTTGTCTTCGCTGTAGACGGCGGTGAGCTGAACGCTCTTGTTGAGAGGTTCACCAGATACAGGAAAAACATCAGCAGGCTATATTCCGATGTCTTTGTCCTTTCCCAACTGGTTAAATCTTCGGAAGCATCAGAAAATAGCGCAGTATTATATGTTCTGGATTCGGGCAGCGGTAAAGCTTTGTTTTTATTGAAGGAAGGCAAACTCAACTTTATGAGGGTTGTCCAGTCCCGACAGGCAGGCCTTGACGAATACGACATCAGCAACATCAATATGACGACAAACTATATCCGCCAGACATTGAGGGAGAACCCATCAAAGGTTGTCCTGATAAGTCCTTCCAAGAAAGAACGTGGAGCCGTTGAAGGCCTTACAATACCATCGGAACTCATTGAATATCCATTGAACATAGTGGCGCCGGAGGAGGTCAGGCAGGAATTTATCCTCCCCATATCGGCTCTCCTGGCGGCGAAAAAAGCACGCAAGGAAAACTTGCTGCCGCAGGTTTATCGGGATTTTATCCTGCAGAAGACCATACTCAAATATTGCATCTATTTCTTTGTGATAGCTTCTATAATAGGCTTGGGCACCATGATGTCAAAGATCTATGAGATCTATGCGATTAAAAGGATCATG
>DLMV01000042.1:70591-80226 GCA_002478225.1 Deltaproteobacteria bacterium UBA7527 | reverse complement strand
GCAAACAAGGCGCATACAGCGAGTTCCAGGAACGCAACAAGGAACTCCAAAGGCTCATGCCTTTAATAAATTATCTTAATGCCGAGAATGCCGCCCCGGATGTGCAAAAGGCATTGATTGCGCTCCAGTCATTACATGCCAATAATGTTAAAATAAATGAAATAGAGATCAGAAATGACGGGCAAGCGCTGATCGTGCAGATAAAAGGGGCTGTTATGCCGGGACCTTATACTGAATTGCAATCGAACTTTCAGCAGTTGCTCGGCAGCATAAGGAAGATAAATGGCACGGAGATAACCTCGCAAGACGTTGATTTGGTCAGCAGGGCCTTTTCTATTGGGGTAAAATGGAAAACATGACCACCCATTCATCAGAGGCGCGCAAGACGCTAAGAAAATTGTCTTACTATTATATCCTTTCAGGGGTTTTGTTTGCGCTGATAGTGTCAGGCGGAATTATAGCCAAAAAGTATGCGAAATCCCTTTACGAGACATCAGACAAACTGCAGGAATTTAACATACAATACATCAAGATAATAAACGCAACGGTGGATAGCGAAAGGGCATCCCAAACGATAAAGGCGCTGCTGCCTCCCGGCTTCGACACCCGTCTCCCCGCAGAATTTATTCTCATATTGCTTGATGACCTGAAATCCAGGATGGGCGATGCAAACATAACAATTACCAAAATTGAGGACAGAAAGGACGAGGTCCAATTGCCCGTGACGATAAAATCACCTTTAAAAGACTATACTGCCTTTGTGAACCAGGTTGGTTATTTACAGTCTCTGAGATTTCCTTTTTTTGCCATCAGTAGCGTAAAAATATCAAAAACCATTGACAAGGGCACTGTTCAGGCAACGTTTGAAATTACAGGTGCATTAAAATATCCCAAGGCCGGCTTGCAAGACCCTGGCGCTGCGGGCAAAAAACCAGGCGGCAGCTCATGACGTATAAGAAGTTTGCCATACTGATCGGAGGTTCTGCTGCAGTAATAGTTCTGATTATAGTTGGTGTGTCCCATATAAAATTCGGGTTTGCCCTTTCTCCGCTGGAAAGGAATATCTTACTTTTTTCGTACGATAAGGTTAAAATTACGGATCGGAAGCCGCTTATAGTGACGAACCTTATAAGTCCTGTTGAAGTGGCTGCCCTGTCAAAGAAGGGTTATCCCAATGTCCCGCTCTCAAGCATTGCCCCGGGCGATAAAGCTGTGGAGCAAAAGGTCTCATTAATCCTGATCAGGAACGGAAAAAAGATCGCCATAATAAACAACCTGGTTGTGAAAGAAGGGGACTCCATTGATCTGGGCAAGGTCGCGCGGATAGAAAAAGAAGGGGTATTAATTAGAAATAAGGAGGGTGAGCAGTGGTTAAAAATGAATTAAATATAAAAAGGCTGTTTACGGTCTTCTGCAGCCTCATATGTGTTTTTCTGTTAGCCTCCTGTGCCTCTACCGGGTTAAAGAGGGAGGTCCAGATCCCGAAAGAAACAAGGCAACCGAAGACAGAGGAGGCAAAGCCCCCGGAGCTGAAGATCCCTGAATTTTCTCCGGCAACCGAGGATGTCTCTCCTTTAAAAACCAGAATAGTCGACATTGTTGCCAGGAACACCCCTTTAAGGGATGTGGTCCATGTTGTTGCCGATGCAACAAGCCTCAACCTGGTCATCGAAAAGGGGGTTAGCCCGGAAATCCCTGTAACAATTACTTTAAAAAATGTCACTGCAGAGGATGCATTAAATACGATCCTCTCATCCGTCGACTATTTTTACGCGGTAAAAAACAATATGCTTTTGATCAAGGCCACCGAGACAATGGTATTTGAACTCGGTTTCCCTTCAATAATTCAGAACTATAATGTGGATGTAGGCGGAGATATACTGGGAGGGGTTACCGGCGATATCTCCAGCGGCGCAAGCGGGACTTCCGGCGGCGGCAGCGGAAGTGCGGGAATGAAAGGCAAAGTAACGCAGACCTTGAAGGCCGATGAGGCGGCATTTAAGTTCTGGGAGGCTGTTGAAAGATCTATCGGGCAAATTATTGGTCAGACAGGCGGAGGAGCGGGTGGAGAAAAGAACAGCGGGGAATACTTTACGATAAACAGGGTAACAGGGACGGTAGTGGTGGTGGCGTCAAAAAGAAGCCTTGGGAGAGTTGAACAATACATAAATACATTAAAGAAGGCAATGAACAGGCAGATCCTCATCGAAGCGAAGATCATTGAGGTAAGGCTCGCAGACAGTTTTAAGTTCGGGATCGACTGGACCCTTGTGCAAAGAAACCTTAATATTGACGGAACACGGACTACAAGCTCCTTTACTTTTGGCACGAGCGGTTTTAAAGAAGTTGCGCCTACGAGTGTTGGAGGCCCTGTCTTTACTATAACAGGTTTGCCGAGCTTTGGGGGCCGGCGTGCGGACCTGAGTTTTGTTATGAATGCGTTAGAAGAGCAAGGAGAGATGAGGATACTTTCCAATCCAAGGGTCAGCATGATGAACGGGCAGACAGCCCTCCTAGTCGTTGGAAGGAATGAAAGCTATTTAAGAAAGGTGGAAACCACAACCACGCAGGGCACCCCGCCAATTACCACCTTTACCACCGAGACAGGGAGCGTCCTTTCGGGGCTCACCATAGGGTTGGTGCCTTATATCAACGACCAGGGCGAGATCTCCCTCACGATAACTCCGATCATTGCAGAAAGGGTCAGCTTTGAAACAAAAACGATTGGATCGGTGGGGAACCAGACTGAGATAAAACTCCCTACCGTTGACCTGAGAGAGTTGAGCACAACGGTAAAGGTAAGAGATGGTCAAACCGTTGTGATCGGAGGACTTATTAAGAAAACTGAGGGTCTTACGGACGATCAGGTGCCGTTTCTCGGGAATGTCCCTCTTGTCGGATATCTGTTTAAAAGGAGGGACAAGACCGAGGTAAAGACAGAGCTTGTGATAATCTTACAGCCTGCTCTCTTGTAGCAGCAGAATATATCTGAGGAATAGGAACTATGGCCGCTTTCAGACTTGGGGATATACTTAAGAAAAAAGGGCTGATAAATGACAACAAGCTCAAGATCTCTTTAGTTCACCAGAAAATTACCGGTGAACTGCTTGGTGATATTTTTGTACGGTTGGGGTTCATCACATCAAAAGAGCTTGGTCAGACGCTTGCAGAGCAGTTCGGGATAGAGTTTATCGACCTCAGCGAATATCGCATCTCTGAGGATGCGCTGAAAATGATACCAAAGGATGTTGCCGAAAAGGGGGAATTCATACCCATTGAGGTTGACCATGGGAAAATGAGCATAGGCGTGACAAATCCGAGCAACATTGTGGCGGTCGACAGAGTTGTAAGCATTACAAAGGAATATCCAAAGGTCTTTCTTGCAGACCCTGACAGCTTTCGTGATGCCCTGGAGAGGGGTTATTATTTTCTTGAAAACCCCGTCCAGGAAAGAATAGACGGCATCATTAAAGAGATAAACCGAACAGGCGCTGCAACAGGCCCTCAAATTGCCTCCATTACTGAACTGATAATCATGGATGGGATACGGGAGAAAGCAACCGATATACATATCAACCCTTTCTCGAATATTGTGGATGTCTTCTTCCGGATTGACGGCGTGCTCCAGCACCGCCATGCCTTCCACAAGGTTGTTCATAACGGCGTTATCTCGAGGATAAAGATCATGTCCCAGATAGATATAGCAGAAACCCGCTTGCCCCAGGACGGTTCATTTACCTTTCCATTCCTGGATAAATCATATGATGTCCGCGTATCTACGATCCCTACTATATACGGCGAGAACGTTGTGATGAGGATCCTGGCGGGCACCGGATATCTGCTGGATATCAACAATCTCGGGTTTGACAGTTCAAGCGCCGGGAAGGTTAAAGAACTGTTTCAGAAGCCTTACGGGATTATCGCTATCGTCGGTCCTACAGGCAGCGGAAAGACCACGACCCTTTATGCGGCGTTAAGGGAGATCAACCTTCTGGAGAGAAATGTAATTACCGTCGAGGATCCTGTTGAGTATAAGCTGAGCTTTGTAAAGCAGACACAGGTGAACGAGAAAGTAGGATACGATCTGGCCCTCGCTGGAAGAAACTTTATGAGGCAAGACCCTGATGTTATGCTCCTGGGAGAAGTAAGGGATGAAGAGACGGCGCGTATTGCGATCAGGTCATCGATAACAGGACACCTTGTGCTCTCGACCCTCCACACCAACGATGCAATCACGTCAATACCGAGATTTCTTGACCTCAAGGTTGACAAGTTTCTGCTCTCCACATCGCTTCTTGCCATTATTGCCCAGCGCCTTGTGAGAAAGATTTGCAGGTTCTGCAAGACTGAGTATCCATTGGATGACAACGAAATGGCGCAGTTCAAGGAATATGGCATTTCCGTCAATGTCGGGTTCAAGGGCAAGGGATGTCCCAAGTGCAATAATACAGGGTACTCGGGGAGGACATTGATCGGTGAGATATTAACAATTGATGATGAAATGAGGGAGCTGATATTCACAGGCGTATCCATCACAGCCCTGAAGGCCGCTGCCCTGAAAAAAGGAATGACACCTGTAAAAGAAAACGGGTTGCGGAAGGCCGCTGAAGGGATAACGAGCTTAGAGGAAGTCATCAGGGTAACAGGATGAGCTACTTCACTTATAAAGCGATAAATATCAATGGCACAATAATAAGCGGGCTCGTTGAGGCGGGAGATATAAGCGCGGTGTACGAGGACCTTGCGGCGAAAAACTTCAAAATCCTTGCCGTGAAAAAGGCAAGCAATCTTGCAGCGAAGTTGAGCAACTTCCTCTCTTCGAAAAAGATAAAGAGAACAGACATTATCGAATATGCCCGGAATCTTTCGGTAATGTTGAAAGCAGGCATACCCCTGTTGACCGCATTAGAAGATGGCATGGAAGGCGTGGAGAATAAAACCCTTCGATCTGTGCTTACAGATATAAAGTCTCAGGTAGGACTCGGGACAAGTTTTTCAGAAGCGCTTGCCGTACATAAAAGAATATTTCCTGATATCTTTATCAGACTTGCGAAGGTAGGGGAGTCAACCGGACGTCTCGATGAAAGTTTTTCTGACGTAGCAACCCACCTGCAACGGATTGAGGATTTAAACCAGGCAATAAAAAGGGCGCTCTTTTATCCTATCTTTACTATCATTACCACATCGGGGGCGCTTGCCTTCTGGCTTGTATATGTTCTTCCGAAGATTATGAATATGTTCAAGGATATGGGGGTGAAAATACCTACCCTTACACGGGTCCTGATGAAGGTGAGCAGTATTGTTACATCGTACTGGTACCTGATAGTCGCGGGCATTATCGGGATAGTTATTCTTATCCAGATACTGAGAAGCAGAGAGAAGACGCGCTACTATATCGATTTGATGCTCTTGAGGCTCCCCATCGTGAAGCTTATTGTCTACAATAAGCTGCTCGCATTGTTCGCCGAACAGATGAGGATACTCGTAGCCGCCGGCCTGATGATCGACCGGGCTTTTGATATTGTGGCAAGCGTTGTGGGCAATTCGGTGCTGAAGAAAGCGATCGCTGCATCACAAGAAAGCATTTCCCTGGGAAGCAGGATATCGGATGCCCTGAAGGAGCACAAGATATTCCCCCTGATGATTGTAAGGATGGTGAACATCGGCGAGACAAGCGGGAACCTTGATGAACAATTCTCGTTCCTTTCGGAATATTATATAAAAAAGCTGGATGATATTTCCGAGAAGCTCAGCAAGATGATAGAGCCTGTCCTCATAACAATTGTAGGAATAATTTTTATCATTATGATAATGGCGATACTGCTCCCTGTATATGATCTTGTCTCAAAGGTGGGCAAGGTGTAATGGATTACCTTGAATTCTTTGGCCTCAAAGAGGACCCTTTCAAAATAACGCCGGACCTTGCCTATTTTTATCCTTCAAAGGAACATAACGAGATTCTCACCTCCCTTCAGTTTGCCATAGAACAGAAGGAAGGGTTCTTTCTGGCAACGGGCGAACCGGGCACAGGCAAAACCACAATCCTGAAGGTATTTATTGATGAGTGGAAGGACAAGGCTGAGATCGCGCTCATCCTCACGCCAAGACTGAACCCGGAAGAGTTCCTCCTCGCTGTCCTTGAGGACTTTAAAGTCCCTGTAGAGCAAAAGAACAAGAATGAGATCATCAAGGCGTTCAGGGATTTCCTGCTTGGTACATCAGAAAAAGGGAAGCGGGTGGTCATTATTGTTGATGAAGCCCAGAACCTTCCTGATGAAACCCTTGAGGAGCTGAGATTGCTCTCGAACCTTGAGACGGAAAAGGAAAAATTACTGCAGATCGTGCTCATAGGGCAGCCTGAATTGAAAAACAAGCTCTCTTCTGAGCACATGCGGCAACTGAACCAGCGCATGACCGTAAAGGCAATACTCATGCCCCTTAGCATGAGCGAAACCTTCGACTACATAAGTTACCGTCTCATCAAGGCAGGGAAAGGCATCCCCACCTTTGACGAAAAGGCAAAGCGGCTTATCCATAAGTTCTCCAAGGGAGTTCCGCGTTTGATAAACCTCGTGGCTTCCCGGTCTTTGATGGCCGCCTACATCGATGGAAATAAGAGTATAGGCAAAAAGCATGTCAGGTATGCGATTGAGCATCTCGCCGAGGGCGCAAAGGGGAGGGCAGGGTTTTCAAATATTCTGCGTTACGTACTCGCAGCAGGGCTTGCAATTGTCGTCATTGTTTCCGGTACAATTGTCTATAAGTACTACTTTTACAGCTCCCCATCAACCACGCTGGAGGTTCGCGCTGATCCAAAAGCAGACAAAGGCGTTCCAGTCCCGGAAGCAGGCAAGGAACAAAAGCAGGAGGGTGAAAGGCTTGCAATTGTTGTTGTCAGCTCAGCCAACCTCAGGCCAATACCATCTCTTAACTCCACCCCTATCTCCTGGGCATCGAAAGGAGTTGTATTAAAGGTCATAGAGGGGTTGAAGAACGGGCGGGGGATGAATTGGTACAGGGTCCGGCTTTCCGATAGCAGGGAGTGCTGGATCTCAGGAGAGACGGTAAAGATCCAGGAACAGGCTGTTCAGTATAAATAATGTACAAAATCCCTGAATTACAATCTGAAAAACAAGCTGATAGGGACGTCCGGCGTTGCAGGAACATAAGGATTCAAAGCGCGGATCGAGCCTGTGGTTGCAACTCCATCGTCATTCTGGGTGTCAAGGGATATTGCCACATACGTAGGAATTGAGGTCAATCCGATCCAGTTGACGGTCAGACCGCCTGCAGAGGGAACAGGAACGCTTGCAACCCCTATGGTCCCTCCATAAGCATCGGCCGGGTTTAACCTGGATGACCCTGCTGTTTGGGGCCCTGATATCATATTTGCCAGCCTTAAATGTTCCCAGAGTGCGCACGTTTCAGTATCGGTGGTATCGGTGCACGTGAACATGCTTCCCGGCGCTGCGTCAGTGCCCGTGGTCCCTCCTTCTATTATGCCATTGCCGTTTCCGTTGCGTGTCCCTGCCCACCTGTCGGCTGCCGTATTGTCATCTCCCGGAAACTTCCCGTATCTGTCGTAGTACGTGTAAATAGCGGCCATTATTTCTCTGTATTGATTATACGCCCTCTTCATCTTTGCATTATTGATTATTTCCTGCCCTTTCAGCACTGCCCCGAGGATTATGCCGATGATCACCAATACGATCGCCAGCTCTACAAGCGTGAAACCCTTGCGGTTCCTTAAGGATCTGAAAATTATCATCTTAACGCTCCTTCTTGATTATTTTCTAAAAATTTCTATTTTTCACATTATCCGATACATTGCCCGGGAATGTCAATGGCGCAAATTGAAAAAAAGATCGTTTTTGCGCTATTTGCCATGGAGTTGTTGAAAAATTGCCTTAACCGCCTCCGAAAAGATCCTGGGTCGTAATGCCTTTAAATCCTTATTGTTCGGATACAGATACAGCCCCTCTTCCACGGTGTTCATTGCATCATCGAAATAGGCATGCCGTTTATAGTGAATGCCCATGGAGAGCAAAACACTGGCGTCATAGTAAAAGACCTCCGTAATGGGCTGCCTCTGTTTCTCGGAATTGCTCCACTTCAAGAAATCGTTAAGAAAATCTCTGTTTTTTCCTGCATCCCTCACCGCATCTTCAGCCGTCACGAACATATATGTCGGCTTTGCCCAGTTCCTGAGGTATATGTTGTCCACGGCGCCCTCTATATTCTTCACTGACGGCTTCTTGCCTTCCCCGTAGTCCCTGTGATAGATGACCATGTTCATGTAATCATAGAAAGTCCTGGCCATATATCCTGTTGCGCTTATATACAGGAGCACAGAACAGGAAAGGATTGCTACGATGGCGGATTTTTTTATATGTAATTTTGTTTCTTTGACAGAATGCGAGGTCGCCATGGAGAGAAACAGCAAGAACACAAGATAATGGCCGGTGGACAATTCCAATGGATACTCAAACATCATGTGTATGAGCAGGGGCGTCAAGATGGCAACATACAGCCCTGCCTCCTCCCGTTTCGATCGTAGAAGCGTCGTGATAAAGCCTGCTGCCACAATAAGAATTGCCGCTATCCCTGCAATGCCGCTTTCCGCCATTACCTTGAAGACCTCATTGTGGGGATGGTTTGTATAATTGCTGATCAACTCTTTGTACTCTGGCTTCGACTTTGCCGTCTTTGCCTGATAGTACATGTAAAGGCTCCCGAAATTAGCAAACCCCTGCCCGAAGACCGGCTTTTCCTTGAACATTTCAAAAGATGTTTTGCACATCAGTATGCGGCTTTGAATATTGGGATGTTGAATATCTGAGAACCATTTTATCTGCTTTACCGTTGGTTTTTCGATACCAAGCTTCTCTTGAACGCCTAACAGCGTATAGCCGCCTGCTATGCCAACAGAAAATATCACGAGCCAGAGCGTTAAATATCTTCTTGCAGATGCATAGTGTCCTGCCCTTGATGCAAGGATCACCATCACTGCAAGGCCGGCGCCTATGATGCCCGTTCGCGACCCTGAAATGATCAGGCTCAATGATAATAAGGCAACGCAGGCAAAAAAGGCTGATTTCATCTTTCCGCGATAGCGTGTGAACCTCTCGGTGAATATGAAGTAAAAGGAGATGGCGAGCCCTATGGCCACCCATGAGGCAAAGAGGTTCCTCTGCTGGAACGCGCCTCCGACCATGCCTGTCTCAGGGGCAGGGGTGATGGGGATATACCTGTAAAGTCCAAAGAATTGCATAACCCCTATGACGGATTCTATGGCAACGGAAATGAATACAAGCAGCAGGATCGAGAGCCTTTCCCTGTCGGTCAGATCAAATTGCAGAAGGGCAAACCAGAGAAGTATTCCCGCCATGAGCTTCATGGAATGCATGATGAAGACATCCATGTTCCTAACAGGGTTGAATATGCTGCTTGAAAGGATCAATACCGCAAATGACAGGATGAATATTTTAAATGGAGATTCTATGAACCTGCCTTTGATGACGGCGTTTAGGATCCCGAGGAGAATAATGGTCGCTATGCCTATCCAGATGAGGAATTCTCGTGGCTGCGCTATCGTCCCTCCGACATTCGGCATAAAGACGTGCATAATAAAAAGG
>DLMV01000042.1:55243-70452 GCA_002478225.1 Deltaproteobacteria bacterium UBA7527 | reverse complement strand
AGCGAATAAATACCGGTTTTTCAAATTATAAATAAAAATGGGGGAGGCTTTCGCCTCCCCCATTTGATAGATTATTTATGGTTTTTTATCAAAGTAGTAAAGTATAGCTGTTGCAGCGGACGACCAAGCCCCGGGAGTACTGTTTACAGTAGCAGCCGTTATTGTCCATGTAGCGCTGTTTGCAGTAACAGCTGTTCCGCTGCGGACAACTCCTGCCCCCGCATCTATTGTCCCGTCAATAGATAAATCCACGTTTTCAGCAAATGCTATATCGTTGCCAAACATCGATGTGCAATCTCCACTCACGCAGATCCCAATAATATTTTTCTTGGTGGCGCTATTTCCAAGAAAGAGATAAAAGGAGGATGAGCCAAGCGTGAGATTGTTTGATGCTGGCGCATTAGTAAGTCCTGATGCAGTAAGGTCACTCTTCACATTTGCGGTTATAGTTCCGGTTTTACCACTATCACCCGGAAAATATCCCTTTCTGTCCAAATATGCCCAGGTGACCACTTCCCAATTTTTAACCTCAGAAGTAAGCTTTTTAAATCTTGCGCTCTCGATCAGGTCCTGTCCCTTGATGATCGCACCGAGGATAATACCAATGATGACAAGTACTATCGCCAGCTCAATGAGCGTGAAACCCTTGCGATTCCTTACAACGTTAAACATAATTCCTCCTTTGTTTTTTATGATATTCGGTATTCTCACATACCCGCATTATAAATTAGATATATTTTTAAACATATAATTTGTCTATGTCAATGATTTTTATCACATTTTTTATTACGCCCAAGGGGATTGGGATGATAATGTTCTGTTTCATATTGAAAATTTTATTGATTTTTCGCTGCCTTGTTAATAAAATGGAACTAATTTGTTAATACAATGTCTGATCATTATATTCGGTTTGTTCCCTTCAGCGGCCTCTGCCTTTTGTTTTGAAGAGGCTGCGCAGCTGTACGGTTTAAACCCGAACCTCCTCAAAAGCATCGCAAAGGTTGAGTCAAATCTTAACGCAAACGCAATAGGGAGAAACAAGAATGGTTCGTTCGATATAGGCGTTATGCAGATAAACTCGGGCTGGATTAAGGCCCTCCAGCTTAACCCTGACGAGCTCATAAAGAACCCGTGCTATAATGTGATGACCGGTGCAAGGATATTGAAGAAATGTACGGACAGGCATGGATACACATGGGAGGCCGTAGGGTGTTACAACGCGGTAAGCCCCGATTACAGGGTAAAATATTCGTGGAGGATCTTCGACGCGCTGAAGAAAGGAGCGCCGTATGGGGCTTCTTCGCGATCGCCGGATAAAAATTCATCGCTTACTTTCAGCGTGAGGGACATAACGGAGATGGAGAGGTAGAGATATCATGAGCCTGATCATGGATTTGCTTTCGAAGGTGAAGACGGATGAAAAGAAAACGGGGATCCCGCCTGACCTGAGAAAGACCGTCATTGATTCTACATTGAAAGAAAAGGTAAGAAAGAAAATAATTATCCTGTCCGCGATCGTCGTGATTGCCTTTATTGGGGGTTTCGGGGTTGTCTATTACATGGAATCCTATACAAAGTCTGTGCGGCCTGTCGTGGCAAGGAAAACCCCTCCTGTGGCCCAAAGAGAAACTCCCGCCCCGCCTCAAGTGTCTGAAGAGAGGGCAAAGACAGAGACAGCACCGGAAGCAAAACCTGAAGCCAAACCCGAGGTAAAGCCTGAAGCAAAGCCGGAGCCGAAAGTCGGCCAGGTATCCCAACCGGCTTCCAAGGGGCAGGAGCAGACTGCTCTTGTTAAAACCAAAACCTTGAAGAAGGATGTCGCGGCTGTTCCGGACAAGAAGGAGATACCGTTCCGCAGGGAAAGCGACACCATGAAAGCCTCTGCAAAAGATACAGCAAGGGGCGGTCCTGCGGATCGCGAAAACAAGGATATCCATCTCTATACTGCGAGGACCTATGAATCGAGAAATGATTACGGCATGGCCCTCTCTCATTACAAGAAGGCGCTTGAACTGGATCCCAGAAACTACATAATAATGAACAATATCTCGGCTGTGCTTATCCGCCTGGGCCAGTACGAAGAGGCAATATGGCACGCAAAGAACGCCTTGAATGTAAAGGCGAACTATACGCCTTCCCTGATAAATGCAGGCATTGCCTGCCTGTCGCTGAAAAATTTTACAGAGGGAGAGGCTTATTTATCAAAGGCGCTGGCTGCAGAACCCTCAAATAGGGCGATCCTATTCAATATGGGTGTTCTTTATGAAAGGCAGAAGGAATACGATAAGGCCTTCAACTGTTACCTCAAGATCTCCGGGATGGGTGACGTAGAAGGCTACCTGGGCGCTGCCCGCATTCTCGAAAGGCAGGGAAGAAATGTGGATGCAGCCCGATTCTACAGAGAAATATTATCAATCGATAATGCCGACCCATCGGTCAAAAAGTTTGCAAATGAGAAATTAACCCAGCTCTTGCAGTAGACCTCCCAATGGTTTTGATGAGATTCCGAATGAGCAGGTCGATCAATGCAAGGGTGAACGTTGTCAATAACAGATAGTGGGCTGTCGAGCCGGTTGCAGGTCTATGGCCAGAACGGCGGCTTCCAGCCTTCTGCCCCGCAACATATACTTCCTACCCAATTCTTGTAAGCAGGCCAGCAATCCCCTTTGCAGCAATTCGGGAATGAAGAGTTGCACTGATTATTGTACCGGCCGCAATCCCTGTGAGGATTGTCTCGGCTCAGATCGCATGGCCAGCACGCTGCGCTCTTCCAATCATAGCAGGTACCGATAGTCACGTTCCCGCAGTAGATCCTTGCACCGCCCTGGTCCATCGGCGGCCCCCAGCACGACATCGGCGAGTCGGGGCAGTCTGCGATAACCGGTGCAAAGAACCCTAAAGAAAGCATAAGCATCATTGAGAGTATAATAAGTTTCTTCATGGTCGCTCCTTATGATCGAATGTCTATTTATTGCCATAACAATGGCTAAATAACAAGAAGAAATCAGCATAAAACAAGGTGCATGTCGCACTACCGCCACCGCATCCAGGCACGATCCAAGCACAGTTTCACAAAAATAGAGCAAGAAACTGATAGTTCCAGATTCGTGCAGGGTACTTATGGAGAAACTACAATCTTGAATTATTTCAACAGGTTATGGCGGAAGTGCATGGGAATCGAACCCACCTACCAGCTCGTCACCGGTACACTGGTTTTGAAGACCAGGAGACCCACCAGGCGCCTCGGCACTTCCGTAAGCATAAATGTATTAATTGCCGCCCATATTGTCAATGCGAATGTGAGGAGAGCTGCGCGATCTCGCGGCAGTAGTCCCGGAAGTTGTTGACGCCAATGAAGAACTCCCTCATCATGATGACCCAGTAGTATTGGCCCTTTTTGGTGAGGGAAAGTATGTGACCGCGCTGCTCCATCCCGCCCACGGCCTTGAAGAAGGCGATCTCCCACCGCAGGTGTTCTACAGCATCCTCGCCGTATTTCCTGCCGAGCTCATCGAGGTCAAGGTGGAGCCCGAAAAGCTTCATGAGAAAATCATAGAGGAGGCGCTCCTTTATGGAACACTCCCGTTTCGCCACAACGGGAAACTCTCCTTTTCCGATGCGCTGGACATAATCGACGATGTCAAAAGTGTTGGCGTAGACGTTCCCGCTGATATAGCCGATAGAGCCGCTCCCGAGTCCGGCGTACTCCTCGTAGTTGATCACGTACTCATCGATCATCCCGTCCGCCCTCGAGAAACACCATGCCGTTGTCGGCTCATAGATCGGGGCAAGTCTGTCCGTGATCCTCGTGTAAAATTCTTTACCTCTCCCATAATTGACAGCGCCCACCTTTTCATTCATCACACCCCTTGTGTAATCTGAGACCATAAGGGGATAATACGTGATCTGGTCAACCTTCAGTTCCATGAGCCGCGAAAGGTCCTCCTCGAGGATCGCCATGGTCTGCGTCGGAAAATTGAAGATCATGTCCGCGTTGAGGGTGTTGAACTTGCCCTGGGTCGATCGAAGCCGTCCGGCTATCTCTTCGCCGCTTCCATATTTATGGTAGCGTCCGATGGTCTTCAGCAGCCCGTCGTCAAATGTCTGGACTCCCACCGAAAGCCTGTTCACGCCTATCTCTTTTAAAATGCCGATGTTCGTAGCGGTGAGGTGGTTCGGGTTCGTCTCAACGGATATCTCCGTGATCCGATAGGTCTTTTTTATAAGCTCAACAGTGCCGGCAAGCTCATCGATGAGGATGGTGGGGGTTCCGCCGCCGACATAAAGGGCGCCGAAATCATAGCCCAGATCCCTGTACATGAGGACCTCTTTCCTCAGCGCCTCAAAGTAGCGTCTCGCCAGCGTCTCCTCGAACACGACCCGGTTAAAAGAACAGTACGGGCAGAGCTCCTCGCAGAAGGGGACATGGACGTAAAGCAAAAGAGGAGTATCGCTCCGCTTGCGCGGTATCGTATGTGACACGCGAGGAGAGAATTGCAGGTAGTTGGCGTTCCTCTTCCGCGCAATATGGGCGATGAGTTTTTCTATCAGCATAATGTAATATATAGCAGCGAACAAAGAATGTTACGGTCTGGGGCCAAAAAAATCAAGCATATAATCTCGAAGCCGGTCATGAAAATCTTGACTTGTCAGAGATACGCAGTTAAAACATCACATTACTATTATGAGAACGATCCTGATCGCGGTGTTTATGGTCATAAGCACAACAGCCGCTTCGTTCATCATGGCACAAGAAAGGCCCGCGACGCGCCAGCAGGGGCTTAAGGTCGTATCCGATGCAGAGGACAGGACCTCTGTCACCCCGAAAGAACGCTACTTGATCCGCGTCAAAACCCGCTCAGCCGTTGATGTCACCGGCTCGGTTGTGCATATCGATAAAACTGCAAAGAACATAACCCTGAAAGGCCAGGGGAAGACCATAACATTTGATATGGTCAGCCCTTCATTCATCGGATATGCAAGCCTTGATTATATCAGGAAAGGAGATACAGTGACCGTCTCTTATACCAAGGATGGACTGCAGATAAGAAAAGGCCTGCCCCCTCCTCCGCCGCCCCAGGCAAAAACCGCTCATGCCAAACCTGCGCCTGATCGGACAGCGGAAAAGAAAAAGGTTGAGCCGAAGGTCATTCAACAGAAAACCCCTGAGGCAAGCCTCCCAAAACCAAAGAAACCATCTTTAAAAGCAGAAGCAAAAGAACCGCAGAGAACCGCCTCTATCCGGACAAAGCCTGTCAGGCTGCGGGATAAACCACGCTCCTTAGAGTTCAGGGATGTAGACAATAACAAGGATGGCAAGATCTCCCCGATAGAACTGTCCGTTGTATTCCCTGACCTCACGATGCAGAAGTTCAAGGAATACGATAAGAACGGGAATGGGTTCCTTGATGAGTCAGAGTTCCGGGCCGCGATAAAAAGCAGATAAATAAGCAGAGGCTCGGCTCACAGCTGATAGCTTACGGCAAACCGGATGCTGGATGAGAAGGACGACCCATGGCTCATAGCGAACAGGATACTCGATGCTGGATGCTGGTGAAGAACATGCTTTCACCTCTCTTACTTTTCACAATATCAGTTGCCCGAAGAGGGGGCGATCCCGTCAAGTCGGGACAAGCTGTGAGCCCCGTTTATAGATCGCCGAGATGTTTTTGATACGCGTTTTCCACGAGCGTTTTGATCTCTTCGCGGAACTTCTCGTAATTCGCCATCAGCACTCTTCCCGCGGGCGTTATCTGCGACCCCCCGCCGGACACGCCGCCGATCTTTCTTTCGAGGAGTGCAAACCCGAGCTTTGTCTCAGCCCTATGAAGGGTTGTCCATGCCTTACGGTAGGACATCCTGAGATCGTGCGCCGTTTTGTGAAGAGAACCCGTCGCCTCCACATGCTTGAGAAGCTGGTAAGGGCCCTCCCCGAATGCCTTACCTCCATTATCAAGCCAAACCTTATACGCTACTTTCATCTGAACCCGGTCCTTGCGTTATTTCCTTTCAAGTATAACGCAACCCGCAGGAAGGTTGCAAAGAATATCATTCGACACTCGATGCTGGGTACAGGGTGATCGATGGGAAAAATATAGAAAATCGTATATCGCATGTCTCCCCCCTCGCCTCTTACGATTCACGACTTACGGATGTTTTGCTATGAGCTATCCCTTATCCCCGATGAGCGGGAGAACCTTCTCTATCTTGAAGTATACAAGAAAGCGTTTCTCGTTCTTCTGGTCCGCGGGCACGGTATAGCTTTTTCTCCACCTGATCGCGTTGATCTTTTCAGGGTCTGACTCTTCTTTGATCTTCATGAGGTAGAGCCGCTTCCCGACAAACTTCTCTCCTGATTCCATAAACAGGTAGGCCGCATGGGGGTTTGACTGGAGGTTCTTGTGGGTCAATTTGTCGGTCATGATGTAGGCGATCGTCTCCTCATCGATGAAGTGGGGCCGCGAATAGACCGCCACATCGACCTTGCCGTCCGAATCAGATGTTGCAAGAACGCCCCGTCCCGTTATATTCTCAAAATACTCGCTGAGCTTCATATTCCCCTCCATCATGGTATCGTTGTCAATGATCCTGCTCGCACATAACAGGAGTTAATTTGATAAGTATAGCAAAGTTTCGGACATGGTGATAGTATAAATAATCGCATCATGCCGGAGAGAACAACCGTGAGACCTGAGAGGGTAAGGGCATTAAAGGAGGGCAAAGAGACATCGGGAGCCGTGGCATACTGGATGAGCCGCGACCAGCGGGTAGCTGACAATTGGGCGCTTCTCTTTGCCCAGGAGCTTGCCTTGAAAAGAAAGGCTTCCTTTGTTGTAGTGTTCTCTGCGGCGCCCCATTTCCTCAATGCACCCATGAGACACTACGATTTCATGCTCGCCGGCCTCAAGGAGGTCCAGGAAAGACTCAACACGCTGAAGATCCCTTTTTTCATCATAACAGGAGAACCGGATGAGATCGTCGCCCACTTCGTTAGGGCACATCATATAGCCTGTCTTGTGACAGATTTTGACCCTCTTCGCATCAAGCGGGGATGGAAAGAACAGGTCATCCGAAAGATCGGCATTCCCGTTTACGAAGTAGACGCCCACAATATCGTTCCTTGCTGGACGGCTTCATCAAAACAGGAATTCGGCGCCTTTACGATACGGAAAAAGATCCAGAGGCTACTCCCCGAGTTCCTGGAAGAGTTCCCAAAACCCAGGGTGCATCCATGGCAGCAGGGGATAATGAAGGAAGAAACAGACTGGGGAAGGCTCTCCGGGACATTCCGTGCTGACCGATCTGTAAAGGCGGTAGATTGGATCGTACCCGGAGAAAAGGCCGGCATGAAGGCGCTTGGGCATTTTATTGAAAAAAAGATCGGCGCTTATGACGCCGGCAGAAATGACCCGTCTCAAGACTGTCAGTCCAACCTCTCTCCCTACCTTCACTTCGGCCACCTATCGGCACAGCGCGTAGCCCTCGAGGTGGCAAGGAAGGTTTCTGATGCCCGGGTGCAGTCGTCCTTCCTTGAAGAGTTGATCGTCCGGAGGGAGCTCTCTGATAATTTTTGTTTTTATAATCCTCACTATGACAGCTTTGAGGGGTTTCCTGCATGGGCAAAAAAAACGCTCAATGACCACAGGAAGGACAAAAGGATCTACAGGTACGGCATAGAGGAATTCGAAGAGGGCAGGACCCACGATGCGCTATGGAACGCCGCGCAGCTGGAGATGGTAAAAAAAGGAAAGATGCACGGATATATGAGGATGTACTGGGCAAAGAAGATCCTCGAATGGTCAGGATCGCCTGAAGAGGCAATGGAAACAGCAATATATTTGAACAACCGTTACGAGCTCGATGGGAGGGACCCGAACGGATACGCCGGCATCGCCTGGAGCATAGGGGGCGTCCATGACAGGGCGTGGGGCGAGCGGAATGTTTTTGGCAAAATCAGGTATATGAGCTATAATGGATGCAAATCGAAATTCGACATCCGGCGTTACATACAATATTCTAGCTCCCTGCCGGGAAAAGGGGGTTAGATATTGTCCTGGAGGGAAAATAGTGAGGCAGAAGGAAGAGATACCAAGCACAACACAAAGAGGCTCCGTTTCGGTTCCGGAAAGGTTGCAGGCACTGAACAGGACGGAAGATTTTGCCGTCCTCGCAACTGATGACAAGGGAATGCCCTATGCATCCCTTGTCTCTTTTGCCCTCACGCCTGACCTGAAAAGGGCCGTCTTTGCAACACCGAAGGGCACCCGCAAATACAAAAATATTATACGCTCCCGTAACGCAGTCCTCCTCATTGACAGCCGCTCGAAGGGGGAAAAGAGCCTCATGGAGACAGAGGCCATAACGATCATCGGGAAAGGAAAGCTCGTAAAGAAGGGCGCGGCGTGGGACGAACTGGCAGCGCTGTTCATAAAAAAACATCCTGGTCTGGAAGGGTTCATTGACTCTCCGTCAACAGCGCTTATCGTTATCGACATTGTTCGGTGCATTCACGTGAGCAGATTTCAAACCGTCTCTGTGTGGGACTGCACCTAAACAAAGGAGCCTATCTATGTGGAACTGGAAGCTCATTTTCGAAGATGAAGAAGCAGCCTCTTACTGCGACTTTGACAAGATCATCGATACGGAAGGCGATGAGGACAATATCTTCGCTTCAATGGAGTGCTACCGGCAACTTCCCCCAAGGTTCGCCGTGTGGACCTCTCTGACATTGAAGAAGAAAGAGGCGGTAAAAAGATATAAAGAGCAGAGAAGAAGGGCGGGGTTGCCGTTGGAGGGCTACCAGCGGTTCCGCTATACCCTCTGTCTGATCGAGATAGACGCAACAAAGAAAAGGTATAGGGTCATCCCCGCAACGGACTATGACTCAGCAGACAATGAGCTCGGAGAATCGTCTATCCTTGACGATAAGGATTCACCGCTTATAGAGGGATTAGCAACAGAATGGTCGGCGATCAATTCCAGGACAACCCATATGATGATACCGGCAATCTTCAAGAAGGTTGTTGTTAAGGACAACTGATAATCTCAAGGAGGTAGCAATGAAAAAACATGCCTTCGTGGTCTTTTTCGCGGCGGTTCTATTTTTTCTCTTTTTTCTTTCCCCCATTGCCCCATTCTCCTTTTCTCCTTGTCTCAATTTTCCGGCTTTCGCCCAGGATACAAGTTCTTCGGGTGAGATGATCAAGCTTCCTGCGCCGCAACATAAAGGCAGCGTTTCCGTTGAGGCTGCGCTCACTGAGAGGCGGTCAATAAGGAGCTATCGCGATGACCCCCTGACTATACCCGAGATATCCCAGCTCCTCTGGGCCTGTCAGGGCATCACGGAGCCGAAACGGGGGCTCAGGACAGCGCCGTCTGCGCGGGCGACATACCTGCTGGAGGTGTACCTCCTGTCTGGCAATGTAGCGAACCTGCGGAAAGGAATGTACAGATATGAGCCTAACGGCCACGGGCTTGTAAAGATCGCGGAGGGCGATATCAAGGAAGACCTTTTCAAGGCAGTGGGACAGACGCCGATCAAGAATGCCCCTGCTGTCCTCGTATTCTTCGGGAAGACCGAGCGCGCCATGACGCAGAGATGGATATTTCTCGAAGCCGGCCATGCGGCGCAGAATGTCTATCTCCAGGGCGTCTCTCTCGGCATCGGGGGCGTCGTGATGGCGGGGTTCATTGATGAACAGGTCAGGAAGGCGTTGAATATGCCCGAGAACAGGCAGCCTGCTTACATCATGCCCATAGGCCGGGTGAAATGAGGAAGCGCAGCAGGTGCGTTGACAACACCATGCATATCAGGTAAGATACGGACATGATCGAGCGCTATACATTGCAGAGAATGGCAAAGGTATGGACCGATGAGAACAGGTTCAGCAAGTGGCTCGACATAGAGATCCTCATCTGCGAAGCATATGCGGACCTGTCCCTTATCCCGCGGGAAGACCTGAAGACGATAAAAGAAAAGGCGCGCTTCGATGTCGGGAAGATCCTCGAGATCGAAAAGAGGACAAAACACGATGTCGTTGCATTCATAGAGTGTGTATCAGAATACGTCGGTCCTTCCTCGAAATATATCCATATGGGGGTCACGTCGTCAGACATCCTCGATACGTCCCTTGCATGTCTTTTAAAAGAAGCCTCCGGGATACTGGTTGAAGACATCGCTGCCCTCATGGATGTACTGAAAGAAAAGGCCTACCAGTATAAAATGACCCCTGCCATCGGCAGGACCCATGGCATCCACGCAGAGCCTGTCACGTTCGGCCTCAAGATAGCTCATTTCTACGACGAGATGAGAAGAAACCTCGAACGCATGAAGGCTGCCCGTGAACGGGTATCGTATGGGAAGATATCAGGGGCGGTCGGCACATATGCCCACGTACCGCCTGTTGTGGAAGAATATGTCTGCCAGAGGCTTGGGCTGAAACCAGCGCCCATATCGTCACAGATCATACCCCGCGACCACCACGCCGAGTTCTTTACCACTCTGGCCCTCATAGGTTCATCGATCGAGAGGATGGCCATGGAGATACGGAGCCTCCAGAGGACAGAGGTCGGGGAGGCCGAGGAATTTTTTTCAAAAGGTCAGACGGGCTCCTCCGCGATGCCGCACAAAAGAAACCCCATTGCCTCAGAAAACCTCTGTGGGCTTGCCCGGCTCCTCCATGGATACGCGGCGTCCTCAATGGAGAACATCCCGCTCTGGCATGAGCGCGATATCAGCCACTCCTCTGTGGAGCGCGTCATCGCTCCTGATGCGACGATCGTCCTTGATTATATGCTCGAGAGGGCAAAAAACCTCTACAAGAACCTCATCGTCTATCCAGGGAAGATGCTCGAGAACATGAACATCTCGAAAGGGCTCTACCATTCAGAGGCGATCCTCCTCGCCCTCATCAGGAAGGGCCTCACAAGGCAGGAGGCCTACAAGCTCACCCAGAAGGTCGCCATGCGCTGCTATGAGAACCGGCTCGACTTTGTAGCGGAGCTGAACAAGGATGCAGATATCGGGCAATATCTGAGCAGCAACGAGATCCATGCAACCTGCAGCAACGACCATTATTTCAGGAACGTCGATACGATATTCAAGAGAGTCTTTGAATAATTCCGAGTAGAAATCCGTAAGTCGTCAGGCGTGAGGCGTGAAAGGCTAATCTCCTTACCCCTTACCCCTCACGGCTTACGGGTGTTCAGCTATGAGCTATCTTACTCCTTGCACTCCTTCGCCGCGTTGACATACTTCAACCGCAGGTCATACAGTATCCCGTTGATGAGCCTCTCTTCGTCTTCGCTCAGGTTTCCTTTTGTTTTTTCTTTGAGTATCTCAATGATGCCGATGGTCTGCTTTGCAAGGGAAAGATTAACGCACTGTTCATTTTTTAACGGATCCGGCAATTCCCCGAGACTCACAATAGCAGAAGTGGAGAGGGAAAGAAGGAACGTGGTAAAGTTTAATTCCGGAAAGAATTCGTCCTCGGTGATCTTTTTTTCGTCTTCCATCATACCCCCTTAAAGAAGTGTGTCAAGCTTGACAGGCAGGAAAAACATGCTGTCGCTCCTTTTCACCTGATACAGGATATAGTTCCGCTGCAGTCCTTCTATCATGAAGGTGTTGAAATCGGTGGCATTGGCGATCTTGTTGTTGTTAATTTTAATGACCGCATCGCCGATGCGTAAACCGGCCTTCTCGCCGAGGCTTCCGCTGTAAACCTTGGTCACAACAATCCCTTCTCTGTCCTTCAGCTTGTATTTCAGCTTCGGGTATCCCCTGATATCTGAAATTCTAATTCCGCAAAGACCTTCATCGACAGGAGACGGCGTGTAGTGCTGAATATCTTCGAGGTCAACGCTGACAAGATAGGACTTTGCACCCCGCAGCATCTTGAGCTGGATGGTATTGGTGCCCCTTACGCTCCGTATGATGCTCTGCAGCTTCATGCCTTCCCGTATCTTCTTCTTATTCAGTTCAACGATCCTGTCGCCTACGCGTATACCGTTCTTTTCTGCAGGGCTTTTCGGAATGACACCATTGACATAAAGAAACGCGCTCTTTTCGTCCTTTCTTTTCTCCATGAAGAGTCCAAGGATCGGCCTCCGGGAACCGCTTTCCAGGAACTCAGAGAGCATATTCATCACATCTTCGATGGGAATTGCGAACCCTATGCCTTTGCCCTCGCCGTATATTGCCGTGACGATCCCCAGTGGATTTCCCTCGGCATCCAGGAGCAGACCCCCGCTGTTGCCGGGGTTGATGGAGGCGTCGGTCTGTATAAGGTTTGCATATACCCTGTTTTCTATCCTCAGGTTTCTGCCCAAGGCGCTTACAACCCCAACCGTAACGGAACTCGAAAGGCCGTACGGGTTGCCTATCACGATCGCCTTTTCGCCAACTTTTATATACTTTGTCTTGGCAATCTTGATATACGGGAAGTCAGCCTTGTCCGTGATCTTCAGGAGGGCTATGTCGTATTCGGGGTCGCTGCCGAGAACATAGGCGTTGTATTCCCTGCCGTTGATAAACTTTACCCTAATGTTTATAGCTTTGGAAATAAGATGCTCATTGGTGACAATGATGCCTTTCGGATCCAGCACAACCCCTGAGCCGATATTCTCGGAGATCTCCTCCCCTTCCTCTTCTCCTATGAAATATTTTTTTAAAAACGATGGTTTCTTTTCCTCCCTTACTGTCTTCGTAAGCTCTTCTGTTCTTATATTCACAATAGACTTGCTCGCCATTTCAACGACCTCAACGACCTTGTCTTCTTTCGACAACGATGGGGTCGGAACAAACAGCGGCAATAACGGGAGGAACAGAAAAACTATTGATGGTATTAAAATGCTACGACGGATATTGGCGAATTGCATTAAATGATGGGTTAGTACCAATCGTCTTTAGTCCTTTTCTTCTTCAAGGTCTTTTTTACCGAGTCGAGGATGATGTTCGCTATTTCGTCCTTGCTTAACAGGGGCACCTGCCTAACCTTGCCTGATCTCTCTATGATCGTTACCTCGTTATTGTCGGAACCAAAACCTATGCCGGCCTTTGCTACATCGTTGGCGACGATGAGATCAAGGTTCTTATTCTTAAGCTTCTCCCTGGCATTATCGAATATGTTCTCTGTTTCCGCAGCAAAACCAACAAGAACCCTTTCTTCCTTTACTTTTCCCAGCTCACCGATTATATCAGGATTCTTTTCAAACTCCAGGGTTATATAGCTACTGTCACTTTTCTTTTTTATCTTGTGGCAGTTCTCTTTCCTGCACCTGAAGTCAGCAACCGCTGCCGTCATGATAATGGCCGTGGCGTCTTTATAATGTTCCATAACAGCGTCCCGCATCTCCCATGCTGTCGTAACATGTATGATGTCAACGCTATTTCCCGGAAACTGGAGGGAGGACGGGCCGGTGATAAGCATAACGTCCGCGCCTCTTCGCTTTGCCATCTTCGCTACGGCATACCCCATCTTGCCCGATGATCTGTTCGTAATGCAGCGTACGGGATCGATAAATTCCATTGTCGGGCCTGCTGTTACGAGTATGCTTTGCCCTGTCAGGTCCTTATAGGTAAAGATATCCTCCATTCTTTCGAGTATCTCTTCTATGGTGGGCAGCCTTCCCTTCCCTTCAGTGCCGCAGGCAAGATCGCCGCTGGACGGTTCCATAAGCTCATAACCGGCGTCCTTCAGCTTCTGAATGTTCGCCTGCACCATCTTGCTGCTCCACATCTTCGCGTTCATCGAAGGGACAAAGAACACGGGTACCGTCGTCGCCATCACCATGGTGGAGAGAAAGTCATCGGCGATACCATTTGCCACCTTTCCGATTATATTTGCAGTAGCCGGCACTATAACAAGCTGATCCGCTATGTCGGAGAGGGTAATATGTCCGATCTTGGAACCGGCAAAAAGTTCAAACATCTCATGGATAACAGGATTGCCTGATATTGTCTGGAATGTAAGCGGCGTTACGAACTCCATAGCGTTTTTCGTCATAACAATATGGACATTCGCTCCTTTTTTTGTGAGCTGCCTCACCAGGTCGGCGGTCTTGTAAGCAGCTATGCCGCCGGTTATGCCCACTATTATCGTCTTATCCTTCAACATGGAGAATTGTTTTTCTACGGCCCTCACTGTCATATGTTAAGCCCCAGCCCCCTTATAAGCCTTGTAAACAGATTTGCCTTCGGCACGAATACCGGTGAGATGATATCGACCCTCCCGATGGTATCGTTGTCCAGCTTTATCACCATTTCGCCAAGTTTTTGTCCTTCCCTGATCTCACCCTTCACCTTTTCTGGAAGGACTATCTCCTTCTTTACGTTCGTCTTTTTGTCGGCAGGGATGGGGTAGAGAAAATTCCGGTCTGCCACCCCTTTCATCTTCCGGTACTTACCATCAGAGAGTATGATGTCCCTGTCAATCAGTTCGCCTTTCTTGACAATGTTCAACATTTTATACTGAGCAAATGCCTTTTTCAACTTTTCTACAGCAATGCTGTCCCGTATCTTTCCAGTGGGACTCCCCATGACCACGACAATAAACCGCAGGTCGCCCCTTTTTGCCGTTGCCACGATGCTGAATCCGGCTTCACGGTAGTAGCCCGTCTTCAATCCATCGGTGCCTGAAAATTTAATAAGGAGCTTGTTCGTATTTGTCAGTATGAACTTACCGTCCCTGAAGGAATCTGATTTGATCGCCGCCCATTCGAGAAGCTTGGGATACTTCAAGAGCTCGCGGGCAAGTATTGCAAGGTCGCTGCAGGAGGTAAGGTCCTCCTTATCACCTTTTGAAGGCGGCAACCCATGCACGGAGTGGAATTCCGTATCGACAAGGTTAAGCGCCTTTGCCTTTTCATTCATCATGGCAATGAACTTTTCCTTGCTGCCTCCAACAAATTCAGCGATGGCATATGCAGCGTCATTTGCTGAGGCGACCATCATGGCCTTCATCATATCCTCTAAGGAAAAGACCTCGCCTTCCCTGAGGTAGACCTGGCTTCCGCCTATCCTTGCGGCCTCCTTCGATGTTGTGACCATATCTGTTAATTTGACGTTCCCTTTTGCGAGCCTCTCCATGACAATGCAGGCGACCATAAGCTTCGTGATGCTCGCGGGGGGGTACTTCTGATGGACGTTCTCTCCTTCCAGGACTTTCCCGGTGCTGGCCTCCATCACAATATATGCCTTGTATGGTTCG
>DLMV01000042.1:37129-55099 GCA_002478225.1 Deltaproteobacteria bacterium UBA7527 | reverse complement strand
TCAATATATGCCTTGTATGGTTCCTTGTCGGATTTTAATTCTGATGCCCGGGGTTTTTTTACAGCCTTTGCCTTCCTTGCATCGGCAGGTCCGGCATCGATAAAACTCGTCCAGAAAAAGAGCAGCAATCCAAAGATAATATACTTTCTCACAGCCATTATTCCGAACCTTTAACCTTGTCCATAAAAACCTTCATGATATCTATGGGTATAGGAAAGACGATCGTTGAATTCTTCTCTGTAGAGATCTCGATGAGCGTCTGGAGATAACGCAACTGGAGCGCCATAGGGTTCTTTGAGAGTATATCGGAGGCCTCGGCAAGCTTCGTTGATGCCTGATACTCGCCTTCTGCGCCGATGATCTTCGCCCTTCTTTCGCGTTCTGCTTCAGCCTGCCGTGCGATGGCCCTCTGCATTTCCTGTGGGAGATCGACGTTCTTCACCTCTACATTCGACACTTTGATGCCCCACGGTTCTGTATGAAGATCAAGGATCTCCTGCAATCTTTCGTTTATCTGTTCCCTGTGGGACAAAAGGTCATCAAGCTCCGCCTGGCCCAGGACGCTCCGGAGCGTGGTTTGCGAAAGCTGGCTTGTTGCATAGAGGTAGTTCTCCACATCAATGATCGCCTTAAGGGCATCAACAACCCTGAAGTAGACCACGGCATTGACCTTTATGGATACATTGTCCCTCGTTATCACGTCCTGCGGCGGCACGTCGAGCACAACGGTCCTCAGGCTCACCTTGACCATTCTGTCAACGATAGGGATCAGGATGATGAGGCCTGGCCCCTTTGGGTTCCCGAGCACCCTTCCAAGCCTGAAGATCACGCCGCGCTCATACTCATTGAGTATCTTGATGGCGCTTGCAAGAAAGAAAATTATAATAACTATCACAAATAAATAGGCCGGCAGCATATTATCCTCCTTTTTTTTGTACCATTACTACAAGCTTCTCTACACCGGTGACAACGATCTCTTCACCTTTTTCAATACGTTCATTGCTTCTCGCCTGCCAGATCTCCCCGTGGATGGATACTTTACCTTTATCGAAGACTGTGGTTCTGGCAACCCCTGTCTCTCCGATAAGCCCCTCCATGCCCGTCTTTACCTTTGACAGCTGGGCTTTTACGGCATAGGAAAGGACGCCGAATATGAAGACTGCCGATACTATCGCTACAGCAAGTATCGTCTTCCACGATATGGACAACAGACCGGAAGGCAGGTCTATGAGCATAATAGAGCCTATTACAATCGATACGACACCTGCAATTCCCAGCAGCCCGTGGCTTACGATCTTCAGTTCAAGAACGAAGAATATAACGCCGAGCAGGATCAGTGCAAGTCCTGCGAAGCTGATCGGTATCGTCTGGAACGCATAAAGCGCCAGGATCATCGATATTCCGCCTATGACACCGGGGAATATGGCTCCGGGGCTGTATATCTCGAACAGGATCCCGTATATGCCCATCATCATGAGGATATAGGCCACGTTCGGATCGCTGAGGTAGGAAAGGAACCGATATTTTACGGGCATCTCTATGTCAACCCTGACGGCGCCTTTTGTTTTTAATGTTACCTGCGTCCCTCTCACATCCACCTTTTTCCCGTCTATCTTCACGAGCAGTTCATCAACGCTGTCAGCCATGACGTCTATGACATGCTTCTCAAGGGCATCCTTTGCGGTGATCGATGAGCTTTCCTTCACGGCCTTTGCAGCCCATTCCACGTTCCTGCCTTTTTTCATTGCGATGCTGCGGGCATACGCCTCCGCATCCTTGACGGCCTTCTGAATGGCCTCTTTCTCCACCTTCTCTTTGCCTATGGTCACAGGATGCGCCGCTCCTACGTTGGTGCCCGGCGCCATCGCTGCAATATGCGAAGAAAGGAGTATGATCGCGCCCGCGGATGCCGCCCTCGCCCCCGAAGGGTACACGTAGACAATGACAGGCACGCTTGAATCCATAATGTTTTTTATGATGTCCCTCATGGAGGTATCAAGACCTCCCGGTGTATCGAGGAGGATCAGGAGCGCTTCACTTTCCTTTGCGCTGCATTTTTCTATGGAGTCTTTGACAAAACTTGAAACCGGCGGACCGATAATGCCGTTTATCTTTATCGTGCAAAGATCTTTTGCAGAGAGGTTAGGGATGAAGACAGCTGCAACAAAGAGAAACCCCATCAGTATCATGGAACAGGGTTTTTTCATTTCCGTGAGAACTTCTCCTTGAGCCTTTTTTCAACCACCGGGGGAACGAGGTCCCGGACGCACCCGCCAAAGCCTGCTACTTCCTTGATCGTTCTCGAGCTCAGGAAAAAATAGTCCTTGCTTGTCATCATAAAGATCGTGTCCATGTCTTTATTAAGGTTCCTGTTCATGGATGCCATCTGAAACTCGTATTCAAAATCGCTCATTGCCCGCAAGCCCCTTAATACGCAATGTGCGTTTACCTTTTTCACATAGTCAACGAGCAATCCGTCAAAGCTGTCTACGATGACGCGTTCGTCGTTATTGATCGCAATCCTTATGAGCTCCATCCTCTCGTTGACGCTGAAAAGGGCGTTCTTCTCAACATTGTTGGCAACGGCGACGATGATCTTGTCAAAAAGCTCCAGCCCGCGCGTGAGGATATCCACATGTCCAAAGGTAATAGGGTCAAAAGAGCCCGGATATACTGCTATCTTCTTTCGCATAGATTGCTCCCTGTATCGATTTCAACGGGCAAGCCCGTGGCGCTGCTCATGCTCGCACTTCACAAGGATAACGGAAATATCCACCCTCTTCTTCAAGGCGCGATCCCCGGCTCAAGTATCGTAATAACCGTATCGCCGTATCTCCTGGTTGTAACTTCCGTCCAGCCTTCTTTGCATGAGGATCCTATATGTTCTCTTTTTGAGTGCTCCAGGAGGATGACAGCATCCCGGCTATACACCGGATGCGCCCTCAATAATCCCATCGTTTCCTCGATGTGCCCTTTCTCATAGGGAGGATCTATAAAGATAATGTCAAAGCTGTACTTTCTCCCGTGCAAGAAGGGGATTGCATATCTTACATCCATATAGAGCACTTGGCAATATTTATTTATTGACAATGAAGCCACGTTATCCTTCAGCAGGCCGACCATTTCTTTTGAGTTCTCAATGCATGTAGCCTCTATAGCGCCCCTGCTTATCGACTCGACAGAAAATGAACCTGATCCGGCATAGAGATCGAGCACTCTTTTTCCTTTTACATCGCCGATAAGGTTAAATGCTGCTTCCCTGACCTTTGAAGAAGTGTACCGTGCGGTACCGCTCTTGAGCGTCGCTATGCTTCTCCCCTTTAGATAGCCGCCCGTTATCCGCAAGTTCTGCACGTGTCGTCCCCGATCCTCTTAGCTATGGGCCATGCTTACTGAAAAAGCTTCTCTGCCGCCTCCGCGATCTTGTCCAATCCCTTTATTTCGTATGGTGAAAGATAAAGAAGCGTAATGTTTTTCTGACTGTACATGGTTTGGATAAGCTGAATATAATGCTCCTGCATCTTTCTGCGCACCCTGTGGAACTCACAATCCCCATCTTTTACAACATTATTGATAATGATATTTTGAACTGTCAGATGGTTCTCCTCAAGCTCTCTTATCATCCTCTCTGTCAATCTTACACCGAGCGCCTCCGGTATCGTCACTACAAGATATTTTACCGCCTCTCTGTTCCTTATGAAGTCTACTATGCGCTCTGCCAGAGCTTCCCAGCTTGCGATGATCTCCAGCAACGTTCTCTTTGAATCTTTGAGCTTCAGCGTGTTCTTCAGTTTCTCAAAATGACTGTAGACGTTCATATAAAACTTCGTTGCCGCCTCCATGTGGGTGAGAAAAAGATCAGGCAATTTTAACAGTCTCAGCGTATGTCCCGCAGGGGCAGTATCCCACACAACAACATCATATGCGTTGCCTTCCACGAGCTCCATGATGAAATTCAGCATGTACTCCTCTTCTATACCCGGCGCCGTCCCGATGTAATCGACAAAATCGTAATCGACGCTGGCAAATGAGGATACCACTTCGTATATCTCCGGACCGAACCTCTCCTTCCACCGTTTGAGAACGATCTCTGAGGAGACTTCCAGCCCGTACAGTTCGTACTGCTTGTGTATCCTGCTTTCTTTATCTCCAACAGCAACCTCAAAGATGTCTGAAAGGGACGGCGTAGGATCGCTGGAGATGACCAGCACGCGTTTTCCTTCCATGGCGATCTTGAGGGCAATTGATGCGGCGCACGTCGTTTTGCCTACGCCGCCCTTCCCTCCGACCATGATAAGCTTCACGCCTGCAGAAGCTATATTGATGAGTCCCATAATGGCATCCTCTCGCATTATGATACCACTTCACGCGTTGAAAAACACAAAGAAACACCTGTTCAACGTTGCAAATGAAACGAACCAGGTTCTTGGCCGGCAAGCTTGCGGGCCTGCAAGCAATGTAATATCCAATTATCCAATGCCCAACAACAAAAACCCGAGAAGAAAAAATAATACCGGAATCTTTAAGGTTGGTTATTCAATACTAGGTATTGGTTATTGATGTTTGGGATTGGTTATTACCTGTATACTGTTGCAGGGGTTTGGGTCTCAAACCCCTGCATTGCTTTCTGTAAGATCAGTATAAAACCATTGCGGTATCATCGCATCACTGATGCGGATATACCACTCCCGTACTGGCTGCAACCTTGCTATGTCGGTGACATGCTCGAAAGCTCTTTCTTGAAAGACCAGTAATATACCGCCCCGATGAAGATAAACCCCCCAATGATATTGCCGATCGTTACCGGGATGAGGTTCCACGTGATGAACTGACCCCATGTGACGTTCGCGCCCGCCATTATGCCGGCCGGGATGAAATACATGTTTGCCACGCTGTGTTCAAATCCTGACGAAACAAATGCCATGATCGGGAACCAGATACCGAAGAACTTGCCGACCATGTTCTTCGACGAGATCGCCAGGAGAATGGCAACATTGACCAGGAGGTTGCAGGCAATACCCTTCATAAATGCCGACCAAAGTCCCATGCCCCCGACCGCCATGTACGGCAAGGTCTTTGCCTCCGCTATGGCGATGGCGTTCTGACCGAATACCGTTATCTCAGGGCCGCCGCCCTTGCTGAAAGGCCCTACGGACATCAGGTATGCCCAGAAAAGCGAGCCGATAAAGTTTCCGATATAGACCCAGAACCAGGCATTGAAAACCTTGCCCCACGTTGTCTTCTTCTGGAATACCGCCATGGGGATCAGCATCGTATCACCGGTAAAAAGCGACATGCCGGTGAGAACGATCGCGATGAGGCCTACCGGGAAGACGGATCCCGAGATCAGCGATTTAATGCCCGGCACCGTTGTTCCTGTCGAGCAGACGGTGGCGAGCGCTCCTCCGACCGCAATGAAAAGCCCTGCCATGAATGCCCTGACAAGATAGTTGTCTGGCGTCAGGTTTGCCTTGTATTTACCTGCGTCTCCTGCTAATTGAACAATCTCTACGGGTTTATTTGCCATTGTTCCTCCTTGTAGTAAGAGTATATAAATTGCCTACGCCGATCTGCAGAATCTCTTCTTCGGCCCTGTTACATTGATGCCTCGTTAAGCAATCTTCTCGATCTTACATGAACAGACTTTGTACTCAGGGATCTTACATCCTGGATCAAGGGCATCATTGGTCAGTACGTTTGCAGCCGCCTCGTAAAAATGGAAGGGTATAAAGACGACATTGGGCTTTGGTTTGTCCGTTACCTTCGCCTTGATCCTTATGCTCCCCCTCCTCGAGGAGACCGACACAACCTCTCCGTCGGTTATGTTATAATTGCTCGCATCGTTGGGGTTGATCTCAACAAACCCTTCCGGCACAAGCTCATCCAGTATCCTGGAGTTCCTTGTCATGGTCCCTGTGTGGAAATGCTCCAGCATGCGGCCTGTTGTTAATATCATCGGATATTCAGCATCTGTCCCTTCTGCGGGCGGGGTATAATCGATCGCGGTGAACAAACCGAGCCCGCGGGAGAACTTGTCTTTATGCAGGTACTGGGTTCCCGGATGGTCTGTTGCGGGGCACGGCCACTGAATAAGCTCTTTTTCTATCCTTTCATAGGTAATTCCTGCGTACGAAGGAGCGACCTTCCTTATCTCTTCGAATATGTCTTCCGGCTTTTTATAGTCCCACTTTTCCCCCATCCTGTTGGCGATCTGGGTAATGATCCACCAATCATCCCTTGCGTCGCCCCATGGCGGGAGAACCTTGTGCATGGGCTGCACCCTTCTCTCTGTATTGGTTACACTTCCTTCCTTTTCAAGAAATGCGCAGGCAGGGAGCACCACATCTGCATACTGGGCCGTCTCGGTAAGGAATATGTCCTGAACAACCAGGAACTCAAGCGCCTTAAGCGCCTCGATGACGTGGTGCTGGTTAGGATCGGACATGACCGGGTTCTCTCCCATTTCGTATACTGCCTTCAGCTGTCCTCCGATGGCCGCGTTGAACATCTCAACGATCGTCAATCCGGGCTTTGCCGATAGTCCTGCAACGCCCCATGCCTTTTCGAACTTCGCCTTGTTCTCCTCGTTCGCCACAGGCTGATATGCAGGGTATGACACGGGCAGCGCCCCCATATCGCACGCGCCCTGCACATTGTTCTGGCCGCGAAGCGGGTTCACCCCGCCGCCGGGGACACCCATATTTCCGAGGAGCATCTGGAGGTTTGCCGTTGACTTGACGCCGTTCACCCCGGACACGAACTGCGTGATGCCCATGGAGTAATAAAGCGCCATCGGTTTTAATCCGGCCATGAGCCGTGCAGCCTTTGGAATATCTTCCGGGTTATCCAGCCCGCAGATCTCTGCCACGTATTCAGGGGTATACTTCTCAAGGGTCCTGGCAAGCTCCTGAAAGCCTTCGGTCCTTGTCTCGACGAATGTCTTATCATAGAGCCCTTCTTTTATGAGGACATGCATGAAGCCGTTCAGTATCGCAATGTTCGTGCCTGGTTTTATCTGGAAATAATGGTCTGCATATTTGGCAAGCTCTATCCTCCTGGGATCTGCCACGACAAGCTTCTTGCCATTGTTGATGACCGCGTTTTTGATCATGGAACCAAGAACGGGGTGGTTCTCGGTGGTATTTGACCCGATGACGAGGAATCCTGCGCTTAAAGGGATCTCCCTGATGGAGTTTGTCATTGCCCCTGAACCGAACACAGCCGCCAGACCGGCGACGGTTGAGCTGTGTCAGAGACGGGCGCAGTGGTCGACATTATTGGTCCCGATCACCGCGCGCATGAATTTCTGCATCAAATAGTTCTCCTCGTTCGTGCATTTTGCCGAAGACAGCGCGGCGATCGAGTCGGAACCGTATTTTGTTTTTATTTCCGTGAACCTGCTTGCGACGAGGTCAAGCGCCTCGTCCCAGCTTGCCTCCTCGAAGGCGCCGTTGCGTTTGATAAGCGGTTTTGTCAATCTTTTCTTGTTCTGGACAAAATCAAACCCAAACCTGCCTTTCACACAGAGGTGCCCCTCGTTGGGCCCCTCGTAATTACCCAGGGTCTTAACCAGCAGGCCTTCCCTGTTCGTGTAGAAATCGATCTTGCAGCCGACACCACAATAGATGCAGATGCTCGACTCTTTCTTTAATTCCCAATTGGCCCCCCTGCCGAGCACCGTCTGATACGTAAGGGCGCCCGTAGGGCACATCTGAACGCACTGGCCGCACTCGACACAACTTGATTCGCCTATCTTCTGATCATCATCGGCAATAAGACGGGTCTCAAACCCCCGTTCAGAAAAACCCCACACGTTCGACACCTGTATCTCCTTACAGGTCTTGACACAACGTTGACAGAGTATGCACCGATACTCGTTCCTTTTAATGGCACGGCTCGATTCATTGTCCACAGCCCGCTCCCTCTTCGGCTCTTCCTTTTTCGCCTCCTGCACCCCGTAACGCTTCACAAGGCTCTGGAGCTCACAATCACCGTCTGCATCGCAATAAAGACAGTTGTGATCGCCATCGGAGAGGAGCAATTCCAGGATCCATTTCCGCATGCTCACAATATCTTCATCCTCGGTAACAACGGTCATGCCGTTTATAGCGGGTTCCACGCAGGCAGGTCTGAGCATCCTGTTGTTTACCCTGACAAGACAGATACGGCAAGCCCCTGTTTTGCTTATCCTCGGATGGTAACAGAGAGAAGGGATGTTGATCCCGTTCGTGCGCGCGACCTCGATTATGGTTTGTCCCTGTTGTCCTTTTACTTCACGTCCATCAATCAACAAAGTGATCTCTTCCATATATACTCCTTAGGCCATAGATGATATTTTTTATGACTTTTTCACAGGCAACCTTGCCGATGAGGGGCATGAATCCCCCCCCATACTATCATGTGCCGTGCAATATGATCGTTTTATACCGTATCAGGATTGATTTCAACAAAAAATATTCAATAAATGATAGGTCATAAGTACTTTATCTTTGCAAAATAAGTGTAGGTCGTTTATAATAAACGTTCAAGGTTGGTTTTTTACTGCATGATCTTCAGCACTTTGGGACGCGCTTGCATATTTTCGATACCTGCCTAACGACACCTGATGCCTTTTACCACCTATGGGGTATTCCGCCTGAAAAAATGCCTGCGTTCTCTTTCCATGTCCTGTATCATATAAACCTGCAACCGGCGAGGCCTTGATGATGACATTACGAGAGATTCAGACGCATCTGGACGCAGAGATTCTCTGCGGAGAAGACCAGCTTGACAGGGAAGTGTGCGGGGCCTTTGCATGTGACCTGATCAGCGAGATGCTGGCGTCAGCCAGTTCCCACGTGCTGCTCATCACGTCCCTTACCAATGCCCACGTGGTCCACACCGCAGAGGTTATTGATGCCCTGGGTGTCATATTTGTAGGAGGCAGGAGGCCTGCCGAGGACGTCATTGAAATAGTCAAAAAGAATAGCAAAATACCCCTTCTTACAACAAAATGCCAGATGTTCGATTGCTGTGGTCTTCTTTTTTCAAAAGTGGTACAGGCTGACAGGAAGGATCCCCCATAACAGGAAGGATATGGCAGTAGATACCTTTCAATATACTCCGAAGATCAACCTTGAGTTCGCGATCGGGGAAAAAGACTTCTTCATGGCAGGGGAATCTGCCTCACGGGTAAAAAAGACCTTGCAGCAACTGGGGATGAAGCAGGAGATCATCAAAAGGATCTCCATCATCATCTATGAAGCGGCCATGAACGTTGCGATCCATGGCAGCCAGGGCATGCTCAGGGTGTTCATTACCCCGGAGGAGATCATGATCGAGACCGAGGATACGGGGGGCGGCATCCCTGATGTTGACCTCGCTATGAAGGAAGGCTATTCAACCGCCACGCATGAGATACGCGAGATGGGCTTCGGAGCCGGGATGGGGCTGCCCAACATCAAGCAGTGCTCTGATGAATTGAAGATAGATACCAAAGTAGGGGTGGGAACCCTTTTGCAGGCAACAGTATATTTTACGGATAATAAAGGGAAAACTTCAAGGTAGGTCTTGCGCATGCCTCAATACTTTCACTCTGTAACGCTCGATGTTGAAAAATGCAAGGGCTGCACGAACTGCATTAAGCGATGCCCCACTGAGGCCATCCGTGTCCATGACGGTAAGGCAATGATATTACAGGAGCGATGTATAGATTGCGGAGAATGTATCCGGTGCTGCCCGAACCATGCCAAGATCGCCGTTACCGACAGCCTTGAGAGGCTTGCCGATTATCAATATAACATAGCCCTCCCTGCTCCCTCCTTCCTGGGTCAGTTCAAAGACCAGGACAACATAGAAGACATCCTGAATGCCTTTCTCCTCATCGGCTTCGACGACGTTTTTGAAGTATCCCTCGCTGCCGAGATCGTCGGCTTCATAGTCCATCAGCACTTGTTGACCAAAAAGAACAAAAAGCCTCTCTTTTCATCGGCATGTCCTGCCGTGTTGCGCCTCATACAGATAAAGTTTCCCGACCTCCTTGAGCATATCGCTTGTGTGCTGACTCCCATGGAGGTCGCCGCCAGGCTTGCCAGGGAGGAGGCAGCCAGAAAGACAGGGATTGCCTATGAAAAGATCGGGGCCTTTTTCATCTCACCCTGCCCCGCAAAGGTCACAGAGATGAGAAACCCCATGAACACCAGGCATTCTGCAGTGACCGGGGTAATAGGTGCGAATCTGTTGTACAAGGATATAATGAAACAGATATCCAAAGAGGCCGGGGATGGCAGCACGAAGAGGCTTCACCAGTCTACCAAGCTCGGCATGGCATGGGGGTATGTTACCGGTGAATCAAAGAATATCAATTTCGGCACGACCTTGGCGGTGAGCGGTATCCACAATGTCATCGGCCTCCTGGAAGAGATCGAGCGCGGCGAGTTGAAAGATGTAGATTTTATTGAGCTGCAAGCTTGTATGGGCGGATGCGTTGGCGGACCCCTGAACATTCAGAACCTCTTTGTAGGCAGGGTCAAGTTGCGCGATCTGATCAGGAAATACGGGGCGCAGGAACCCCGTTACCAGGAAGAAGAGCTTATTGCCCTTCACGAAGAAAGGCACTTTGACTCAACAGAGCCTGTTCTGCCTCGTGCGATCATGACGCTTGACGAGGACGTTTCGAAGGCGCTGATAAAGATGGGACGCCTTGACCAGATCACCAGCGAACTGCCGGGGCTCGACTGCGGCGCCTGCGGCTCCCCGAGCTGCAGGGCGTTGGCAGAAGACGTCATCCGGGGCCTCGCCTTTGAAACAGATTGCGTCATTAAACTGAGGGAGAAGGTAAAGACCCTTGCCGAAGAGATACTGGACCTGGCAAGGATTGTCCCGCCGGCCATGGCAGACAACACAAAAAAGGCCGACAAAAAATAACTATTTTACGGGAGGGACCATGAAGGTCGGTGAATTGGCATCGGTTCTCGGTTTAGAGGTTTTGACCGGCAGCGTTAACCTTGACCGTGAAATACGATCGGGCTACACCTCTGACCTGCTATCCGATGCGATAGCCAACATTGAAGAGGGTTCTGTATGGATAACGATCCAGAGACACATCAACATCCTTGGCGTTGCGAAACTGAAAGATGTGGCCGCCATCCTCATACCCAATAACCTCCAGCTTGAACAGGAGGTCATTGATAAGGCACGTGCTGAATCTATCACGATCCTCAGGGGGAGTCTCTCTGCGTTTGAGCTTTCCGGACTTCTTTACAACGCGTTGAAGAGGGGCTGACCAGATTGACCGGCTTTTCCTGTGATCTCCATATCCACTCAACGCTATCGCCATGTGGCGACCTCGGGATGTCCCCAAAGAACATTATGATCAAAGCAGGGCAGGTCGGGCTCGACATCATCGCGATTACCGACCACAATATGACGGAGAATTCCTTTTATGCCCATGAACTCGGGAAGCGATCAGGGATCCTTGTCCTTTTCGGCATGGAGCTACAGACCGAAGAAGAGGTCCATCTTCTTGCTGTTTTTGATAGCTTCGAAACAGCGCTCCTGTTCCAGCAGACCATCTACGGCCTCCTGCCGCCCGTAAAGAACGATCCTGACTTTTTCGGTGACCAGGTTGTCGTTGACGAAAATGACCAGATAATACGGTTCGAGGACCGCCTGCTCCTCAACTCGGCGCAGATCTCAATAGCCGCGGCTGTTTCATGGATCAAGTCGCATGGCGGTCTCGCTATCCCGTGTCATATTGACAGTCCCACCTTCAGCATCATCAGTCAACTCGGATATGTCCCTGACGGTATTCCCTTCGATGCCCTCGAGGTACGTGATATCGGCAAAGCCCATACGCTCGCACCGCTTATCCTGCAGAAGCATGTTCCCTTTGTAACGTTCTCAGATGCCCACTATTTACAGGATATCGGGCGGAGGGTAACCCGTCTCACCCTCGATGAGCCGAGCTGCAAGGAGATAGAAAGGGCATTAAAGGACCTGGGGAACACCAACGGCAGCCTGTCGGTGACGCATTAGCAAAGGAGGCGCAACAACATTATGATGGATGAGATCGCCTCTCATATCATGGATATTGTGGCAAATTCTCTCACTGCCGGGGCACACAACATCAGCGTCCTTATAGAAAAGGACAATGAGGGGCCGCTTTTTATCCTCGACATAAAGGACGATGGGGTCGGCATGGACAGCGAAACGGCGAAGAAGGTCCAGGACCCCTTTTTTTCAACAAAAACAGGGAGGAAGGTTGGCCTCGGCATACCCTTGCTTAAGGGCACCGCAGAGACGACAGGCGGTACCTTTTCCCTTACGAGTGAACCCGGCAGAGGGACGAGGATACGGGTTGCCTTCAATGCCGGCCACCCTGACCTTCCGCCACTGGGCAATCTGAAGGATACTATCCTCGTGCTGGCTGTAGGCAATCCTGAAGTGAATTTTTTGTTCACATACAAGGATAGTAGCAGGGAGTTTGTTCTCGACACAGCGGAGGTTAAGGAACTCCTCGGCGGCGTACCCATAAACCACCCTGAGGTGATAAGTTTTTTAAGCAAATATCTTGACGAACATCTATGAATTCGGATAGATTATCTCAGTTTCGAAGGAGGGTTGTACATGAACTTAGAAGAGCTTAAAAAAATACGAGAAAAGGCACAGAAGGATGTGGAACTAAGGCAGAAACAGGCAAGGATCAGGGTCGTTGTCGGCATGGGGACAAGCGGCATCGCCTCAGGGGCCAGGGAAGTGCTGAAGACCTTCGTTGAAGAGATCGGGAGAAGGAATCTGACTGACGTTGTCGTTACCCAGACCGGAGAGAAGGGTCTTGCATCCCGCGAACCGATGGTCGAGGTCTTTGAGGAGGGCAAACCTGTTGTTGTTTACGGTAGCATGGACCCTGAAAGATCAAAGAGAGTTGTCGTAGAGCATATTGTGAACGGCAACCCCGTTTCTGAGTATGCGATCGAGGTAATGTAAAGGAGGTTAGGCGACCTTGTATAGAGAACAGATCATAAAAAAATTTAATCCGACGCTGGATAATATTCTTTATATTCTGCACGATCTTCAGGACAACAACCCTGAACATTATCTCGCAAAGCAAGATATCAGGATCTGCGCGGACTACCTGAAAGTTCCTTACAGTTATGTGCAGAGCGTTGCGAGCTTCTATACCATGTTCAGCCTTAAGCCGAGAGGCCGAAATATCATACGCCTCTGCGACTCTCCTCCATGTCACCTTATGGGATCCCAGTCACTCCTCGATTACCTGAAAAAGGCATTGAAGGTCAATGTCGGCGGGACAACCGAGGACAAGGCGTTCACCCTCGAGCTCACGAGCTGTCTCGGAGCCTGCGGAGTGGCACCGGTAATGATGATCAACGAAGAGATGTTCGGCAATCTTACCCCTGCTGCGGTCGACGCAATCCTGGACAAAAGGAGAAAAGAGCTATGAACCTGGTGAGAAACCACATACTGATCAGTATCGATGCAGGTACGATAATGGCAGGCGCCCGGGCAGTAGAAAAGACCCTTGTTGACGAGATCGCCGCGCAGGGACTTGCTGCTGAGATCTCCGTCCTGGAAACAGGGAGTATTGGTGCAACAGGCCAGGGGGTCATTCTTGTGGTCTATCCAGAGGGAGTCTATTACGGCAATATAACCCCTGCCGATATACCGGAACTGGTGGAAGAACATCTTTTAAAGGGACGACCTCTCAAGCGGCTTATACTCTCCGAAATACCCAAGCAGCACGTCATCAAGAAAGAAAAAACGGGGCTTCTCAAGGAGCAACCGCGTATCGTCCTTCGAAACAGCGGCATTATCAATCCTGAAAATATTGATGAATACATCGCTGCAGACGGTTACGAGGCAATAGCCAATGCGCTCACCGCAATGACGCCTGATGAAGTGATCGAGGAGACAAAGAAATCAGGCCTTGTAGGACGGGGCGGGGCTGCATTTACAACGGGCATGAAATGGGATTTTGCCCGCAAGGCCCCTGGCGACATCAAATACATTGTATGCAATGCTGACGAGGGTGAGCCGGGCACGTTCAAAGACAGGCTCATACTCGAGGGCGACCCCCACAAGCTGATCGAAGGCATGCTCATAGCAGGCTATGCGGTCGGCGCAAGCAAAGGTTTCGTCTATATCAGAGGTGAATATGCGCTTTCCATAGAGCGCCTCGAAAAGGCAATAGGCCAGGCGAGGCAGTACGGGCTCCTTGGCGATCATATTCTCGACAGCACATTCAGCTTTGATATCTTTGTTATGAAAGGCGCTGGGGCATATGTCTGCGGCGAAGAGACAGCCCTTATCGAGTCCCTCGAAGGTAAGCGCGGCCATCCCCGGAACAAACCCCCCTACCCTGTTACAGAGGGCCTCTGGGCAAAACCAACGGTTGTCAATAACGTGGAAACCCTTGCCAATGTCCCGGAGATCATCCTGCATGGCGCTTCATGGTTCAGGGGATATGGGACGGAAAAATGTCCCGGCACAAAGGTATTTACCATTATAGGAAATGTTACAACGCCGGGGCTCATCGAAGCTGAGATGGGCACCACCTTACGGGATATCATCTATGAATATGCCGGCGGCATAAAAGGGGGAAAGCAATTCAAGGGCGCCCTCGTTGGAGGAGCAGCAGGAGCATTCCTTGGCCCGGATATGCTTGATGTGAAGATGGATTTTGTCAATCTTAAAGAATACGCGGCAGTACTGGGATCCGGTGCGATCCTGGTTTTGGACGAAGATGTTAATATGGTGGATATGCTCAAGAGTGTCCTTCATTTTTTCAGACATGAGTCGTGCGGCCACTGCGTCCCCTGTCGTCTTGGAACTGCCCAGATGGTAAAGATCATCGACCGTGTATCAGCATCCAAAGGGAAGAAGGACGATATCGATAAACTCTTAAACATCGCACAGGTTATGCAAACCACTTCCTTTTGTCCACTCGGCCAGTCACTCTATCTTCCCATCTCCAGTTCTCTGAAATATTTTGGAAAAGAGATACGCAGCTATGTTCGATAGTAGAGCAGTAATCCAAGGTAATAAAGATTTTGAGGATAATCCATGACAAAAGCGAAGATCAACAATGTCGATGTAGAGGTCCCCGAGGGGACGAGCATACTCTGGGCTGCACGAAAGGCAAACTTCACCATACCCACACTATGTAATCATCCTGACCTTGTTCCCGGCGGACAGTGCGGGGTATGTGTGGTCGAAATAGAAGGGATCCCCGGACTTAAAAGGGCCTGCATGACCCCGCTCGGCGAAGGATGGAAGGTACACACCCATACGGCCCGCCTCATGGCAATAAGAAGGCAGCTCGTGGATCTCATCCTCTCAAACCATGATACAGACTGCCTCACGTGCATGAAGAACAATAATTGCGAGCTCCAAACACTGGCAGCCACACTCGGTATCGATACCATTGAGTGGCATAAATCTGAGAACAAGCTGCCGATCGACAGGTCCAGTGTTGCTATCGTACGGGACCCGAACAAGTGCATCCTCTGCGGCAGGTGCACCCAGGTGTGTTCCAGCATACAAACCGTCAATGCCCTTGCAGTGAATCACAGGGGCTACGATACGGTCATCACTGCGGCATTCGACGAGGGTCTCGGAAACAGTGTCTGCATAAATTGTGGACAATGCGTCGTGCACTGCCCGGTGGGAGCTCTTTACGAGAACAGCCATACCGAAGAGGTCTGGCAGGCAATCCACGATCCGGACAAGTTTGTAGTGGTGCAGGAAGCGCCTGCGGTCAGGGTAATGCTTGGCGAGGAATTCGGCATGAAACCGGGCACCCTCGTGACAGGCAAGATGTACGCAGCGCTGAGAAGGCTCGGTTTTGACGCTGTCCTTGACACAAACTTCAGCGCCGACCTCACCATTATAGAAGAAGGCACGGAACTTGTATCGAGATTGAAAACGGGCAAGAGGCTCCCCCTCATTACAAGCTGCAGCCCCGGGTGGATAAAATTCATGGAAACGTTCTTCCACGATATGATACCCCATATGTCAACGGCGAAGTCTCCGCAGCAGATGTTCGGAGCGCTTGCCAAGACATACTTTGCAGAGCAGAGGGGCATAGCTCCGGACAAGATCGTTTCCGTATCCATCATGCCCTGTACGGCCAAGAAATTCGAGTGCCAGAGGCCGGAGATGAATGCAAGCGGCTTTCAGGACGTTGATTTCGTTCTTACGACGAGGGAGATCGGCAGGATGCTCAGGGCGGCCGGCATTGACCTCAACGAGATGCCCGATGAATCTGCCGACAGCCTGCTTGGCGAATACACCGGCGCTGCAACGATCTTTGGCGCAACGGGCGGCGTCATGGAGGCTGCCCTGCGATCGGCATATTTCCTTGTTACCGGCCGCGAGCTGGAAGCTATCGATATCACACCCGTAAGAGGATTGAAAGGAATAAAAGAGGCGGAGATCGACATTGACGGCCTTAAGATAAAGGTGGCCGTTGCACACAGCGGCGGGCAGGCAAGAAGGTTGATCGAAAAGGTACAGGACCAGCTCAAGAACGAAGGGAAGAGCGAATACCATTTTATCGAGGTCATGGCCTGTCCGGGCGGGTGTGTTGGCGGTGGCGGACAGTCATGGGGCAGCAATATGGCAAAGAGGGCGCGCCGCGGTGAGTCCCTCTATGCGGAAGACAGATCGCTGCCGTACAGGCGGTCCCACGAGAACCCGTCCATCAAGGCAGTATACGAAAAATTCCTGGGAAAACCCAACTCGGAAAGATCCCACAAACTTCTTCATACACATTATTACAAGAGAAGTGCCGTGGATGGCAAAATTATAACTGAGAAATGACTCTGTTACAGAGAAGGTAAGGGAGGAACACGATGGTCGCAGAAAATCAGTGTCACTGTGAACAGGCACAGGAAGAAGAGCTTTATCTCAAACTGCAGGAGATCATAAAGGAGCATCAAAGAAGACCGAAAGAGCTCATCATGGTGCTGCACAAAGCGCAGAACCTTTTCGGTTATCTGCCGCGCAGGGTGCAGGAGATGGTCTCGGAGGGGCTCAATGTCTCCCTCAATGAGGTCTATGGTGTCATCACATTCTACAACTTTTTTTCAACTGTGCCTCAGGGAAGGAACAACGTGAAGATCTGTCTGGGAACAGCATGTTATGTTCGAGGCGGACAAATGTTATTGAAGAAAGCAGAAAAAGAACTGGGAATCAGGGCAGGCGAAACTACCGAGGACAGGAGATACTCGCTGGGCATCGTTCGCTGCATCGGCGCCTGCGGACTCGCCCCTGCCATGTTGATCAATGATGACGTGTACGGGAGGGTAAAAACTACCAAGATGATGGAGATCATAGAGAGGTATGGGTAATTAAGGAGGCTTGTGATATGGTACGTGCTCATGTTTTGGTTTGTGCAGGCGCTGCTTGTGTATCCTCCGGTTGTCGTGAAATACGCGACGCCATAGTCGATAAAGTGCAGGAATATAAACTTCAGGAGGAAGTGAAAATAATCGAAACCGGCTGTGTCGGTTCCTGCGATCTGGGTCCGCTGGCCCTTATCTATCCTGAAGGTGTCTTTTATCAGAAGCTCAAACCTAAAGACGCGGACGAAATAGTAAGGGAGCACCTTCTTAAGGGCAGGATCGTTGAACGCCTGCTGTATAAGGAACCGGGTACCGCGGAAATAATTCCGGCGTTAAAGGAAATCGACTTCTTTAAGAACCAAACAAAGATCGTGCTGCGGAACTGCGGCGTCATCGATCCTCTCAACATCGAGGAATATATAGCCCGTGACGGATACCAGGCGCTTGCAAAGGCGCTTGCCTCTATGTCCCGCGAAGAGGTCATCGATGAAGTGATAAGGTCGGGGCTCCGCGGACGCGGCGGCGGAGGATTTCCTACAGGGCTCAAATGGAAGTTTACCTTTCAAGCTCCCGGGGACATAAAATACGTTGTCTGCAATGCCGACGAAGGTGATCCCGGCGCTTTTAT
>DLMV01000042.1:36703-36939 GCA_002478225.1 Deltaproteobacteria bacterium UBA7527 | reverse complement strand
GGCGACCCCCACAGCGTCATCGAGGCAATGGCCATAGCCGCATACGCGATCGGGGCAAGTCAGGGATACATTTACATCAGGGCTGAATATCCCCTCGCTATTGAGCGCTTGATCTGGGCTATCGGACAGGCGAGGGAATATAAGTTCCTCGGTAAGAATATCTTCGAGACCGGCTTCAATTTTGATCTTGATATCCGTATCGGCGCAGGGGCCTTTGTCTGCGGTGAAGAGACAGC
>DLMV01000042.1:36311-36541 GCA_002478225.1 Deltaproteobacteria bacterium UBA7527 | reverse complement strand
TTTGTCTGCGGTGAAGAGACAGCGCTCATGATCTCCATAGAAGGGAAAAGAGGCGAACCGAGACCGAGACCGCCTTTCCCTGCCATACGCGGCCTTTTCGATGCACCGACACTGCTCAACAACGTTGAAACCTATGCAAACATCCCTGCAATTATCGTCAAGGGCGCCGCATGGTACGCCCAGTTCGGCACCGAAAGGAGCAAGGGAACGAAGGTTTTCGCCCTTGCCGG
>DLMV01000042.1:35884-36129 GCA_002478225.1 Deltaproteobacteria bacterium UBA7527 | reverse complement strand
ACGAAGGTTTTCGCCCTTGCCGGCGCCGTCAATAATACAGGTCTTGTCGAAGTGCCTATGGGGACCCCTCTTGGCGACATTATATTCAACATCGGTGGAGGGATCTCCAAGGGAAAGAGGTATAAAGCCGCCCAGCTCGGCGGACCGTCAGGCGGCTGTGTACCGATAGAACATATCAATACGCCGGTAGATTACGAATCGATCATTGAGGTTGGGGCGATCGTGGGCTCCGGCGGGCTTATCGT
>DLMV01000042.1:22024-35786 GCA_002478225.1 Deltaproteobacteria bacterium UBA7527 | reverse complement strand
ACGAAGATACCTGCATGGTGGATTTTGCCAGGTTCTTCCTTGATTTCACCCAGCATGAGTCCTGCGGCAAGTGTCCTCCCTGCCGTATCGGGACAAAGAGGATGCTCGAGATACTGAACCGCATCACTCAGGGCAAAGGTGTGCCGGAAGACATAGATAACCTCGTTGAGCTCGCATCAAGGATCAAGGATTCGGCATTATGCGGACTCGGACAGACGGCGCCCAACCCAGTGCTTTCAACGCTTCGGTACTTTAAGCATGAGTATTTAGAACACATAAACGACAAACATTGCCGCGCCGGCGTGTGCAGCGCACTTTTTGACGCGCCCTGCCAGAATGCCTGCCCAACGGACCAGAGCGCATGGGGTTATGTAACACTTATCAGCGAAGGCAAGTTTAAGGAGGCCATCGCATTAATTAAAGAAACAAATCCCTTCCCAGCCGTGCTGGGCCGCGTCTGCGTGCACCCCTGTGAGAGCAAGTGCCGCCGTGGACAGCTTGATCAGCCTGTCGCAATATGTTCGCTGAAGCGGTTTGTCGCGGATATGGACATGAACTCCTTCCCTTCTTACCGTCCTCCTGTAGAGAAGCCAAAGAATAAAAAAGTGGCCGTTATCGGAGCGGGTCCTGCGGGGCTTAGCGGGGCATATTTCCTTACCTGCAAAGGTTATCAGGTAACGGTCTTTGAAGCGCTGCCCGTGGCTGGCGGCATGCTCGCCGTAGGTATACCGGACTACAGGCTGCCGAAAGGCGTTCTTAACGCTGAGATCAAGATGATCACCGACCTTGGCGTGGAGATACGATACAACACCGCCATCGGCAAGGATATCACTATTGATACACTCATGAAAGATGGCTATGAGGCGATTCTGATGGCCACAGGCGCCCACAAAGGCCAGAAGCTCGGAATACCTGGAGAGGACGCCAAGGGGGTCGTCGACGGCGTCACCTTCCTGCGCAGCCTTAACCTCAAGGAGACCATCAAGACAGCAGGCAAGATCGCTGTCATCGGGGGCGGTAACGTGGCGATCGACGCTGCCCGGTCCGCATTGCGCCTTGGTGCGGATGAGGTCTTCATCCTCTACCGGAGAGAAAAGGAAGACATGCCGGCCTATGCCGAAGAGATCGAAGAGGCTGAAAAAGAAGGGGTCACTATCCATATCCTCGTCGCACCAAAGCAGGTTATCGTCAAGAGAGGCAAGGTCACGGGGATCGAGTGCGTCCGGATGTCCCTCGGGAAATTCGACAAAGGAGGCCGCCGGACCCCTCAGCCGATCACGGGCTCTGAGTTTGTCGTAAATACAGACATGATCATCGCAGCAATAGGCCAGCTGCCCGACCTTTCCTATATCAACGGCGATGGCATCAAGACAGGAAAAGGCGGCACCATTGAAGTGGATCCGAAGACCCTCGCCACTACGCGGGAAGGGATATTCGCCGCCGGGGACAACGTCAGAGGTCCTGCAACGGTGGTAGAAGCGGTCGCAGATGGGAAAAATGCGGCGTTAGCGATCGATAGGTACTTAGGCGGCGACGGCCTGCCGATGAATGCCTTCTATAAGGAACTCATCAAGATGCCCGTCACATATAACGAATCAATATATCAGCAAGAAAGGGCCAGGATGGAGATGCCCCATCTTGCAATTTCCAGGAGGTATAGGAACTTCAACGAGGTTGTACTTGGCTACCAGCAGAAGATGGCGGTCGAGGAGGCAAGGCGATGCCTCCATTGCCACTTAAGGGAAGAGGAAGAAGGAATAGGAGCGGAAGAAGAGTGGCAAGGAGGGAACCAATCATGATAACTCTGACGATAGACGGTAGGAGTGTAGAGGTTGAAGAGGGTGCGACCATCCTCGATGCAGCTTTAAAAATAAACATCCATATCCCTACCCTCTGTTACCTTCCGGAGGTACAGGCTATAGGCGCATGCAGGGTCTGCCTCGTCGAGATAGAAGGGAACCGCGTTCTCCAGGCGGCTTGCGTATTGCCTGCGTCAGACGGCATAAAAGTATTGACGAATACCGAAAGGGTAAGAAAGGCAAGGAGATTCTCTGTAGAGATGCTCCTCTCCAATCACCCCTTCGAATGCCTTACCTGCCCCAGGAACCTCCACTGCGAGCTCCAGAAGCTTGCCTCTGAGCTCGGCATCAGGGAGGTGCGTTTCACCGGCGAAAAGAGCGTGGGGCGTATCGATGAGTCTTCACCGTCTATAAGAAGAGATCAGCACAAATGTATCCTCTGCCGCCGCTGCATTACAGTATGCAAGGAGATACAGGGCGTAACTGCCCTCTACGCCCAGGGAAGGGGTTTCGACACGAAGGTTGAGCCTGCCTTTGACCGGAACATCAACGATGTGGCCTGTACCAATTGCGGGCAGTGCTCCCTTGTATGTCCCGTGGGCGCTATTACAGAAAAAGAATATATACAGGAAGTATGGGATGCCCTTAATGATCCCGCAAAGTTCGTTGTCATCCAGGACGCCCCCGCTGTTAGGGCGGCGCTTGGCGAAGAGTTCGGCTATCCTCCGGGTACGCTTGTGACAGGCAAGATGCTCGCGGCTGCCAGGAAGCTTGGTTTTGATCGTGTCTTCGATACTAATTTTGCAGCAGATCTGACGATACTGGAGGAGGGCAGCGAGCTCCTGAAAAGGATCAGGGAAGGCGGCACGCTCCCTCTCATTACAAGCTGCAGCCCCGGATGGATTAAGTTTATTGAACACTTCTATCCTGACATGCTTCCGCACCTCTCTACCTGCAAATCACCGCACCAGATGCTCGGCGCCCTTACAAAAACATACTTTGCCAAGAAAGCGGGCGTTGACCCGCAAGATATCGTGGTCGTCTCGGTGATGCCCTGTACAGCAAAGAAATTTGAATGCAACCGCCCCGAGATGACTGACAGCGGATACAAGGACGTTGATTATGTGCTCACCACCAGGGAGCTTGCCAAGATGATAAAACAGGCCGGGATCGATTTTGATAATCTTCCTGACGGATCCTATGACGACCCGATGGGCGAGTATACCGGTGCCGCAACGATCTTTGGCGCAACGGGCGGCGTCATGGAGGCAGCGTTGCGCACGGCATATGAATTGGCAACGGGTAAAACGCTTGATAACGTTGAATTTGCCACAGTGCGGGGCCTCGAAGGCATCAAGGAATCGGTTATCCCTGTTGATGGCATTGGAGATGTGAGGGTCGCTGTTGCGCATGGGCTCAACAATGCCAGGAAGCTCGTGGAGATGGTTAGGGAGGGAAAAACGCCCTACCATTTTATTGAGATCATGGCCTGTCCCGGCGGCTGTGTGGGCGGCGGCGGCCAACCGATACCTGTCAACAACAAGATACGGGCGCTCCGGGCAAAGGCGCTCTACACGGAAGATGAACGCCTGACCTACAGGAAATCGCACGAAAACCCATCTATCAAGCAGATATACGCCGAATTTCTCGGTGAACCGTTGGGAGAGAAATCGCACCACCTTTTACACACACACTATACTCCTCGAAGCAAGTTTTAACCCGGGCATGCCACATACAACCCTTAATCAGACCCCGCGCGGCAGCAGGCTGCATATCGCCCTTTTCGGAAGGCGGAATTCCGGTAAATCAAGCCTGATCAACGCCCTCACGAACCAAAAGATCGCCATTGTCTCCGATATCCCGGGAACCACAACCGACCCGGTCTATAAATCAATGGAGATCCTGCCCATAGGTCCGGTCGTGCTCATAGACACTGCCGGCATAGACGATGTAGGCCAGTTGGGGTCTCTCAGAATCGAGAAGGCCTATGCTGTTCTGGCAAAAGCAGACCTCCTCCTTCTCGTGATCGACCCTGCCGCAGGTACAGGCGCGCATGAAGAGGATGTGATCAAAAGGGCGAAAGAGAACAATGTGCCGGTCATCGCAGCCCTGAACAAGATCGATCTCCATCCAGAGACCTCAATAGAAGCACTTTCTTCCCGATTGAACGTACCTGTTGTCCCCGTAAGCGCCCTTACACGCCAGGGCATCGAAGAGCTCAAGATGGTGATGATCAACCATGCACCCAAAGACTGGGTGGCTCCGACCATATTGGGCGACCTCATCGCACCGGGAGATACGGTCGTCCTCGTTACACCTATCGACCTTGCCGCTCCGAAGGGCAGGCTCATTCTTCCGCAGGTCCAGACCATACGGGACATACTCGACAATGACGCCATAGCCCTTGTAGTAAAGGAAGGGGAGCTCAGGGCTGCACTCGGTGGTCTGAAGAACAAACCCCGCCTTGTCGTTACCGACTCCCAGGCCTTTCTGAAGGTTGCCGCCGAGACGCCAAACGATGTGCCGATGACCTCATTCTCCATACTTTTTGCACGATATAAAGGAAACCTGGTCACCCTCGTTGAAGGCACAAAGGCAGTAAAAAACCTTGTGCCCGGCGACAAGGTCCTCATTGCAGAGGCGTGTACCCACCACCGTGTGGAGGATGACATAGGGACGGTCAAGATACCGCGGTGGCTCAGACAGGTCGTTGGCGGTCCGCTTGACCTCAAATGGGTAAGCGGCCACGAACTTCCCCCTGATGTAAAAGATTACAAGCTGATCATCCACTGCGGAGCCTGCATGATAAACAGGAAGGAAATGCTTCACCGTCTCATGACGGCCCGCAAGGCTGGCGTCCCCATTGTTAATTACGGCGTAATGATCGCATATGTCCTCGGCATACTGAAGCGCGCCCTCGCGGTGTTCCCTGAGACCGCGGGTTCCTTGAGGACATGAAGGAATAGTCCTTTACAATGCGGCCTGTCTGCCGTATATTATTCAATACAAACATACCGGAAGCGATATGAAAGAGGTCAAGACAGCTCGGAAAACCGTTTTCATTGACGAACAGACGATCAACGAGACGCTCCTGCAGGCCAAAAAGGCCTCCGGTGAAGAGGCCAGGAAGATCATCGAAAAGGCCGGAGGCGCGAAAGGCCTTACCCCTTATGAGACCGCCGTTCTGCTACAGGTTGATGACAAGGATATCCTGCAGCATATGTTCCAAGCTGCCCGTGCAGTGAAAGAAAAGATATACGGCAAACGGCTTGTCTTCTTCGCTCCGCTCTATATCAGTAATTACTGCATAAATAACTGCTATTATTGCGGATACCGCAAAGACAACACGATATCCCGCAGGCGTCTTGATGCCGGCGAGATCGAACAGGAGGTTGTTGTCCTGGAGTCCATGGGCCATAAGCGCCTGGCCCTTGAGGCAGGAGAAGACCCAGAGAATTGTCCCATTGACTACGTCCTGGGTGCTATTCGGTGCATCTATAAAGTAAAGGACGGGATGGGGACCATCCGGCGGGTCAATGTAAACATCGCTGCCACCACGGTCGAGAATTACCGCAAGCTGAAAGAGGCAGGGATCGGGACATACATCTTGTTCCAGGAGACCTATCACCGGAAAACATACAAGGCGATGCATCCGGCGGGCCCAAAAAAAGACTATGATTGGCACATAACCGCCATGGACAGGGCCATGGAAGGGGGTATCGATGATGTTGGTCTTGGTGTGCTCTTTGGTCTTTATGACTATAAGTTTGAGATACTGGGCCTCCTTTTTCATTCGCTCCACCTTGAAGAACGTTTCGGTGTCGGGTGCCATACGATCTCCGTGCCACGAATGCGTCCCGCTGCGGGGGTGGGGCTGGAGAACTTCCCGTATCTGGTAAACGACGAAAATTTTAAAAAGGTGATCGCCGTTATCCGTCTCGCCGTCCCTTACACGGGCATGATCCTCTCTACCCGTGAAAAGGCGGAATACCGTGATGAAGTTATCTCCCTTGGCATCTCGCAACTAAGTGCCGGTTCCTGCACCGGCGTCGGCGGGTACCACAGAGATGTTGAGAAAGGGCCGGTCGAAACAGAAGGCCAGTTCAAGGTTGAAGACAACCGCACAACCGATGAAGTGCTGCAGAGCATCTGTGAATCAGGATATCTACCCAGTTTCTGCACCGCCTGCTATCGTCAGGGAAGGACAGGCGACCGTTTCATGCCGCTTGCAAAGTCAGGAGAGATCCAGAACCTCTGCCAACCGAACGCCATCCTTACGTTCAAGGAATTTCTCCTTGATTATGCCTCTGAAAGGACAAAGACGATCGGCGAAAAGACCATACAGGAACATCTGAGGTCCATCCCGAACGAGAAGGTACGAAAGGCAACAGGAGAAAGGCTGAAAAAACTGGAGTATGGGGAACGCGACCTTTACTTTTAACAAACAAAAAGAAGGAAATAGCTGTTGCGCATCAAGGTTTTTTTGATATACTATACTAACAAGGATTATGCCCACGACGTTTTCAATCTTTAAATAAAAACTTGTAGAGGAGAACCGTACATGAAGACCGTAAAAGATATTTTGAAAACCAAAAGCAGCGAAATCTGGTCTCTTTCTCCGAAAGCCATGGTCTTCGATGCTCTGAAAATGATGGGGGAGAAGGAGATCGGCTCGATAATGGGTATCGACGACAATGGCAAGGTTGCCGGTATCATAACTGAAAGGGATTACGCAAGAAAGATAATCCTCCTGGGGAAGGCCTCGAAAGAGACACGCGTAGAAGAGATCATGACGCCCTTTGACCAGATGTTTACCGTAAAACCCGAGACCACCGTATCCGATTGTATGGTCCTTATGACAGCTAAAAAGATACGCCATATACCGGTCTTTGACCGCGAGAAGTTTGTGGGCATCATCACGATCGGTGACGTGGTGAAATCGATCATATCCGAGCAGGAAATGCTCATTGAGCATTTGAGCAATTATATCGCCGGGAAGTACGTTTAATCAAGATCGTATGCAGTATATCGAGATCACAGGAAATCGGCTCAGCGGAAAGGTCTTGCCGTTCTGTAATCCGCTGGAGCTTCAATGAGCGAGTTTATCGTCTTCTCTGTTTTATTGAGTGTCCGGGACCTTTTCCGATAGTCCTTCCCAGGGACTGGATCCTCGTTATCGCATAGCACGCACACTGTTCCGCTGACTCATCCACGCATGGTTTGCCGGGATAGAGAAAATAATCTTTCCTGTATTTGACGGGCGTATTGTTGGGCATCAATACGTTGGCTCCACGCTGCAAAGCGAGATCCCTTCCTTCCCCCGGAAAAACCACGTCATAAGCCGTTGTGGCAGGGATGTGAGCATCAGGATTGAAGATTCGCAGCACCGCAAGCGCCTTGAAGTACATCTCGCGGTGATCATCGTAGGCATTCTTCTCATCACCGAGGGGCGTGTCCGGGTGGGGGATAAAAGGCCCTATCCCTATCATGTCCAGGTCGAGTGCGCGGCACAGCATGATATTATCTGCAAGTATATTCAGGGTCTCCCCCGGCAGCCCTATCATGAACCCGCTGCCTGTCTGTACGCCGAGATCCTGAAGGTAACGAAGGCACATCAGTCTTTCTTCCAGGGATGAACCTGGGCGCAGGCGGTCAAACAGGCCGGGGGCGCTTGTCTCGAACCTGAGGAGGTAGCGGTCCATGCCGCACTCCTGCCAGTACCGGTAAGTCTCGCGGGGACGGTTGCCCACAGACAGCGTAACGGCCAGGGGTGTTTCTCTTTTGATCCTGCGGATGATGTTCCCGATCTCCTCATCCCCGAAAACAGGTGTCTCCCCGGACTGCAACACCACTGTCATCTGCTGACTGTCCGCCATCGTGGAAGCTATCTCAAGGATCTCTCCGGCTGACAGCGCATATCTCCTGAGGCCCCTGTTCCCGGCGCGGATGCCGCAATAGAGACAATTGCTGGCGCAGATGTTTGAGAATTCGATGATGCCCCGGATATATACGTCATCGCCCATGTGCTCATGCCTCACTCTGTCGGCGATCCTGTATAGCTCGGCGAGGTCAGGGCCCTCGGCGCGCAGCAAACCGAGCACCCATTCCTTCGAATATTCCATATTGTTCATAAGATATGACAAGGTCGGTCCTTTATCATGGCTTCTCTCTTCGTTTCTCTGCTATCTTGTCCAAGGTATCTTTGAAATCCTGCGAACCAGGAGACAACTCCATGGCTTTCAGGGCAAGCCCCTCTGCATCCTCAAGGTTGGTGCCCTGCACATAATAAAGCCAGGCAAGGTTGTTGTATGCACGTGGGTCTTTTGTCTTGCTGATGGCGGCCCTGTAATTGCTTTCCGCCTCTTCATAGATCTTTTTCTGAAAATAGATATTCCCCACATAAAGATACGCAATAGGCATCCTTTTTGATGCAGCCTTGTATTCCTTCAGCGCTGCGTCAAGTTCGCCGTTCTTCTCATAACTTACCCCGAGGTTGATATGCTCTTCAGGGGTAAGGGGGTCGCGCAATATCATGATCCTCGGCAGACTGCATGAGCTGCAAAATACCACCAGGATCGCTATAATGATGGCTGTATGCGCAGTGACCAGAAACCTGTCTTTTGCCATATCTTCTCCAGTTCCCGATCAGGGATGATCTCGTTCTGCTTCCTGCCCGAATTCACCACAATACCGTCGTCAGTATATCCCGTCGTCACCATAAAATGATTCTTCTGATACATCAGGAAACCATAATCCACGAGGATTATCAAAGGGGTATTTTTCTTTATACTGGCCCTGATGTCTGCAATGCTTCCTGAATACTGTTCCGTACCAAACCCAAGCCTTTTTGCGTAGAGCGCGAGATCAACGCCAAGGACGCCGCCGGCTGAAGGACTATAGACCGCGGCCACAATATCATCATAAGAAGGTCTTTTATCAATATTATTTTTGATGTACCAGTAATGTATCACCGTCGCAAGCGCAGATGGCCCGCATTGAAAATCATCCTGCTTGAAGAAGGGAACACTTTGAAGCAGTACCGCGCCAGGAGGGAGCACGGGCATCTTTGCCTCGCTGCATCCAAAGAGAAAAAAAAGAACGAAAAACAAAAAAGGTCTTCGCGTTTTCATAACAAAAAGGTCTGGGGCTCCACGTGAAGCGCCCCAGACCTGAACATCAAAAGATTTACTGGGTTACCACAATTTTATGGCCCGTGGTCAGGTTGATGATGACGATCACAAGTATAATGATGATCAGCAAAGCGATCACTATCCCCAGGCCGTCTTTCCCAACCCTGAGGTCGTCAAGCTGCCGGGCAAAACTATGGATCTGCTGGTCGCTCATCTGGGAAAGCCTTGCGTTTATCTCGTCGGCTGTGAAACCAAGGTCTTGAAGCCGCTGCTTAACAAGCTTCGATTCAAGGACTGCCTGGATCGTACCAAGGTCTTCCACCCTGTCCACGGCCGGCATTGCCATCGTTTGCGAAGGGACAAAGGCAGCCTCTACCCGCGGCACGATGCCGACAACGAACATCGCTATCGCGAGGTAATATATCAATGTCTTTTTTACCATTCTTCACCTCCCATTCGTTATATTATATAGTGTGGCCTTACTTTAATATATATGCAACAAAAAATGCAATGTATGTGATATTGATCACGGCAGATGCACACGTTCGCCCTTTGACCTTTACACGCTGACACGCAATACATTACAAAATGTTTGAAGGTTTTCCGCTCCTGTGGTATCCTCCAATAAATAGATTTATCATCCCGTAAATAAAAAATAATGGAGGTAGTCATGTCGACGATATACGATGTCTTTGCAAGGGAAGTGCTTGACAGCAGGGGGAATCCTACGATCGAGGTAGAGATAACCCTCGAGAGCGGCGTTATGGGAAGGGCGATCATCCCTTCCGGCGCCTCTACAGGTGAAAGGGAGGCGCTCGAGCTCAGGGACGGCAATGCCAAAAGGTATCAAGGCAAAGGAGTGCGGAAGGCTGTCGATAACGTAAATAATGTCATAGCCCCCGAGATAGAAGGCCTTGATGCGATCGACCAGGCCTACCTCGACAACATCCTCATCGAGCTCGACGGGACAGAGAACAAGAGCAAGCTCGGCGCAAACGCGATTCTCGGCGTTTCCCTGGCCCTCGCACGGGCATCGGCAGAATACCTCGAGATTCCCCTTTATCAGTATATAGGCGGCATCAGGGGCCGCGAACTACCTGTGCCGATGATGAATGTCATCAATGGCGGAGTGCATGCCCAGAATGATCTCGATGCTCAGGAATTCATGATCGTTCCTGCGGGCGCGGATTGCTTTAAGGAGGCCATCAGGATGGGCGCCGAGGTATTCCATACATTGAAAGGCGTGCTGAAAGATAAGGGACATGTGACCGGCGTCGGCGATGAAGGAGGCTTTGCCCCGCAGATCTCAAAGACCAAAGAGGCCCTGGATCTATTAATGACCGCCATAGGAAAGGCCGGATACAAGCCCGGTAAGGACTTGTTCATCGCGTTGGATCCGGCGGCAAGCGAATTTTACAAGAAAGGAAAATACCATATTGATAAAAATGTATGGGACAGCAGCAAGCTGATAAGTTTTTATGAAACCCTTATCGGTGATTACCCTATAATCTCCATTGAGGACGGGCTTGCACAGAATGACTGGAAAGGTTGGAAGGAATTTACCGATCGCTGCGCCTCAAAGATCCAGATCGTCGGCGACGACATTTTCGTTACCAATCCGAAGATCTTTATGGAAGGGATAAAAAAGGGCATCGCGAACAGCATTCTCATAAAGCTTAACCAGATAGGAACGCTCACCGAAACGCTGACCACCATTGAACTGGCGAAACGCGCCGGCTATACCTGCGTCATTTCGCACCGGTCCGGCGAAACAGAGGACACGTTCATAGCAGACCTTGCGGTTGCAACCAATGTGGGCCAGATCAAGACAGGTTCCGCATCGCGGAGCGAAAGGATCGCGAAATACAACCAGCTCATGAGGATAGAGGATGAGCTGGGAGATCTGGCGGTCTTCGGCGGCAAGGACGTGTTTTACAGTATAAGAAAATGAACTAAGCTGTTGTTTTATAATGTCCACATACAGCCTCAAATACGGAAGGGACAAAATAACTTTCCGGCTTCCCGGGAACTGGCATGTAACTGTCCTGCATCACAAAGAGCCTCATCCGGTGCCTCTGGAAGATGCCCTGCTCAGTTCCCTTGAACATCCTGTCGGTGAAAAAACCTTTGCAGAATGGATCAGCCCCTTTAAAAATATTCTTATCATTGTCCCCGATGTGACCAGGTACGCGGGAATGGAACGGATGCTGCCAATACTGCTTGAAAGATTTCCAAAGACCATTGATACGCAGATCGTCTTTGCCCTTGGAAACCATCGAAAACAGACCGAAGATGAAAAGAAAGGGCTGATCTCCCGAGCAGTCTATGAAAAGATCCCTTCCTATGACCACGACTGCTATGATAAGCAAAGCCTGACGTCTGCAGGCAAGACATCTTCCGGGCTTGACGTTGTCCTTAATTCTGCGTTGTTCCGTACCGATGCGGCAATCGTCACCGGCTCTATCAATTTCCATTATCTTGCCGGTTTCGGCGGCGGGAGGAAGTCTATATTCCCCGGCATAGCAGGCTATGATACGATCCTCGGCATTCACAGGCAGGTTTTCAAAAAGGACGGCCCCGGCAAGCACTCATCTGCACGATCCGGCATCCTTAAGGGAAATCCCATGCACGAAGAGATCATGGAGGGCATTGCGCTTATCAGGACCCCGCTGTTTCTTATCAATACGGTCTTAGATGACAGAAAGAACTTTCTTAATATCTTTGCAGGGAACATCAAAGATGCGCATGAGGCAGGCTGCGCCTGGTACAGGGAGCATTTTTATGTCACCGTTGAGGAAAAGGCTGATATTGTGATCGTGAGCTCTGGCGGGTTCCCGAAGGATATCAACTTCATTCAGTCCCACAAAGCCATGGAGCATGCGATGGGTGCGGTAAAGGATAACGGCGTCGTTGTCGTTGCAGGGAAATGTGAGGACGGGCTCGGCAATGCGGATTTCCTGAGGTGGTTCGAGTACGGCCCGTCACACGATATGGAGCCTTATGTAAGGAAAGCAGACAAGGTGTATGCGCAGACCGCATATGCAACGCGCTTGAAGGCCGAACAATGCAGCATATTCTTTGTATCTGATCTTAACGATGAATCGGTTAAAAAGATGGGGCTTATCCCGAAAAGGAGTATAGAAGATGCTGTCAGCGCAGTAAATGACGGCACAAGCAAGATCTGCTACATCATTCCTGACGGGTCGAACACGCTGATCAACGCCATGTCCGAAAGGGCAACATGAGGCGAAAAACCGGCTTATGGCTGATAGTTCATAGCTGATAGCGAGGGAGAAAATATTATGGAGTGTACAATAGAGAAGAACAAATCGGCGTGCACCTGCACGTATGAAGGCTGCGAAAAGAAAGGCAGGTGCTGCGAATGCGTCGCATACCACAGGAAGATGAAGCAGATACCCGGCTGCTTCTTCTCAAAGGAAGGCGAACGCTCCTACGACAGATCGTACCGGCGTTTTGTCATGGAGAATAAATAAACGCGAATTTAAGAGCGTTGTCATTGCGAGGAGCGAAGCGACGGGGCGATCTATTGAATTGAATGAGATTGCCGCGCTACGCTCGCAATGACACCAATAAATCCTAATATCGAAGCACCAAATCCTAAACAATATCGAAACTCAAACATCAAATGTTCCAAACAAATGCATGCTTTTCACGTTTTGAATTTTGAACATTTGAATTTGTTTAGTGCTTCGATATTAGTGCTTCGAATTTGGCTATATATTTTGATATACGATGTACTATAAATTTGTTTGCTTGTTCAGCTCCTCAAGCGCCTCCCCTGCCCGTTCCCGGACCTTCTGCGATCTGTCGGCCATGGCAAGGATTGATAATTTTCTCCTTACGTCCTCTTTCTGCCTTGCCTGGAGCGAGGCGTAAAGCCCTTTCAGTTTTTCTAAAGCTGCCGTCATTATGCCTTCGTCCTTCGTGTCGAGTATGAGCAAGAGGGTTGGGGCGTCATCGGGCAGCCCGTATTTTCCCGTGTATGCATTGACATGTTTGAGGAAGCTTCCGGAGCCATAAGAGCTGTGAAGCTTGCTGAACAATTTGTCGTGCTCGGGCGTACCTTTTTCGCCAAGAAAAAGTCTGTCCAGCGCTTCTTTTACCCTGCCCGACTGCCACCTGTTTTTCGGCCCTTCCTTTCTGGCGCCTTTTTCGCTTTTCTCCTGCCTTCCATAGAATCCGCTTCTGTCCTTCCTTCTGTCAAGCTCACGCCAGTTCGGTCTTTCATCGTCGTAGTCAGACATCATACCCTCTTCTGTATATTCATTTACATCGATTGCAGGGCTAACGTCGTGAAGTCCGGAAGGTCTCTTCCAGACCTACTTTCCAAGTCCCGTTCTCCTTATACATCTGGAGCTCAGCCGGCCTGTCGGACTTCCGATGCTTAATGGTAATGATGGCCTTTCCTTTCGCTGTCTTGCCCATCTGCCACTTGCTTTGCTCAAGGACAATATCAGGGTCAAACACGGCAATATAATTGCTCCAATATGCCTTTGCCAGTTTGCCGCCTGTTGTGAGATCATCGTGGATCGCTTCCCGCGAATGCTGCCCACCCCATTTTGACTCCTCTTTTATGATATCATCGACGATGGTATTCTTTGAGGCATTTGTCAAAAGGACCCATATCTTCTGGTAATCATTCTTTTTCATCGCCTTGAAGACCGATTCCGCGGCTGCGAGCATCTGATTCTGCTCTGCATCGAGATTCTGGCAGTAGGCGCTCGGTAAGAACTGGGCTACCCACAGAACGATAAAGGTTGTTGCGGCGATTTTTTTCATAGGAAAATTAAGGCTGGAAAATATTTTCCAGCC
>DLMV01000042.1:21700-21861 GCA_002478225.1 Deltaproteobacteria bacterium UBA7527 | reverse complement strand
GGAAAATATTTTCCAGCCTTAATGAACTATTGCAGAAAGCTTTTAGTGGTGTACTGTTGGTGTGACGTTACCGCCGCCGCCGCTTGATGCAGCAGCCGCGACACCTGCTGCTACCGCCGCAGTGGCTACTGCCGCTGCCGCAATAGTGCCCGCGCCAACGT
>DLMV01000042.1:17224-21579 GCA_002478225.1 Deltaproteobacteria bacterium UBA7527 | reverse complement strand
CGCCAACGCCTGCAGCCGCGCCAGCCCCTGCAGCCGCGCCTGCTGCGCCTGCCCCTGCTCCTCCACCTGCGCCTGCCGCAGCTCCACCGGCTGCACCTTCAGCCGCCTGCGCATAGATTGCAGAAGGAACAACAAAACCTGCTACAAATAATATTGCGATAGAAATAATTGTAAACTTACGTAAATATTTCATTTCGAAACACCTCCCACCATAATAGTATCACAAGGTTTGATTTCATTTATATATCATACTCCTGTCCCTGTCAAGATGTATTTTTGTGTTCCGGCCGATGAATTCAAATAATGGATTATAATGGCTTATATCCTGCGCAACATCCCTTGTCCAGGGCGAGAGGGCATAGCTGAATGTCCTTTTTGAATCACTGCCGCCAAACAGTCTGAACGGTATTACAAGGGCAATGCCTTTATCATGGTAGCCCCTGTTGTAACTGTCTCGAAAGCCTGATGTGTCTGTTATGCTGTACCATGCGGTAAGGATCACGCCGTTAATGAATTTCGAAACGCTGATCCTTGACCCGAAATCGCCGCCAAGGAATCTGCCGGTTTTTGCGTCGAACGTGAGATCGACCTCGGGCACGTTGAGGCGCGTGTTCACAAAGGAGGTGTAATAAGTCTTCCTGTCATCGTCCTTGAACGCGAAGACCGCATCGGGATCCCGCTTCTTTGCCAGCGTTCCGCCTAGGCCCACGATAAACCTGCCGTTTTTCAACGGCTTGGCAGCCTCGACGTCGACCCCTCCATATTCAATCTCCAGGTACCCTGCCGAAAACCTCCCGTAGATCCCGTTCCCCGTCTTATAGATTTGGTCAAACAGGAGCCTCGGCAAAGAAAACCTTTTTCTTTGATAGTCAATGATATCGGTCCTTACGGCATCTGATAATGGTTGGTTTACTGTTGAAATATTGTTGAGGGGGTATACCCCGGGTCCCATGACGAAGGAGCCGCCTTCCCAGGGCCTATAGCTTATCAACACCTCAGCGCCGAGCCGGTACTTAAAAAAACCTGACGGGTCGTTGAGATATGTCTGCAGGGATGGTTTGATTGTGTAGTCGAATCGCTTTTTGTTCTCGACGGGTATATCGGGCGGCCTTCCTATTGCCGTATCAATTTTTGAGAGGTAAAAAAATTGGCCCGCCGTCAATTTATCCTTATGAAATTCCGCGATATCGGATAACGTCGTATCGAGCTCAAAGATCGGTATCCCGTTGTCGGTCAAGGTAATATGGATATCCTGGATGTGGCGCGGAACGATCTCGTTGATGATCCGCGTGATGACCCCTATTGCCTTCGTGCTGTAATAGTATTTGTCATTCTGAGCCCTTACCCATAGATCGTTCCTGTCGATCAATATCCCTATGCTGCTGAAGCCTGATCTATGGAGCGCCGTCGTCAACCTTTTGTTTATCGGCGCTGTCTTGTCTTCCTGTCTTTCCCTGTACGACGGATCATAGATGGGGATGATGGGTTGCCCTATGTCAAAGTTCATGGAAAGATTGATCCCGAATTCCTCTCCCCTCTGGTAGCTCATATCGACCTCTGCCCATTTCAAAGGCTTCCAGCGAAGGCCGTAGTTAAATTTTGAAGGCACGGGGTTCTGAAAGTACTTTGCCTGGGCGGGATCGCTCGTCTGCTTATTGTACTGTATTGGGCTGTATTCCACCATCAATGCGTAGTGATCGGAGATGGCCCACTGGATACCCCAGAAGAATTGTGAATCCCTTGCCCAGCGTTTTGGGTTATTAAAAAGCTCGAACTTGAACCCTTCATCGGCAGACGGCAATGGTGTTTTGCCATATCTTCCATTTCCAAAGCCAACGGTAAAATCAAAGGGATAAAGCTGCTTGCTCGCAATGATGGATTGTGATGCATACTTCCTCGTTCCGGTAGGGTCCATGATGCTCAGCGCGATGGCGGGGGCGGTCTTGTCTTCCTTTATGAACTGGTACTTGAACCCGAAGAACTTATCCTTTTCGTTCCCATACCCGCTCCAGTAGGGGTTTCCGGGGTTTGCCCTTACGCCGATGATCTCTGTTACCCTCCCGTCGACCTCGATCCCTTTCAGCGGGCTGAAGGCAATATAATAGTACCTGTACGGGTGTATCTGGCTTACGCCCGCACGGTAATGGTTCTCCCTCATGACCCTTGCCGTGGGTATCTCCATGATGCCCGTAAACCCCTGGTTCGAAGGATAGGTGAAGGGCTCGTCATCAGCGTAAAGATCAGCGGAGAGCGGAGAGCAAAGGGCGGAGAGCAACAACAACAGAAAAATGCAGCAAAGCCTATGAATAATGTTCTGCACTATTGCCTGTCAAGAAAGGAGGGTAACGCATCTATCCATGCTTGTTCGTGGTTCCCGGCTAATAGAGCGCCTTGAACACGCCGGCGGTGAGTGCGACATTGGCAAGGATCTGCGTGATGTCTTTTATTTCCCTGAGCCATGCCACGCGTTCTATCTTCTCGGGCACCACAATTGTATCGCCCGGCTCCACCTCTTTAATGGCCTCGCCAAAGGCCGCAAGCTCCCACCGCGACCTGTTGGAATTCCAGAAGATCGAGCTCTTTGGCTTCATCGCGGAGCCGTCTGCCTTCAGAATATAGATATTGCTCTCATCTGCATACCGCGAATAGCCGCCGGACATATTTATGTAATCCTTGAAACTAAAATTCTCAGAGTATACGAAGCTGCCCTGCGTCATGACAGAGCCTGCAACGTTCACGACGTTATTCTGTGTCGGGATATAGAGGGTATCACCGTCTTCAAGCTCAACGTCGTATTCACTGCCCTTCAATAGCCTGGGGTGTGCAAGCCGTATCGTGAGCCGTCCTGTTGCACGCAATTTCCTCAGGGATTCGATGAACTTCTGCTTCTGTTCCGCCTCTGCCTTTCTCGCCTGGACCTCTTCCGATGTTGTTGCAACTGCGATCTGGCCTGCACCCCCTGAAAGAACCTCTCTTTCGAGCCGGGCGACCAGTTCATCCAGATTTTTCTGCTGGAGTTCCCTGATCCTGTCCCTCGTGAAGGCAGCGCCTCTTAGATACGCCCCATCTGTATACCCTCCAGCCCGCTCCAGCAAAGAGGATAGTCTTTCGCCTTTCCTGATGGGGTATACTCCGGGGAAACGAACCTCGCCCTGTACGGTTGCCTTCATGTTCGCCTGCCATTCAGGGACGGCCCTGACAAAAAGATAGTCGTTTATCTCGAGAACCCTGTTATGCTCCGGATCTCCGCTCATAGACTTTGCGATATCGATTGTGAACCGATCTGTTTGAGGTCCTGTGGGGGTTACCTTGATCCGTGTAAGCTCTGCCTCGTTGGAGGCGTAGTAGAGCAAGCCGCCTGATAATGATATAACATCCTTCACCGTGGTCACTCCCTGTACAACCCCATAATCGCCGGGATGTGATACAGCGCCGGCAACCGAAACGGTGTTTTTCGTCTCCAGGACAGAGAAGAGTTTTACGAGGTCTCCGTCTCTAAGGGCAAAATCCTTTTTCGGATCTTTACCAACATCAATAAGGTCTCCCTCGAAAATCGTCTTGAATGTATGGTTTTCGATCCTCTGTACCTGCACCCTTCCCTTGAATGCAGTGGCAGTCAATCCACCGGCCATATCAACAAGGTAAGATAATCTTGTTTCACCTTTCAGTTCATAGATAGCGGGATTCCTTACGTTGCCTGCTATTGCTACAAGCGGGCCGACAGGAGGGATAAATATCACGTCTTCAGGCATAAGCCGTGTATCCTTTGTCTTATCTCCTCTCAGCAGAAAATCGTACAGGTCAAAGCGTACGACCGTTTTGCCGTGCCTTTTAAGCTGGATATCCCTCATCGTCCCTTTCTTGCTCGGCCCGCCTGACTCGAAAAGCGCATTCACAAGCGTCGACAGGGAAGAGATGGTATAGGAGCCGGGCCTCTCGGCGTTCCCCACAAGGTAGACCCTGATGGTCCGCAGGTTTCCCATGCTCACGTTCATCTCGAAATTCGTATAATACCTGGCCAGCTGTTTATGGAGGGTGTCCTTCAGCTCCTTGAATGTAAGCCCCGTGACGCCAAGGATCCCGACCTTCGGCAGGGTGATGTTCCCGTCCCTGTCCACAATGGCGGTCCATTGCCCCTCGATATTCCCCCAGACAGTTATCTTCAGTTCATCGCCCGGTCCGATCACATAATCAGGTCCTACGGGGACCTTATCGACCGGCGAAAAGGTTGACGGCGCCAGCCTGAAAAGATCGTACCCGAATTGCCTCAGGTTCGTAGATACATCGAACCCTGTTGTGATCCCGAAAAGCTTGAAGACCGAGGCTATCGCATCGGCCCTACCGATCAGATACCG
>DLMV01000042.1:16604-17043 GCA_002478225.1 Deltaproteobacteria bacterium UBA7527 | reverse complement strand
CCCCGCATCGATGTCGAGGGAACCCGGCGTTACCATTTCGGGCCTTTCCACCGATTTTACAACCTTTACAGGGACCGCGATCTTGCCGCTGCCTGCAATCACCCGCGACGAATAAGAGAAGGTAATACCATCAAATCTTTTTATGATCTCAAACTGCTTTTCCGTGATCTCTACCGGCTTGTCTGACACATACATCTCAAAAACCGACGACCTTTCACCGGAAGGTTGCCCGGCCTGAGAAGGTTGTCCGGGAGCGGGCTGTTGTGTGGTCGATGCAGGCGGTTGGGCATATTGTTGCTGTTGTGGAAAAGGTGTTGCAAAACCCGGCGCTGTGCCCTGTGCTCCTTGAAATTGCCCGGAATTAACAGCCGGCCCCATTTGTGTCGGTTGCGCCAGCGCCGTGCTGTTGATTATTATAAATAAAGCTATGATAAGGAAT
>DLMV01000042.1:14491-16486 GCA_002478225.1 Deltaproteobacteria bacterium UBA7527 | reverse complement strand
AGCTATGATAAGGAACTGTCTCGTTAAGATCATGCTCAACACCTCATTTAATCCAGATATATGCTATAAAGCCCGTTCTTTGCTGCGCCGACGGATCAGCTCTTGCAGCTTGAGATACTCCTTCTTGAGATCGATATACCCTTTCAGCGTATTGAACCTTTCCCTGTTTTCCGGGTTTAATGAAGACTTCTCCATATACTCGAGAAAGAATGCGGCAAAGATGGAAAGGAAAAAACCTACAACACCGGCGATCATCACCATCTGCGTCCGCTTCGGCTTTATCCTCAGCTCAGGCGGTTCGGCCTTATCGAACGTCTGTATGACCGTTGCGTCCTTTCCCTCATCAAGTTTCGCCGCCTCGTACTGTTTGAAAAGAAGTTCATACAATGTCTCGTGAAATTTCAGATCCCTCAGTTTCCGAATATACTCCGTCCCGACCTCAGGCATTCTCCCTGTCGGCATCAGGGGATCGTGGCCGTCTCCTTTCCGCTTCTCAAGCTTGTTAAGCTCAGCCCTCATGCCGCTGATCGCCGCCTCCGCCTTCTTCACATCAGGGTTGTTCTCTGTTGAGTACGTCCTCATGACGCGGAGCTCTACTTCCCTGGCCGCGATCTGCGCCCTTAATTGCGCCATGCTTTCAATGACTGCCTTTGCCTGCCCTTCGATCTGCAGGGCCCCTGTCTTTTCCTGAAACCCCCTCATGGCCTCTTCTGATCTCACAAGTTCCTTCTTTGCATCCTCGAGCTGTTCTTCAAAGAACAACCTCCTCTGGCTTGCCTCAGAGACAGCGAGGCCTTTTGTAAGCCTCCTCAGCTCTTCCACAAAGGCATTCGCCATATCCGCCGCCCTGCGGGGATCTTTATCCTCCACGCCGATCGTTATGATGCTGCTCTTTTTATCGTCCGTCACTTTGAGGTTATTTAACAGGGCCTCTCTGGCCTCTGACCGGAATCTTGCTTTATAAATGGACATGAGGTTGAACCTGTCGATGATCCTGTCAAGGACCGTATTGCTCTTGATCAGCCCGATGTAGAGGTCGTTGGGGCTTTTCATGGGCACCACGCCGCCGACGAGGCCCGCGGCCCCACCGAGCTGGCTTAAAAGCTGCGACGCCATGCCGGAGCTGCTCTGCTGCGGAGGGAGTATCTTCGTCTCCCCTTTATAGATGGGCGGCACAATGAGGCTGTAGATTGCCGTGATGATCATAAGCCCGAGGGTCGCATAGATGATGATCTTCTTATGCTTCGCGAGGACGATCAGGTAATCAAGGAGGTTTATCTCGTCGTCTTCTGCTTTTTGCAGGTTTTCTTCCACAATGATCTCCCTGTTGATCTAAAATGTTATATGACAGGCCCCGATGTCATTTAATTATTCGTTCTCTAACTATCAAAAGTCAAGAGGTTTTTGTGCTGTTGCTGATAATCAGTGAGAGATTTTTCTTGACAAAAAACATACCATTGTTGTTAATCTTAAATAATATGTTCATCTGGTTATTTCATAGGATAAGCGGCGTTTCGCTTATCGTCCTCTTCGGGATAAAGATACTGACCAGCTTCTTTCTCTTTACAAAAGACAACAAGCCGGATTGGGCATTGAGTCTTCACAGGCAACCGGTCATCGATGTCCTGATCCTCATTCTCTTCACCTTTCACAGCATATACGGCATACGAACGATCATTATGGATATGGGCTACAGAAATGAAAAAAGGTTGTTCCTGGCATCGAATGTGGTTGCATCTGTCCTTTCTGCTTTCTTGATTTACATCTACTTTTTAATGTCGTAATTATGCTATCGCACGATGTACTCATTGTAGGCGGCGGCCTTGCCGGACTCCGGGCTGCTGTTGGTCTGTGCGATAAATACGATGTGGGACTCCTCTCAAAGGTCTATCCCATAAGATCCCATTCGATCGCCGCACAGGGCGGAATAAATGCGGCGCTCGCGAACAATCCGAACGCAAAGGACGATACCTGGGAAAAGCACACCTTCGACAC
>DLMV01000042.1:0-14371 GCA_002478225.1 Deltaproteobacteria bacterium UBA7527 | reverse complement strand
GCACACCTTCGACACAATAAAAGGGAGCGACTACCTCGCTGACCAGCATGCAGTAGAGATCATGTGTCAGGAGGCCATAAAGATCGTCTATGAGATGGAGCACTGGGGGTGCCCCTTCAGCCGTTTCCCCGACGGTTCCATCGCCCAGAGGCCGTTCGGCGGCGCAGGATACCCGAGGACATGCTTCTCGACCGACATAACGGGCCACGTCCTGCTCAACACGCTCTATGAAAGGGCGGTATTCAAAGGGGTGCGCGTCTATCCGGAATGGTTCGTCATCGCCCTTGTGAACGACGGAGGTCAGTGTCACGGCGTCATAGCCTTTGACCTCAAGAATGGCGAAGTAGTGCCCATCCGCGCAAAGACAACGCTCTTTGCCACAGGCGGATACGGAAGGGTATACTTCTATTCCACGAATGCGCTTATCAATACGGGAAGCGGCATCGGGATCGCCTATAAGGCCGGCGTCCCCATAAAGGACATGGAGTTTGTCCAGTTCCACCCCACTGCCCTCATCGGCACGAACATCCTCATGACAGAAGCATGCCGCGGAGAAGGCGGCTATCTGACAAATAAGGACGGGGAGAGATTTATGGCCCGGTATGTGCCGACCGCGATGGAGCTTGCCCCCCGCGATATTGTATCACGCAGCATCCAGACCGAGATCGATGAAGGGAGAGGGCTCGAACATCCCCTCGGAAAGTATATCAATCTTGATCTGAGGCATCTGGGGGCGCAAAAGATACTCGACAGGCTGCCGGGCATACGGAAGATCTGCATTGACTTTATCGGCATCGATCCCATCCTCGAACCGATCCCCATCATGCCCTGCCAGCATTATTCCATGGGCGGCATAGACACGAACGAGAAATGCGCAACCGACATACAGGGCTTTTACGCCGCCGGAGAATGCGCCTGCGTAAGCGTCCACGGGGCGAACAGGCTCGGAGGCAATTCCCTCCTCGATACGATCGTCTTCGGGAAGCTCGCATCCTTTGCCATTGATGAACACCTCAAGAACGTGGAGATCAAGCTCGACGAGAAGCTCCTCATGAGCAAGAAAGAGGAGATGGAGAAGAAGATACACAGGCTGACCCATGAAGGGAATGAAAAACCATTCACGATCCTCGCGGACGTAAGCAAGACGATGAGCGACCTTGTGGGAATATTCAGGAAAAAGGATGAGCTTGCCCAGGCCCTGAAAAATATCGAGGCGGCGAAAGAGCGCTTCAAGCATGTGCACGTTTCATCTCCCGAGCTCCACATGAACCATGAGCTCTTAAATGCCATCGAGCTCGAATGCATGCTCGAAGTAGCCCACACCATCGCGCTGGGGGCATATCTCCGGGAAGAGAGCAGGGGCGCGCATTTCAGAAGAGACTTCAACACGAGGAACGATGCCGACTGGCTCAAGCATACCATCGCAAAGATGGGCAAGGACGGACAGCCCGTCATATCTTCCAAAGCGGTTGCGATAACAAAATACCAGCCCATGGAGCGGAAGTATTGATAACCGAGAATTATTATACCTTTAAGATCCTTCGGTACGACGCAAAAGAGCCGGACGTTGCGGCCCATTTCGAGTCTTACCGCATTAAGGTCGTATCAGGCCTGACGGTCCTCATGGTGCTTCTTCGCATCCGGGACGAGATAGACGGAACTCTTTCTTTTCGCGCATCGTGCAGGTCTGCGGTATGCGGCTCCTGCGCCATGGTGATAAACGGCAAGATAGACCTCGCGTGCAGGACACAGGTGGCGGCCTTCGGCTCAAACACGATCATCCTTGAACCTCTTCCAAACTTCGAGATCATAAAAGATCTTGTTGTGGATATGACGCCCTTCTGGAACATGTATGAGAAGATGAAGCCATACCTGATAAGGACAAGCCCTGACCCTGACAAGGAGATCGAGCAGAGCGAGGAGGAGCGAAACCGCATCGACCAATTCGTTAACTGCATTCTCTGCGCGTGCTGTTATGGGGCATGTCCTGTCCTCTCCAGGGACCCGGAATATGCAGGGCCCGCCGCCCTCGCAAAGCTCGAGCGATTCGTATTGGATTCGAGGGATGAAAGACCCGCAAGCGCCATTGACGAGGTGAATAACGAGAAAGGCGTCTGGGGCTGCGACACGATACTGCGGTGCATTGATGCCTGCCCCAAGGATGTGCGGCCCACTGATTCCATCGTAAGCTTGAGGAAGAAGCTCATCAAGCGCAAGCTCTTCGGAAAGGGGATAAAATGAAGATCGCTTATTCCCTCGTAACGAGAAGGACCTTTCTCAACAGCCTCTTTGGCGGATGGCTCGTTGCCTTTTGCGGCGGAAGCATCTATGCACTTCTGAAATTTGCCTTCCCCACGCTCGGAAAAGAACCGGATTTTGTGGTCCTCAATGCGGGCGACTTTGTGAACATACCCCCCAACTCCGTGAAGCCTTTTGCATGGGGCGGGAAGCTTGGTCTTTTCTTCAAAAAAGAGAACGGTTCGACGTATGCACTGAAAGGCGTATGCACGCACATGGAATGCAATATCACCTATAAGCCGGAGGATAAAAAATTCTACTGCGCCTGCCATAAAGGCTGGTTCGATGACAACGGGAAGAATATAGAGGGTCCGCCGCCGAAACCGCTTGAGTTTTTCGATATCACCACCGAGGGTCAAAAACTGATCGTCGCAAAGAAGGGGATAAAGGTTGAGCTGCCAAAGGCTTAAGCACTGGATCGAAGAGAGATACGGCGTAGAGGAGATGAAGAGGCTTGCCAAACACAAGCTCGTTCCCGTCCACCAGTATGAGATCTGGTACTACACGGGCGGCATCGCAATGTTCCTCTTTATCCTCCAGTTCATCACGGGCATGGTCCTCTCCTTTTATTATATCCCCTACTTCGAACACGCCAACAAGAGCATCATCGAGATCGTCACAAAGCTGAACATGGGGTGGTTCTTCCGCTCCCTTCATCACTGGGGCGCTCAGCTCGCCATCACGGTCCTATTTATCCACGCGTTCAGCACGCTCCTCCTTAAGTCCTACAGGAAGCCGAGGGAACTCCTGTGGATATCGGGGTTCATACTCCTTGCAATATCGATCTTTTTCGGCTTAAGCGGTTACCTCCTCCTCTGGGACGAACGGGCATTCGCAGCGGTCCGCGTGGCAACCGGCGGTGCCGGCAACCTTCCCATCGTAGGGGACTTTATCAAGGCATTCCTGCGCGGCGGCATTGATGTGACCGGCGACACCCTGACCCGCTTCTACGCCTTCCACGTATCGATACTGCCCCTTCTTACGCTTTTTCTGATCGGCATACACGTCCTCCTCGTCCAGTATCACGGCATGAGCGTGCCTCTGTCCCTGGAGAAGAAGCCTCAAAAACAGGTGCCCTTCTTTCCGAACCTTTTTTATAAAGACCTCATTATCTGGCTTCTGGTATTGGGGATAGTTGTATCGCTGGCAACATTGCTGCCGCCTGAGATCGGGAAAAAGGCCGATCCGCTTGCACCGGCACCGGAGAATATCAAGCCGGAATGGTACTTCCTGTTCCTCTTCCAGACCTTAAAATTGTTCCCCGGTGAGATCATGGGCCTGAACGGCGAGATGATCGCCATCCTCCTCATATCATGCGGCATCCTGTTCTTCTTCCTTATCCCCTTCTTTGACAGGAAATCGAGCCGGGGAGAGAAGAGCGTCCTCTTTACCTGGATAGGCGTTCTCTACACATTGTATTTTATCGTTATGACAATCATCGGGTTTGTGAGTTAGGGGGATATACATGAAAAGGATCTTTTTTGCCGTCTCTTTTGTCTTTGCGAATGCCCTTGACCTCTTCGCCCAGGACAAGGCAATAGAGGTCTTCCCTGCCGCACCCTATGACAGGTTTATCATCTTCCAGGCGCTGGCGCTGTTCTGGATAGGCATCATCGGTCTCATCATCATCATCAGGATGAAGCTGAAAGAGATCGAAAGAATTCAAAAAATGGGGATAGACCAGGAAAAGGAAGATACCCCCCTTCTTGACTAAACCGTTCCAAACTATTATGATTTCTTCACAATGTATCGTTCGATCGTAAGAAACACCCTTTTTTCCTCTTCCGCCATTCAAAAAATACTTTCCTTGCCTGTTGAAGATACTATCTATTCGTCTCTCCTGGAGATACTCACCAAGTTCCAGGATATCAAAAAGTTTGCCAGCGAGATCCATACGGAGATACACGTCGTAAAGCCCATCCTGAAGATACTCGGTTTTTCCTATGAATCAAAGCCGAAGTTTTTCGAGGAACACATCAAGGAGCCGGATGCGGTCCTTTTTTCATCGGAAGAAGAAAGGTTCAAAAGCTCACCGCTATGGGGGACAGCCGACTATTACGCAAAGGCCCTCGGGATACTGCTTCTCAAACGATATGGGAGGAACCTGCAAGAAGGCATTACCGGATTTTTCCTCGAATTCGAGAACAGAATACCCACATATCAGATCTCGTACCTTTTAAAAAAAGCGAGAACCCCCTGGGGGATCCTCACAAACGGAAAGGACTGGATACTCGTAAAAAAGCCCGCAAACTATGAATTACGGCTCATAGCGCTTGATCTTGAAACAGCGATGTTTGAAAATGACCGTGATATCCTGCATCTCTTCTATAAAATATTCTCTCTCACGGGCCTTACAAAAACAGTCCCGCAGATCCTGGAGGAGGAGAGGGATTACCTCATCGAGCTCTTGAAAGAAAAGAGGGACTCTGTCCAGAGATCATTGCAGGGGGCCAGAAAAAAGACCGAGGTATATCCGAAGCTCATCGATGCCTTTAATGAGCTCTTCGGAAGCAGAGAACTGCGCTACTCCGAGTCATACCTCCGGGAGAAAAAGGTAGACCTGCCGCAGAAGATCTATGTGCAGCACGATACGATCAGCGAACACAACGTATCGGATATCGCATCCTTTCTTTTCAACAAAAAAGGGCATCAAGCGAATGCGAATCTTGAAGGGATCTTTCTCGCTGATAAAAGCGCCTACGCTACAAAAGAACAGCTTCTTTCGCTCAAGATGCTCGATATGACCCCGAATTTCGGCAATCTAACCAGCGATCTCATCGAAGGGCTCGCCTATTTTGCCTTTGTCCTTCCGTACCGTGAAAAAAATACCTTTGTCGCCGAATGGGAGGATGAGACGCTTGTCAAGCGGCACATCGTTGATAACATTCTTTACGGCGTAGAGCGTTCACACCTTGCCCTTGATATCCTGCACACTATGATAAGGAAACGCTTCAACGCGGAAGCGCGGCATTTCACATACGGCAACCCGCTTATCGGCATATCCATTGCGGATATGGCAGCCTATTTTGACACGAAGAACCAGATGGGGCTTTTTAACAAAAATCCGCAGGACCTCATCAACGACTTTAAAGAGATGTACGGGCTGTATTTCACCCTTTCGGACAGGATCAAGGAGGATGTCCAGGTAAGGGGGGAGCTTGAAAGAAAACTAAAACGATACGGCGAAAGGATACGTGACGCCATGGACCTTATTACATCAACGTATTTCAACAAGACAGTGGATAACAAAAAGATCCAGGATATCCTCTCCAACCTCGACAGCGATGGCGTTACCTGGGACAATCTGACAAAAAAAGATTGGTTCGTCGACGCCAGATCGCTTGCACGGAATAACGGCTTCTTCCATTTTGATATCGGGTTTCCTTTCCTCCTTAACAATTCTTTCGATCTCATCTTTGTCCAGCCTGCGCTTCAATATGTCTGGGAAGAGGGTTTTCCTCTCGGAGAGGCGACAAAGGCATATGTCAAGCGTGGAATGCCCTATCTGAAACAGGGTGGCAAGATGATCATCATCCTCGATAACCCTGACGACGACCTGATAGGAGAGCTCAAAAGGTCAGCACGATACGAAACCGACGTTCAGGACGGGCTGATCGTGCTGAAGAAGAAATAACATGCCGTCTAAATGAGAAGTTCCTCTAAACTGATAAATCCTGATTTTTCTTTTGGATTAGCATCTGGGATAAATCCTAATATCTAAGCACGAAGCACTAAACAATATCGAAATATTGAATGCTCCAAACAAGTGCATGCTTTTTTTACGTTTTGAATTTTGAACATTCGGATTTGTTTAGGATTTCGATATTCGGATTTCGGATTTACTATGCACTATTTTTGCTGTTTGCTGATCGCTGAAAGCTGACTGCTGATAGCTGAAAGCTGAGGAGCGGTCTATACAATAAGCCCCTTCAATATCCGGTACGACTTGAACTCCACATCGAGATGGTAGGTCATGAAACCCTCCATGATATCCTGAGCCGCCTTCTCAAAACCATTATTCAGATATGCCGGCCCTTTCTCCGCACATCCGCAGGCAGCCTGGGAACCTTGCATCTTGTTGTCATTTGCCTGCTGCACGGATGCGATGCCTTCTATGACCCCTTCCGCACAGACCTGGTGGGGAAGCGAAGGCGCGCACTTATGGCAGAGGACGCCGCCTCTTTCCCTGGAAAAAAATATCTTCTTTTCGGCTGTCATGGTCTGCCCGCAATAGACACAGGCGTGGAAGTTGGGCATAAAGCCGAGGATCCCCAGCATCCTGAGCTGGTAATGGAGTATATCATCATAGGTGAATTCAGCTCCTCTTATGTCCTCAAGTATCTCTGCCAATACGTTGAAAAGGTCCTCGTGCCGCTCCCTCTCCTTCGTCAGCCTGTCGACGAACTCCACGAAGAAACCAGCCGTGCAGGCCTTCTTCAGGCTCGTCTCGATCCCGCTGTTCGTCTTAATGATGTCGGCGTTCTCGATCCTCACCATCCCTCTTCCATATTTTTCAAAATACTCTACGTTGATACGATTGAACGGCTCAAGGGTGTTGGCAAACCTTTTCTGACTTTTGTTCGCGCCTTTCGCGATCGCCGCGACCTTCCCCGACGTGAGCGTAAAGAGCCTGATGATCTTGTCCGATTCCCCGTAGGACCTCTTGAACAGCACTATCGCCTCATCCTTATGCAGCGCCATTATCTTTCCACGATCTCCTTGCCTTTTTCCGGTCTGTATATGAAGCGCCCATCGTCAACGCCCTGGTTGATCTTCACCGCAGAGAATTCTATCGTGTTCACGTTGCCGGTGAACTCTCGGATCTCGATCTTCCGCACCACATTCTGCTTATCAATCCAGACCTTTGCCGCGCTCACCGTACTGTCCTTCTTCGGCACGATCTCCAGCACCTCAAAGCTGCCGGCAATGGACTGCTGCCTGAGCGTGAACAGCTCGTCCATCCTCGTTATGTCCTCGATGAGGTCGAGGAATGTGCCCGTCGTCTTCTCCTTCCTGATCCTCTCTTTCACAACAAAAGGCTTCTCATCCTCTCCCTGCCACATGTATTTCCCGTCATAGAGAAAGAATTTCACCTTCGGGGTCCTGTACTTCCACAAGAATCCCTTATGGCGCTTATAGAAAAAATCCCCCTCGAACCCCCTTTCCTTTTTTAGGTTCGCGATAAATATCTTCTGATGAAAAACCGCCTCCAGCGAATTCACCCCGGAATAGGTCTTCTTCAAACCATCGAAGGGAGATGAAGGATCCGCCGCCCGAATATTCATAGAACCGACGAATATGAGCACAAACAAATATGCTACAATTTTTATGAAATAAATCTTTTTCCGCTCTCCGCTCTCGTTCACTGTCTCTTCAACACCTCTCTCGATTTTACCCCATCCGACGGACCGACGATCCCTTCGGTCTCCATGCGCTCTATGATCCTCGCTGCCCTGTTATAGCCGATCCTGAACCTTCTCTGTATCATGCTGATCGAGGCCTCACCCCTTGTCATGACGAACTCCACCGCCTCCCTGTATTTCTCATCATCCATCTCTTCCCCGGTATCCTCCTCTTCTTTTTCCTCCAATATCTCCTGGTGGTACGTGGGGGTTCCCTGCTGCTTCAGGAACTCAACGATGCGCCGTATCTCGCCTTCGGAGACGAAAGGTCCGTGGAGCCTCTGCAGCCTCCCTATCCCGGGGCTTAAGAAAAGCAGGTCGCCGAACCCGAGGAGGCTCTCTGCGCCGTTGGTGTCGAGGATGGTCCGTGAATCCACCTTGGAGAAGACCTTGCAGGAGATCCTTGCGGGAAAGTTCGCCTTGATGATGCCCGTCAGGACATCAACGGACGGCCTCTGCGTGGCGAGGATAAGGTGGATGCCTGATGCCCGTGCCATCTGCGCCAGCCGCGCGATATATTCCTCGACCTCCTTTGGCGAGACCATCATAAGGTCTGCCAGCTCATCGATGACAACAACGATGTAAGGGATCGTCTCCGACTCCTGCTTTACCATCTTCTGGTTATATTTCTCTATGTTCCTCACGCCTTTTTCGGCCATCATGGCATACCGCCGCTCCATCTCGTCGGTCATCCACCGAAGCGCCGTCTTCGCGTTCTTCGGGTTCGTCACCACAGGGAGGAGGAGATGGGGTATGCCTTCGTAGAACGACAGCTCGAGCATCTTCAGGTCGATCATGAGAAATCGTACGTTCGTCGGCGTTGCCTTGAAGAGGATGCTGCATATCATGCTGTTGAGGGAGACGCTCTTCCCCGAGCCCGTCGCACCGGCAACGAGCAGATGGGGCATCTTGGCAAGCTCGGCGACAAAAGGCTCGCCGGCGATCGACTTGCCGAGGGCAAGCGTGAGATGCGAATGCGACGAGGCGAACATGTCCGACTCGATGATCTCCCGCAGGTAGACCGTCTGCCGCACCGTATTGGGGATCTCTATGCCTACCACCGATTTCCCCGGTATGGGGGCGATGATCCGTATCGACACAGAGCTTAAGGCCATCGCGAGATCGTCCGCGAGGTTGGCGATCCTGCTTACCTTGATGCCGGGCGCTGGCTCAAATTCGTACATCGTGATCACGGGACCAGGCCTGACCTCCGTGACCTTTCCATCGATCCCGTAGTCCTTTAATTTCTTCTCGAGTATGCTCGCGTTGGCCTGGATGCTCTCCTTGTCTACCTTTACCTCTTTTCTCTCAACCGGGTCGAGCAATGATGTCGGCGGCAGCTTGTAGGGTCCTATCTCCTTGAAGAACTCGAAGGTCTCCTGAACGACAGCAGCCTTTTTCTCCGGTTTCGGTTCCGCCTTTTTCTCCTCCGTTACCTTTATCTCCCTTCTCCGCTCAACGACCTTTCTCCGCGCGATCCGCTCCTCAAGGATAGAGAGGAGAGGGGCCTGGATGATCAGGAATATTGAGATGAGGAGGATGATGGAGGATATGAGGACGCTGCCGAAGTAATTGAATGCGTACATCAGCGCCCTTTCGAGGAGAGAACCAAGAAAGCCGGAGAACTCTACGGGAACGCCCTTTAGATGGATCTTGCCGATAACGATCTGGAAAAGAGAAGAAAGCGCAAGGAAGAGCAGCACAAGCCCTGCGGAAAAGACCAGTACGTGAGGCGGTTCTTTCTTCTTCAGATACAGCAACCCGAAAAAGAGGGCGACGGCGGTAATGACGTAGCTCATAACCCCGAACACCTGGATCAAAAGGTCGGCGATGTATGAGCCCGCTTTGCCGCAGAGGTTCCTCGTTGCTCCCCCGGCAGCGGTGTGAAACGACGGGTCAAGGGGGTGATACGTGACAAGGCTTACGAAGAGAAAGATGAAGACCCCCAGAAGACCTATTCCGATGATCTCTTTTTTCAGTTCCGTTGACATGCAATAAGCCTTTTTGTCCTCACTTTTGTTGTTTATCAACCATTGGCGCTCTCGCCTGTTCGCATGAGCCCCTCAATGCTTGCCCTCACACTGTTCATTATCTCTGTCCTCGCCGAGCGGCTTATCCCCTCCAATGGTATCGGCTCCCCTATATGAATGTATATTACCCCTTTTCTTTTAGGAATGAAACTGCCTTTTGGCTGGAGCATGCTTGTGCCTGCAATGCCAACGGGCACAATAGGGACCATGGCGCGCAGGGCAAGGGAGAAACCCCCTTTTTTAAAGGGCAGCAGGCTTCCGTCCTTGCTTCTTGTGCCCTCGGGGAAGATAATGATGTTCATCCCGTCCCTTATTTTTCGGGCCGCCTCATCAATGGCCTTGAGCGCCTCTCTCGGATTCTCCCTGTCAATGCTTATATGCCCCGCCCTCTTCAGCGCCCATCCGAAAAAGGGGATGAGAAAGAGCTGCCTCTTTGCTATCCACCTGAAGGACAGGGGCAGCGAGAAAAGAAGGCCGTATATATCGAGCGCGCTCTGGTGATTGCACATGAAGATATATGGAGGTGTTGTGATCTTGTCCAGGCCGCTCGTCACCACTTTAATGCCGCCTATCCTGATATGAGTAGCCGCCCAGAACCTTGCTATCCTGTGGATCGCTTTACCACCCCTGTCAAAGGGGGATATGATAAGGGCAACAATGGAAAGGAATATAGTGGTAAACAGAAGATTCAGCGAGGAGAGGGCTTTCCTCATCTCACCTCTTGTTCAAGGGCGTAAAGGATCTGTTCCACCTCTGCCTTTATTCCCGGATCCACATCATAAGGGGATACGCCTTTTTTGTCGGCCTCCGCCACCTTCTCGTTGTACCTCATATCACCGAGATACGGGAGATCTTTCATGCTTTCCCTGATCAGCGATCTGTCGGCCTGGTTCATGATCTTGTTCCCGACGACATAGACATATTTAATGTTCAGGTCCTCCGATAGCCTTTTCACCTGATTGGCGGTTTGAAAGCTCCTCTGTCCCGGCTCGACGACGACGATCAATGCGTCAACATATTCCGCGGTCCCTCTTCCGAGATGTTCGAGACCGGCCTCCATGTCAACGATCACATACTCGTCCCTCTCGATCATCACATGTGCCATGAGGCTTCTCAAGAGGGCGTTCTCGGCGCAGAAACAGCCTCCGCCGCCCTGAGGGATGCTGCCCAGCAGGATCAGTCTTACGCCGTCCTTCTCTACGGAATAGGTCTCAGGTATATCATCAACCCTCGGGTTCAGCTGAAAGAATGCCCCGTATGTCCCTTTCTTCGTCCCCGTCCTCTCCTCTATGAACTCTTTCATCTGCGCCAGGGGCTGAAGGGTCTCCATCTGCTCTTCGCTGATGCCGACGGCGCTTGCGAGGTTCGAATCCGGGTCGGCATCAATGGCAATTACCCTGTACCCTCTCTCTCCGAGGATCCTCGCCATAACACCTGCCAGCGTCGTCTTTCCAACTCCTCCTTTTCCTGAAATGGCTATCTTCACGCTATACTCTTTCCTGGACCTCACCGCACACATGACACCGCAGAAGCTCCTTCTCCTCAGGCGTCGCAATAACGATGAGGCTCATATCCTTCTCAATGATCGTATCGGGATAGGGGTTGTATATCCACTCCCCGTTCGGCCTGCGTGCGGAGATCACCATGATGTTGCCTATCATCTTGAAATCAATTTCCCTGACCGCTTTTCCAAGATAGGGGGAATTCTTGGTAATATGGACCTCCTCAACGCGTATCGGCGATTCCTTGTCCCGGAGCATCATGTCAAGAAAGGACGTTACATGGGGCCTGATCATCTCTGACGCCATTCTTAAGCCGCCGATAAAGTTGAGGGCAACAACATTATCGGCCCCGGCCCTCTTCAGCTTGTCGGTGTTCTTCGCGTCATTGCACCGCGCGATAATCCTCAACTTGGGATTCAGCTGCCGTGCGGTAAGGACGATGACGATGTTGTCGTTATCAGAATTCGTCGTGGCAAAGAGGCCGTGCGCCTTTTCGATCATGGCCTGCCAGAGCACCTCGTTCTCCGTGGCATCGCCTACGAGCAGGTCAACATTCAGATCGTGCATCTTCAGCAGCTCCTGCTTTGATTCATCGGTATCTATGGCAACAATGTGTCTCTTGGTAATAAAGAGCTCATGGGTGACATAAAGCCCCACCATCCCTATGCCGCATATGATATAGTGGTCTTTCATCTTTGCTATGCGTTTCTCCATGGTTCTCCTCCTGAAGACCTTTTTCAATTCCCCCTCGATGATATATGCAGCCAGCGTCGTGAAGAGGTAGGCAATGGCGCCTGCGCCTATAAAGACAAAGATGATGGTAAACACCTTGCCCCAGGGCTTGTCATCAAGGCCGATCATATCGCCATAGCCGACAGTGGTAATCGTTATGGCTGTCATATACAGTGCGTCGAGAAAGCTTTTGCTTTCACCGCCGATGATCTTAAAGCCAACAGTGCCGATGGCTATTATGACAATGATTATAATAATTATTTGCTGGAGTTTCTTCGGGACGATCTTCATAGATATCGGTACCCATTATAGCATGGAATAGATCTTAATATAAATGCTGAAATGTTTTTATCGTCGGCCCGCCGTGGTTGACTTGGAGGGCAATCTGTCTTAATTTTATTAAAACATTCAGCATATGGAGAACTGTTTTCAATATTTCCGTAACGAAAAATTATAGTACGAGGTGCAACAGCTATGGGCCTTGAGAGATTAGAGTTTAAGACAGAAGTAAAGCAATTGCTTGATCTCATGATCCACTCCCTCTATTCACACAAGGAGGTCTTTCTCAGAGAGCTTATCTCGAACGCCTCCGATGCAATTGACCGGGCGCGCTATGAATCTCTGACGAACAGCGATATCCTTGAGAATGAAAGCGGGTGGAAGATAAAGATCATCGCCGATAAAGACAAGGGCACGCTGACGGTCAGCGATAACGGCATTGGCATGACAAGGGAAGGGATCGTTGAAGCGCTCGGCACCATTGCCCATTCAGGCACAAAAGAATTCCTCGCAGCGCTTCAAAACAAGGCCATAAAGGACAATCCCGAGCTCATCGGACAGTTTGGGGTTGGCTTTTACTCGTCTTTCATGGTCGCTGATAAAATCACCGTTATTTCAAGAATGGCAGGGCAGCAGGGGGCCGGAGGTGTAAAGTGGGAGTCGACCGGCGACGGTTCTTTCACGATCGAAGATACGGAGAAAGAGCGGAGGGGCACCGACGTCATTCTTAAGCTCAGGGAAGAGGAGAGGAAATATCTCGATGAATGGCAGATCCGTAGCGTCATAAAAAAATATTCTGACTTTATCGAACACCCGATAGTCATGGATGTGGAAAAAGAACATGACAGCGCGCTCAAGAAGGGCGAGAAGGTCAAAATAAAAGAAGAAGAGACGATCAACTCGATGAAGGCCATCTGGCTTAAGGAGCGGTCAGAGGTGTCGGAAGAAGAATATAACCAATTCTACCAGCACATATCTCACGATTCCACGAACCCTGCAAAGGTAATCCATTACAAGGCTGAAGGCACCTCGGAGTTTACGGCGCTCCTCTATATCCCCTTGCGGGTGCCATACGACATCCTCTTCAGGGACTACAAGATAGGTCCCACGCTGTACGTAAAGCGCGTACAGATCATGGACCACTGCGAGGAGCTTATACCGCACTATCTCCGTTTCGTAAAAGGGGTGGTAGACTCGACGGACCTTCCCCTCAACGTGTCAAGGGAGTTCCTCCAGCACAACAGGCAGGTCGAGATCATACGGACGAACATAATAAAAAAGGTCCTCGATACGCTCGGCGATATGAAAAAGGGGCAATACGAAGACTATGTCAGGATCTATAAAGAGTTCGGCAGGGTCCTGAAAGAGGGGCTCCACTATGATTTTATACGGAGAGAGGCGATAGCCGAGCTTCTTCTTTTCCCCTCAACGAAAACCGGGGAAGGCATGCTGAGGTCCCTCGATGATTATATCAACGACATGAGGACGGAACAGGAAGCAATATACTATATCACCGGGACATCGCTCGCAGAGGTCCTGCATTCACCCTATCTCGAGGCTTTCAGAGGCAAGGATTATGAGGTCCTCATCATGCTCGACGATATCGATGATCTCGTCCTGAGCGGCCTCGAATATAAAGGAAAAAGGTTAAGATCCATCACAAAGGGAGATATCGACCTTGATAAGGCAGAAAAAGCAGAAAAAGAGACGACGAAAAAACAATATGAAAAGCTTATGGACCTCATGAAGGATACGCTGAAGGACGACGTGAAAGACGTAAGGCTCTCCGGCCGCTTAACGGACTCGGCCTGCTGCCTCGTTGCCGATGAGGGGGACCTGGATCCGCAGATGGAAAAACTTCTCAAGGCTATGGGCCAGGAGGTCCCTTTAAAGAAGCGGATCCTCGAGATCAACCCAACGCACCCGCTTTTTGCCGCGATGAATACGGTCTTCGAGAAAGACGCAAAGAGCGGCGCCCTCCATGAGTTCATACGCCTTCTTTACGATCAGGCCCTTATTCTTGAAGGATCAAAGCCAAAAGATCCCGCGGCATTCTCTAAAACAATTGCGAAGCTGATGGCGGAGAATATCGAAAAAATCAGTTCATAGTTCATAGCTGATAGCTCAT
>DLMV01000003.1:16219-23487 GCA_002478225.1 Deltaproteobacteria bacterium UBA7527 | reverse complement strand
AATTGAGTGAACTTCGAGCCATTAATACCAATTTGCAGTCAATATTATAGTTAAGGTAAGGGAAAACCTGTTTCTCGTAGCGAGCATTCGAGGACGTCTTGGGTACCCTGCCGCTTAAACTGGAGTGTGCCTGCGGCCAGGCCGCGTTCAGGTCGATTCTCGCTGTATGAGCGACATAAGCGAGTTCGAGAATCGAACGCAAGTGAAGCGTTGCAGGGTAAGACGCCCGCAGCAGCGAGCGAGGGAGGCAGGTTCTTCCTTAAATATTAGTTTGACTGCAAATTGGTATAAGTGGGTAAAAAGCGCAGCGGAGCAGTGAGCGAAACAGTGTTCCTGCGAATACAACATGCGAGCAACAGCCCGTCGGCAGTATAACGAAAAACAGGGCTTGGGAGCCCTGTCTTTCGTTGAACAACTGCTTATTGCTGTTTGTGTTTCTCCCCCGTTCCCCCTTTTTACTGCTTTCCTGTTGTAAGAAATTCGTGGATCGCCCGCGCGGCCTTTCTCCCTGCACCCATTGCGAGGATGACGGTCGCCGCGCCGGTAACGATGTCGCCGCCTGCCCAGACCCTCTCGCGGGTCGTCTTCCCCGTTTCCTGGTTCGCGACGAGGGTGCCGTGGCGCGTCGTCTCAAGGCCCGGCGTGGTCGCAGGCACGAGCGGGTTGGGGCTGTTGCCGATGGCGCAGACCACCGCATCCATCTCCATGCGGAAATTGGAATTTGGCACCTCGACAGGCCTTCTCCTTCCTGATGCGTCGGGTTCGCCGAGTTCCATCTTTATGCACTCGATCTCCTTCAGCCAGCCGTTCTCATCGCCGATGTATCTGACAGGCAGGGTGAGCATGTTGAAGATGACGCCCTCTTCCTCGGCGTTCTCGCTCTCTTCCAGGCGTGCGGGGAGCTCTGCATGGGAACGCCGGTAGACGATCCGCACCTCCTCAGCCCCCATCCTGAGCGCCGTCCTCGCCGAATCCATCGCCACATTGCCGCCGCCGACGACAGCGACCTTCTTGTGCCTCTTGATCGGCGTGGCCGAGTTCGGGAATTGGAAGCCCTGCATAAGGTTCATACGGGTAAGGTATTCATTTGCCGAATAGACGCCGTTCAAGTTCTCGCCGGGGATATCCATGAACCAGGGGAGTCCGGCGCCTGTCCCAATAAAAATGGCGTCAAACTCCTGGAGGAGCTCATCGATGGAACGCGTCTTTCCCACCACGTAGTCGGTGATGACCTTGACCCCCAGCTTTCTGACATAATCCACTTCCCTTGCCACTACGGCCTTGGGAAGCCGGAACTCAGGGATTCCGTATGTCAGCACGCCGCCCGCCTTATGGAGGGCCTCGTAAATGGTCACTTCGTGTCCAAGGAGGATCAGATCGCCTGCGACGGTAATGCCTGCGGGCCCGGAGCCGACTATAGCCACCTTTTTCCCCGTAGGGGGCGCCTTCGGAGGAATATCAACGATGCCTTCCGCCGCCTCCCAATCCGCGAGGAACCTCTCGATCCTCCCAATCGCGATCTCGCCGCCCTTGTTCCTCAGGATACATTGCGACTCGCACTGGATCTCCTGCGGACATACCCGTCCGCTTACTGCGGGGAGGCAGTTCTTTTCCTTGAGCTTCTTGATGCCTGCCGAAAAATCCCCTTTGACGACGCAGGATATGAAGCCGGGGATATCGATCTCCACGGGGCATCCGGTCACGCACCTCGGTTTTTTGCACTGCAGGCAGCGGCTCGCCTCGGCGCGGGCAAGCTCCCGCGTGTAGCCAAGCGCGACCTCGTTGAAGTTGTGGCTTCTCATTTCGGGAGACTGCTTTGGCATATCCCTCCGGTTTAAATCGATCTTGCTTGTTTTCTCAGGAGTCTTTTCTTCGTTCATTCGTGACATTTCCCCTCTTTATGGACTACGTTTGGTTCGCTTCGCCTGAAGTACATCGTCTCTTCATTCATGTAAGCCTTTCTCCGAGCCAGGAATTCCTTCCAATCGACCTCGTGGCCATTGAACTCTGGGCCGTCAACACAAGCAAATTTCATCTTACCGCCGATGGTAACACGGCACACGCCGCACATCCCTGTACCGTCGATCATGATCGGGTTCAGGTTGACAACGGTAGGTATCCCGAGACCTTTCGTTACCTCCGAGGTATGCGCCATAAGGTATGTACACCCGTTGACGATGATCCTGTCGGGAGGGTTCGGCAGGCTGTTAATGACATCCGTGAGCCGCGTTATGTGCCCCTTCATGCCGAGGCTGCCATCCCGTGTTATATTGAAGATCTTATCAGAAAGGGCGGCAAATTTATTGGTCCAGTAAATGAGGTAGGAGCTCCGCGCCTCGAAGGCCATGATGATCTTGTTCCCCGCGTTCTTCAGCGCCCGCACAGCCGGATAGAGACTGCCGATGCCGTAGCAGCCGCCGACAGCCAGAACAGTGCCGTATTGCCCTATCTCCGTGGCATTGCCCAGCGGCCCGACGCATGTGGCCACCGAGTCGCCTGCCTTCAGGCGGGCCAGCACGCCCGTTGATGCGCCAACCTCCATGAAGATGATCGTAATGGTGCCCTTTTCCTTGTCCCAGTCAGCTACTGAGAGCGGGATCCGCTCACCCTCGTCGTGCGCGCGGATTATGACAAACTGTCCCGGCTGTATCTTTGATGCGATCTCCGGGGCTTCGACCTCAAGGAGGTGCATATTGGGAACGATCATGGTTCGCTCGATGATCTTATTCATGACGCCTCCTTTCTTCGATAGCCTTCATGCCGGATACAACCGACGCAAGCGGGGTTCCGCGGTATGTTTCCTCCCGGGATGCTGGGGAGCGCTTTCCACGCAAGGCGGCATCCCTGGTCCCTTCCCCGCCTTCTTTCATGCCGACCCTTACAAACTCAAGGCGTTTCTTCATGCTGAAAAATCCTTTTATCTGTTTTCTGATGTCTCCCTGGATCGCCTGGACCGAATTGTATTTGAATGTCCTTTTTTGCAGCTTCTCCGCTATCCCTGACATGATCCACCAGTCAGGCTTCGATTTCATAAATGGCTCATAGGCCTTCTGTATAGGAAGGACCTTTCCTTCAGCGTTGATCGTGGTCCCTGAGGTTTCCGTAAACATACATGCGGGGAGGATCAGGTCGGGCTTCCGGCCGCTCTCCGGCGGCAGCCCATTCTGGTAGATCAGGTGATCACAGGGCGGGACCATATCCAGTCGCGCCTCTCCGATCACGTACACGACCTTCCGTTTCTTTTGCAGGTCAGGGTAAACGGCTGCGCCCTTTATTGTCACGGCGCTCCCCTTGTCTCCGTTTTTCAAAACCTCGCCCGGCTTTATCCCCGGGAATGCCCCTGTAGCGAGCATGCCGAGCAGGTTCGTATATGGGTGCGCAACAATGACCTTCCATTTATAGACGTCTCTGAGCGCGATGACCCTGCCTAATGCCTCGCGGCGCTCCGGACCAAGAAAAACGTCAGGCCCCACGATGACAATATTCGTTTTTCCGTTGCCTGACATTGCCTTCCCCAACGGATCGATCATGCCTGCCCAGTGTGAAGGCTCTGTCTGGTGCGCTGTTTCCGCAAGCATATCGAGGTTCGATTCATAGGAACCGATGGTAACGAGGTTGGCGCCCTTCCTGGCAGCCGCTTTGATCTGTATCCCTATCGGGGTGAACCCGTATGTTGAATCAAACCCGATGGCGAGGATGCCTTGCGCAGTATTGATAGCATCATAGGAGCTTGCGTGCATGACCAGGTCCAGAAACGGCACGAGGTCTGCCCCAAGGTCGGTGATCACCAGCGAGAACATCTCTTCGCTGTTCATGACCTCCCGCGTAAACCTTTGAGCAACAAAGAGATCCTCGTTGCTTAATTGCGGCGACACCACGACGAGACAATCCTCCGGCTTAATGCCTGAAAGCCTCTCCTTGGCCTCGTCGAGCGCCTTGTCCCAGGATATATCCTCGTACCCGATTGGCGTGAGCCGCTGCGGGCTTATATACCGTTTCGCGCTGTGGACATATTCCGGTATGGCAAAGCGCCCTTTCACGCATACCAGGCCCTGGTCGACGGGAGAATCGTAATCGGGAAGAGCGTCTATGGTCTCATCGTTCTTTATCTGGAGGATCACCTTGCAGCCAACCGGGCAATAGACGCATGTTGTGCCGACCTGGCTGTCCGGTCTTCCGTACCATTTGCTCACCTTTGCGCTCAACGCGCCGGTGGGGCAGACGGTAACGCAGGCGCCGCAAAATTCGCATCCCGCGTCGAGGTGTGTCCGGTCAAAGGCAGGACCGATGGTTGTCAGCTTCCCTCTCTGCTTGAAGCTGAGCGTCCCGTTGAGGCGCACGTCGTTGCATACCCGGACGCAGCGGCCGCAGAGGATGCAGAGGTTATAGTCGCGGTCGTAAAACGGGTCTTCCTTCTCAATGGGAAAATTCCGGTAATAGACCGGATATGATGTCTCCGTGAGCCCTACCTTCTCGGTGATGAGCTGGAGCTCGCAGCGGTTGTCATTGGGACAATAACGGCAACCCGTCGTGACCCCTACCTTCCGGATCGTCCCCTGATAGTCCTTGCATTCGCTCTGCTCCCCGCAGAAAAGGCAGCTTGCAGGGTGCTCGCTCAAAAGGAGCTTCAGCACCTCCTGCCGCAGAGACCGCACCTCAGCCGTATCGGTGCGAATGACCATGCCTTCTTCGACGGGGGTCGTGCAGGATGTCGGAAATCCCCTCAGTCCGTCTACCTCAACGACGCACAATCTGCACGCGCCATAGGAGGGCAGGTGCTCGAGGATGCAAAGGGATGGGATGTAGACGCTGTTCTCCCGCGCTGCCTGGAGGATGGTCATGTTCGGACGAACCTCCATCTTTTTGTTGTCAATGGTAATGGATAGCTTTTTCTCTTTTGTCATGTTCTCTTCTCCGCTGACCGAATAACAATTGCGTCTCCTGCAATTGCGTCATGTCGACATATTTCATAACAGGAACGGCACTTGATGCATTTAGTCTTATCAAGGTTGTGCGGCTCGGACCGTGGCCCTGAGATCGCCCCTGTGGGACATACCCTTACGCACGACTGACAGCCTGTGCACTTTTCCTTGATGACGCGGTACTCTATAAGGTCTTTGCAGACAACGGCGCGGCACCGGTTGTCTTTAATGTGTTCGAGGTATTCGTTCCTGAAGTACCGTAGCGTCGTCAATACGGGGTTCGGCGCGGTCTGGCCCAGGCCGCAAAGCGCCCCCTTTTTGATGGTATCGCCTAAGGTCCTCAGGGCAAGGAGGTCTTCGGGGTTTCCCTCGCCGTGCGTTATCCGGTCGAGGATCTCCACCATGTGCCGCGTGCCGACGCGGCAGGGTACGCACTTTCCGCAGGATTCCTTCTGGGTGAAATCAAGAAAATACTTTGCCACATCAACGATGCAGGTGTCCTCGTCCATGATGATGAGGCCGCCGGAGCCCATGATAGAACCGGCTGCAGCCAGCGATTCATAATCAACAGGGAGATCGAGGAACTCTTCCGACAGACACCCGCCTGACGGACCACCGGTCTGGATGGCCTTGAAGTTCTTCTGGACTCCTCCGCCGATGTCGAAGATGATCTCGCGGAGCGGCGTCCCGAGCTGAACCTCGATCAGGCCGGGACGGCGGACCTTCCCGACGAGAGAGAATGTCTTTGTCCCCCTGTTGCCTTCTTTTCCGAATTTATTGTACCACTCTGCCCCGTTCCGCAGGATATTGGGCAGTGTTCCCAGGGTTTCCACATTGTTGATGATCGTGGGTGATTTGAAGAGACCCGACACTGCCGGGAAGGGCGGTCGTGATTTCGGCATTCCTCTCTTTCCTTCGATGGAACCGATGAGCGCCGTCTCTTCCCCGCAGACAAAGGCCCCGGCGCCTTCCTTGATCTTGATGTCGAAACTGAAATCAGAACCAAGGATATTTTTTCCGAGCAGGCCGTATTCCCGCATCTGCTTAATGGCAGACTTTAAACGGTCTATCGCAAGGGGATATTCGGCCCTGATATATATGATCCCTTTGCTTGCCCCGATAGCGTAACCGGCAATGAGCATTCCTTCGAGGACCGCGTGAGGATCAGACTCGATAAGCGACCTGTTCATGAACGCACCGGGATCCCCTTCATCAGCATTGCAGATCAGGTATTTCTGTTCGCCCGGCGAGTTCCTGCAGACGGTCCACTTCCTGAAGGTCGGGAATCCGGCTCCGCCGCGTCCGCGAAGGCCTGCCTGGTGGACCACTCCTATGACGTCCTCCGGTTTCATCTTCAAGGCATTCATAAAACCCTGGTAACCGTCCACGGCAAGGTACTGGTCAATGTCCTCCGGGTCAATGAGACCGCAGTTCCGGAGAACGATCCGTACCTGGGGTTTCAGCATTGGCAGTTCGTAGAAAGGCTGTATCCCGTTAAGGGGTTCCTTGCCGAAATGGCCGAGTGCAAGTTTCGCATGGGGCTTGCCTTCCAGGAGATGGGATTTCAAGATAAGGGCGAGCGTTTTTGCGTTGACGTTATTGTAACTTATCCGCTGCTGTCCAGGCATCTTGATATCGACGAGCGGCTCAAGGTAGCATGGCCCTATGCACCCTACCTGCATGACCCTGGCCTCGATGTTGTGCTCTTTCAGAAAAGCGTTGATCTCCGTTAAAAGGTCGAGGGCGCCGGCTGCCCTCCCGCACGAGGCAGCCCCCACATAGATGATGGGCTCCTTGTTGTCCAGGAGCTCCTCCCATTTCTTTTTTGCCGATATGATGTGTTTGGTTAGCTTATTCATATTCTTTCAATAGCTCCGTTAATCTGTTCACTGTCATTCTACTGTAGATATCGCGATCGATCTGGACGACAGGCGAAAGCGCACAGCATCCCAGGCATGCAACGCGTTCGAGGTCGTATCGTTTATCATCAGTTGTCTGCCCGCAACTGATACCCAAGCCCCTTTCCAGCATCTCAAGCAGGGTCGCGCCGCCTCGGACATGACACGCCGTGCCGAGGCATACTTTGATCCCGTGACGACCTGGCTCTGTAAAGCGAAACTGCGCATAGAAGGATGAAACGCCGTAGATCTGATTCTCCGAAACCTTGAGGTAACGGGAGATCCTTTTCACCGATTCAGGCGCAATATAGCCAAACTCCTTTTGAACATCCTGCAGGATCGGTATCAGCTCATCGGTGGTCCGACCATGTTTTTTAAGGATCTTTTCGATAGTTTCAGGCATAGTAATCTCTCCCATGCCACCATAATGTGGCAGATTTAGAATATA
>DLMV01000003.1:15856-16118 GCA_002478225.1 Deltaproteobacteria bacterium UBA7527 | reverse complement strand
ATAGAATATAGAACAAACTTCATACGGATTGTGCTCCAAGACGATCCTTGGAAAGACAACGGTTAGGTGGCGCTTTGTGTCTACTGACACTTCCCACTATAACCCCCTTTAACAGTTTTTTTAATAAACGGTCAAATGTATGTCAAGAAAAATATGAAAAAAAGTGAATAGCGGCCAGCTGAAAAAAAGGTTTTAGGCTGATCGCTAATAGCTAATAGGAAATTCTAAATCCTAAGCACCAAGCACTAAACAATATCAAAAT
>DLMV01000003.1:5929-15605 GCA_002478225.1 Deltaproteobacteria bacterium UBA7527 | reverse complement strand
CGCACCATGAGCTATGAACTGGTTTAACTGCGTGTTCGCTTGGATATCCCAACGCTGCGCTGATCCTAATGCATAATCATGCCTAGATTGTCAGCCGTTTATCGAGCGCCCTGTACTGGATCGCCTCTGCAATGTGCGGCTCTTCGATGCGGTCACGCGCTTCGAGATCGGCGATGGTGCGGGCAACCTTCAAGATTCTGTGATAAGCGCGGGGGGACAGGCCGAACTTCTCAACAGCCTTTTCCAGCAGGCTGCCGGCATTGCCGTTGAGAACGCAATATTTTTTCACCATCCTCACCGCCATCTGACTGTTGGCGTAGATCTTCCTGTCGCGGAATCTTTCTTCCTGTATGCTCCGCGCGGCCGCAACCCTTTTCTGTATCCTTTCCGAAGATTCTTCTTCCCTGTCCAGCGAAAGCTCCCGTATTGTCACGGGGGGCACCTCGATATGTATATCCATCCTGTCCAGGAGCGGCCCGGAGACCTTTGATCTGTAGCGGTGAATCTGGGACCCGCTGCATCTACAGGCCTTTCGTGTGTCCCCGAAATAACCGCAGGGACAGGGGTTCATGGCTGCCACAAGCATAAACCGCGCGGGAAATGTAATGGCGTGGGTAACCCTGGAGATGGTCACGTGTCCGTCTTCGAGCGGTTGGCGGAGGGCGTCGAGGGCGTTTCGTCTGAACTCCGGAAATTCATCGAGGAACAAGACGCCGGTGTGGGCAAGGCTAACTTCCCCCGGCTTCGGTATGTGCCCGCCGCCAATCAGGCCTGCATCTGAAATTGTATGGTGAGGCGCCCTGAATGGCCTTTCAACAAGAATGTGTCCGCGGGAGCTTAAGCAGCCGGCAATGCTGTGGATCTTTGTCGCTTCGATCGCCTCTTCGTAATGCAGCCGGGGAAGGATCGTCGGTATCCTCCTGGCAAGCATTGTCTTGCCTGATCCCGGAGGGCCTATCATGAGGATATTGTGGCCGCCGCTTGCGGCTATCTCAAGCGCCCTCTTTGCCTGCGACTGCCCCTTGATGTCTGAAAAATCAAGGCCGTCTTTCCGCATGCCGGCTTCCCGGAACCCGCCATGGGAGGTAAAATCCTTCAGGCTGCCTTCCCCTTTGAAAAAATGGACGATCTCGAGTATGTGGCCCGTGCCGTATGCTCGGATGCCTTTTACGATAGACGCTTCCCGTCCATTCTCCAGTGGAACAATTACCTTCCTGTATCCTTCCTTGTTTGCGAGTATCGTGATCGGCAGAACACCGCGGACGCCTTTGATCCTTCCGTCGAGCGACAGTTCACCGGCAATGAGATAGCTCCTGACGTCCTCTTCTTTCATGACCCCCATGGCAGTAAGGACGCCTATTGCGATCGGCAGGTCGAACGATGAGCCCTCTTTTCTCACATCGGCCGGCGCAAGGTTTATCGTAATGCGGTCGTTAGGGAATTCAAAGCCGCTGTTCTTGATAGCAGCCCTTACCCGTTCCTTGCTCTCCCTGACAGAGGTCTCCGGCAGTCCTACAATGCTGAACGCAGGCAGCCCGTAGGATATATCCACTTCCACATCGATCTTAATGCCGTCTATACCGTATACCGTGGCTGTAGAAACCTTTGAGATCACCTGAAATCCCCCCTTGTATATATCGGCTAAAAACGGTAGGTAGTATGCACTAAAGGCTTTTTACTGCTTACTTCCTACTTCTTGCTTTTTCTGTTCTTGCTGAGAGTTGTTTCGCTATCTCCCGTACTTCCTGCGTCCTGTCAATATCGCAGACAAGGACGCTGTCTTTCGTGGCAACGATTACAAGGCCGGAGACCCCGATGGCGCCTATCGTCACACCCTTGCCGTGGATCACGTAGCCCTTTGTGTCTATGCTGACGACGCTGCCTTTTTGGGCATTGCCGTGTCCATCGGCGATCGACGCCCGCGCAAGCGAGGCCCATGTGCCGATATCATCCCATGCAAAACGGGCGGGAACCATCGCCACATTGCGCGCCTTCTGCATCAATCCGTAATCTATGGAGATCTTTGTGAGGCCCGCAAAGATCCTGCTGACCGCGGTTTTTTTGTTTGCACCCAGGCAGCCTTTTATCTCGAGCAGCCCTTTATAAAGCTCAGGCATATGATGTTCCATGGACTCCAGGAGCGTTATCGCTGCGAGACCTATGCACGGCGCCGTATCTTTTCCCTCAGGCTCAATAATGAAATTACTTAACGGAAGGAAAGGCAGTTGCCGCCTTGCAATGGCGAGGTGCTTCTTGCCGAGGACAACGTAAATCTTCTCTGCAGACACGATCCGCATGGCCCTCTCGACGGTCGACTGGATGAGGGTCTTGTCGCCGGTTATATTGAGAAACGGCTTGGGGATGTTGCCGGTGCTCAGAGGCCAGAACCGCTCTCCTTTGCCCCCGGCCATGATTACAACGTATGCATGCTTCATGTTAGCTCTCGGCTCATAGCTGATAGCTCATAGCAGATCCGTATATCGTATATCGAAATGCAAAACATAAATGTCATGGCTTTGTTTCGAACATTTAATATTTGAATTTTGATATTGTTTAGTGCTTCGATATTAGAATTTCGTGCCTGCTTCATCATATCTGTTCTTCGGTTTCAGCTTGGTCGTGAAAACTTTTCATTCTTCCATCAGTTCCACGATCTTCGGCAATACCTGGGATGCCGTTCCGGAGAGAAAGTGATCGGTGATCGACGAGGTGAACGGCGTTGACTCAACATTGACCTCAACGATCGTTGCCCCTTTGGATTTTGCTACATATGGGATATCGGCTGCAGGATAGACGACGCCTGAAGTGCCTATGATGAACATGACGTTGCATCTGTTTGCCTCTTCGTTTGCCCTGAGCATCTCGATCATCGGGATCCCTTCGCCGAAGAAGACCACGTCCGGCTTTAATGCCTTGTTGCACTTCTCGCACCGGGGATAGGGATGAACGCCCACCAGCTCAGGGGTAAGGGGAATGCGCTTCCTGCAGCTCATGCAGATGAGCCACCGGTGATTGCCGTGGTATTCTATGACATTTGTATTGCCTGCAACATAATGAAGGCCGTCGACATTCTGGGTTATCACCGCCTTCAGGAAACCTTTCTTTTCAAGGCTGTTCAAGGCAATATGCGCAGGGCTCGGCTGCGATTGAAAGATAACCGCCGACATCTCCCTCAGCATGACCCAGACCTTTTCCGGATTGCCGGCGAATGCGCTGATATGCGCATATTCCATCGGATCGTACTTTTCCCAGAGCCCCTGGCCGCCGCGAAATGCCGGGATCCCGCTTTCCACCGATATGCCGGCGCCGGTGAATGCAACAACATGCCCGCGCTCCTTTATCAATCCCGCCACCTTCTGATAATCATCCATTTCTTTTTCTCTCTCTTTCCCGTTCATCACGTTGTCTTCCAGCCTTTTGTAATGTCTTTGAAGGCCGGGATGATCCCGAAGCCGTCGGCTTTTTTGACCGCCCTTTTGATCGCTTCGGTAATTACGAACTCGCCGAGGACGCCGACCTTGTTTATGTCCGCCTCCACTGTCCCCGCAGAGATCGCAAAAACAAGATCGCCGTCAAACGTCGTATGCACGGGGCTTATGGTCTTGATAAGCCCGCCCTGGGCCATTTGCGCGACCTTCGTGATCTCCCGCTTGTTAAAGCGAGCATTCGTTGCCACAACGCCGAGCGTTGTATTCACGATGCCGAACTGTTTTTTCACGTGGCCCTGCTTTAGGCTGTTCACCGTGTTGGCAAATTCCATGCTCTTTTCTGCGGTCCTGGCGCCGACAATGATCTTCCCGGTAACGTTATCGATAATATCGCCGAAGGCATTGACAACGACAAGGGCCCCCACCTTCAGCCCGTCAGGCATGATAATACTGCTCGTACCAAGCCCTCCCTTCATCGCCCTGGAGAGATCAAAGAGCTTGCCGACGGTTGCTCCAGTACCCGCTCCAACGCTTCCCTCCTCTACTTCAAGTCCGGCATTAAGGCACGCCTGATAGCCCATCTCGGGGGTTGGCCTCGCCTTCGGGCTGCCCATGAAAAGGTCGAATATCACTGCCGTAGGGACGATCGGAATTCTTGCGATGCCGACGTCAAAGCCGACTCCTTTCTCCTCAAGATAGCGGGCAACGCCTGTGGCTGCATCGAGGCCGAAGGAACTGCCGCCGGAGAGCAGGATAGCGTGTACCTGCTCGACGATATGACTGATGTTAAGCGCATCTACCTGCCGCGTGCCCGACGCGCTCCCGCGCACGTCTATCCCGCACACAGCGCCTTTCTCACAGAGAATGACCGTGCAGCCTGTGCAGCCTACGGGATCGGATACGTGCCCTACCCGTATGTCCTCAATGTCGGTTATGGAATTTAACATGCAAAAGACCTTATCAAACGGCTGATCCGTTGTCAATTCCTTGCGCACCCATAAGGCATATCGCTTACGGCGCCTACGCAGGACGACCCTTCTTTATTTTTTCATGGAATTCTTAAGTTTTGTTGCCTTTTTCTCGTTCTCCTCTTTGAGACTGTCCTTCATCTTCCTCATCTTCTGATGTATCCCGTCATCCTTAATGGAGAGTATCGTGCAGGCAAGGATGGCCGCGTTCTTTCCCGCGTCAAGCCCCACCGTTGCCACCGGGATGCCCTTTGGCATCTGTACGATCGAGAGCAGAGCGTCCAAGCCCTTAAGGGCGCCGTTGCTTGTCGGGACCCCTATGACAGGAAGGGTGGTGTGCGACGCGATAACGCCGGGCAGGTGAGCGGCCATGCCGGCCACGGCAATAATGACCTCGATGCCCTCTGAGCGGGCATTCTTCGCATACCGCGCTGTTTTGTCGGGATTGCGGTGCGCAGAGGATATATCCACCTTGAATGGCACGCCGGCCTCTTTGAGAAACTGCAACCCCTCTTCGATCACAGGGAGATCACTGTCGCTCCCCACCAGCACAAGGACCTTTGGTTTTTCCATTTTTTCTCCTTTTGCATACTTTTGCATATATCAGATATGCATCCCCATGTCGGTGTACCACCATTCATCATACATGAAACGATCTCTTTTTTCTACAACGATATATTAGGTAAGCTTCGTGTTGTATTTTTTTCTCTCCGGTTGTATAAAAAGGTTATCATGAGGGTTCGCGATTTTCTCGCACATTCGCCGCTCTTCCAGGGACTGTCCGAGCCGCAGGTCAATACACTGACCAGGATAGTCACTGAACATTCATTTGGCGGCGGGCAGGTGATCTTTAGCGAAGGCGATAAGGCGGACGGCTTCTATATAGTCGTCACCGGCCGTGTAAAGGTCTACAAGCTCTCGCCGGAAGGAAAAGAACAGATACTTCACGTTATCGAACCCGGGGAGCCTTTTGCGGAGGTTGCCATGTTCTCCGGGGGCGCGCTTCCTGCCCACGCAGAGGCCATGAAGGAGAGCAAGGTTATCTTCGTCCCGAGGGCAGCCTTTATTGCCCTTATCCGCCAGGACCCTTCACTCGCAATGAATATGCTGGGAACGCTTTCAATACGCCTTAAGCGCTTCGCCAGCCTCATCGAGGACCTGTCGCTGAAAGAGGTCCCGCAAAGGCTGGCGGCATACCTTCTCTATCTCAGCAATGACAAAGGCGACAGTAAGAACTTTGAGCTGACCATCTCCAAGGGACAGCTTGCGAGCCTTCTGGGAACGATTCCGGAAACATTATCGCGGATACTGAAGAAAATGATCGCCCAGGGCTGCATTGCCATGAAGGGGCGTACGATAGAGCTACGGGACAGGCGGATGCTGGAGTCGCTCGCCGCAGGAGAAAGATCCCTTCTATAGCTTTCAATAGGATCGAACAAGAAATTCTAACGTCGAAATACTAAACAATTACCCATGCCGCGTCTCGCGCGGCGCCCTCGAAGAATGAAAGCGATGTATCCCGGCGCAAACATGCTCAATAAAGTCGATGAAAGGCTCCTTCATGATTGATCCGTAATGGTTGTGCCATCTTCTCCTCGTGAATGATGCAAAATATAAAAGGTGTATCCGGCTAATTGTCCCTTGTCAAGACCTGACCCCGGTTGTACTATTTACGGCAATTCACCCAGAGCGGGAAGCCAGTTCGAATCAATCTCTACCGTGGCATTTAGCTTGGCCGCTTTAAACTTGCTAACGATCAAGCTTGTAACCACTGATAAGCGATCTTTGATTTTTCTAAGTTCATCTTGGGTTGCGCCGAGTTTCTGATTCTCAATTCTAATGGCTGCGCTCCCGTCAACGGACCCATAAAATACTTCAAAGGAATATCTTACTGGCACACCAAATCTATTCCTCTCTCCTAGAATATGATACCAGTATTTCTTCGGATTCCGTGCGACATCTTCACGATTGTATCCTAGCTCATGAAAAGCGGAATCAACCAGCACATGTATCTTGTCGAACTCGTTATTTTGAACCTTGAATGTTGAATACGTAGTGGTCAGTCTCGCACATCCAAAAGAAACGATTGTAACAAGACACAGGATTAAAAGAAGGTCAAAGATCTGTCTCATTATAGGGAAAAACTCCTCTTAGCGCTCTCTGTTTTTCTCAGCCTCAAAATAGCTCAACCCGGGTTCTGCCGAACCGTATGGTCCATAGATGGAGCCACTCAAGTAGCTGGCCCAACCAGCCATTGATCCTTTCACGGTCAACGAATAACCAGCCTGCAGAATTGCCTGGTTTGTCATTTGGTGGCAGACGCTTGTCACTCCATAGATGTTGAACCCACCGAACCCGCTCATCGAATTGTAGAAACCGCCGCTCCCTTTTACAACTTTAAGAAATATTCTGGCCTGTGCATTACCCCGACAGGTCACGTGGTAATAGGTATTCTCATACTGGATGCGAAGCGGCCTGGCCATGAGGAAGGGTGAGAGAAAAAGGGGGTAAAGTCAAGGGTAAAGATTTGACCCTATCGCCAGCGCGTCACATCATAGCCAACTATCTTGTTGTATCCATATCTCGCGAAGGCAGTGCCTCCGGCAAACATTGCGCCTGACTTCCACCCTTCTCCCGACAGTTCGCCCATGCCCCCGCCTGCAGCACCATACGCACCGACGCGACCCAAGGTCCAATTCCCTCCGTAATAGTAGTCAATGAACCAACGTCCCCTTGTCTTCTTGTCTTATTCATTGCTTTACTTGTTCCTTTAGGGACCAAAAATGCCGAAACCTTCCTTCTTCGTGAATTTGACCTCCGGTATCTCATAGATTTGATTATCTATCTTTATTGGAGGAAGTATGATTGTGTATTGTATTCTTTCCTGACCACCAAACTCGATGTCAGTTACAAAGAGATCCCCACTTAAAACATTTGTTGGATTGAAATGAATCCGCTTCATCGTTACCGGATCCAATGATGTCATATCAAAGTTTATTTTTTTCATTATGGCTGAAAGTTCATTTTCGCGTAGTTCCGCATGGTCAGATAAGAACGACACTGATCGGCCGATTGGAATGCGAAGTGAAACACCTACTCCTGTTCCACTGCCTAAAACCCTAATTTTTGTGCCGTCAAACGAAAACTCAATCTGGTCACTGGCGGCTATTGAACTATTGGCAGCACTATTAGAGAGTCTCCCACCTTGTCCTGTAGGTGCCCAATAAGTGTACTTCGCTGGAATACATCCGCTTATTATTACAACCACTACTATTAGAATAGCCATCAAAAAGAGGTTCAAGGGTTCCGTTAGCTTAAACATTCCCCTTACTCCTCTCTTATGCCAAACATCAAGCCAGATGTAAGCGGTGAATAGTAGGCAGCTGCACCGCTAAGTGTAAGAACAGCTGCAGGAAGCATGCTGCCATAGTTTGTTATCACGTTCCACCCTGCGTTACCAAATATCCTACCCCACCCAAAATCGTGCACATAAGCAATGTCATTTGCAAAGGGTACGTGACTTGTCAACCATCGAAATTTCGACCACCCTTCGTGCCCACGACTATTAAGCTCTTTCAGGGTTTCTCCTGCGGAGCCGAACCAACTCTTATTTCTATTTGCATCCATTAACCTCATGTCTGTTTCGGGATCGCCAGTTTTCTGTATTGCCGTTCCGTCCGAAAGTTCTCCCTTTGGAACACGGCCTCCATTAGCAATATCTGTCAACTTATAGTATCCATATGCACAGAGCGTCATTCCACCTGCAAACATTGCCCCCGTTCCAAAGTCACCGCCGGCAAGTTCAGAGACACCACCACCTGCCAACGTATATGCGCCGACACGGTAGAGGTTCCAGGTTTTGCCGAAGTGGCCGCCGATCCCCCCGAAGGCAGCGCCTCCCACGGCGCCAAGGCCCATGCCTGTGAGCATCCCTTGACCGATATCGCCGCCATTGAACCCCGCGCCCATACCACCTGCTACCGTGCCGCCCGCAGCTCCTCCGGCAGTGTAACCTAAGATGACGGTCAGTAACACCTGTTGCCTTCCAGCTTATAGCCGACAATGATGCCTTGCGGGTTCACTTCCCAGTGGATGAAACAACCTGGGCGGTCGGGCTCCACATACACCCAATTGCCGTTATCAAGCTTGTAGGTTTTCTCCTGCCAGCCGATTCGGGAGGCGTAAGAACCGGGATTAGCTGTTCCTTTCTTCTTTTCTTCAATCTGGTGACCAACCCAATTTTGGGTGTATTTTCCTATGGAAGGAATGGAACATGCGCTGAAGACAACAATCGAAAATATGATAACCAATGTTTCTGTTTTCATATAGAACTCTCCGTTTAAGAGACTCTCAAATGACCTTATTGATCTCTGGTCGGGTCGACTGAATACAGTATCATCGCACGTGGGTCGGCCAATAGGCTTCCTGTCGCTACGGCAGCCGCAGGAATCATGTTGGGAATGTTAAAAGCACTCCTCATGAAGCCACCTAGGGTTTGCCCACCGAAGGACTCATCAAGCCTGACTTGAAGCACATCATGAAACACTGCAGCCGCATTTACGCCAGGAATATAATTGAATGTCCTTGACATCCCACCGCGTTCTAGCGTTAAGTCATGCCAGAAATTGCCATTTAAGGGTATGCCTTGTTCGCCAATATGGCATAACGTTGGATCGCTAGGTAAAGTAAAACGGTCTTTTTCTTGATACCCTTCGCCTTTTTCCCATCTAACGTCGTACCCTGTGATCTCGTTGTATCCGAACCGTGCAAACGCGGTTGCACCGGCGAAGATGGCTCCCTTTTCAAACCCTTGTCCGGCCAATTCAGAGACACCACCACCTGCCAACGTATATGCGCCGACACGGTAGAGGTTCCACGTCTTGCCGAAGTAGCCGCCGATCCCCCCGAATGCCGCGCCTCCCACAGCGCCAAGCCCTGCACCTCGAAGAATGCTGTCGCCTATATCTCCGCCATAGTATGCGGCACCAAGCCCGCCGGCTGTTGCGCCAGCAGCAGCGCCACCAGCGGCCCCAGAAATTGCCCCCGCGACGGTAGCGTTTGTGATCGAACCTTCAATTGCTCCTGCAACTGTGCCACTTACTCCTGAATAGACACCTCCCGAGATACCTCCGATTACTGCCCCCACTGCCATAGATTGGGGATTCCAGTCACTTTGTATACCGGCCACCAAGGCGCCGATAATAGCGCCTATGATGATATCATCGATCCCAAAAAAGTGCCCTGACGGATCTGTATGTATTACCGGATTATTTCTGCAAT
>DLMV01000003.1:0-5751 GCA_002478225.1 Deltaproteobacteria bacterium UBA7527 | reverse complement strand
GAATCAGGACTGATGAACCTCCCGACAGCCGGATTATAGTACCTGGCCCTGTAGTAGTAGAGCCCTGCCTCGTCACCATCTTCCTGGTCCGTGAAGGTATAGTTGACATTGGGGAAGGAAGGATCGAGGTCTGTCCTTAGCCGGTAGGTGCCGTAGGGATGGTATTCTATGGTCTCTTTGGTATTGCCGTATCCGTCGGTTATGACAGAGGCGGAGTTCAAGTGGTTGCCGTGGTAGTACCGCGTCCTCCCGTCCGCCTGGATGAAGGCTATTCTCTGATTGTTGGCGGATGGGTTCTTCATTCCGTATCTCATAGACCTCCCCGAAGTAAAGGGTGGTCGCGCCGGTGAAGTGGTTATACTTCCGTACCCTCTGGCTTCTGCCGTCATAGGTGAAGGAGTAAGATGTCATGGGGAAATAGTATGCATTGATGAGAAACTTATAAATTTATGGACGTCCCCTTGATCCGCGAAGCTCCTCCAACTGTAATTGCCGTTTTTCCAGTGGTGAAGATAGTATTAACAGGTCTTGAGAATAAATATTTTCCACCGGCGTAGCAGTCTTCAGCAAAACCTGTTCTTACCCACTCGCATCCGCATGTTCCCATACCTGAAACTTTCGGAGTACCCTCGACTTTTCCTCCCATTGGTGTTATCAGCCATTCTTTAATATAATCCCACGTTGTGCGTTCTGTACACGTTATTACATTTGTGTCAAGTTGAATTGTTTCACCTTGGTTTACAGCTAACTGTAAATTTACCTTCTTCTCACTTTGTCCAAAAGCCTCTGTGCTTGTCCTGTCGGGTAACCATCCATTCCAATTTTTTGCAACATATCCTGTTCCATATGCTCCTGCCATCGCCCCCATCATCCCCGCTCCATAGGAAGCAAGACCATCCAATCCGTTCGTTGCGTATGCTACCCCAGCCCCTGCTGCCATCATCGTGTATACCGCACCCGCTCCGAATGAGGCAATGCCGCCTCCTATCGCACCCATCGCATCCCTTGACCGATATCGCCGCCGTTGAACCCCGCGCCCATACCGCCTGCTACCGTGCCTCCTGCAGCTCCTCCGGCAGTGTAACCAAAGATGACGGTCAGTAACACCTGTTCCCTTCGAGCTTGTAACCGACAATGATGCCTTGCGGGTTCACTTCCCAGTGGATAAAACAGCCGGGGCGGTCGGGCTCCACATACACCCAATTTCCATTATCAAGCGCATAGGTCTTTTCTTTCCAGCCAATGCTTGTTGCATAGGAATTTGGACGAGACATTCTCTGAATTTTTTCAGAAATGGGTTGTCCAATATTTTCCTTAATGTATTGATTAAGAGTTGGTATACTGCACCCGTTAGAAAGCAAGACCAAAAACATAATCAGTATTGCCATTGTTTTTATCATGACGATTTCCTCTTCAACAACTCGACATCTTAGGGTCTGTTAAAATAGAGTATCATCGCTCCAAGGTTTGCCATTAATCCGCCATAGGTAAGAACTGCTGCGGGAAGCATTGTAGGAACTAAGAAAACTCCTTCCAAGACCTTACCAAATGACATCTCTATCTGACGCTGAAACATGTCGTGTAAACCGGCAATTGCGTTTACGCCAGGTATATAGTTGGCGCCCCTTGAAACAATACCGCCCTCACTCCATAGAGCATTAGGGTCTACAACTAAAGTTGCTCTTCCTACGAGAGTAAGGGCAGTGGAACGTACTCAATGAACCAACGTCCCTTCTTCCCTTCCTTCTTCCCTTCTCAATAAATTGGTCCAACTTTACTTGCATTACATCATGCGTAATAGTAGTCAATGAACCAACGTCACCTTGTCCTCTCTGACCCCAATGCCCAATGCCTTATTTACGGTCGTCCCCTACCGGTCCCTTGCTTTCATATGGTCCCATTTCGTGTTCAGTTATTTATGGGATATACACCAAACCCTTCCTTCTTGGTGAATTCAACAACCGGCAGGTCATGGACTGTACCATTTACTCTGATTGCGGGCAGTTTAACGCTATAGTGTGATTTCTCACCTGTGCCAAAAAGAACGCTAAATGAAAGCTGCCTACCGGAGACCCACTCTATCGGATCTCTGACGACCCACTGCGTATATGTTGAATCCAGAACTTCCGCTTCAATTGTTATCTTTGTTGTGATCTGTGAGATGGCGTCAAGAAGTTCTGCTTGATCCGACACAAACGAAGCTACTCGGTCCTTCGGAATAATGAGTCCTCCACGAACAGCGTTACCGTCACCACTCAGAAAGACTCGTACAGTGTCCAACGTAAACTGAATCTTGTCTTTGGGGCCTAAGCCTCCCCGATCCGCAATTGCCAGTTTGCCGCCTTCAGCTATCGGTGCCCAGTATATACGCCGTTCAGGAACGCATCCACAAACCACTATCGAAAACACCGCTATGGTGAACAGCGTTGCGAATGGCCGGAATCGAAGCTGATAACCGTTATTCATGATCCATTCCCGATATAACGCCGGAAGTTATTGGCGAGTAGTTGACCGCAGCACCGCCAAAAGTCGTAGCAGCTGCAGGAAGCATGCTGCCATAGTTTGTTATCACGTTCCACCCTGCGTTACCAAATATCCTACCCCACCCAAAATCGTGCACATAAGCAATGTCATTTGCAAAGGGTACATGGCTTGTCAGCCAACAAGGTCCCGGCGCACCTTCATGAAATGGCTGGATTAGCTCACCCGGCGTCTTTCCTGCTGTAGAAAAGTAGTTTTTGTTTCTATTTGAATCCATTATTGCCATATCCTTAACAGGATCTCCGGTCTTTCGAATCGCTGTTCCATCCGAGAGGTCTCCTTTCGGCACTCTACCCCGTAATAGTACTCAATGAACCAACGTCCCCTTGTCTTCTTGCATCTCTTTCTTTGGTCCCATCCTCGACAGTAGCTTCACCATCCTCTTTATGTTCTGTGCCGTTGCCGTCATCAGGATCTGCTCCCGGAGAAAACACCGGAGCCGGAACTTCGCCCTTCTGAATCCCATGAACTCCTTGGCCTCACCGAAGAGTTCCTCTATCCTCTTGCGCATCCGCTGGGAGATGCGATAGGCAGGGGTCTTCGTCAATCGCCTCGCCTTTTCAATGGACGCCTCATGGATGTGATAACTGAGGGAGCGCGACCTGTCGCGGGTACACGCCTGTTTACGGGGACAGACCCGGCAGTCTCTGAGACGTGCCCTGTACACATGCTGGCGGCTGTGATGATGGATGCCCCAGTAGGTGAGCTCTTTCCCTTCAGGACAGAGAAAGCGGTTTTCTCTTTCATCGAACCGAAAGGCAGTGATGGGATAGATGCCGTTATCGTTCTGGCTCCGGTAGTCCTTGACCGGAACATGGGGATCGATGCCGGCGGTGACGAGAGCATGGAAGAATGATCCGGTGCTGTAGCCCCTGTCGGCGCCTACCGTGCCGGGCATAAGCCCAAAGGTCCAGGGGATCCTGAGAAGCTGGCTGAGGGCCGTTTTTCCCTCGGAGGCCAGATCAGGCTTGCTCACCTCGGCCCCGAGGATGATGCTCGTTCCGTTGTCGACGACGTAGGTGGCGGAATGAGAAAGCTGCGCACCGCTGCCAGGCGCCTTTCTGGCAAAACGCGCATCGGGATCGGTTGTGGAACGATGGGTGCCGTTGCTGATCTTCTGTCCCCTGTGGGGATAGTCATCCCCCGGCTCCCAGGGTGACTCCTCAACGGCGTTCTTCTCTTCGAGCGTCTCTATGTATTCTTTTGGCTTCATCTCCACGACAACCGGCTCCATGCTCCGGAAAGAGGCATCGGCCTTGATGTGGGTAGCATCGACGGTGAGGTGCCTGCCTCCCACCAGGCCGTGCTGCAGACACTGGGAAACGATCTCATCGAAGACCTTCTGGAAGACATCGTTCCCGACAAAGCGTTCATGTCTGTTCTTTGAGAAGGTGGAGTGGTCGGGGACTGTATCTTCAAGGGAGAGACCCGCGAACCAGCGGTAGCCTATGTGCATCCTGACCTCTTCGCAGAGCCTCCGTTCTGAGGTGATCCCGTAGAGGTATCCGATAAGGAGCATCCTGAGCAGGAGTTCAGGATCGATGGAAGGTCTGCCGGTATGGCTATAGAGATGCTTGACCTTGTGCCGGATAAAGGAAAAATCAACATGTCTGTGTATCAGTCTCAACAGATGATCTTCGGGGATCATATCATCCAGCTTCACGTAATAGAACATCGGTTCATCTCTTCTTTTTTCTCCGAGCAATCGCGCCTCCAGCCTTGTAATGTCAGGGTTATTCTAACATAGCAAGGACAGGAAAGGCAGGAGAATCAATCAAAGCGGGGAGAGTTTTTCAACAGGCTGTCAAGAACTGACCCCTTAAGGTTTTCGTAGTCTGTAGAATATATAAAAAACAGCTAACGCGAGAGCAAGACCCCCTATTGTTTTCATGGCAAAGAGGGCAACACCCTTGTAGCCCTGTTCCGGCTGAATGTTTGCCATCCTCTTGAACTTGAGCAAGAAGGATAGAGACAGTACCAGGGGCACTAAAGATATCAATGCCAACATCAGCCCAGTAGCATGGGATGTTTGATAAAGGATCTTGGACAAAAAACCTATCAAGGCAGAAACTATGGCAGACACAAAACCGCATCGCCAGTACAAATTGCGGACCGACAAGAGAGGATAAACAGTCATGAGAAGGAAAATGAAGAGAGCAAACAAACTAAACTCCACTGGCCTGTGTGCGCTCATACTCCTTATTACCATAAATGCATCTAACCCTACGGCCACAATAAGGGCAATAAACGCGATTATCCATTTCGGTTGTTTTTGTGATCGCACAGCCATTCAGGCACCTCCTCAGTTTATTACGGTGTCAGAGTCACGTCAGCGCACCGGCTTGCTATTCGTGCAGACATCGCAATCAGACCGAGATAGCCGAACGGAGCCGCAGGAGTACTCAAAAGGCCAAACGCAAACACGTAGCCCATTTGGTAAACCCGGACCTGATCAAGGCAGCATGTATAGTAAGCAGCCTTACCGTGGCCATATCGAAGTTCGAACGGTGTCTCCGTGGGGGGCAGCTTAGACTCGCTTTGATTCGGAGACTGATTCGGTTTATTGCTGGCGGGTTGCACTTCCATATTGTAATCGCTCCATCTTTCTTGTAGGGACTCGATTAAGGTTCTTTCGGATTTGTTCACTTCCATGGCTTGGGATGCCCTTTCTTCATTCTTCTGCGGCGAGCTTGTCTGGGCAGATTCTTTCAGTATATGACTCATCCCCATATTCGCAAAGTATCCCGCCGTAGCACCTGCTATCGCGCTGGTGAACCCCTGCACAAAATCCCCTCCTGCGATCGCAGACAATCCGCCTCCTACCAAACCGCCGGCGGTTATCGAGAGGCCTGCTTCAACATACGGATTGCCTATGTTCAGCCCGCCTATCGCATATCCCGTAAGATACCCTGCTCCTGCCCCTATGGCTCCCCAGAGCGCCCCCTGTCCGATATCGCCGCCGGTGATCGAGGCGTTGATCACCCCGGCAAGGGCACCTCCGACCATTCCTCCTGCATATACGAAAGCCCCTGTGATAGCCCCTGTCAGCGCCCCTGTACCTATATTGGTGCCGTTCACCGCAGCAACGGTTGCCCCTGCGGTCGCTCCGATCAGGGCGGTTATTGCCATCCCGATCAGGATATCGTCGATCCCAAAGAACTGTCCTGACGGATCACTATATATTATAGGATTATTTCTGCAATAGCTATA
>DLMV01000069.1:47024-58227 GCA_002478225.1 Deltaproteobacteria bacterium UBA7527 | reverse complement strand
TCGTCCTCTCAGACCAGCTACCCGTCATAGCCTTGGTGAGCTTTTACCTCACCAACAAGCTGATAGGCCACAGGCTCATCCTCAAGTGATAGCTCATTTAAAAAACAAGCCACCTTTTACCACGCAACTTGTGTTGCGTGGTCTTATCCGGTATTAGCCCCACTTTCGCAGGGTTATCCCAATCTCGAAGGTAGATTACCTATGTATTACTCACCCGTCTGCCGCTTTACTCGCCCCCGAAGGGACTTTCACGCTCGACTTGCATGTGTTAGGCACGCCGCCAGCGTTCGTTCTGAGCCAGGATCAAACTCTCAAAACAAACCATTAATTTGTCGTTACTGAACGAGGACCTGCTATTTATTTATTCTTTATCAAAGAACATCTAAACTTGAAGCATCATAAGTATACTTATTTTTTCAGAATTGTCAAGGGAATGTCTTAAAAAATTTTAATAAATTTTGGAGTTTTCTCCCTTACATCATTTTCTCTGTGTTTTGGCTATTTTACAAGCAACACAAGCGCCTGACAGCTGTCTGCTGATGGCTGATCGCTGGCATCTATCTACAGTATCAGCGTGATCTGTATGTCCATCACGTTCGTGCCGGTGAGGCCAGTTATGAACAGGTCGCCGGTGGCTTTAAAGAAATTATAGGAATCGTTGTTCCGTAAATATTTCCCGGGGTCTGCACCCATCGCCTTTGCCCTCGCAATCGTCTGTCCGTCCACAAAAGCCCCCGCCGCATCGGTCGGCCCATCAACACCGTCGGTCCCTGCCGAGAGGAAGGTGATGCCGCTTTGTTCTCCGATCTCCATCGCATAGGCAAGGGCAAGCTCTGCATTCCTTCCACCGCGCCCGCTGCCTGTGACCGTTACTGTCGTCTCTCCTCCCGAGATCAGGCAGACCGGCCTTTTCTCGCCGCCCATCTCCGTTTCCCCTTTTCTCCGTTTCATTTTCTCTATCGCCTGCCTCGCAAGCCATCTCCCTGCATCTTTCGCCTCTCCCTGGATCTCCGTGGAAATGACCGCGGCATCGAACCCAAGCCGGGCAGCCTCCGCCATTGCCATTTCTACTGCATTCTTGTTACTTCCGATGATGATATTGTTCACCCTCTCAAAGACAGGATCTCCTTCTTTTGGCGTTTCGGCAACAACCCCCTGCAAACCCTTGTTGAGGAGGTCCATTACGCTTACGGGAACTTTTTCCTCAAGCCCGTATTTCCTGATTATTCCCATGGCATCAGCAAATGTCGTACTGTCCGGCGAGGTTGGCCCTGATGCGATGACATCGAGCCTGTCCCCGACAACATCTGACAGGATCAGCGATATAATGTGAGCCGGATGTGCCCTCATCGCAAGCCTTCCGCCTTTAACATCAGAGATATGTTTTCGCACCATGTTCAGTTCATTGATATTCGCTCCTGACGTAAGAAGCAGGTTAGTGGTCTTTTGCTTCTCTTCAAGGGCTATCCCTCTACAGGGAGACACGAGAAGGGCTGAGCCGCCGCCGGAAATAAGGCAGGCAACAACGGTGCGGTCATCAAGGCCTTTCAGGAGGTCCATGATCTCGGCGGTCGCTTTCGATCCGTTCTCATCAGGCAAGGGGTGTCTCGCTCGACCGATATGGATCCTGCCGATCCTGTCGGCCTTGTCTGTGTCGCTGTATGGGGCGATGATCATCCCGCCGCTTATGATACCGCCTATGCCATCTGTCAGCGCCCTTGCCATCGGGACTGATGCCTTGCCGAAACCAACAACATAAAGCCTGCTGCAGTGGTTTTTTTTATAAAGAGAAGATACCTCGTCGCAATAGAGGGCAACCGCCTTGTAAGGATCGGCCGACCGAAGAGCGGCGTTGAAGATCTTTACGGCCTGATCTCTCTGGGTATCCGTTCTCATATTGCCCACCAAAAAAACCCTAATATCGATGCACGAAACACTAAACAATATCAAAATGTCAAAAACGAATGCATATTCCTTATGTCTTGAATTTTGAACATTTGAATTTGTTTAGGATTTCGATATTAGGATTTCGTGCTTGCATTGTGCTGCATGCTCTCATGACATGTCTGGTTAAACACCGCACTCCGATCAGCGCTCAGGCCGGTAAACGGGAATGACGTAAGGGCCTTCCGGGATCACAGCGACGCGCTTATCGTTCTTGGTCCTCACGCTTTCTTCAACAGCTTCTTCTATAGACCGCACAATATGAACACCTGTTAATGCCCGCTCTTCTGCCGTGAGTCCCTCACTGTAAAGGTGTATGGTCCCGGTCTTCATCGCCTTCACCTGCATCACCGATTCCCATTCATCGGTAGAAGCGTACTGCTTTTGTGATGTTTCTTCAAGGAACCTTTCCATGCCAAGGTCGACCAATCTGCCCTGCGACTCAGCGTATTCGATGGTCCCCAACCCTTCCGAACATTCGGAGACAACAAAGAGATCCCCTCCCGGCGCGAGGATGCCGGCAGCGCCCACCATCCCCTTTACGGTCTGATAATAGTTCCTGTCGAGCGGATAGCCCGCTGCGCTGGTGATAACTGTTTGATATTTTCGCGGAACAGGTATCTCAAAATACGGGCGGGCAAAGGAGACCGCGTCAAGGTGGCTTTTCACGATCTCGCCGAAGTTGACAAAGGATAGATTACGGTCTTCATCGATGACCGTGTTGAGGGCAAGGCTCCCTCCAGCCATCTCGACCGCATACAGCTGCTCCTCGTGCAGTGGATTGCCGTCGATCACGCAGTTCGCCGCCTTCTCATTGTCCAGCATCCTCGCGGAGTGCAATACCCTGATCGTATCCTGGTGTGCTATTCCCGGAACAATGAGCTTCCTCCCGCCTGAATAGCCCGCCATGAAGTGGGGCTCAACGAGGCCGACGGCGATACGCATGTCGGCATGTACAAAGCGGCGGTCAAGCTTTACCGGCATCCCGCGCGGCGTAGTTCCCAAAAGGACATGGTCCTCATCATTTCTTGCAAAGTGATTGACCACCTTCACGGCTTGCAGCACACGGTCGCTCCCGATCAGCTCCCGGAGCTCCTCGCCTTCATTTGGCCTATGGAGGCCTGTCGCAACGAGCACTGTTATTGAGTCAGGGTTTGCGCCTGCATTGATCAATCCCTCAATGAGCGCCGGCAGAACGATCGCGTGCGGCACTGGCCTCGTATTATCACAGATAAGGACGCAGATGCTTTTTCGTCCCTGCACAACTTCTTTCAGGGGCTTGCTCTCCACCGGGCGAGAAAAAGCCGACCTCACAGCCTCCACAGGCTCTTTAAGCACGGGCATTGACCTTTTCTGGATCACGTCTGCCTGAAGCCCGTCAGGGAGGTTCACAGACAATCCTTTCCTTCCGTATCTCATGGCGATGTGCATGAATGACCTCTCAAACACCCATTGATCCAGCACAATGGATGCTTAATGCGATTCCTTCTCATAACGGTACTACACGCCGGTTACACTTGCAATGCTGGAATAAACAATCTCGACGAGCCCCTTAAGCATCTTCTCGCTGATGGCAAGCGGGGGCATAAGGACGATCACATCGCCGAGCGGCCTGATTATCGCTCCCCTCTTGCGCGCCTCCCATATGACCTTCTGCCCTATCTTCTCTTCTGGCGGATAGGGCCTCTTTGTCTTCAGATCAGCTACAAGCTCGATCCCGACCATGAATCCGCATTGCCGCACCTCGCCGACGTGCGGCAGATCATAGAATCTCTTCAGCTCGCTCTCCAGCATCGCTATCTTCCCTTTTAATCTTTTGAGTGTCTGCTCTTTTTTAAAAAGCTTCACATTCTCGATCGCCACGGCGCAGGCAAGGGGATTGCCTGTATAGGTATGGCCGTGGAAAAAGGTCTTGAACTCATCGAACCTGCCGAGAAAACCGCTGAAGACCTCATCGGTCGTGAGCGTAGCCGCGAGGGGAAGATATCCGCCCGTAACGCCTTTTGCAAGACAGAGGAAGTCTGGCCTTACAGATTCCTGCTCGCACGCGAACATCGTCCCTGTCCGTCCGAAGCCCGTTGCCACCTCATCGGTTATGAAAAGAAGATCGTTCTCTTTCGCGATCTTCCAGATAGCGGACAAGAAACCCTCCGGCTGGGTGATCATCCCCGCCGCGCCCTGCACGAGAGGCTCTATCACCACCGCACATATCTCGTCCTTGTGCCGCTGGACGATGCGTCGGAACTCTTCCACGCACGCCATGCTGCAGTCCTCTTTTGCGAGCTTCAGGGGACAGCGGTAGCAATAGGGCGATGGCGCCTTGTAGGTTCTAAAGAGCAGCGGCCTGTAGACCTTGTGGAAAAGGTCTATACCGCCGACGCTTACGGATCCGATCGTGTCGCCATGGTAGCCGTTCGAAAAGGAAAGAAACCTTTTTCTCTTCTGCTCGCCTTTCTGCTGCCAGTACTGATATGCCATTTTCAGTGCGATCTCAACTGAAGTAGACCCATTATCCGAATAGAATACCTTTGTGAGCCCGCGGGGCGCTGTATCGATGAGCATTTTCGCAAGGACCGTGGATGGAACATTACCGAGGCCAAGGAGCGTCGAATGACAAAGCGTTCTCGATTGTTTTTCGATGGCCTTCACGAGCTCTTTCTTTCCGTGCCCGTGAACAAGCACCCACAGCGAGGACACACCATCAATATAACGCTTTCCTTCCGTGTCGATAAGATAACAACCCTCTCCCTTTTCGATGATAAGAGGTTCCATGCGGACATAGTCCTGCATCTGGGTAAAGGGATGCCATACGTATCGCTTATCCCAATCTGCTATCTGTCTCTTGCTGTACATATAACCTCCGTCAACTATGAACCTAGGAATCGGTGAATGAGGGAAACGGGGACAACGTCAACCAGACTCTTTTTTTTGCTTCTCCGCTTCTCTGCTTCTCCGCTTCGTCTTCGCCTTAAACAAGTCCCATCTTCTTCCCGGCATGAATGATGGTCTCCAAAGCATTGTCCATGTCTTCCTGCGTAAAACCACGCACGACCGTCAATCGCAATCGCGATGTGCCTTCAGGAACAGTCGGAGGCCGGATCCCCTGGAGGAACAGGCCTTTCCTCATAAGGAGCTCCTGCATGCGCAGCGTCTTTGTGTCTTCACCGACAACAATGGGGATAATAGGCCCAAAGCTGTCCTTCAGATCAAAACCCGCAGCGTTCAAATGCGTTCTCATATAGTCTATGTTCTTCCATAGCTCATCTTTATAACCGGCATTATGCCGTATCATCTTAAGGGCAGCAATGGCACTCGCAAGACAGGATGCAGGCAGTGCCGTTGTGTACATGAATGTCCTCGCCCTGTTCACGAGAAAATTGATGACAACCTCATCGGAAAGTACAAATGCGCCGAAGGAACCAAGGGCCTTCCCGAAGGTTGCCATGTGGACATCCATTGAGCCCGATAAACCGAACAGCTCTTCGACGCCGGTGCCTTTTTGGCCGAATATGCCGGTGCCGTGGGCGTCATCCAGGACCATATGGAAACCATATTTTTCGCGAAGTTCGTATATATCCGACAATGGAGCAATGTCCCCGTCCATGCTGAACACCGATTCAGTAACGACATACCGCCTTCCTGTCGATCTTTCCCTTTTTATCTTCTTCTCAAGGTCGTTCACGTCCCTGTGCTTATAAATAACCTTTCTCGCTCGTGAAAGCCTCGTCGCATCGATGAGGCTTGAATGGTTCAGCTCATCGCTGAAAATGACATCTTCGCTGTCCGTCAACGTGGAGATTATCGCGATATTCGCCATATAACCGTTGGAGAAGATCAGTCCTCTCCGGTAGCCTTTGTATCTGGCGATCATCTTCTCCAGTTGCCTGTAAAGGTCAATGCTTCCCGATACGCTCCTCGAGGAGCAGGTACCGGCGCCATATTCGTCTATCACATCTTTCGCCGCCCTCATAATATCCGGATGCGTATGGAGGGAGAGGTAGCTGTTTGAACAGAGGTTGAGGTATGTCTTTCCGTTATACATGATCTGCGTGGGTGTTATTGGCTTAATATATCGCAGCCTTCTGTAATTTCCCTTTTTCCTGATGTCTTCGAGTCTTTTTTTAAGTTGCTTTTGCACTCTATCTACCTGATAAAAAACACATTACATCAACATCACATAACAGTCAACAGCTATTTGAAATGGGTTAACTTAGACGAAAAAAAACAGGGTGGATCGTGCGACCCACCCTGTATGTTGTCCTTCGCTTAGCCTTTGATGACCCTTGGCAATATCATCTGATGCTGCGGACAGATCGATGCCGGGTTCTGATAAGCACAGTTTGCAAATGCCACGAGGTACTTTCTCAGGTCTCTCATGGGCACGATCTCATCAACAAGGCCCATCTTTGCGCAGTAAGAAGGTCTCGACTTGTCAACGTATTCCTGTACGGTCTTGTTCATCTGTTTGATAACAGGATCCAAAGGCTTTCCTGAATCCTTTTCTTTCACAAGCCTTCTGGCAAAGCTTGCAACTGCTGCTGTTTCACCGTGCATGACATAGATCTCCGTGGTCGCGGTCCCAAGAGTGAAGGCATTATTGTTGTTCGCCTGCGGCCCGGCCATGATGTAGTGAGCAGCTGCGGTACCTTTTCTAAGCACTATCGTCATCATCGGGAGATCGCTCTGTTCGATGGAGTAAATAAGCGACTGGCCCAGTCCGAGGAGTTCCGCTTTCTCCGCAAGGTCGCCGACATCGATGCCCGATGTATCCTGGATCCAGATCATGGGAACCCTGTCCCTGCCGCAAAGGGTCACGAACTCGTTGACCTTAATGAGCCCCTGTCTGTAGAACTTGCCGCCTATGCCAGGATACGGCGCATATTCAGGATATCCCTTCGGCATCATTCCCTGCCTGTTGGCAACGATCCCGAACAGGAAACCGTCGATCTTTACAAGACCGGTGTAAAGTTCCGGACCGTAATCCGGCCTGAACTCATAATGCTCGCTGTTGTCGACCAACCGAGCCATGAACTGCTCGACATCGTAGACCATCTTCTGGTTAAAGGCCACGATGCTGTACAGATCCTCTGCCGGAAACTTCGGTTCTGCCGGTTCTGCAACTCTGAAGAATTTGCTGTTGTATGCAGGAAGATATGTCACCCATTCCTTAACGGCGTCAAGGATCGCTTCCTCTGTCTGGAAGACCTGTTTGAAGAACCCTGTGTGGTCATAGTGTATCTCAACCCTGCCTGGAGGCACGGATTTGAACTTCCTTGTTGCTTCAATGATCTGCTCCGCCATGCCCTCATCAAAATAACCCTTTGGCGCCATACCGCTGACAATGCCGGCGCCGCCGACCGCGATATTGCAGTCTTTGTGTGCAAGAAGCAGCGTCGGGGAGATGCCCTGATAACCGCCGCCAGCCGGGTTCGTGCCATAAATGGCTGCAAGGACGGGGATGCCGAGCTTGTTCAGTTCTGCATGCCTGAAGAATGTCGTACCGCTGCCGCGCCTGTTCGCGTAAACCTTTTCCTGTTCCGTAAGCTTAACACCGCTGCAATTGACAAGCCACACGAGAGGACAGTGCAGTCTCTTGGCCATGTCGGTAACCCTCAGGATGTTGTCTGACTGACCTGCGATCCATGCGCCTGCCATTACCTTGTTATCAAAACCTATAATAACGCACCATCTCCCATTAATTCTTCCGAGGCCATCGACAACACCTGTGGTTCCTGATTCTTCATCCATAGGGTCGTACAGTATGTGAAGGGGGGCCCATGTCCCGGGGTCGAGGATATATTCAAGTCTCTGATGAACCGTCCACTCACCTCTTTTATTTAGTGTTTCTTTCGAGATACCCGCGTTCTTCTTCTGTTCAACTAATTCGGCAATCTGCTGCTCGACCTGTTTAATCTGCTCAGCATTTGCCTTATTCTCTTTGACCGGCTTGCCCCAGTCAGTCATCTTTTGAAAATAAGGTCTCATACATACCTCCACTGGATTTTTAGAGTATTTGTAATTATTTTCACAATTATATTTTTTTAGCCGTTCTTTGTCAACACAAAAGAAAAAATATTCGCGTTGAATTTGTTGAATTTAATGCTTAAAAAGCCTCTGGCCTGCGAAGACCATAGTAACGTTCGCCTCATTGCAGGCCTCTATCGTCTCGAAATCACGCTCAGATCCGCCCGGCTGTATGACTCCCGTCACCCCTTCCTTGATCGCCGCATCGACGCCGTCCCTGAAGGGGAAGAAACCGTCGGAGACCACCACGGAACCTATCAGCCCACCCTTCTGCGCCTTTGTGTATTCCTCGATCTCCTTCAGGTCCTCCATCTTCCGCAGGCCCTTTTCAGCCTCCAGCCTGAATACAGCATAAGGGACGCCGAACTTCTTAAAGACCTCCTTGTCCATGAACTTCGTATACGCCTTGAAGACAGCGATCTCCACAACGCCTACCCTGTCCTGCTCACCGGTGCCGATGGCAACTGTAGCCTCATCCCTGACAAAGAGGGCTGAATTGGAGCTCACCCCTGATTCAACATACCAGCCGAAGAGCATGTCGTTCAGCTCCTTGTCCGTCGGCGGCCTCTTGATGGCATATGACTGTCCTTTATATGTCGTCTGCGCGGGCTTCAGGTCTTCCTTGCCCTTGATCGTGTAAGGCTGGGACTCCTGGAGGATGATGCCGCCATCCATGAGGGACTTTATATCGATATACCTCTTCCCCTTATAGCTCTGAAGCCTCTCGATCTCTTTGATCTGGAGGAGCCGTAGGTTCTTCCATTTCTTCAGTACATCAATGGCAGCCCCTTCAAAATCAGGTGCGCATATGACCTCGAAATAATAGGGGACCATCGCCTTAGCAGCCTCCACGTCGACGGTCTTTGTAAAAACAACGGCGCCGCCGAATGCCGCGATCCTGTCCGCCCAGAAGGCCTTGTCAAAGGCGTCCGCAACGGTCGCCCCGCATGCAGCGCCGCAGGGATTGTTATGCTTCATGATCGCGCAGGCTGCTTTTTTGTCCATATATTTGAGGATATTGAGGGCGTTGTCCACGTCGGTGAGGTTGATCTTGCCGGGATGCTTTCCCACCTGCAGCATATCCTTCTCCGTGACCCTGCTCGTAAGCCCGCCGTCAAAATCAAAGAATCGTACATCGCCGAGGACGATGTTGCCGTTGACAAGCTCGTACATTGCCGCCGGCTGGTCAGGGTTTTCCCCGTACCTCAGCCCCCTCTCGACATCGCACTTCTCATCCGCATCGAAGATGTTCCAGACCTTCTTTTTGTAGACGAGCGCCTGCCCGCCCAGATCGATCTTGACAGTGTCCGGGAAATTGTCCTTAACGATCTTCTTGTACATTCCTTTAATGTCGTTCATTCAAAACCCCCTTTTTATTTTAGAACTGGAGAAACGGAGGATCGGGGAACCAGAGATCATCATCTTTTCCGTCCCCGTTTCACCGGTACCCCGTTTCACTGTATCATAATTTTAATAGCGCTTCGGTCATGGACTCGACGTCGAGACCCTCGATCTTCAAAACCTCCTCGGTGTCGCCCGATGTCCCATAACCCTTCACCCCGAAGGACTCCATCCGCCCTTTGTAGCCGCACTTCAGAAGATACTGCGCCAGGAACGGGGCAATGCCGGTATGGACATTGTGGTCCTCGTAGGTGATGATGACATGCGCCTTCATTACCTTTTCCATGGCGGCAGCATCGACCTCCCGCACGCAGGGCATGTTGACCACCATCATGCTCACGCCTTTCTTTCCGAGGGCCTCCTGCATCTGCAGGGCCTTTGCGAGCATTCCGCCGTAGGTAATGATGGCGCCGTCCTGTCCTTCGCCGAAGAGTTCCATCCTTCCGTATTCAAATACATACCCATCCCCGTATACCGGTTTCCCGCCGCTGTTAAGGATCACGGGCCATCTGTTCCTTCCCATTGCTATCAGGAAATTTCCCTCCTGCTTAGCGGCGTAGCGCACGACCCTGTCGGTCTGGTTCGGGTCGCAGGGGACGATCACCTTGAACCTGTAAAGGTTGCCTGCCAGTCCGATGTAGTCTACGCACTGGTGCGTCTTGCCGTCGGGCCCCACATCGAGCCCCACGTGGGTCAGCATCAATTTCAGGTTCGTCCTGTTGATATCGTTCAACCGGTGCTGGTTATACGTCTCATCGATCCCGAAGACGCCGAAATCCGCAAAGAATGTCAGTGTGCCAGTTGTCGAAAGGGCGCCTGCGATCGTTGCCGCGTTATGCTCCTGGATGCCAACCTGGAAGAAATAACCGGGATAGGCCTTCGCGAAATCGCCTGTCTTGACAGAGCTTGCGAGGTCGCAGTCAAGCGCGCATACCGCCTGCCCTTTCCCGATGTTCTTATCGGCGATGTCTTTCAGCGCCTTGCCGAATGCTGTTCTGTTATCGATCTTGTCTTCATTCGTATAAGTAAAGGGATGGCCTGCATCAACGGTCATATCCGGCTCATCGTAGACGCCTTTGAACGAAGGGGCTCCTTTCCTCATCTCCCTGTAAAGATCGATCCTGTCTTCGATGCCGAGGACGGCGACGGCATCCTTGTATTCCTTCTCGCTGAGCGGGCTTCCGTGATATTTTTCCTTGTTCTCCATAAACGGGATGCCGTTCCCCATTACTGTGTGGGCGATGATGCAGGTGGGGTTCTCTGCCGATCGCGCCTCTTTCAATGCCCCGTAGATCTCGTTGTGGTCATGACCATTGACCTCAATGATATCCCAGCCGTCCGAGAGGTAGTTCTCGATGATGTTCTGGGGCATGACGCTTGCTATGCTGCCGCTTATCTGGAGTCCATTGTAATCAATAACAACGGTGATGTTCGACAGGCCGTATTTCTTCGCAAACCTCCGCGCCTCGCTGATCTGTCCCTTTTGCTGCTCGCCGTCGCCCATGAGGACATAGACATGACCGCCGTCCTTGCGGATCTTCGACGCGATGGCAAAGCCGCACCCTGCCGAGAGGCCCTGGCCTAAGTTTCCGGTGGACCAGTCGATGAACGGGATGCCCTTTACAACGTGCCCTTCAAAGGGGCTCCCTGCCTTTCGAAAAAACGCTATCACCTCATCGACAGGCATGTGTCCGAGGCGTGCGAGGCTCGCGTAGACGCCCGGCGAGGTATGGCCGTGGCTCACGACGATCCTGTCGCAGCCTTTTCCGTTCAGGTTCGCGTATGCAAACAGCACAAGATACACGTCGAGCGACGACATGGACCCGCCCGGGTG
>DLMV01000069.1:46506-46945 GCA_002478225.1 Deltaproteobacteria bacterium UBA7527 | reverse complement strand
GACGACATGGACCCGCCCGGGTGCCCTGACCCGGAAAGGGTTGTCATCGTGATGATGTCTCCCTTTGCCAGTCTTGATAGTTCGCGAAGATTCCCAAGTTCTTCTTCGGTGAGCCTTTCTTTGTCAAACATTTCCCTTGCCTCCTAACCAGTAGTCACAGTCGTTTTGCAGAAGACATTTCAAGCATTCGGGGTTTTTTGCCTTGCAGGCATATCTCCCGTGGAGAATGACGAGAAGCGACAGCGCCGTCCACATCTTTTCAGGCACTGTCCTTTTGATATCCAGCTCTATCTTGTCCGGGTCTTCGTTCTTTGTCAGTCCGATGCGGTTCGAAACCCTGATCATGTGCGTATCAACGATAACAGCCGGCTTGCTGTAAGCAAGACCGACGATCATGTTGGCTGATTTGCGGCCTATGCCCTTCACGGTCGCAAAGGCG
>DLMV01000069.1:44583-46397 GCA_002478225.1 Deltaproteobacteria bacterium UBA7527 | reverse complement strand
GCCCTTCACGGTCGCAAAGGCGTCGATGTCGTCCGGGACCTTCCCGTTGAATCTCTGTAAAAGCTCGCCTGCGATGTTCTTGATGCTCTTTGCCTTGTTCCTGTAAAAACCCGTCGGTCTGATGTCTTCCTCCAGTTCTTCTGTTGCCGCATCGATGTAATCCTGCAAGGTCCTGTATTTCCTGAAAAGCTGCTCAGTCACTTTATTCACCCTCTCATCGGTGCACTGCGCAGAAAGAACAACGGCCACAACGAGTTCGAGGGCATTGGAAAAATTAAGCTCACACCTCGGCTGACCGTGCATCTTCTTGAGCTTGCCAATGATCGAGTCAATATCTTTTTTCATCTGTTGTTGGAGTACAGAACATATTCCTTATACCACTTACACCCCCCGTATTCAACGAGAAAATAAAGAATGATAAGTGTATGAAAGGACTGAAGAATAACAAATACAAGCCTCCCCCTCCATATATGCCGGCTGCTGTTCGGCAAACAGCATCGTTTTTTCTTGATCAATACGCATATCATGCGTATTATGGGATTATCGCGGAGGTACACCATGAATAAAATCGATACTGGTTTAATAGAATACATGAAGGTATACGCACAAGAGCAGAGAACCTCTGTTTCGGGGATCATAAGCCAGTTTATACTGAACTTAAAAAGGGCGAGAGAGAACGACCCGACAGATATTATCCTCTCCGACCCCGATTTCAGTAAGAGTCTTTTCCAGACCATCGAAAAGATCAAAACCGGCAGGACCAAATGGCACAGTTGCGACGAGGTGTTTTCGTGACCGTTCTATTCAGCGATGCTTTTAATAGATCTCTGAAAAGGCATAGCGCAATAAAGGATACTGTTAAAAGGAAAGTGGACATGATCGTCAGGGGCCCTGTGAAACTGGGAGAGCCATGAAAGGGGAATTTGCGTGGCTTTTACAGTTGCCCGCTAAAGAGGAACTTCCTGATCATCTTCCTCTATTGCTTGATATGCAAAAAAAAGCCGAAGACAAGGTTGTTCGCTGCAATGATTGCCCGCAATGTGCTGACGATACGATAAAATTCATCGAGCTGGGTCCCAACGACAAGGCCTATCAGCGACAATAAAGAAACGGTCTGCTTCCTTTTGTTTCAATAATGGATTTGTCATTGATGTCACATTGTACAGAGGGAATGGAATGTTTGGATTGATTTTTCCTGTCCTTGGTATATTATCTAAGCAATAAGGAGAGGCGATGGACGATTTTACGGATGATCAGGAATTCATCTCCGCCGTCAATGAGCTGTTCAGCGAGAAGATCCCTTTCAACAAGTTCCTCGGCCTCAAGGTCGAATCGATAAGCTACGAGAGCGTGAAGGTCTCGTTCCTGATGCGGGGCGAACTGCTGGGACACTACAAGCGGGGCATGCTCCACGGGGGCGTCATATCGTCCGTCATCGATGTTACGGGAGGTCTGGCTGCCTTTATGGGCCTCCAGAAGAAGATGCCGGGCGAGAAGCTGGAGGCAAGGATCGAACGGTTCGGCAGGGTGAGCACCATTGATGTGCGCATCGATTTTCTTCGTCCAGGCGTCGGCAAACGGTTTATTGTCACGGCCTATACGCTAAGGACCGGGAACAAGGTCGCCGTTACAAGGATCGAGCTGAGCAACGACAACGATGATCTCATTGCCGTCGGCACCGGGTCATATATTGTGGCCTGATCTCAAGCGATGGGCATGAAAAAGGGGAGGCATTCATGGAAAACGCGATCAACAACGAAGATGCCGTAAGGTCGGCAAAAACCCTCACAACAATTATCTACGCTCTCTATGCA
>DLMV01000069.1:43891-44356 GCA_002478225.1 Deltaproteobacteria bacterium UBA7527 | reverse complement strand
ACCTTCTGGTTCGGCCTGCTCTGGGGTGCGCTGGGAGGATTGACAGCGTTGATCGTTGTCGGTTGGGCCGTACTCGTTGCCGACGGCATCTGGATCATCTACCGCATCGTCAAGGGCTGGCTCCGCCTCAATGACAACAAGCCGATGTACGCGGCCTGACATCCCGTTTCTTTACATGCAATGAAAACCGGCTCATAGCTGATGGCTCATGGCAGAACACCCGTAAGTCGTAAGGGGTTTAATCCCTCAACGCCTGACGCCTTACCCCTAACGGTTCTTTCGTGTTAACGCCGGTAAGGAATTTCGTTGCATTTCTATGGCCTTTGTAGGAAGATTAAAACAGGGTGGGATTATGGGGGATCAATCAACCGATAAAAGATTCTTTAAGATGTTTAGTGTTCGTAGGGTGGCGTGGATACTGGCTGTAAAAGAGATGTTTATAATTTTATGGACGTCCCCATCAGC
>DLMV01000069.1:43402-43738 GCA_002478225.1 Deltaproteobacteria bacterium UBA7527 | reverse complement strand
ATTTTATGGACGTCCCCATCAGCTCATCAGCTCACGAAATTCATTTTTCATTCGGCTATATGAATTGCTTGAGTATACGAAAGAAATGTAAAATAGGCCAACAAAGGAAAGGCGGCCGACGCGAAGAACTGCGCGGCTGATTTGCAGCGTTAGCACAAAAACGAAAGGATATAACAACATGAAACAATGGTATGAAGAACTGTTTGAAAACTACGGAGTGAGATATGATCACGAGTGCTTCACCCGGGGCACCATTGGTGAATGCGACTTTATTGAAAAAGAGATTGGTTATGATAAGAACTTGAGAATCCTCGATATTGGGTGCGGAACAGGCAG
>DLMV01000069.1:42956-43188 GCA_002478225.1 Deltaproteobacteria bacterium UBA7527 | reverse complement strand
GACAAAAGGCATCCATGGATAATTTGCAAATTCATTTTCAAAAGCATGATGCCAGAGATCTTCCATTCCTTCGTGAATTTGACCTGGTCATCATGTTGTGCGAAGGAGGATTCTCGCTGATGGAGACCGATGAAATGAATTACCAGATCCTCCGCAATGCCTCCAACGCCCTGACGCAGAGAGGGAAACTGGTTTTTACCACTCTGAATGCCTTATTCCCTCTGTTCCATTC
>DLMV01000069.1:42447-42753 GCA_002478225.1 Deltaproteobacteria bacterium UBA7527 | reverse complement strand
GATTCAAACACAAAAGAAGGGAACGCAACTTGCGACAGCATTTCATTCGATCTGATGACCTTCCGGGAACACAACACCGTACATGCCGAAGATGATCTTGGGAATAAAAAAGAACTCCTCTGTAACGTAAGATATTATACGCCATCGGAAATAACCTGGCTGTTAAAGACCCTTGGTTTCAATGCCATTGATATCTTCGGCGCCAAGCTTGGCGCCTTCAGCCGGAATGACGAACTATCGACGGAAGATTTTGAAATGCTGGTAATTGCAGAGAAATGATCGTGAGTTGAAGGATCAGGCCTGCCT
>DLMV01000069.1:27427-42318 GCA_002478225.1 Deltaproteobacteria bacterium UBA7527 | reverse complement strand
GATCAGGCCTGCCTTCTCTTGCTGAATATCTTTGCGACCTCGGCGGCGGTGCGCGTGTTGAGGACGTCCTTTTTCTCCTGCCAGCCTTTCCGCGCAATGCCGACGCCGTAAACTATCTCGGTCAAGCCGCCTGTTGCGTGGGCATCCGGGTTGATGGAGATCATGACCCCTTTTTCTTTCGCATGCCTGAGATGGCGCCAGTCGATATCAAGCCTGTAAGGACTCGCGTTCAGCTCGATAATAACGTGATGCTCTGCCGCCGCTTCAATGACAGCCTTCATATCGATCTCGAACCCTTCCCTTGATAGGAGCAGTCTGCCCGTCGGGTGGCCGAGCATCGTCGTATATGGGTTTTTCATCGCAGTTATGATCCTTCGCATCTGGTCCTCACGCTTCATAGTAAAATTCGAATGGACCGAGGCGATGACAAAATCAAACTGCATCAGGATGTCTTCGAAATAATCAAGGCTGCCGTCGGGCAGGATGTCGCTTTCTATGCCTTTGAAGATGCGGAAGTCAGGGTGTTCGCGATTATATGCGTCGATCAAATCCCATTGCCGTCGGAGGTCTTCTACTGAGAGCCCGCCGGCATAGTATGCGCTCCTGCTGTGGTCGGCAATGCCGATGTATGAAAGTCCCATACGCCTTGCCGCATCCGCTATCTTCGCGACGCTGTCGATGCCGTCGCTGAAATCCGTGTGCACATGGAATGTGCCCCGGATATCATCCATTATTACAAGCTCCGGGAGCGTCCCTTTTTCCGCAGCCTCGATCTCGCCCATGTCCTCCCGTAATTCGGGTGGGATATAGGCAAGCCCGAACGTGCGGTATATCTCCTCTTCTGATCTGCACCGAAGCGATCCTTCATCCCTGAAAAGTCCGTATTCGTTGAGCTTCAGGCCCTGCCGTTTCGCTATCCCGCGGAGCCTAACGTTATGCTCCTTGCTGCCGGTAAAATACATGAGCGCGTAGGGGAACTCCTCTTCGGCGACAACCCGCAGATCCGCCTCTATCCCTGATCGGAGCCGGCAAGACGTCTTTGTATCGCCCGTTAGGAGCACTTCGCCGACCCCGGGCATGGCCGCAAAATATGACGAGACCCTTTCAACGTCGCCGCTTCCCACGAGAATATCAATATCCCTGACAACCTCTTTCCTGCGTCTGATGCTGCCGCATACCTCAACAAAGTCTGCTGAGGCGACCTTCCGCAACTCTTCCTTGATCTCTTCCGCTTCGTGACAGACATCTCCAAAAAGGAATTCTCCCTTGTGCTGTTTGATAAATTCAATGCCTTTCAGGATCTTTTCCTGTGTCTTCTTCCCGAAGCCGGGAAGGTTGATGAGCCTGTTCTCTTTGCATGCATACTCGAGCTCACCGACATTGGTCACGTTAAGTTGGTCGTAGAGGACCTTGATCTTTTTCGGACCCAGGTTCGGGATCTGCAGCAGCTCAAGGAGCGAAGGCGGCACCTCTCTTTTCAGGTCTTCGTAATAGGCAACGGCGCCGGTATTAACATATTCTTCGATCTTTGCAGCGATCGCATCTCCAATGCCCCTGATCTCCTTCAAGCGTCTTTCCCGTATCATCTTTTCGAGATCTTCAATGCCGGAGAGGGTCTTTGCAGCATTATAGTATGCCCTTGTCTTGAAAGGGTTCTCGCCTTTTATCTCAAGGAGCATAGCGATCTCTTCGAGCACCTGTGGGATAGATTTTCCTGCCATTTTTTCATTATCCTATACAGGGAAAAACAAAGTCAATGACCTGGCTCATAGCCGATAGCTCATGGCAGATATTATATCGTATATAACAAAACCAAATACCTGATACCGGATGCTTGATACTGGTTACTGGTTGTATAAAACAAGCAACGAGGGACAAGGAGCGAGTTTTATTGTATCGTCATCGCGAGGAGCGAAGCAACGTGGCGATCTCATAGGGGTATGAACCGTTGATGAGATTGCCGCTCCCTGCGGGCTCGCAATGACACTGCGCCACGCTCCGCTCGCAATGACAAAGTGCACGGCCTATCACCTATTACCTATCACCCATCACCTTCCATTTTTCACCTTTCACTATGAAATATCACTTGCAAACCAGTACATGTTTGTTTATCCTTGTTTGCAGAGGGGAAAGTGGCCGGCACAAGGCAAATGAGGTATTTCCAGGAACCGCTTTTTGAAGAGCTGAGAAAAGATTACTGCTACGTGTGCGGTAAAAAGATCAAAGACGATGACGGCGTTTACATCGGCAACAATACATGGCGCCACAAGAAGTGCAAGCCCGGCAGCGTCCAGTGGCTGAAAAGCCCCTTAAGCCGCGATTCCACGCTTACAGACGTCCTCAAATCATAGCCAGTACCGAAGTGCCTTCAAGAATATAACTCACAAACGAATTCCCGGTTCCACCTTTTCCTTCGCATCGCCTTGTGCTCCCTCAAGAAAGGCCTGCCAAGCATCTGTGTCGGGATATCCTAGAGCAAACCGTCGTGAAGCAATGAACCCTGTAAAATGTGAAAGGTAAAAGGTAAAATGTTTAAAACTGCTAACGCTTTACTCTTCAAGGATTGTTTCTTTTGTCTCTTACCTTTCACTTTTCACTTTTCACCGCCTTTATTCAGCGTGTTTGCAGGGGATGTCCCGATACAGATGCACATCCTAAGGTAAAAAATATTAGTAAAATACTATTTGAAATTATAGATAAAAAAAGGCGCCTCGTTGGAGGCGCCTTTTTTGTATGCCTTTTTACTTACTACTCAAGCTTCTCTTCACCGACTCTCATTCCGTAGAAGGAACGGTATACGAATACGAGGGCAATTATCATGAAGATAACGCCGAGCGTGGTCTTTAATGCCTGCGACTGCATGGTCACGGCGATCTCCGTTGCGAGAAGTCCGAAGAGAGTGGTGAACTTGATGACGGGGTTCATGGAGACCGATGATGTATCCTTGAAGGGGTCGCCGACCGTGTCGCCGATGACCGTTGCTGCGTGAAGCTCGGTACCCTTTTCTTTCAGGTCAACCTCGACGATCTTCTTCGCATTGTCCCATGCGCCGCCGGCATTCGCCATGAAGATCGCCTGGAAAAGCCCGAAGAATGCTATTGCAACGAGGTAGCTGATGAAGAAGTAGGGGTTGAAGAAGGAAAACGCCAGGGCGAAGAAGAAGATGGCGATGAAGATATTGATCATACCCTTCTGGGCATACCGGGTACAGATCTTCACGACTTCCTTGCTGTCCTCGATAGAGGCCTCTTCCTTATCAAGGTTGATGTTCTTCTTGATGAAGACGACTGCCCTGTATGCGCCGGTAGCGACTGCCTGTGTAGCTGCGCCGCTGAACCAGTATATTACGGCTCCGCCCATGAGAAGGCCCAGGATTATCTTGGGATTCACAAGACTTAGCTGTGCGATTACGTTTCCATACATGTTTTCCAGGAGAATGATGATGCCGAATACCATCGTCGTTGCGCCGACGACCGCCGTACCGATGAGCACGGGTTTTGCCGTTGCCTTGAAGGTGTTTCCTGCACCGTCTGCTTCTTCAAGCAGGTCTTTACCATTATCAAAATCGGGGTCAAAGCCAAACTGTCCCTTGATCTCTGCAGCAATATTTGGGATAGACTCGACCCTGGAAAGCTCATAGACAGACTGCGCGTTGTCCGAGACAGGACCGTATGAGTCTACTGCGATCGTTACAGGGCCCATGCCGAGGAAACCAAAGGCTACAAGGCCTAAGGCAAAGACAGGGGCTGCAAAGACGAACCCTTTAGGCATAACGGCTACGATGGACGCGTGCTGCGAAACAACAGAGGCAATGAACATAAGAAAAAGGATCACAAGACCTTCCCAGAAGGCAGAGAAGTTACCGGCCACAAATCCGGAAAGGATATCCAGCGACGCGCCGCCATGTCGTGCAGCGCCGACGACTTCCTGCACGTGGCGGGACTTTGTGCTTGTGAAGATCTTGGTAAATTCAGGGATCAGTGCTCCGGCGATGGTGCCGCAGGAGATGATAACGGCCAACGCCCACCAGAGACCGGGGTACTGGGCATCCAGGCTACCGAGGAGCATATAGCTTGCCCAGAAGGTCACGATGATCGATATGGCTGATGTGATCCATACAAGGTTTGTGAGGGGCTGTTCGAAGTTGAATTTTTTCTTTGATCCGTAAACAGATGACGTAATACCGCAATTGACGAAATAGGAGACCAAAGAGGTAAGGATCATAAGGATACGCATTGCAAATATCCAGATGATAAGTGTTCCCGACATGACAGGATTTGTTGCCAGGGCAAGGGCAAGAAAGGCAATAAGGGCAACACCCGTGACGCCGTAGGTCTCGAAACCGTCTGCCGTGGGACCGACGCTGTCGCCGGCGTTGTCGCCGGTACAGTCAGCGATAACGCCAGGGTTCTTCGGGTCGTCCTCGGGAAGCTTGAAGACGATCTTCATGAGGTCGGAACCGATGTCGGCGATCTTCGTAAAGATGCCGCCTGCGATCCTCAGGGCGCTTGCGCCGAGGGATTCGCCGATGGCGAACCCGATAAAGCTGGGACCGACGAGTTCTTTCGGAAGGAATATGAGGATGCAGATCATAAAGAAGAGCTCTACGCTCACAAGAAGGAGCCCGACGCTCATACCTGATGTGAGGGGAATATTGACGACGTCAACCGGTTTTCCTGTCAGCGACGCGAAGGCGGCCCTGGAGTTGGCCATGGTGTTGATCCTCATGCCGAACCATGCCACACCGTATGAGCCGAGAATGCCGAGGACAGAACATACAAGTATGATGAACATATTTCCAAAGGGCGCGTGGGACAACCCCATGAAATAGTAGACCATACAGATGGCGATCAGTATCCAGAGGATGATAAGGAACTTTCCCTGCTGGGTCAGGTAGGATTTACAGGTCTCCCAGATGATCTCTGACACGTCGAGCATGGACTTATGCGCAGGCAGGTTCTTTGTCTGTTTGTACTGAAACATAGCAAAGATAAGGCCAATGATACAGATGAAAAGCCCGAAATACATGATCGATAGACCGCTCATGCCGCCGAAGACCGGGAAAGAGATCTGTGTAAGGTCAGGCAGCACTATATCTGCCTCACCGGCAAAGGCCAGCGGCGCCACAAACAGGAACATAATAATGGAAGCCAACAGGCTGCGTTTAGTTATACAACTCATCTATAACCTCCTTGTAAAAATTTTGATACGTTAATGTTTTTTTGTTCCACTTTCTATAGTACAGACGGTCTTATTCTAAAACTTTTTTTCCGCCATTGTCAATGAACTTATGAAAAAATTCACAATACTACACTGCATAAGCGTGGAACCGAATATCGCATATCGCAGTCCGTATATCGAAACATCACATAAAACCGAGTGAAAACAGGAAGGTGGGGCGGGCAGAAATTAAGATAGTTTATTCATTACAGTCCTATGCCATCGATGGCGGCACCGCAGTAAAGACAGGCCCCGTCTTTGATGTGATAGTCTGAAATAGAAAACCCAAAGCGATTTATGACCGCCTTCTTGCATTGATAACAATAGGTATGCTCGCCGTCAGAACCGGGGATGTTGCCTTCATAGACATACCGCAACCCTTCGCCGAGGCCGATCTCGCGGGCCCGCGCAAGGGTCTTCGGCTTTGTCCTTGAGGGCTCCTGGAGCTTGTAGGTGGGATAAAAGGCGCTCACATGCCACGGCGTCTCCGGGCCGAGCTCGTCCCTGATGAACCTCGCGATGGAGCGGAATTCTTCTTCACTGTCGTTGTGGCCGGGTATAACGAGGGTTGTGAGCTCGATCCATACGCCCAGCCTTTTATATGAACGTATCGTATCAAGCACCGCCGACAATTCTGCCTTGCAGATCTTCCTGTAAAAGGATGGATCAAAACCTTTCAGGTCGATATTCGCCGCATCGAGATACGGTCTGATCGTCTTGAGCGGTTCATCCTCTATGTAGCCGTTGGTAACAAAATTGTTCGCGATCCCTTTTTCTTTCGCGAGATTTGCTATATCCAAAGCATACTCATAGAATATGGTAGGCTCGGTGTAGGTGTAGGAGATGCTCCGGCACGCCGAACGTTCCGCCAGTCTCACAACCTCGGAGGGTTCCATCTTCTCTCCGTAGATCCGCTGCGTCTCCCTCGGCATCTGCGATATGTCGTGGTTCTGGCAATGCAGGCACTGGAAATTGCATCCTACTGTGGCGATAGAGAATGCCCGCGAGCCGGGATAAAAATGGAAAAGGGGCTTTTTTTCGATGGGGTCGACATGGTACGAACAGGGAATCCCGTAAACAAGGGAGTATAATGTGCCCTCCTTGTTCTCCCGTACGCCGCAGATCCCTCGTTTACCGTCACCGATGACGCAGTGATGCCTGCAGAGCCTGCACAGGACAGCCTTTTCTTCGCGTTTCTCGTAGAACAAAGCCTCTTTCATGGTCAAGCTACCAGCTGGTATTGTGAAAGGTGAAAGGTGAAAAGTAAAAGGTTTTAAACATTTCACATTTCACATTTTACATTTTACGCTTTGTTGCCTCAATCGGGATTCTTGCCGAATATCAGCGCCATGACCTCGTCCATGTTCTTTACCAGATGGAATTTCATCTTCTTCTTCACATACCCGGGGATCTCTGTGAGCTCGTGCCTATTCTCTTCGGGGATAATGATCTCCTTCATGTTGTTTCGCAAGGCCGCAAGGGTCTTTTCCTTGAGGCCGCCGATGGGAAGCACCCGGCCTGTGAGGGTTATCTCCCCTGTCATGGCGATTGTGCGGTCAACCGGCCTTTTTGTAATGGCGCTTATCATGGCCACGCCCATCGTGATCCCTGCCGACGGGCCGTCCTTCGGGATGGCGCCCTGCGGGACGTGGACGTGCATCTCAAGATCGTCGAACGTATCTTTCGGGATGCCCAGCGTATCTGCCTTTGATTTTATGTAGGTGAGCGCTGCCTGGACGGATTCCTTCATCACGTCTCCCATGCTGCCGGTGAGGGTAAGTTCCTTTTTGCCCTTCCTGCACGAGGCCTCAACATAGAGCACGTCACCGCCGAATTCTGTCCACGCAAGGCCGCTTGCCACCCCTGTAACGTCTTCGTCGTGCATGGTCTCCGGCAGGTACTTGGAAGGCCCGAGATATGACTGGAGGTTCCTCACCGTGATAGTCGCTTTTTCCTTATCCCCTCCTGCGATCTTCCGCGCGATCTTTCTCGCTATGGCGGCGATCTCCCTTTCGAGGTTCCTTAAGCCCGCTTCCCTCGTATATTCCTGTATTATCTTCAGGAGGGCGCGGTCTGCAAATCCCAGCGCCTTTCCGTTGAGGCCGTTCTCTTTCAACTGTTTTGGGATAAGGTACTGTTTTGCTATCCTGAGCTTCTCCCGGTCAGTGTAGCCCGATATGTAGATGGTCTCCATCCTGTCCTTTAATGCTGCGGGGATCGTGTCCACACGGTTTGCCGTTGTAATGAACATGACCCGTGAGAGATCAAAAGGAACATTCAGGTAATGGTCGCTGAATGAATTGTTCTGCTCCGGATCGAGGACCTCGAGCAGCGCGCTCGCCGGATCGCCCCGGAAATCGTTGCCTATCTTGTCTATCTCGTCCATCATGAAGACCGGGTTGCTCGTCCCTGCCTGCTTTATGCTCTGGATGATCCTGCCCGGCATTGAACCCACATAGGTTCTCCTGTGCCCCCTGATCTCGGCCTCATCCTTCATGCCGCCGAGGGATATCCGTGAGAATTTTCTTCCCAGGGCGCGCGCTATTGATTTCCCCAACGAGGTCTTGCCGACGCCAGGCGGACCGACAAAGCAGAGGATAGGGCCCTTCATCTCTCCCTTCTTGAGCTTCATAACGCTTAAGAATTCAAGGATCCTCTCTTTTACCTTGTCAAGGTCATAATGATCTTCATCAAGGATCTTTTTCGCCCGTTTGATGTCGATGCTGTCTATTGTTGTTTTACTCCATGGCAGCTCCACGAGCCACTCAAGGTATGTCCTGACCATGGTAGATTCGATGGCGTCGGGGTGCATCATATCGAGCCGTTCGAGCTGCTTTTTCGCCTCTTTCTCCACATCCTTCGGCATCTTTGCCTTCTTGATCCGCTTTTTCAGGTCCTCAACCTCTTCCGTCCTTTCATCGCCTTCGCCCAGCTCGGTCCGTATGGCCTTCATCTGCTCCCTGAGAAAATATTCCCTCTGGGATTTCGTCATCTCTTCCTTCGCCTGAGAGAGGATCTTCGCCTGCATATTGAGGAGCTCTATCTCTTTCCCAAGGATCTCCGAGAGCTTTTTTAGCCGCTCTACGGGGTCAACGATCTCCAGGACCTCCTGCGCCTTGTCCACTGCCAGCCCGAGGTTGGCAGCGGCCACATCCGCGAGCTTGCCCGGTTCATCGATCGTATCGAGGACCATCAGTATGTCGGGCGGGACCATCCTTCCCATGGAGACCACCTTCTCCATCTCTTCCTTGACATAGCGCATGAGGGCCTCGATCTCGAGGGTGATCTCAGTTATCAACGGTTCGTTGATCGTTTCTATCTTTACAAGGAACGTGGGCGTTTCCTGTGCATATTCCTGGATCCGCGCTTTTTTCAGCCCCTGGATAAGCACCTTTACCCTCCCGTCCGGCAGCCTCAGCATTCTCATGATCTGGGATACGACGCCTACCGAGTATATCCTGTCAGGAAGCGGGTCTTCATCCGTCAGGTCCTTCTGCGCGGCGACGAGGATCAGCCTGTCCTTTGACAGCGATTTCTCTACGGCATTAATAGACATATCCCGCCCGACAAAGAGCGGGAGGATAACGGACGGATACATGACCATGTCCCGTACGGGAAGCAGCGGGATCAGGTGGGGTATGTCAATCGTTTCAACTTCCGTCATAGATTCTTAAGCCTCCATTCTACGATCTGAAAAAGACCTGGAAAGCGCGGTATGTTTCGTAGATATCGATCTTGCTCGATATCTCATAAGGCGAGTGCATGGTAAGGAGCGGGGCGCCGCAATCGATTATGTCCATGCCGTAAGCGGCAAGGAATTTCGCCACTGTTCCGCCTCCTCCTTCGTCGATCTTTCCCATCTCCCCGGTCTGCCAGATAACGCCCGCGCGATCAAAAAGACGGCGTATCTCGCCTACATATTCGGCGTTCGCATCGCTTGCCCCGGTCTTGCCGAGATGGCCGGTAAATTTCGAGATGCAGACGCCGCGGCCGAGATAGCATGCATTCTGTTTCTCGTGCACGTCCTGGAATGCAGGGTTGACAGCGCCATTCACGTCCGCGGACAATGCCTTCGAGTTGAACAGGGCCTTCCGGATCGCGGCCTCATCGGCTTTGATGCCCATGCCTTGAAGGACATCATACACGAAGAGCTGCAAAAAACTGGACCTCATGCTCGTATTGCCCTCGGACCCGATCTCCTCCTTGTCCGTGAATATGGCAAGGCACGGGCGCTGTGGCGTTTCGTCTCCGCAGATCGCCTTAAGGAGTGTGAAGGCGGATGCCCGGTCATCCTGGCCGTAGGCCCCGATCATGCTCCTGTCGATGCCGACGTCCCGCGCCTTGAAGGCCGGCACGATCTCAAGCTCTGCGCTGATAAGATCATCTTCGCTGATCATATATCTGTCTTTCAATATATGCAATGCGAACTGCTTTACAGCATCCTTCTCCCTGCCGACAAGGGGGATGTTCCCGAAAAGAACGATAAGCTTTTCCCCTTCTATTGCCTCTGACAGCTTCTTCTCATCCTGGGTCTTCCGGGACAGATGGGGCAGGAGGTCGTCGATGAGGAAGACGGGTTCGTCATCTGATTCGCCGATGGTTATTTCCACCACCGTCCCGTCAGCCCTTACAACCACGCCATGGAGGGCAAGCGGGATGGCAACCCACTGGTACTTTTTGATGCCCCCGTAGTAGTGGGTACGGAGAAGGGCAAGGTCAACATCTTCGTAGATGGGATCCTGCTTCAGGTCAAGCCTCGGTGCATCGATATGCGCCACGATTATCCTGAGGCCGTCCGCCGGGTCTTTCTCTCCCCTGTGGAACGCGATCACCTCTTTTCCCTTATTGACGCGAAAAACCTTTTCGCCGGAATGATCCTCTGAGAAACCATTCTTTGCAAGGTGATCCCTTATATACCGCGCAGCCTCCCTTTCTGTCTTAGACCTGTCAAGGAAGGTCTTGTATTCCTCGCAGAACCGGAAGATCTTTTGAATATCTTCTTTGGATTTTTGCTTCCAGCCGGATTGTTTCTGCATGTAGACCTATAAGGTTATCAGAATTGAGGTGGTGAGTCAACCGGCGGCAGCCACTTGGCGCCCGGCTTGCTCTCTACTCTGCAATAGGCACAGAGGTGGCAGGATCCCGCACAGCCTTCCAGGCGCTCACCACGTTGCCCATTTCGTTCTTTATCGTCCCTTCCATGCCGTTGCCGGAGACGTTGCCCTCGAATAAAAGGATCTCCTTAATTCCCCGGACCACTCTTTCAATTGTAAAACGGATATGGCTGCCCCTGAGGCGGCCATTTATAACAGGGTATGTGCCAGGACCAACAGACATTGAGCCCTGAACCATCTGGAATTTCTGTGTAAGCAGGAGAAAGCCGGGGTTCAGGTCGGAACCGATCAATCTCCATGTGCCTGTACTATTAGCTGGGACAATGAAGTAGTAGAGATAATGCCCCTCTACCTTTGTCTCGGCTTCAGGCTTCCAATCGCCCATAGTGTGGCTGTGTGAGACGATGCGGGTTCCGGGCATAAGCTCCTTGAGAAGCTTCGGCCGGAGCTTCAGGTTCACCTCCGGCCAGAGATAGAGCATTACAACGGTGGCGTCGCTGATATCCGTATCAAAAAGATTCTGTTCCATGAATTTTACACGATGGATGACCCCGGCAGCTTTTGCGTTCTCATTGCTCTCCCTGATGCGCGCCGGGTCCAGATCAACTCCGACGCCCCTTGCCTTTCGCTCTTTTGCCGCCATGATCACGATCCTGCCGTCCCCGCAGCCGAGGTCGTAGACCATGTCGGCAGATGTTACGTTCGCGATGTTGAGCATCTCTCTCGCGATCTTATAGCTTGTCGGCTCGTAGGGGACATCGAGGGCAGGTTTGCCTTGTCCCTGTGTTGCCTGCTGTCCGAAAAGCTGGCACCCCCAGGGCGACAAGGCTGCCATGAACGCAAAGAGGATGATCGCCCCTTGCATGGCCATACTCAACATTCTCTTCTTCTTCATATCCTCACCGTATTATCCTTTTTTGTCCTGCTGAAATGAATGAACACCTTCAACCTGTCGGTTAAGGGGTCAATATGTTGGTGGAGGCGGCGGGCACGGTTTAACCCGTCGCCGACAGACAGGACGTTGCCTTTGATACCTATTTGGTGGAGGCGGCGGGAATCGAACCCGCGTCCAAAGAAGAAGGCGATCAGAGAGACTACATGCTTAGTCAGTGTTTTGATCTCGGACGGCGAAGCACCCTCTGACAGGTTTTCCGCCATCCCAGCCTGCAAGTCTTCGCCTACCTGTACAGGCGTTCAGGGAGGCTATCCTGCTTGTATGACACCATTCCGGACTTAAAGCAGAAAGAAAGTCCGGATGATGTAGCCGCTTTACGCGGCTAGTGCGTACTCGTGAGAGTCTGCAGTTGTGTTTAGTTCCGCTTGGGTACGGGTAAGCAGTAACCCGGCATGCCTCTTTGACCCTTACATCCCTGTCGAAACCTGTCGCCCCCATAATAAAATCCGGATGCTGGTTGCTGGATACTGGTTGCTGGATACTGGTTGCTGGATACTGGTTGCTGAAATAGCTTGAGCGAGCATCGAGCATCAAGCATCGAGTACCGGCCTTTAAGTATCGGGTATCGAGTTTCATCTCTGCCGCATCTCCCTCGCGGTCAGTCTTTTTTCGTCCTTCCGTTTTATGATTTCCCTCTTATCATAGAGGGTCTTGCCCTTTGCCAGCGCGATCTCCATCTTTGCCATGTTGCGCTTATTGAAGTAAAGCGACAGGGGCACCAGCGTGAACCCTCTTTCCTTCACCTTGCCCATCAGCCTGTCTATCTCCCTTGCGTGCATGAGGAGCTTCCGGGTCCGCTTTGGGTCGTGGTTGTAGATGTTCCCGCATGAATAAGGGCTTATGTGGGCGTTTACAAGAAAGAGCTCCCCGTCCTTGGCCCGCGCGTAGCTGTCCTTCAGGTTCGCCTTGCCCTCGCGGAGCGCCTTGACCTCGGTCCCTGTCAGCACGATACCGGCCTCGAACTTCTCCTCGATGTGGTAATCGTGGTATGCCTTTTTGTTCGCGCAGATCACTTTCATATCAATAGTATAACACAGAAAGGCCGTGATTGAAAGGACAGCCCCAAACCGGCTCATGGCTGATGGCTCATGGCAAACCAGATACTGGATACTTGTTGCTGGATGCTCGATACTGGATGCTGGACAAGTGAAAACGAGGTTCGGAGAGCTACGATCGGTATCTCTCACCGAATACCGAACGCCTGACACAGAACTTTTTTTATAACCCCGATATACGATATACGAACTACGATATACGATTTGTCATAAGCCGTGAGCTATGAGCAGCCTTTTATTGGCTGCCTCTACGTTTCTATGATCGGGAGCTCAATGATGAACCTTGCTCCCTTAGGGACATTGTCTTCCACGCGGATCTTCCCGTGGTGTTCAAGTATAATGGCATGGACTATCGCCAGGCCAAGGCCCTGTCCTTCTTTGTCCTTGGTAAAATAGGGGTCAAAGATCTTCTCCTTGTCCTCATCAGGAACACCTTTCCCGGTATCGGCAACCTCTATGATGCCCACGCCTTTCTCCTTCGAGTAGCTCGTTTGGATAGTGATCGTGCCCTGACCGTCATCGATGGCCTTCACTGAATTGGTGATGAGATTGATGAGCGCCCTCTTGATCCCGTCCCTGTCTACCCTTAACGGTGGTATCCCTTCGTTCTTATAACGAAAAGTGATATTTTGATAGAGGTGCTTATAAAGGCCGACAGTCTCCTCCACGATGGCATTCAGGTCCTCAAGTGTTTTCGTCTGTGAGGTGTGGGTCAGTTTGGTGAGCTCGTTCACGATATCTTTAATATCATCCACAGAGCGTATAATGACGGATGTCGTCTCGTCGAGGACCTCTTTCTCTTCACCGGTGAACTGCGCCAGCAATTTTCTCCTGATCCGCTCGGCAGAAAGGATGATCGGCGTCAACGGATTTTTGATCTCGTGGGTCAGCTTCCTCGCGATCTCCCTCCAGGTCGCAAGCTTTTCCGCCCGCACAATGTGCGTTATATCATCAAAGGCAATAATGAACCCCTCTGATTTCTTCGCCTCATCCTTTAAAATTGTCAAAGAAGCTCTGATGTATGTTACATCCTTCTTGAGATTGAGCCTCACTTCCTTTGTGATGCTCCCGCTGTCCGCCCTCTTGACCTCTTTTAGAAAGGATTTCATGAGATCCCTGAAATCATCGCCGAGGACGTCCTTAAGCGGTGTTCCAACCAACTGGTCTCTCTCGATGCCCAGTATCGTCCTCGCCGCCCTGTTAAGAAGAAGGATGTTCCCGCGCGTGTCCGTAGAGATGATCCCTGTTGCAACGTTGTCGAGGATGACCTCTATGTACCTTCGCTTCTCCTCTATCTCATCTTTTGTTATCTGGAGCTCCCTTGCCATGCTGTTAAAAGCCCTCACAAGGGTTCCTATCTCGTCCTTGCCCCGCTCTTCGAGGTTTATGTCGAACTTGCCTTTCGCTATGATCGATGCGCCTTCCTTGATGCGTTCAATGGGGATGGTGATCTCGGCGGCCATCTTTATCCCCACCCACATGGAAAAGAAGATCGTCAGGATGGTAATGAGAAAAAGGGGTATGATAAAACTGTATTTAAGGACCTTTTTAAATGCCCGCGATTCTTTGAATTCCTTGTGTGTAGCGGCGATCTCCTTGATCCGCTGTGATCCATGTATCTTGATGGTATCGCCGACAAACAAAAGCGCGCGCATGTTGCCGGCATCGTCAAGGACCTTTGTGCCGGTAATGACCAGTTCGCCCTCCTCGACGGGAATGGTCTCGCGTGTGCTGTTGCCCTGGATCGCATCCTTAAGCTTCTTCGACAACCTTTCATCGAAGTCCTCTTTGAACATGCCCTTGACCCTGATGATCCCTCCTGACACCTTGTGGACAGAAAGGTAATCCAAAAAATATGTCCCGGCGCTTCCACGAATATAAGCGCTCAATTCGGTCTCATTATCCAGCAGTCTCCTTCTTTTTATCTCTCCGGCCAGCGATGCGCCGATCTTTTCATGCCGGTTAAAGATATCTTCATAATGGAATTGTGTGAGGTTGAGGGCATTTTCTATCGTATCCTCTATCTTCTGACTGAACCACTTGTCCATACTGATATAGAAAAAACCGGTGGCAAGGATGAAAAGCGTAAAAGAAGGCACGATGGAGATAAAGAGCAGTGTTGAGGTAAGTTTCTGCTTGAGGCCGGATCCCCAGATCCCTCGCTTTTTCTCAATATAGGCCTTTACCACTGTTCTCGTGATGAGGAAAAAGAGGAGGAGGATCAGCAGCAGGTTGATATTGAGGATAATAATGATGAGCTTGTTCTCCCCTACGGGGAGGAATTTTGTAAAGAAAGGGAGCTGTGTCTCGAGGTAGACGAGAATACCGAGGGTAATGCATATAAGCAATGCGATAAAAAGTTCTTTTCTGTATCTCATGATAACTTCAGCTCGCAGGATAAAACATTATATTAAGCACCAAATCCTAATATCGAAATCCGAAACAATATCAAAATTCAAATATTAAATGTCCCAAGTAAATGCATGTTGTTCACGTTTTGATATTTGAACATTTGAGCATTCGTGCTTGTTTAGGATTTAGATATTC
>DLMV01000069.1:26444-27315 GCA_002478225.1 Deltaproteobacteria bacterium UBA7527 | reverse complement strand
TTAGATATTCGAATTTAGGATTTCTAACCATCTTTATACTGCCTACTATTTTTTGCTATGGTTCTATGGTTATTATACCTTATCCCTTGATAGAAACAAAATTTATCTGTCTGCTGCTTCGTTCGCCTCGCCTGTACGAGACAAAGAGCCCTCCGCTGCAATATGTGCAAAGGTTGACATCATATATCCCTGTTATGCCTTCCCGGAGCAAAAGCTCTCTGTTCGCCTCCCGTATGTCAAGGTAAACGGCGTCACCGGACCTACGGAACACCTTGCCTGAAAAACCCCGGTTATCGAATATGCTGTACACATCTTCTTTGACCTCGTAGCAGCACGAACCGATAGAGGGGCCCATAAGGACGATAAGATTTTCCCTTGCTGCACCAAGCTCCATCATCTTTTGCACTGCCTTCAAGGTTATCTTCCTGACTGTGCCGCGCCACCCTGCGTGGACTATGCCCGCCATCGGCGATCCGGCATCGGCGATGATGATGGGGAGACAGTCTGCGGTTTTGACTATCCCTGCAGCGTTCCTTTCGATCATGATGATGCCGTCGCCATGAATGGCCCTTTCGCCATCCCGGATCAAATGGATCGCATCGCCATGCTCCTGATCCATCACAACAAAGCGCTGTAATGCAAAGGCATCAAGAAATGCCTTCCCGTCCCTTCCGTAAGATGCGAGCAACGGAGACGCCCTGGTGAAAAAACCGTGCACAATGCCCGCCGCCTCAAGCTCCGGGGCGCGGTAATATGACCAGTTGCCTTTCTGCACAAGCTCAAAATTCATGTTTGTCCTCTATTGCCGGCATGAAAAACGCATAAGTAATAACGAATACATATTGTTTATATTTTGAATTTTGAACATTCG
>DLMV01000069.1:25631-26284 GCA_002478225.1 Deltaproteobacteria bacterium UBA7527 | reverse complement strand
ATTTTGAACATTCGAATTTGTTTGGTGCTTCGATATTCGAATTTCGATTTGCCGTCAGTCATCAGCTCCACGCTCATTTCTCCTTTCTACTCCCCACTTCTTACTGTCCTTATGAATTCCAGCATGTCCTCCGGCATGGGCGCTTCGATCGAGACGGGCTCTTTCCTGATGGGGTGAACGAACTCGATCTTACAGGCGTGAAGGAGCGCCCTTCCTGCTGATCTTTTTGATTTCTTCCCGTACAACGTATCGCCGACTATGGGGTGCCCTGAGTATGCAATGTGCACCCTTATCTGGTGCGTCCTTCCTGTTTTCGGGTATGCCTCGATATAGGTAAACCCGCTGAGCCTCTCCAGGACCTTGAATACTGTCAAAGCACTCCTGCCCTTTCCTTTCAGGACAGCCATCCTTTTCCGCTCTACGGGGTGCCTGCCGATATTTGCATCAACGGTCCACTCCTCTTCCTTCGGGGCGCCTTCGATGATCGCCCTGTAAACCTTCCTGACGCTTCGTTCTTTAAAGAGATCGGAAAGCATTTCCTGGGTCCTGGCGTCCTTCGCGATAATAATGACCCCTGTCGTTCCTTTATCAAGCCTGTGGACGATGCCGGGGCGTATTGCCGAACCTGCCTGTTCGGCGTTCGGCGTTCGGCG
>DLMV01000069.1:0-25526 GCA_002478225.1 Deltaproteobacteria bacterium UBA7527 | reverse complement strand
GTTCGGCGTTCGGCGTTCGGCGTGATTTTGTCTTTCTCGTCCTTCGTCCCTTGCATTTTGTTCGTCGCTCTCTGCCCTCTGCTCTCCGCTCTTTGCTCCAAGTATCCCAGTATGGCATTCACCAGCGTCCCTTCTTTATGTCCGAAGGAAGGATGGACGACCATGCCGGCAGGCTTATTGATCGCGAGCACATAATCGTCTTCGTAGAGGATATCCAGAGGGATTGCCTGGGCAATGAGCGTAAGCGGACTCTCTTCGGGGATCTCCCCTTCTATCTCCATTGATCTCTTGACCTTCAGTGAAGGTTTCGGGGATCTCCCTGCGATACGGACATGACCCCCCTCGATCATATCCTTCACCTTCGTTCTTGTCAGGGAAAGTTTTTGGGAGAGAAGGACATCGAGCCTTGCGCCGCCCTCTTCGCATATAATACGGAATTTATCGTTCATCCCCTTAGGGCGGTCTCGATACCGGCAAGCAGGAAGGGCTCGTCATCTTTGAGGATGGTTCTCATGTCAAGAACAAGGCGCTCCTTCTCAATCCTGCCGACTATAGGAATATCAAGATTGCGTAGTCTCTCTTCGAGATGCCCGATACTCATTGTCTGCGGCTTGAGCGCGACGGCAAATGAGGGGATCACAACATCGGGGAGGCTCCCTCCGCCTGCCTCGGAATTTACCGCCGCAACAGACACAGAAAGGGCGCCGCATCTTTTTCGTATTCCCGCTGCGATCCGCTGCGCCCTTCGCTTCAAAATATTACCGTCCTGATAGATCATCGCAAGGGTGGGTATCTCCCGCTGTGCAGCATCTGTATCAAGATAGAGAAGCAGCGTGTTCTCGAGCGCGGCGAGGGTGAATTTATCAGGCCTCAGCGCCCTTGTCATAGGGTTCTTCTTCATCATGCCGATGCATGCCCTGTCCCCAAGGATGATCCCGGCCTGGGGCGCCCCAAGAAGCTTGTCGCCGCTGAAAGACAGCACATCAAGACCTTTTGTGATCTCAAGGGTCACCAACGGCTCGCCGTGCATTTTTTCTTCACCGGCCGGATACAATAGCCCGCTCCCGGCATCATAGAACGTGGGGATATTGTATCTGCGCCCAAGAACGGCAAGCTCTTCCGCCCTTGTCTCATGCGTAAAGCCTCTGATCCGGAAATTGCTCGTATGGGCCTTCATGAGAAGCCCTGTATCCTCGCTAATGGCGCGTTCGTAATCTTCAATGTATGTCCTGTTGGTTGTCCCTACCTCTCTCAGGATGGCGCCGCTCTTTTTCATTACATCAGGTATTCTGAAAGAGCCGCCAATTTCTATAAGTTCCCCTCTCGAGATTATGACCTCTTTTCCTTCTGCAAGCGTATTAAGGATAAGGAACACTGCACCTGCGTTGTTGTTCACAACAAGCGCGCTGTCAGCGCCGGTGAGCCTTTTCAGTATATGCGTGCAGTGTTCATATCGGTCGCCCCGTGCGCCCCTCTTCAGATCATACTCGAGATTCGTGTAGTGCGATGCAGCATTCACAACAGCATCAATAGCTCTTTTGGCAAGCAGGGACCTGCCGAAGTTAGTGTGGATGATAATGCCTGTTCCATTGATAACCCGCTTCAGTTGGGGAGCGGTAACAAGCCCTGCCTTTTTCTGCGTGCCGCTGATGATATCGCTTATCGTCGGTACAGACGCTGCCTTCCCTTCTCTCATGCTGACCCTCAGTTCATCAAGGCACTCTCTCAGCGCGTCCTTGGCCACATTTTCGGGATATTGCCGGACAAGCATTTTCCAATCCTCATGTTTCAGGATATCGTCGACCTTCGGGATCTTCCGTAAAAGCTCATTCGCCATAACGCATTGATCTCCTGAGTGTATTTCTATCATACCGCGGATGCTTTATCAACTAACAAGAAGGCGGCTCATGACAACACACCCGTAAGTCGCGAGGCGTAAATCGTAAGGGGTTTAATCGCCTAACGCCTGACGCCTTATGTTTTTATGCTGACGACCGTCTGCTGTCTTTAAGCTATTCAAGCTCTTTCACATGAAAGACCACCAGGCTGGATAAAGAGACAAATACGCCAAAAATGGTGATGCCCAGCCCGAAGCTGTACAGGTCTCCTGAGAGACCGAGAAGATAGGGAACCAGTCCCCCGCCTGAGATTATGCTCATAGCCAGGATCATTCCTGTAGCCAGGCTTCTCATTTCCCGGCTAAAGGTTTTTGCTATCGCCACAAGGCCAACGGAGAAAAAGGCCGTCACGAAAAAGGCCTGAAGAAAAAGGACGATCCCAATAAACCTGGCAGAGGCCAACCCCATGAGAACGGTCAGGATTCCCGTAATGAGCAACACAAGGAACATGATTATCCGCAGGTTGAACCTGTCGATCAGAAAACCGCATGAGATGGCCACGCCGACCGCACCAAGCCTTGAAATGCCAAAAATAGTATTCGCATAACCGATAGATAAACCGAGCTCTTTTGTAAGGTAAAGCGGAATGATAGAGTAGATCCCCAGGTTCGCTCCCGCGCCGAATATCCAAAGTATTGCCATCAGCCATAGCGACCATATTTTCACAAGATCCTTGAAGACCGTCTTCGGTGGACTCGCAAGCTTTACCTCGCTGCATGCGAAAAAGAAAACAAAGGCGGCGGCCAGGAAGACGAATGCGAAAACCACAAATATCCCCCGCCATGAAAAGAACCGGAGGATGAAAAGGGCGATAAAAGGGGCAGAGAATATGGCTATCGTGGCGCCGCTGTCATGGATGGCGATCACCTTGCCCCAATTGTTCTCTGAATAGCACTCGGTCATGAGCGGAATGGCGGAAGGGATATAGAAACCGACGGCAAGGCCGATGAAAAAGGCAAAGACATAGAGCAGCCAGAATGTATGAATGAAAGGGATCGAGAAAGAGATCATGCTGAGAAGCAACGACGAGAAGAAGATAGACCGCTTGTAGCCGAAGGTCCCTGAGAAGAAACCGGCGATGATGACCGCAACAGCATATCCAATGGACAGAAACACGAAGATGCCGCTTGCCTGGGCATGGCTGGCAAGAAACTCGTCCTCCACGATCGGCAGGATCGGAGAGAAGACCATCCTGAGGCTGAAGTTTATGAACCACAGGAACCAAAGGCACAGCAGGAACAAAAGCGCCTTGCCGCGCAGATCATTGTATTTCGCCATTTTTACAATCTAACCCAACATCCTTTGCAATTTCCACATAACTCTGAATATACAGTGCCAATCTTATAATTCCATGAGCACTATAACCAAATCCGGCTTTGAATGCAAAATAAAAACAACCCCCTTAGCTTCTCCCCCGTTTCCGGGAAAAACTATCCCCGCTTCCATATTCCAGGCCTCTTGCTATCGCAATGGTTCACAATAGCTGCGATTCTTTGTGGAATTGCATTACCTTCTCGGGCTGGTGCCGCGCGGAGAGAACCAGCCGGTTTTCTGGCTATTATCCAACAATTCGTGGTATAAGGTCAGAAAGACGTATTTTTCTGAAAAGGTTATCCCGGTTGTGACAATAATTATGAATATCAACTCATTAAAGCTGATATATTTCTCACCAACCCAAACAACAAGAAAGATCGTGGAGGGTATTGCGCAGGGAATTCAGGTCGCCAGGGTTGAACGCGTTGATTTAACGCCACCCGCTACAAGAATGCGGAAGCCTAAGGAAATGCGCCGCGATGAGCTGGCCATCATAGGCTCTCCTGTGTATACCGGACGGCTGCCGACTGATGCGATCCACAGGCTGCAGCGGCTCAGGGGAAATAACACGCCGGTGGTTATCGTCGTCGTATATGGAAACAGGGCATATGAAGATGCCCTCCTGGAATTAAGGGACGTTGTCTTAAGGGCAGGGTTCAAACCTGTTGCCGCCGGTGCCTTTATCGGTGAACATTCACTTTCCAATAACGCCACGCCAATCGCCCCCGGACGGCCCGACGCGGAAAACCTGAGAAGAACGAAGGAATTCGGGAACATAATCCACCAGAAGATGCGAAACATGCAGGCGCCTGACGAGATGTCCTTGCTCCAGGTGCCCGGAAACTCTCCCTATAGGGAACCGACGGCACTGCCAAAGATATCTCCCGTTACGCAAGAGATAGTATGCATAAAATGCGAAAAATGCGCCCCACAGCAGCGATCACAGTAAAGGACACGGTGGCAACCGACCAAGGTGCGTGTATCAGGTGCTGTGCCTGCATCAAGACTTGTCCCACCGGAGCAAGAATGATGGAAGATCCACGGATGAGACAAAAGGCGGAACAGTTGAGCATGAACTGCCGCACAAGGAAAGAACCTGAAACGTATATGTAAGATACGGGGCCTGCATTAATTGTTCCTGAAAACGCACCCTTACAAAGAACAATCCATAATTATCTATTGCGGAATGGGCTTTATATGTGTAAACGTATTAAAGACAGAACAAAATTCTTTATTTATAAAGGTAGTCAATAAGCTTACTCTATAGAGCCCAAGGACCTTGTTTGCCATGGATGAAAAAAGAATAGTAAAAAATATAAAAAGAATACGACTAAATCGTCAGATGTCGTTGGGGCAGTTGGCCAAGCGAAGCGGACTGACAAAAGGTTACTTGTCAAAGATAGAGAACTCACACAAAGCGCCCCCCTTCTCGACCCTATTCAAGGTTGCGAAGGCCCTTGATATTGATCTAGCTCTTCTTATATCTGAGGATGAAGGATCAAAGGACCCTGGGGATATAAAAATGTGTATCGTGCGTGCAAACGAAGGAAAAGGGATTAATCCAAAAGTTAACATACACGACTTTTATTATGAGTCCCTGGCCTATAAAAAGCTTGGCAAGGTCATGGAGCCGTTTATTGTAATGCCATCATTTGATAAAAAACCGCATCCTTATACCCATGACGGTGAGGAATTCATGCACATTTTAGAAGGACCTCTTGAACTAATATACGGTAATGAGACGTATATACTCGAAAAGGGTGACAGCATTTATTTTGACTCATCAGTTCCGCACTGCGGCAGGAGCATAGGAAAAGAAAGGGCAAAGATCCTGGTAGTTCTGTATTCATCGAAGTAAATATTTATCTTGACAATATGTTTACAAAAAGAATACAGTTTCCTAAATGGAAACGGGGTATAGTGAGAGTTGATCCCGAGATGAACAAAAAAGCTGAAGGCTGGCAGTAAAGCAACAAAATAATAATTGGGAGGTTCAAAATGAAATACAGGCCCATTTCTCAATGGAGTATAAGCGCCAGCGTCGTTCTATTATGCGCATTTCTCATATTTGGAATCACTATAGCTACCTCAACCACATTTGCTGCTTCAGGAAAACCAATAAATCTCAAGTTATCCAGTTTTCTCCCGGAAACAGGCACGGAAGGGATGCTGGGGAAATGGTGGGGCACAGAGCTGGAAAAACGCAGCAACGGCAAGGTTAAAGTGCAATATTTCTTCGCAGAGGCGCTGGTGAAGACCATGGACAGCCTTCCTGCTGTCTCAAGCGGCATAGCGGATGTGCAGTTTTTCGCTCCCGGATATTTTCCCACACAAATGGCGCTTAGTGGTGTTGCGGACCTTCTCTTCCAGACACAGTCCAACTGGGTCTCAGCCAGGGCGTACAACGAGATGGCCGACACATTTCCTCCCTTTCAAAAGATGATGAAAGACAATAACATTAAATTAATGAGCATCTGGCCAGCCAGCGAGGTGGTGATGATCTCAGCGAAACCGATCAGGACGCTTGATGATCTTAAGGGGAAGAAGATCAGGGCCCTGGGCCTGATGAATAAGGCAATGAAGATGCTCGGAGCGACACCTGTGGCAATGCCGCTCCCGGAGGTTTATGAAGCCCTCGAGCGTGGGACAATAGATGCGGTCACGGGGCTCCCCTATCATTTAGTCGTTTCCTTTAAATTACAGGAGGCAGCAAAAAATCTTATAAACCCCGGTTTAGGCTGTTATGCTTCGGGGGGCTACTTCATGAACCTGAATACATGGAACAAGCTTCCTGACGATATCAAAAAGATCATCAACCAGCTGAACCAAGAATTCCCGGATGTAGCTATAAAAATGCAGGCCGAGTTGCATAAAAAAACAACCGATACCCTGTTGAAAGCAAAATGCAACACCTATACGTTGCCGGCTGCTGAGCTTGCAAAATGGAAGGCTGTTCTTGTTCCTGCGATCTATGATGATTGGACAAAGGATATGGCCTCAAAGGGCTTGTCTGGGAAGGAAACCCTTCAGAAATACCAGGAACTTGTTAAAAAATATACACCTCATGATAAATACGTGAGCCCTTTTGCCAAGTAAGAATTATCAATCCGGCTGGATCATGAGAAGATCCATTTACTACCTGGGTATTTTTAGCGGGATAGTGCTGCTGGGGATACTTGCTCTTATGAGCGGAGAGGTGATCTTCCGTTATCTGTTCAACAAGCCCATACTCGGGACGGTAGAGATCAGTTCCTATCTGCTCGTTATCTTCTGTTTCACAGGTATCGCCTTTACGCAGTCCCAACAGGGGCATATCAACATTGAACTGGTGACACAGAGGCTCCCGGCCAGCATCCAGCGAACCTTAAAGATCATTACCCTCATACTTTCGTTGGCCGTTTTTGCTGTTATTACCTGGCAAATGGCAATAGCCTTCTGGAGATCATGGGAGATGCAAGAGGTGCGGTGGGGCGCATTGCCTTTGCCAGTGTGGCCGGTCAAGTTTGTGATCGCATTTGGTTCATTTACCCTTTGCCTGCAGCTTCTCTTAAACATTATTGATGAGATAAGAAATAACGTTACGCTGACCGGAAGGAATGGCTGATGGACCCCCTCTATATCGCCATCCTTGGAATCATTGCCCTGCTTGTTTTGCTGTCAGCGGGAATCCCCATTGCTTTTGGCATGGCTCTGGTGGGTATCGCGGGTTTGCTGGTAACCACAGGCCCTGATATCACCTGGGCTTCACTCCAGCTCCTTCCCCTCAGTTCCATAGCCTCTTATGCTCTTGTGCTCATCCCGCTTTTTGTGCTTATGGGAAGCCTAGCAGGCGTAGCCGGGATTACGAAAGACCTCTATGATACAGGGTATAAGTGGTTCGGCCGGTTGCCAGGCGGACTTGCCATTTCCACTGTCTTTGCTTGTGCGGGTTTTGCTGCCTGCACAGGTTCGAGTGTGGGAATGGTGGCAGCCATGTCGAAAATTGCCCTCCCGGAGATGGACCGTTATGGATACAGGAGAGATCTAAGCCTTGGGTCGATAGCCGGCGCAGGGACGCTTGGAATACTGATACCGCCGAGTATTATCGCTGTTATATATGCCATCATCACCGAGGTCTCGGTAGGCAAAGTGCTTGTTGCAGGATTTGTTCCCGGAATCTTGAATGCCCTTGGATTTGTTATTATGATACTCATCAGAACGTTGCTAAATCCGAGTCTTGGGCCAAGGGCCCGCGGAATAACCTGGAAGGATTCTTTCCTTTCGTTAAAGGGGATCTGGGGTACGGTGGTGCTTTTCGGCACCTTTATGGGCGTGATCTATACCGGTATTACTACGCCAACTGAAGCGGGCGCTATAGGCTGCCTCTGTGCAATGTTCCTCGCCCTTGTGACGGGCAACTTCAACTGGCCCAATATCAAAGCTGCCCTCTTCGATACTATAAAGACCGGAACAATGATCTTAACTATAACTATCGGTGCGCAGATCTTTACCCTCTTTCTCACAAGGGCAGGATTCGCTGACCGTTTTGTCGGTCTGGCGCTGAATCTGGATGTTTCACCTACGGTCATGGTGGTCCTCTTCTTGCTTATGTATATACCGCTGGGGATGTTCTTCGAGCCGATGAGCATGCTGCTCCTTACCCTGCCAATCACCTATCCGGTGTTGCAGAAAATGGGTGTTGACGGGGTATGGTATGGCATACTTGTCATTATTACGGTCGAACTCAGCCTGCTTACGCCACCGGTCGGATTGAACGTATATGTGTTGAAGGCGGCTGTTCCCGAGACCGATCTCATGGGGATCTTCCGGAGTATTTTCTGGTTCGCTGTGGTAGAATGTCTGCTCATCGCATTGTTAATAGCTTTCCCCGACCTTGTGCTCTTTGTGCCAAGGATGATGGGGAAGGGAGGATAAAGGAGCTTTAAAATGGTACAGAAAAAAGATTACGATGCAATAAAAAAGACGATGTGCGGAATGTGTTCAAAATCCTGTGGCATTGATATCTATTTGAGAAAAGGAAAGATCGTCGATATAAGGGGCATGAAAGAGCATCTTACAACCCACGGTGTGGTGTGCGCAAAAGCAAGGTTCGCAGGGGAGCTTGAATTCAGCAAAGACCGCCTGACAACCCCTCTCTTGCGGCAGGGCACCACGTGGAAGAAGATCTCATGGGCCGAAGCGCTTGATACTGCCGCAAAAAAACTCAGTGATATCAAAAAAAATTGGGGGCCGGAAGCCCTCGCTGTCTATCTGGGAAACTCTGTGGGGTTGCGTGATGCAAAGCGTTTTGCCATGCGGTTCTGCGATGTCTATGGTACGCCGAATTATTCCTCCGTAGATTCTCTCTGTCACTGGTCAAGGACTATGGCCACAGATTTTACCGTTGGGGGATATCCGGTCCCCGATGAGGCCAATTCAAAATGTATTATGGTGTGGGGGACAAACCCATTCGATTCCAGCGTGCCTGAGTACAAGGATATTATGACCGCAATGAAGAAAGGCACCAAGCTGATCGTGATAGACCCTCGTGAAATTCCTTTGGCAAGAAAGGCGGATGTCTATGTGCCCATAAGACCCCAGACAGATTGTGCGCTGGCCCTCGGGATGATCGGGATCATCATCGATGAGGGGCTGTATGACAAAGAGTTCGTTGGTAAATGGACGGTAGGCTTTGAACAGCTCAAAGAACATGTAAAGGATTACCCCCCTGAAAAAGTTGCCCGGATCTGCGGGGTATCAATAGACGTTATCTATAATGCAGCGAGGACCTATGCCCGGAACCGTCCTGCCTGTATCCCGCAGCATATTGCAATTGATCACGGCATCAATGGATTTCAAACAATACGCGCCATTTATACCCTTGCATCTATAACGGGGAATATTGACGTAACCGGCGGCGACAAACTGCCGCCGGGATATAAAACAAACAATACAAGGGCGGCACAAGAGATGAGTCCCAAAACTATTGGACTCGAAAAATATCCCGTGTTTGTCAAGTTCACTAACCAGGCCCAGGGCATGGAATTTACCAACACCCTGCTCTCCAGCAAACCATACCCGATCAAGGCCATGATACTGAACGGCTCCAACCCGTTACTCACATGGCCTGAAACTGCCAAAACAGAAGAGGCGCTCCAGAAGCTCGATTTTCTTATGGTAGTGGACCTCTTTATGACCAAAGCCGCAAAAATGGCCGATCTTGTGTTTCCTGCATCGACCTTTATGGAACGGACGGAATTATGCGATTACGGATACGTCCAGGGAATTCCAATACTTGCCATGAGAAATAAGATCTTCGAGCCGCTTCCAGATACCTATCCGGACTGGAAATTCTGGTTGGAGCTGGCCAGGGCAATGGGCTACAAAGAGCATTTTCCCTGGGAGGACAACGAAGAGATGATCGACTTTGTTCTCCAACCTTCAGGTATTACCGTGGCTCAATTAAAAGAAAGTCCAGCCGGTATATTTTATGCGCCGAATAAAACACAACACTACCTTGAACAGGGGTTCAATACCCCCTCAGGCAAGGTCGAACTTTATTCCGAGCGGCTGGCACAATATGGTTATGATCCCCTGCCACATCATAAAGAGCCCTTGGAGAGCCCCTTGAGCAATCCTGAGTTGTCTAAGGCATATCCTCTCTGCCTTCTTTCCGGCGTCAGGATTGTATACTACTGGCAGTCTTCCTTTCGAAACCTGCCGGGACCGGCAAAGCTTTACCCGGAGCCCCTCGTAGAGATCAATGACGGCACGGCAAAAAGGCTGGGCATAAAGGAAGGCGACAGGGTCAAGGTTGAAACACTGAGAGGATCCATTACGATTAAAGCCACAATCAATAAGTATATTCGCCCTGATGTAGTTTCCATACCATTAGGGTGGGAGCAATCAAATGTGAATACATTGACCAGCTATGAAGGAAGGGACCCGATTACGGGGTACCCTGCCTTTAAATCAATTCTTTGCAGGATAAGCAAGGAAAAAGCGGCAGGATAAACTACCCTGCAGTAAGCTACAGTGAATAATCAAGGTTAAGGCCTATCACTCTACAGGTTCAAAATATAGCAAGGTAATTCTTGCCGGGTCCTCGAAGCTCAGCGCGAATGAATCTTGCTCAGCGTTGTATCGCAGGCAGGAGTTCTTCTTCCAGTTCGCGTTGTCCTCATAGGGGAGATCGCTTCTGAGGAAGCTTCCCCTGCTCTCTTTCCTTCCGAGGCTCGCGGTCAGGACCGCCTGTACCGTAAATGCGGCGCTCTCGAGGTCGAGCTTCAGCCTTCTCTCATTAGTGGTTCGTGGCAGTGTTGCCCCTAATCTCCCCTGCACCGCAGCGATCTTCTCAAGCCCCTCTTTTATCCCCTCCTCAGACCTCACGACACCGGCATTATCCCAGGCGATCTTACGTATCTCCTGCCGGATCGCCCTCAGGTCGGCGCTGCTGCCGGATACGACGGTCGGCGCTGTTCCAGACTCCTTCATCGGGAGCACGTCATTTTCCAGGGCGTGCCGTGCTGCGTTCCTGCTGGCGATCGTTCCGAAGACCACACATTCCAACAGTGCATTGCCTCCCCTCCTGTTCGCCCCATGGAGTCCGGAGACCACTTCACCGCACGCAAAAAGCCCCGGCAGATCCGTTTCTCCTTTTTCGTTCGTCCTCACGCCCCCCATGAAAAAGTGAGCGGCAGGAGAGACGGCGACAGGCCTTGCCGAGAAATCATGCCTCATCCTGGCGAGAAGGCTTAACGGATGCTCCTTCCACATCTCAGGCGGGATATTCCTGAAGTCCATCCACACAGATCCTGACCTCAATTCATGAAAGAGGATGGCAGAGAACTCATCCCGTTTTTTCACAACAGCCTCGTTGATGTCACCAAGACCATATTTTGCGACGATGTCATCTCCTGCGCTGTTTGTCACCTTCACTTCTTTGTGATACGGGGGGAAGACGATCGCGGAAGGCAGATGGGCATCGGCGAAGACAAGGGGATAGAACTGGACGAATTCCATGTCCCACAAGGTAAGTCCTGCCTTCGCGGCAAGCAGGCATCCCTGTCCCATTATAGTCTTCTGGTTGTCGTTCTTCAGATAGACCGCGCCTGCCCCGCCGGCAGCGAGGATCACCGCGTTGGCAGCGATCGTCGTCTCTTTCCCTTCTGCGTTCAGGCCTCTTATGCCGCACGCGCGACCTTCCGCCTTCATGATCTCCGTAACATAAAAACCTTTGACAGTACGAAAACTGTCGAGACCCTCAATAGCCTCAGCGATCTTCTTGACAATGGCAACGCCCGGGATAACTCCCGGATCAGGTGATTTCACAGAATACAGGTTTATGCCTTCCACAACATTCAGTCCAACGGAGCGGAGAAAGGAAATGGCGCCTCCTGCCTCTGCCGCGGCGATCTCGACCATCGGCCTTCTATTGATCCCTCTCCCTATATCAATTGTATCAGCTATATATTCCTTCTTATTGTATGAACCGGTAGGCCCTGCAATGACGCCATTCGCCATGGCCGAGTTTGTGCCGAGCCCTATGGACCCTCTATCGACAAGCACAACATCTGCGCCCTCTCTCTGCGCCGTATATGCCGCTATCATCCCGGCAAGACCGGCGCCTACGACAATGATCTTCTTTTTCATTGCAAGCCTCTCTTGATTTTGCGCCATATAGTCTACCAGACAGAGACAGAACAAACAACAGAACTCTATTTTTTACGTTCAAAAAATGGTAGGATTTTGAACAAAAACACCTTTCAGATAATGAGTGGTAATTCATTGACAAAACGCCCGCAGATCAAGAAAATAACAGCAAGGGGGGCGAGAGAGGTATGAGAATGTTCAATAAAGCCATGCTTATGTTTGTCTGTTTTTGCATTGCTGTAAGCGGACTGGCCTATGGTCAGGAGAAAACGCGGAGCACAACCGCATTGGAAGGCACGGCAGTCCGTTTTGATGTCTCATCGATGGTCGAGCAGTCTTTTCGGGCAAGCCCCGATAACAGGCGAACGGCATTTATTAATAAAACAGGCGGAAATAAATGGACCGTTACCGTTGACGGCAGGGAAGGAAAAAGATACGACGACCTCGGCGCGCCGATCTTCAGCCCGGACAGCAGGCGTTTTGCTTATGGTGCAAGATCCGGCGACAAGTGGGTGGTCGTTGTAAACGGTATAGAGGGCAAACAGTATGATCTTATAGCCGTTAATCTTATCACCTTCAGTCCTGACAGCGTGCGGATCGCCTATCCTGCAAGATCCGGCGACAGATGGTTCGTCGTAATAGACGAAAAAGAAGGAAAGCAGTATGACGACATAGGCACATTGGTCTTCAGTCCCGACAGCAGGCGCCTTGCCTATAATGCACGGATAGGGAACAACTGGCATGTCGTTGTCGACGGCAAGGAAGGCAAGCACTACGATGCCATCATGTCAGGGACGCCGGTCTTCAGCCCCGACAGCAAGCACATCGCCTATAACGCATTCACGGGCAACAAGGTTGTCATGGTTCTCGACGAGAAGGAAGGCAATCGATACGACGGCATCGGGACCACGATCGCCTTCAGCCCCGACAGCAAGCGAATCGCCTTCAACGCGCGCCTGGGCAACAGGTGGTTCGTTGTTCTTGACGGAAAAGAGGAAAAGGCATATGACAATATAATGCGGGGCACCCCCCTTTTCAGCCCTGACAGCAAGAAGCTTATCTATAGCGCAAAATCAGGCCCAAGGAGGTTCATAGTCGTCAACGGCGCAGAGGAAAAACACTACGACTTTATAGGAAAACCCGTCTTCAGCCAGGACAGCCAGCAATTTGCCTATGCCGCACAGAAGGACGGAATGTGGTTCGTTGTCCATAATGCGAGGGAAGGAAGGCCGTATGAAGATATCGTTTCAGCAAGCCCTGTTTTTAGTCCGGACAGTAAACGGCTCGCTTATATTGTCCAGAGAGGAAAAAAACAGTTAGTCGTTGTTGATGGCAAAGAAGAGAGGGAATACGATAATATTGTTGAAGAGTCCCTCGTGTTCAGTCCTGATAGTAAACACATAGCCTATATGGCCCAGCAAGCAAAGAATCGGCTTATCGTGATCAACGGGAAGGAACGCAAAGAATCAGACATTACGCCGCAGCCGGGCATGGGGAAGGTCGTTTTTGATTCACCCGATACCGTGCGCTACATTGCCGTAAAGGGCAACTACATCTTTCAGGTAGTGGAGAAGATCGAATAGAGACGTATATGCGCTAAAAAGCCTTTTTCGCGTCTACGCATCGACGTTTATACACATTGACGATTTTATCGGTTCTATACTGCCAGTCTGAATATATCCAGCAGCCCGAAAGGCACGATCCCCATATAGAGGACGAGGAATATTAAGATGTAGCAAAGGGTCTTCTCGTTGAAGGTAAGCTGGATCGGTTCCGTTGAAGCCGCCTCTTTCGAATAGCTCATCCTGACGAGGTTCAGATAATAGAAGATCGATATGGCCGTATTGACGGCACCGATTATAACGATCGTCAGATGACCTTCCCTGAACGCGCTCATAAAAAGGAAGAGCTTGCCCGTGAACCCTCCGGTAGGAGGTATGCCTGCGAGAGAAAATGCTCCAACGGCAAGGGTAAAGGCAAGGAGCGGCGCCCTCTTCGAAAGCCCCACAAGATCATCGATGACAACATTCCTGCCATCCTTTGAAAGCAGGACCAGGACATAGAAGCACGCAAGGTTCATAAAAAGATAGACGGTGATGTAATAGATTGCCGCTGCGTATCCGTCCCTGCTCAACGCCAGCACGCCCATAAGCAGATACCCCGCATGTGCAATGCCCGAATAGGCGAGAAGCCTCTTTATATCCTTTTGCACAAGGCCGACAAGGTTCCCGAAGGTCATCGATATGGCGGCAAGGACGATGAGAACGTTGATAAATTGAACCCCCGAGGCATTTGCAAGCATTGTGAGCCTGATAAGAAGCGCTGCGGCCCCGATCTTTGGGACTGTAGCAATGAATGTCGTCGTTGTGTTGGAAGCCCCCTCATAGATATCAGGCGCCCAGAAATGCATCGGGAAGAGAGAGAGCTTGAAGAAAAAGCCTGTCAAAGCAAGTATGAGTGCGAAAACCCCGATCGGCTGATCCATTGCCCCAGGCAGCACCCTCAGGATATCGTTCAGGAAGGTCGACCTCGCGATCCCGTAGATATAGCTCATGCCGAAGAGCATGATGCCCGTTGAGATTGCGCCGAAGAAGAGGTACTTCACCGATGCCTCAAGCTGGATATGCGTTTGCCCTTTACGCAAGGGGACAATAACATATAGACTGTAGGAGGATACCTCCAGGGCGATAACGATCGATATGAGCTCCACGGAGCTGACAAGCATCATGAGCCCCAGCGCCGAAAAACCGAGGAACATGACATATTCGGGGAAATATGCCTCTTCGATCTCGTTCTGCCTGTCGAGCATGAAGATAACAAGACAAAAACCGTAAGCGATAATAGCCTTGAAGACCTGCGAGAAGAGATCGAGCCGGTAGGCGCCTGAGAAGAGCTCACCGCCCGAAAAGATACCGGCAAGCGAGATGCCAAGGACGATTATCGAGAGGGGTCTGGCAAGAAGACCGGCGCTGTCTTTCTTTTTACCAAGCGAGATAAAGAGAAACACGATTGAGAAGAGAAGCGTCGACAGTTCGGGTAGTATCATCATCAATAAACCCCTTAACGGAAAAAGATGTTCATCTGCGAATGAAGGTTCATCAGCGTTTTTTCAATGACCTGCACAAAAGGACGTGGGAAAAACCCCATCCAGACAACAAAGACAACGAGCGGAAGAAGGTATATGACCTCCCGCGCCTTCATGTCCGCGATCTCACGCTTGTCCTCTCTGCCCCATACGATCTGCTTGAGAAGCCTCAGCATATAGGCGGCAGCGAGGAGAGCACCGACGATGGAAAAGAATCCCGCCAGCTTGTTCTGAGAGAATATTCCGATGAGGACGTAGAGTTCGCCGACAAAATTATTCGTACCGGGGAAGGCAAAGGAGGATATGGAAAAGAGACCAAAGAATCCTACGTATGCCGGCATGATCTTCCCGAGCCCTGCGTTGTCATATATCTCGCGGCTATGCGTCCTCTCATACACGATGCCGACGCAGAGAAAGAGGGCGCCTGTCGTTACCCCGTGATTGAGCATCTGCAGGAGCGCTCCTTCCCATCCGAACAGGGTAAAGGAGAATATCCCCAGTGTCGCAAAACCCATGTGGGCCACACTAGAATAAGCGATGAGCTTTTTCATATCCGTCTGGCTCAAGCACACAAATCCGCCGTAGATGATGGCGATAACGGAAAGCGCGATCATGTAAGGCCCAAAGAATACGCTCGCCTTCGGCGTAATGGGGAGACAGAACCGCAGGAAGCCGTATGTCCCCATCTTCAGGAGAACGCTCGCGAGGAAGACGCTCCCTGCCGTCGGCGCTTCGGTGTGGGCTGCGGGAAGCCACGTGTGAAAGGGGAACATGGGGACCTTGATCGCAAAGGCTATCGCAAAGGCAAGGAACACCCAGAGCTGGAAGTTAAAGCCGTAGTCACGGAACATGGCATCGGGGATGCTGAACGTGCCCGTCGTCAGGTACACGGCGATGATCGCCACAAGGAGGAACACGCTTCCGAACAGCGTATATATGAAGAACTTGATGGAGGCATAATCCTTGTTCGGTCCGCCCCATATCGCGATGAGCAGGTACATAGGGATGAGCATCGCCTCCCAGAAGACGTAGAAGAGGATGAAGTCGAGCGCGCAGAAGACGCCGATCATGGCGGTCTCCATGATGAGGATGCAGAACATGAACTCCTTTACCCTGCGCTCGATGGCAGTCCACGAACAGAGGATGCAGAGCGGGGCGAGAAGCGTCGTCAGGAGGATAAGGAAGATCGTTATGCCGTCGATCCCGAGGACATAATTGATGTTGTATGCGGGGATCCACGGGATGAACTCCCCGAACTGGAACTTGTCCGTTCCAACATCAAATCTGAGATAGATCAGAAGGGACAAGGGGAAATTAATAATAGACGTTATGAGGGCGGTCATTTTGACGCTTCGCTCTCCCCGCATGAAGAGAAGAAGGATCGCCCCTGCGAGAGGAATGAATATCACAAATGAGAGGATGGGAAAGCTGAGCGTATTCATGATCAGGTATTTATTGAACGCCGTCATATCGCTACATCCCCCTCAGCACAAACCACAGGATCAGGAAGAACAGGAAGATGGAAAGGCCGATGTACGCCTGTATCCTTCCCGTCTGGAGCTTTCTCACGATGGAGCCTGCCTCGCGTACAGTTAAGGCAGAGCCGTCCACAACGCCATCGATGACCTTCCTGTCAAAACCATATGAGATGCTCGCATTCTTGAAAAGGACCCTGAGACCCACTGTCCGGTAAAGCTCGCCCCAGAACGCATCCACAACGCTTATCACCCGCTCGTCGAGCTTCATGAAGACCCAGGCGCCTTTCCTGTAGAACCAGTCCATATCGAGATTGAGCTTTGCCTCCGGCTGAAGCTTCTTCACGAGGAGGAAGAAGACGAGCCCTGTGAATGAGAGTATCTGGAGCATCTCTGAGAGATGAGGGAGGCTGTAAGGATGGTATTCCACGGGGAACGGCAGAAGGTCATAGAGCACCTTTGGATATACGCCGATAATGAAGCAGAGGGCCGAGGTGAGCCCCATTGCCCAGAGCATGTTCTTTGGCGGCTCCTTTGCTTTGATCTCCGCTTCCTTGCCGAAGAACGTGAAGTACGTTACCTTGAGGCCAACGGAGAGGAACGTACCGATGCCTGCGAGGTTCATCCATGCCATGAGCATGAGTCTGCCCTTTTCGTGGGCCGAAGCGACGATCATCGATTTGCTGACAAAACCGCTGAAGAGCGGAAAACCTGAAATGGAGATAGCGCCGACGACATAGAAGATCATCGTAAGCGGCATATACTTGTAGAGGCCGCCAAGCTTCGACATCTTGGCAGTTCCCGTCATGTAGAGGACAGCCCCTGCCCCCATGAAGAGAAGGGCCTTGTATAAAATGTGGGCGAAGGCGTGGGCGCAGGCTCCGTTGACCGCCAGCTCTGTACCTATCCCGACGCCTGCAACCATGTATCCGACCTGGCTTATGATGTGATACGCAAGGACCCGCCGCATATCATTCTCTATAACGGCATAGAAAACACCGTAGACGGTCATCGCCGTTCCGAGAATGGCAAGGACCTCAAACCCCGGGAAACCGCGGGCAAGGACATAGACGGCTGTTTTCGTCGTGAAAGCGCACATAAATACGGCTCCCTCAACAGTTGCCTCAGGATATGCGTCGGGCAGCCAGGCATGGAGGGGCAATACTGCGGCGTTCAAAGAAAATCCTGCCAGGATGAAGTATTCTGCGATGCCCGCATTGTCAGGGAAGATCCTGTCAAAGACGAGATTGCCCGTCTTGTAGTAGTAAAGCATCATCCCCGTAAAGAACAGAAGACCGCCGAATACATGGACAAGGAGATAGCGGAATCCCGCTTCGATGGACCGCCTCTCTTTCCTGTACCAGACGAGGAATACCGACGAGAAGGCCATGACCTCCCAGAAGATGAAAAGGGTCAGGTAGTCCCCCGCAAATATGGCTCCCAGGGAACTCCCTATGTAGAAGGAACCCGCAACGTGATGCCCGTCCTCTTTTACATGAAGCGCGTAGAGCGCCCCGAGAAAGGCCATAATGACAAAGACCCAGGCAAAGACGAGGCTCAGCCTGTCCACCCTGCCGAAGACGATGCTCATGTTCAGGAACCGGTAGCTCCCGTATGTGCCGGCGTGCATGAGGGCAACATCGATGATCGAAAGCACAGGGATGAAAAGGATGAGGAGCTTCTTCGCCTTCCCTTTCACAAAGGGGAGCAGGAGGCTGCCGATGAAAAAGAATATCGCCGGGTGTACCCACCTATCCATAGTAATCCTCGTCCTTCGAAAGAAAGAGATGCGCTATACCCTTCCCTATCTTTATGAGAAGGAAACAGCCGACAATGCTGAAGACCGTCCAGAAGGCGAATACCTTGTCGATCCAGTAATGCGCGTGCGCCTCATCCCTGGGCAGGACTACGTCAAAGATCACAACCGCAACAAGATAGGCGATGAGGACCTTCTTTAAGGTCTTCATGTTTTTTCTCAGGAGGTCAATGTATTTTACAAAATCCATTTGTCTGCACCTCTTGAAATCCGAAATCCGAATATCGAAATCCTAAACAAGCACAAATGTACAAAATCCAAATTGTTTCGAAAATTAGAGTTTACGTTCTTCACGGCATCAGCCTCCCGATAAGACTTACAAAGAACCCCGGGAACAGGCCGAGGGCGACCGATATAAGGGAAGCAAGGACAATGGGGACAACCATCGTGGCAGGCGCCTCTTTGATATCGCTCCGCTTCCATTCACCCCGTTTCCCCTGGAAAAAGGCCTTGAAGGTGATCGGCGCAAAATACCCTGCATTGAGGATCGTGCTTGCCATGAGGACGATCACTATGGGGATGTTGTGTATCTCAAGGGCGCCGTTCAGGAGATACCACTTCGAAACAAAGCCTGCAACAGGCGGCGCACCTATCATGCTCAATGACGCTATGGCAAACGCACCCATCGTGAAGGGCATCGCGTAGCCGATCCCTTCCATGTCGCTTATCTTCTTCTTGTGGGTGGCGACATATATGGCCCCGGCGCAGAAAAAGAGGGTGATCTTGCTGAAGCCGTGGTTGACAATATGGAGGATGCCGCCAAGGACGCCTGACGCATCAAGGAGCGCAACGCCGAGGACGATATACGAGAGCTGGCTCACCGTTGAATAGGCAAGCCTCGCCTTGAGGTCGTCCTTTGTAAGGGCTATGATCGACGCAAGCAGGATGGTGATTGAAACAAAATAGGCCGTCCAGATCCCAAGACACAAGCTGTTCAGGAGCTCTGTCCCGAAAGTGGAAAGCATAACCCTGGCGATGCAGAACACACCCGCCTTCACGACCGCCACGGCATGGAGCAGTGCGCTTACCGGAGTAGGGGCGACCATTGCCGACGGTAGCCAGTTGTGAAGGGGCATAATAGCCGCTTTCGCAAAACCGAAGAGGAAAAGTATGTAGGTAACGGTTATCCAGGTGCTGTTTGCTTCTTTCGAGAAGACACCTGTCACAATATTGTCTGAAAAATCAAGGGTCCCTGTCATGACATACGTCAGGACCACGGCCGGGAGCAGAAGCCCCTTCGACGTCCCCATGAGGTAGACGATATACTTCTTCGCCCCTGCGTACCCTTCCTCATCCTGGTGGTGCGCGACAAGCGGATAGGTGAAGATCGTGATGATCTCGTAGAACAGATACAGCGAGAAGAGGCTTCCGGAATATGAAACCCCCTGCGCCCCGAGGATCGCGATGGCAAAGCATGTGTAGTAGCGGGTCTGGGCGTGCTCATCGAGGGATCTCATGTAGCCGATATTGTAGAAGGTCGCGAATATCCACAGGAACGATGAAACGATGCCGAATATAAGCGAAAGGGCGTCAACCCTGAAATTGATGGAGATGCCCGGTGCGATCGTCGAGAGCGTATAGACGATCTTGCTGCCGCTCATAATGTCCGGGATCATTGCAGCAACTGAAATAAAGGTGAGGATCGACCCTGCGACCGACCAGAACTCCCTGACGTTGGGCCTTTTCCTGGAGAGGAAGATGAGGATGGATGTCACAAGGACAATGAGAATCGGTATGAGGGGTCGTATGCTCTCGATCTTCATGGTCAGTCCTTCATCTCCTTCAGCTGCGCTCCTTCAACGTGTCTGTATTTCCTGAAGATAAGTATGATGATGGCAAGGGCAATAGCAGCCTCTGCAGCGGCAATTCCCATGATGAAGAGCGTAAAGGTCATGCCGTATGCTTTGTCGGGCGCGATGAACCTGTTGAAGGCCACGAGGTTGAGGCCTGCTCCGTTCATGATGAGCTCTATCGATATGAGCATGCTGACGAGGGTCCTCCGGTATATGACCCCCAGTATTCCGCAGGCAAGCAAAGCAAGGCCAACGAAAAGGTATATATTCAGGCTGTTATAGAGCCCCATTCCCGTCATTTTTCACCTCTTGAGCAAAGGGAGAGCATAACAGCGCCGATGATGGCGACAACGATAAGAAGGGAGATGAGCTCAAAGGGAAATGTAAGCCTGTCAAAGAGAAGTCTTCCAATATCCTTTGTCGTTACGGCAAACGGCGTTGAAAGAACTGTCCACTTCGCCTTCAATACGACCTTCGCGAACATAAAGAAGGAGAAAAGCGCCACAATGGCGGCGATGATCAGCTTTAGAGGATAGGTCCATTCCTTCGGCTTTTTGTGCAGCGGACCGATAACCATGATAACAAAGGCAATAAGCACCGTAATAGCGCCGACATAAATAAGGATCTGCATCATCGCGAGGAATGGCGCATTAAGGTAGATATAGAGCCCCGCAATGCCGAACATGGTCGTCACAAGACCGATCAGGGCATAGATGATGGAACCGTACATAACCGTCATCAGGGCGCCTGCCAATGTTATAAGGATAATGATAATAAATATAATGTCAGCGAAGATCATGCTGTCTTCTTCCTCTTTTCATATTCTTTGACGAGGTCGTAATGGAAGTCCTCCCGCCTAAATCCCACAGGGTTATAATCAGAGGAGAATGCGAGCGCGTCGACGGGGCAGCTCTCCACGCATATACCGCACTGGCTGCACGTTGTGAAATCAAGGATATAGGAAGTGGCGGTCTTTTTCTTTTCGCCCTCTTTCTTTTCACCTTCTATCTTTTTGATGGAGTTTGACGGGCAGTTCCTCTCGCACATGCCGCAGACGATGCACTTTGTCCTGTCCGGGTTTTCCGGGTCTCCAACGAGCTTCGTGTGGCTCCGGAACCGGGGTGAAATGTTTATCGTCTCGCGCGGGTACTGGCACGTCACAACAGGGCTGAAGAAGGCCCTGATGGTCACACCCATACCGACGATCAGCGAATAAGCGCCCTTTATGATGTCAGCAACGACCCTCATAACTTCAGGATCCCTCCTGTCACGAGCAGATTGAGGAAGGAGACCGGTATCAGTATCTTCCAGGAAAAATTAAGGAGCTGATCGAACCTCACGCGCGGGAACGTCCACCTGAACCAGAGCAGGACAAAAACAAGCACATAAGTCTTCATGAAGAACCAGACAACGCCAGGCAGTATGGGTCCCTGGTATCCTCCGAGGAAGAACGTCACCGCAATGGCGCTTACGATGAACATGTTCGTGTATTCGGCGAGGAAGAAAAGGGAAAAGCGCATGCCGGAATATTCCGTATGGAAGCCGGCGACCAGTTCGCTTTCCGCCTCCGGCAGATCGAAAGGCGTCCTGTTCGTCTCCGCGACACTGGCAACGAAAAAGATAAGAAAGGCAACGGGCTGATAGAACACGAACCACAATCCTTTCTGCGCCTCCACGACATCCCTCAGAGAGAAAGAGTTCGCCATGAATATAATGGGCAGGAGCGAAAGCAGAAGAGGTATCTCGTAGGCGATGTTCTGCGCTACGCTCCGCACTGCGCCGATAAGGGAATATTTATTGTTGGAGCCCCACCCTGCAATGAGTATGGAGAGCACCGTGAGGGATGAAAAGGCAAGGATGACAAGTATGCCCACATTTATATCTTTGACCTGCAGGAAACCGTCAAACGGTATAACGACAAAGGTCACGAGCACGGGGACGAAGATCAGCGTTGGAGCAAGGAAATAGAGGGGTCTCTCGACATTTGCAGGCGTGAGCAGCTCTTTCCCGAGAAGCTTTACGCTGTCGGCAAAGGACTGGATAAGACCGAAAGGACCTACCTCTTTTGGGCCTATCCTTCTCTGCATGTGGCCTGCGACCTTCCGCTCAGCCCATGTCAGCATGATGGCATTGCCGATGACCACGATGAAGACGCCGATAAGGCCTACTACCGTCCTTACTACCTCTTTCCCGACTATGTTTACTATATTAATAATGGTGTCACACATTTTTCGTTATTCGTTCCTCGTCTCTCGAATCTCGTACCTCGGACCTTTCATCGATCTATCTCCGGCACGACGATATCATAACTCCCGAGCGTCGCGATGGCATCGGCAATGAGCAATCCCTGTGCAAGATATGGGAAGGTCATGAGGTTCGAGTAAGAAGGCACCCTCCATCTCATCCTGTAAGGCGTATCGCTCTCGTCGCTCACGATATATACGCCGGTCTCACCCCGCGTCGATTCTATGGCATGGTATATGTCGCCTTTCGGTGGCTTCAGCTTTTTCGGCACCTTCTCGGTCTGGAACGGGCCGGAAGGCAGTTTCTTCATGGCCTCTTCAATGATGTTGAGGCTGATCTCCATCTCTTTCATCCTCACCAGATAGCGGTCCATATTATCTCCGGTATGCCCCGTGGGAATCTCAAAATCAATGCTGCCGTATGCCTCGTAGGGATCCACCTTTCTCATGTCAAAGGGTATGCCCGTACTTCTGATAAAGGGACCGGACGAACCGTATTTACGGACCTTTGCCTGCTCCATGATGCCGACGTTCTTTATCCTGTTTATGAAGATCACGTTGCCGGTGATAAGCTTATCGTACATAACAAGCCGTTCCCGCATGCGCTCTATAAAGCGTTTTGTAGCGCTAACAAAGCTTTCTTCATCTATGTCATTGTAGAGTCCGCCGAAGCGGAAATAACAGTAGGTAAGCCTTGACCCCGTGACCCCCTCAAGGATATCGAGGATGTTCTCCCTGTCGTCGAATGCATACATAAAGGGCGTCAACCCGCCAAGGTCTGCGGGGAAGGCGCCAAGCCACAAGAGGTGGCTCGCGATCCTGTTCAGTTCACAGGTAATGGTCCTTATATACTTCGCACGCTCAGGCACCGCGATGCCGCACAGCTTCTCCACGGTCTCCACATGTGCAAGGTTGAACAACAATGCTCCCGGGTAGTCCATCCTCGCGGGGTTCGGAAGGAACTGGAGGTAGCTTTTGCTCTCTGCCATCTTTTCGTGCATCCTGTGGAGATAGCCAAGCACCGGCTCCGCGCTGACAATATATTCCCCATCCATCTTCAGGACAACCCTGAGCACCCCGTGGGTGCTCGGATGCTGCGGGCCGAGGTTCACGAAGAAACAATCTTCCTCCTCCTGGGGCTTGAAGGAATCAAGCAATTGCCTGTCATTATCGGGAACAGGGACATGCTTTCTGCGCAAGGGATAATGATCGATCCCACTGTGGAGGAAAAGATAGGTCAGACCCGGATGGCCTTCAAAATAGATGCCGAAGAATTCATGGGCCTCGCGTTCATACCAGCGGGCTATGGTATAGATATGGGAGATCGTAGGCGCAACCGGCTTCTCAGGATCAAGCTTCAGCGTTACTTTGACCCGGCACAACTCCCTGTGTGTATTGAAGAAGTAGACCAGCTCGAGGTAGTCCTGATAATCGACGCAAAAGAGGTCAACGATATAGAACTCTCTCCTGTCAAGGAACTCAACGATATTCAGGAGATTCCCTGTCTGCGCCTCTATCGCGAGATGATATCCCTGTTTATCATAGGGGACCTCGCTGATGTCCACGCTCTTGAACTCTGATCTAAACTCTTCTATGGTCTTGGCTGCCAATATCATTGTAACTCAAATCCTAAATTCTAATATCTAATATCTAAACAATTTCAAATGTTTAATGTTCCAAACAACTTTAAGTATTTGAATTTTAGATATTCGTGCTTGTTTAGTGCTTCGGATTTCGTGCTTCGGATTTCAAAACATTTTTCTATCATATAGGTTTTACCATTTACTCTCAGGACCTGGGAAACGCCGTGTTCCCGTGATCTTTTCTTCAAGCTTCATGAGCCCCTCGAGGAGTCCTTCCGGTCTCGGAGGACATCCCGGTACATACACGTCAACGGGGACAAGAAGGTCTACTCCTTCAACGAGATTGTACTGGCCTTTAAAAACAAAAGGACCGCCTGATATGGCGCAGTTGCCCATGGCAATGACCCACTTTGGGGAAGGCATTTGCTCATAAAGTGTAACCAGAATAGGTGCCATCTTTTTTGTTACTGTTCCTGATACGATCATGAGGTCTGCCTGCCTGGGGCTTGCCCTGAAGATCTCTGCTCCGAAACGGGCGATGTCGAACCGTGCCATTGACGTAGACATCATCTCGATGGCGCAGCATGCAAGGCCGAACGTTACCGGCCAAAGCGAGTTTGCACGTGCAAGATTGAGGACCTTGTCGAGGACGGCGAACTTTATGACAGGATCTTTCGTTTCCAGGTGAAAACCCCCTTTCCCCAGGCATATACAACTGCCAATGCAAGAATGAGCACAAATACTATTAGAGAATAAAATTCAAATATATTGCCGCCTTTTGTATAGCTCAGAGCAATGGGAAAGAGATAGAGGACATCAACATCAAAGGCGATAAAGATCAGCGCATAAACGTAATAATGGACGCTATACCTGATCCAGGCGCTCCCGAAAGGCTCTATCCCGCACTCATAGGTGACAAAGGTCTTTTTTCCCACTGTCCTCGGTGCGAGGAGGTAGGCAATGATTATTGGCGACACGGTAAAGATAACGGCTACCACTGCAAAGACTGCCACATGAAAGAATTCTTGTAAAGTTTGCATAACGCTTATAATATCCAAAAATACTATTCTATTGTCAATACAAAAAGTGAAAAAATGTACAAACTGTCAACGTATCTTTATACAGAACATATTTCTACCTGTTGTTTTCTCTCTAAGACATGAAAAAATTCTTTTAATATTAGTACGGCTTTTTTATATCAACAAAATAACGCGCTGTTGTCAATACAAAAAGTGAAAAAATGTACAAACTGTCAGTACATAGAAGCTCTCGTAATTCGTGAAGCGTAATTCGTCATTGGATGAACCATTTAGAACATGAAAAATGGAAGGTGGCGGGTGATAGGTGATAGATAGGCCGTGCACTTTGTCATTGCGAGCCCGCAGGGCGCGGCGCAGTGTCATTGCGAGCGGAGTGCGGCAATCCCATTAATAGTTCATACCCTATGAGATCGCCACGGCTTCGCCTCGCGATGACAATACCAAAACCTTGTCCCTCGTATCTCGCTTCTTGCAATATGCCTGACCAGCATCCAGCATCGAGCACCCAGCATCGAGTATCCAGCATCTTGCTTACCATGAGCTATCAGTTATGAACCGCCTTCCACGCCCAACGCCCAACGCTGAACGGCCTTCTTGTAATCTCGACATACGATATACGAACTACGATATACGATTTGCTTGCGGTAG
>DLMV01000068.1:13953-28152 GCA_002478225.1 Deltaproteobacteria bacterium UBA7527 | reverse complement strand
CTTATTCACTGACACAAGATATGATACATTGCCCAGGGGCATACCGGCCTTGACACCCTCTCTCCCCACATTGTATTATCAAGAACAAAGGAGGAGCGCACATGAAGATAAAATGGTATGGCCACGCATCATTTAAGATAACGACAGAAAAAGGCGCGAAGATCATCATTGACCCCTACCAGTCAGGGGCTTTCGGAGGCGTCATCTCTTACGGGAAGATCACAGAGGAGGCGGATATTGTCCTTACGAGCCACGATCACGATGACCACAACTACACAAAGGACATTAAGGGCACCTTCAAGCATATTAACAAGGCGGGAAGATACGAAGAGAAAGGGGTGCAGATACGGGCCATCCCGTCATATCACGATCCCTCCAGGGGGAAAGAGAGAGGGCAGAACCTGATCTTTGTCGTCGAGGCTGACGGTTTGACCGTAGGGCATATGGGGGACCTCGGCCATACGCTTGCAGCAGATACCCTGAAACTGGTCGGCAAGCTCGACATCCTCCTCCTGCCAGTGGGAGGGTTCTATACCATCAATGCCGACGAGGCCACAAAAGTAATGAACGACCTGGCCCCCATGATGACCATACCGATGCACTATAAGACCGATAAATGCAATCTCCCGATCACAGGCGTTGAAGAATTTACCAGGAACAAGAAGGCTGTCAAAGCCGCAGGCAGCTCTGAGGTGGAGATCACAAAGGCGACGCTTCCGAAGTCGCAGGAGGTCGTTCTTTTAAAGCACGCCCTGTAGCGATTGCCCTTGGGGAACCGGAGAATGATGAGAAAGCTTTTTTCGAAGGAAGAGATAGACAGCGCGGTCAAAAGGCTTGCCTCGCTGATAGAGAAGGACTTTGCAGGCGAAGACATTGTCTTTGTCTGCCTCTTAAAAGGTTCATTCATGTTCACGTCTGACCTGGTTCGCTGCATCAGAAACAAGTCCAGGGTAGACTTTATGCGGGTAGCATCTTACGGGAACGGCATGCAATCGAAGGGAAAGGTATCGGTCACAAAAGACCTGGAAGAAGATATCGAGGGCAAAAACGTGGTCATTGTAGAAGACATCATCGATTCGGGGATCACCTTGAGCTCGATTCGGGACATGCTTAAGAAAAGAAGGCCGAAAACGCTAAAGATCTGCGCGCTTGTTGACAAGAGGGCGCGGAGGAAAGTGGAGATAGAAGGCGATTACGTCGGGTTTACAATAAATGACGGCTTCATTGTGGGGTACGGGATCGACTACGCGGAGCTGTACAGGAACTATCCGGAGATATATGTTGTTGAAGAGGATCAAAGAGAGGACAGCCTTTAGCTGATAGCTCGCGGCTCACAGCAACGGTCAACAAACCATGAGGGAAGGCGTAAGAAAAAACATGCTTTCACCAGCAAGCACATTTTTGTGCTCAACGCTTATTATCCTGATCTCCGCAGGCGCCTTTGCATTCCAGAACGAGCCCGACGGATACGGCGGGCTCGTTTGGGGGACCGACATATCGGCCTTGAAGGACATGAAGGCGGTGGGAGCAAGAGTTGATGCGCCGGGCATAAAGATATATGTCAAGGATGGCGATGTGCTTCGCTTTGGCAGGGTTGATCTGAAAAGCATCGAGTACGAGTTTGTAAAGGGAAAATTCCGGTCGGTAACCCTGAAAGTAAAGGACCTCGCCCATTATGTGGCCCTCAAGAAGGAAGCCTTCAGACGGTTTGGCCATGGCCGGGAGCTAAACCCGGCTGCCGAGAGGTATTTCTGGGAAGGCTCGGTCTCGAAGATATACCTGATATCGGCCTTCGACCTCTCCTGAGACGACGCTTACGGGGAGGGACTCCTCGTCATATCGTCGAAGAAGAGCGTGCGCTGATCACCGACCAGCCATCAGTCCTTGAAACTCTAAATTCTAATATCGAAGCACTATGCGTGAAACAATATCGAAACCCTAAGCACCAAATCCTAAACAATACCTAAATCCAAATATCAAATGTCCGAAACAGATGCATTCTGCCTGAGTTTTGAATTTTGAGCATTGGAACATTACGCCCACGACTTACGCCTAACGGGGTCCTGGTTGGCATCCGGTATGTTATGTTTCACGTGAAACATAAGGATAGTGAACAAATATCCCCTGGAATGGTTTATACTATGCGAGGACGACAAAAAACTGCGGAGGTATATATGAAGCGAAAAAGGAAAGCCGCCGACGCCCTCGTTCCACGGGACGACTGCATGCTCATTATCATCGATGTCCAGGAGAGGCTGATGCCCGTTATATCCGGGAAAGAAGGGGTTGCGCAGAACGTCATACGGCTTGCACGTTTTGCAGGTATTGCAGGGATCCCCGTTGTGATCACCGAGCAGGAGAAGCTCGGACCAACGATTCCTGAGGTAAAACGGGAACTTGCAGCTGTCCAACCTGTGCTTAAGGTGCATTTTGACTGCTTCTCCTGCAAAGAGTTTCAGGACGAGGTATCAAGGATAGGCCGGCGCACACTGATCATTACAGGCGTAGAAGCCCATATCTGTGTATTGCAGACGGCCCTGCACGGGCTGGGAGGGTACGATGTCCATGTCGTGGGAGACGCAGTTTCTTCCCGCGACCCCGACAACCGGAAAGCAGCTCTGGAGCGCATGCGACAGCGAGGTGCAACGATAACCACAACAGAGATGTTCATATATGAGATATTGCAAAAGGCAGGAACCGAAGAGTTCAGGGCAGCGCTGCCCCTTGTAAAATAAAACCGGACGGAATAATACGTAAGTCGTAAGGGGACTACTGCCGCAAACAGATCGTATTTCATATTATCGAGATTCTATGAAATCCGTAAGTCGTTAAGGGTTTAATCGCCTAACGCCTGACGACTTACGTTCTTGCGCTGTCTGCTATGAGCCATGAGCTGGTTTTGATTGTATGCTGCCCTGAAAGTGCGTCTTACTGTTTTACGTAGACGAGATCTGTAGGCGAGAAGCTCGTGCCCTTTTTGGGCTTTGCCCAGCTTGCGTCGACGCCGAAGAGTTCAACAACTTCAAGCTCGCCCTTAAAGTCCCCCTTTTTCCTTCCAAGGGGGGCCTTTGTTTTCGAGTCAAGTACCTGCTCTCCGGGCGAATAAACCTCGAGGACGCCGCCTTTTTCGAGACCGGACAGCCTTCCGGCGTTCAGGTATACTTTGCCTTCCTCGATGGATGCGATGCGGGCATGCCAGTCAAGGGTGAGGACCGCCTTGAGGAGATCATCGGCGATCATCTCTATCGTCAGGTCGATCGATTTCATTTTCGCCTTCTCCGAGCTCATGTCTCCTCCCTCCCGCGACAGAAAGACGGGGTTCCTGCCCGAGAGCTGCTTCAGCAAGGTTCCCGTATCTGTGTTGTAGACATCGACAGAAAGCTTGGACATGGCAAACGATGTTTCCTGCTGTTGCTTGCCCTCGATCTTTGAAGTGCTGGTATATACGTCGGAAAGGCTTGCCTTGAGGACTGCAACAACCCCAAAGATCTCGTTAAGCACCTTCAGATTTGATGAGTCCGTGAGAATGCCCTTGATATCCGTTGTGTTGGGGTCGATGCAGATGATGGTGCCGGTGTTCTCGAGACGCGATATGAGCCGTTTTGTTGCCAGCTCTCCGAGATGTTCCTCTTTGTAGTTTGTCGTGTCGCTTACCGGGAGGACGACAACCTTCCTTTTCATCTTTGGTGAAGGATAATTAAAGGTGACCATTGCGAGGCCAGGCATGAAGCCCATACCAAGGGGTAAAGACCCCATCTGCATTGGATATACCATTTGCGGAGCAATCCCTTTCTTTTTCAGCTCCTCCTCGAGCTTGGCAAGTCTCTTCTCCATTTCGTCCCGGTCCTTTTTCGCTGACGCTCCTCCCGAGAAGAGGTTCTCCCCAATGCCGGTAGAGTAATGGTCTTTCCTTATCCAGACGTATTCAGATTCATACGGTGTGAGCATGTACCTTCTGTTCCTCGCATAGATATATTCAACCCCGTCGATGACCTTGATGTCGCCTGGCTTCGGGGTGCCCGTTTCCGCTTTTTCCACTTTTTCGCCCTTGGCTTGTGTGGATTTGGTGGCTGTGGTTGAAGCGTCGTCCTTCTTTTTTGTGAAAGGCATATAACTGCACGACACGAACGTAAGCGCAAGAAAAATTATGATATATTTTCGCATTGCGGTATTATAAGTCAGAAAGGCCCGCAAAGTCAAACCGTATGGAAGAAAATCAGCATTTAACCTCTTCTTTTAAAAGCGGCAGAGTAAAACAGAAGACGCTGCCTTTGCCGGACGCGCTCTCTACCCAGATCTTCCCTCCGTGCGCTTCAACAATCGATTTCACAATAAAAAGACCAAGGCCTGATCCGCCTTCCTTCTTTCCGAAACTCCCCCTTCTGTACTTTTCAAAGATATAGGGGATCTCATCTGCAGGAATGCCAACGCCTTGATCGCTTACCGATGTAACGATAAAATCCCCATCCCTGCGGGCGCTTATCAGCACAGGAGAATCTTCGCTTGAGAACTTCATTGCATTAGCGACCAGGTTTATAACAACCCTTTCAACATAGGGCCTGTCGGCAAAGACAGGGGGGAGTTCGCCGGTCGCTGCGAGACTGACCCTTGGACCGTATAGCTGGACAATATCTTTTAAGGCCTCCGTAATGTCCATGGCCGCCCGCGAAAGCTCGAGCCTGCCGGACTCGATCTTTGAGATATTCAGATAGTTTTCTACAAGGTGGTAGATCTTTGAGGTGTTTTCCTGAACGCCGGCGATCTTTTCCCGCAACGGTTCCTCCAGCCGTCCGTATTTTTCCCTCAGTATCCTGTTCAGAAAGCCGGTCACAGGAACCAGGTAAGACTTTATGTCGTGGGCGATCGACGAGATAAAGTCAGCCTTGAACTCTTCGATCTTCTTTTCTTTAGAGATGTCCTGAAAAAGAATCACATGGCCGGTTTCCTCGCTTTCAAGGGTGTATGGAGAGATGTGCACGTTCAGATACAAGGGCGATGAGGGGCCCTCGAAGATCAATTCCAGGCTTGAGGCCTGCTGGTCCGGTATAATGTTGAGGCTTTTAAAGATCGTTTTATAATGCCTGCCTATCGTCTGGTGCCTGTTCATGCCGGTTATCACTTCCGCAGCCCTGTTGAAATAGACCACAACCCCCCTCTCGTCCAGCGTTACGATGCCGTCATCCATTGTCTCGAGGATCGTGAGAAGCCTTTTCCTTTCGTATCGTATGATCTTCGTTTTTTCCTTGAGCTCATTGTTGACGGCCTTCATCGACTCGATGTGCTCGCCGATGGTCTTCTCCCGGGCCGCAATAGATTCGGCCATCTTATTCATCGATGACGCAATGAGCTTGAACTCATTGACCGATATGCCTGTTACATCTATACGGGATTTCGTGTGCCCCTTTTCTATGTCTTTGCAGACATTGACTATCCTGTTAAGGGAGGGTGTTATGCCGGCGGTAATGAGGAATGCAACAAGAATAACTGCCAGAGTGGAAAGTCCTGATATGGCGATGAAGGTGTAAAGGAGCCTTTTTTTAAAGGGCATGAAGATATTTTCGTTAACCGCTATGCCGTATGCCCAATCGGTAATCTTTTTTCCGTATATGAACGGTTTATAGATGGTAAAATAGCCGGTATTACCGATCAGGGTCTTTCCGATATATTTTTCACCTTTACCATAGATGGTATCGGTTATGTCCTTGCGAAGATCCTGCGTCTGAGATCCGGCAACCTTAAAGATCGTACTGAAGACCCTCTTTTCTTTGTATAGGATCGATATAAATACGGGCTCATTGCGTTTTCTTGCCAGAAGTTCTGATACGGTGCTGATAAAAGCGCTGCCGTCGTCGATGATGACGATCCCTGTTACAGCGCCCGATAATCCGGAGGTCTCCCTGAGAGGGATGGAAACGAAGAGCGCAACACGGTCCATCGAACCTGCCTTGACGAACATGAACCCCCTTGCAATGTTCCGTTGCGATTCAGGCAGGGGCGGTATGATAACCGGCACATTGCGCAGCCCTTTGCTCAACACAAAGGTTAACCCGCCTTTATTGGCAAGGTGTATGATGTCGATATTTTTTTCCTGGAGGTCCTCCTGGAACAATTGCCAGATCGCCGCATGGTTTCGTTGCAAAAAGGCCTTTTTAAATCTAACTTTTGTTGATATTAAAGAGAGGTGCGCCTCAATGTGGTCAAGCTCTCTGTCGATGGCAAAGTTGAAAAGGTTTATATCCGAGACAAGCCCCTTCTCCAGTTCATCAACGGCAATCTGCTCTATGGAGTTTATGCCTGCATAGGTTGTGATGATCGAGAGGATAACAACGAGGGCTATAAAAAAGATAAGTATTTTTGTAAAGAGCCTCATAATGTGAGGGACATAAGGATTTCTTGACTGTTATTCCGGGCCTTCGCAATATTTGCATGTGGAGGTGACGGGGATTGAACCCGTGGCCCCCTCGTTGCGAACGAGATGCTCTCCCGCTGAGCTACACCCCCAAATGTCCATAATATTATGCCATGTTCTCCGGAATATCAAGTAATATCCAATAAAAAGGTTGCGAGTTGCCCGGTACGGAGCGTGGGCGCGCGGGAGAAGGCCCCGTCGCTGCTTTAAGAAAGAGCAATGCGGTAAGCTCTGACGGGGCGGGAGGCTACAACCCGAGGACATTCTTGATGGTCTGTTTCAGCTCCCGCGTATCTGCCGACTTGACAACATAGCCGTCAGACACCCAGCTTGAAAAATCCTGTTTGAACTCTCCGTATGCGGAACAGAGAATAACCGGCTGATCCTTTTTGATGTTCTTTATCTCATTTAAGGTCTGAATGCCATCCATGCCGGGCATCTTTATATCGAGCACAACGAGATCGAAGCGCTCTGTTTTAAGCTTATCAAGGGCCTCAAATCCGTTCGAGGCAAGGCCTATTTCAAACCCTTCCTCTTCAAGCTCCTCCTTAAAAAGCAGCCGTATGTTCTCCTCGTCATCCACCACTAAAATTCTTGGATTCTTCATAGGAACTCCTCTTTTGTAATATGGTTTTTTGCCGGGAGGTATATGATGAACGTTACCCCCTTCCCTGCTATATTTTCCACATCGATATGGCCCTTGTGATTCATGATGATCTTATTGGAGATAGCAAGGCCCAACCCTGTCCCCCGCTCTTTTGTTGTAAAGAACGGGTTGAAGACGTTGTCGATGTTCGCCGGATCGATGCCCCCGCCGGTGTCAGCAATGGAAATGGCGATGAAAGGCCTGTTCTCGTATGTGGTCTGCTTTGTCTGTATCGTTATGGTGCCGCGGCCATGCATGGCCTCATGGGAATTCATAAGAATATTGATAAGGACCTGCTTGAGCTGCTGGCTATCGCACGAAATAGGAGGAAGCCGGGGATCATATGTCTTTGCAATGTTGATCTCCTCCCAGGAAGAGTCTGACGTAAGAAGGTAAAGCACCTCATCGAGACAGTCATTGATGCTGCACATTTCAGCGACAAGAGGGGTTTCCTTGACGTAATTGAGGACCTCATTAAGGATAGACTCAAGCCTGGTAACTTCATTGAGAATAATGCTGATGTACTTGTTCTCGGTACGGTCAAGGTCTATCTGCCTGGCAAGTCTTTTGGCGAATCCGCCAATGATAACAAGGGGATTTTTTATCTCATGCGCAATATTGGCGGTCATCTCCCCGAGGCTCCTGAACTTTTCCTGTTCGATAAGCCTCTTCTGCGCGTCGCTTAGTTCCCTGACGGCATCCCTGAGGCGCGTGTTCAGCAATGTATTCTCCAGACCGCTCGATATATAATTGGCTATCGTATTGATAAGATACTGGCCGTCCTCTCCGAGGGCATAAGTCTGTTCCATCTTGTCGCCGCATATGGTGAGCGTTCCAAGGACGCGGTTCTTTGACACGATCGGCGCCGAAAAGAGCGAGAGCTTGAAAGCGTCTTCATACTCGTCGGGCGCGCAATCCCTCATTGATACTGCACGGAGAAGCCTTGCCGATGTTTCTTCGAGCTCGGCAACGTGGTCCTGAACAGAAGGGTCGATGATGCCATAGGTAAAACGCTGGGCATCGAGCTTCAGGAAGGCATATCCCAATTTAATAGTAACGAAAGCCGCATTCAATGATTTGGCTATGATCAGGGCTATATTCTTCAGGAGTTCTTGGGGGTCTATATTTGACGTGAGCACCTTCCCCAGTTCCGAAAGCGTCGCAAGCTCGCTGATCCTTTTTTTTGAAGAGAGGATCAGATCATAGGAGCGGAGTATCCCGCCTACCTCCCGGGAAAGGATGGAGAGAAATATCTTATCCGCATCATGGATGACATCCCTGTTCACGGCACACAAGACCAGTACCCCGTAGAGGTAGCTGTCGTCCGCGAGGGGGAGGAACGCAAATACCTTGTAGTTTTCGAGCTTCCCGTCCAGTTCCGGGTAAAAGAGACAGCCGAACCTGGGCGGAATATCCCGCATAGTATAAAAGAGCGGCGAACGCTTCTGCGCAACGCTTCCCACGATCCCCTCGCCGATGTGGCAGCGGTATTTGTTCAGGATATTAAAGAGAGCGCTTCTCTGGTTTGCGTACCTGCAGCTGAGCCTCTTGTCCTTATCGAACGTATAGATGATGGCTTCCTCGGAGCGCATATCCTGGGAGATGATGTTGAGAATAGAGGTTATGCGTGATGCCAGCTCAAGATTTGAATGGGAGATCTCAATAATCTTCCCGAGAAGATCAACGGGATTCATGCTTTACAATTGCTTTTTTATAGAGTGCGACATATTCTTTGGCAGATCTCTCCCATGAGAAATCCTCTGCCATGCATCTCTTTACGAGGGCTGTCCATGCTTTTTTGTTCCTGTATATTGATAAGGCCCTTTCGACTGCATCGAGCATTGCTTCTTTTGTGTAATCGTGGAATTTGAAGCCCGTGCCCGCGTCAGGCTGCGCCGTGTAGTCTATGATCGTATCTTCAAGCCCTCCGACGCCCCTCACGACCGGCACGGTCCCGTATTTCAGGCTGTAAAGCTGGTTAAGGCCGCAGGGTTCATACCGGGAGGGCATGAGAAACATGTCAGCGCCGGCCTCGATAAGATGGGCAAGCTTGTTATCGTACGCTATCCTGATGGAGAACGATTTCGGAAACTGCTTTGCAAGCTGCGACAGAAGGTCGTGATATTTACGCTCACCGGTGCCGAGAACAACATATTGCGCACCGAGGGCAAGCATCTCTTCCAGCGATGACCCTATTAGGTCAAAACCTTTTTGATCGGCAAGCCTCGAGATCGTAGCGATAAGGGGGACATCTTCCTGGACAGGCAACCCGAAAGTGTCCTGGAGAGAGCCCTTGCAGATCTTTTTGTTCGTCAGCTTGTCGGCGGTATAGCGTGCAGGGATAAGGGTGTCCTGTTCGGGATTCCAGTCGGCATAATCGATGCCGTTGATAATGCCGAAGAGATCATCCTTCCTCGTTCGCAAGATACCGTCGAGACCGCAGCCGAACTCCTCTGTCTGGATCTCTTCGCTGTATTTCTTGCTTACCGTGTTGATGACATCGGAAAAAACAATACCGCCTTTGAGGAAGTTGATGTTCCCGAAGAACTCAATAAAGTCAGGCGTAAAGTATTCCCAGCCGATGTTGAGGAGGTGCATGTCGTAATGCCAGAAGATCCCCTGATACCCGAGGTTGTGAATGGTAAGGAGCGTGGACGCCTTGTTGAGCACGGGATCGTTGCCGTAAAGGATCTTGAGGAATACGGGCGCGAGGGCGGTTTCCCAGTCGTTGCAGTGGATCACATCGGGGACGTAGCCGGTAACCTTAATTGCCTCGAGAATGCTCTTTGCGAAAAAGATGAACCGTTCGGCGTTATCAAGGTAATCACCATCGGGGGTGCTGTAGAGATAGTCTCTGTAATAGTATTCATCTTTTTCCACGAGGTAGGCGGTAATGCCGTCGTACTCGCTTTCAACGATCTCCGCATCAACGTACCCCTGGGATATAGGGCATACGATCTTATAGTTCTTATACCTCATGGGAAAGCCTTGCTCCTCGATGCCTTTATGTTTCGGGAGAATGACTTTTACCTCAACGCCGAGTTTTTTTAGCGCCTTCGGGAGCGCGCCAGTCACATCCGCAAGGCCGCCGGTTTTAACAAAAGGGTAGATTTCAGGAGAAGCAATTAGTATTTTCATGGTAACCCCCTCTATATCTGTGTTTCTTTCAAATACTCCGTAGCCTCTTCGGGCGGTGTCGGATTAATGTAAAACCCTGTCCCCCACTCGAAGCCGGCCATCTTGGTCAATCTCGGTATGATCTCGATATGCCAGTGATAATGAGGCATCTGCCCGTTTCCGAAGGGCGCCGTGTGGATTATATAGTTATATGGCGGCGAATTGAGCACCCTGTTGTACTTTTTGAGGACCGTGGAAAGCGCCTCCGCAAGCGAGAAATAATCGTCCGTTTTTTCATGGGAAGCAAAGTAGGGCTCATGTTTCTTCGGCAGGATCCAGGTCTCAAAAGGAAAGCGGGAGGCATAGGGCGACAGGGAAATATATTTGTCGTTCTCAAAGACGATGCGGACATTATCCTCTTTTTCCTGGGTAATGATGTCACAGAAGACGCACCTATCTTTAAATTTATAGTAGTTAAGGCTGCCATTGATCTCCTCAACCACTCTCCGCGGGATGATCGGCAGGGCAATGAGCTGCGAATGGGAATGATCCAATGATGCGCCTGCAACAGAGCCATGGTTCTTGAAGACCATAATATATTTGAGCCGCTGGTCTTTTATTAGGTCCAGGATCCTTGCCTTGTAGGCATTAAACACGCGCTGTATGCCTTCTATGTTCATGCTTGACAGCGTTTCGCCATGGATGGGAGTCTCGATGATGACCTCGTGCGCCCCTACCCCGTTCATTTTATCGTACAGGCCGACACCTTCCTTGTCGAGGCTCCCCTCAACCCTGAGGGCCGGGAATTTGTTCGATACGACCCGCAATATCCAGCCAGGTCCATTTGGGGGAGAACCATCCTGTCTCACGGAATATATTTCAGGAGGGGTCATATTTTCATTTCCTGTGCAGAGCGGGCACATAGGGGCCTTTGCCGGCGGCGCCTCTTCAATAAAGAAAACGGGTCGTTTTCCCCTTTCTGTGGAAATGATAACCCATCTGTCAATAATAGGATCTCTTCTCAGCTCCGGCATGCGCTACTCCCTGATATTTTGACTTGGTAGGGAACACGTGTTATGAATTACGAAAATGATACCCATTAAGGATAATATCCCGACCCGCACTATCCCAATTATAACAGTGAGCATTATCATTGTAAATATATTAATTTTTCTGTGGCAGAGGGTAGTCCTTCACGGATCGGCCGGCGATCTGGTCTATAAATATTACGGCTTGGTCCCCCGGGAACTTGCAACATCGATAACGGCGAGATGGGACCTCCTTCCTTATAATGTGCTCACCGTATTTACCTCCATGTTCCTTCACGTGGGCTTCCTCCATCTTGGCGGGAACATGCTCTATCTCTGGATATTCGGCAACAATATTGAAGACGCCTTAGGCCATATGCGTTTCTTGTTTTTCTATCTCCTCGCCGGCATTATTGCGGCTGCCTTTCAGTTTTTCTATGATCCGGCCTCTACAGTGCCCATGGTTGGCGCAAGCGGCGCAGTATCGGGGATCCTCGGCGCCTATCTGGTGCTTTTCCCGCACGCGAGGATCAAGACCATCCTGCTTATCATCATCTTCATCAAGATCGTTGAGATACCCGCTATATTGCTTTTAACGCTATGGTTCTTCATGCAGCTGCTTTATTCGAACTTGGAAGGGGTTGCCTGGTATGCCCATATCGGCGGGTTCATTTTCGGGCTTGTGACGGTAAAGCTGCTGGCAAGGAAGAAGCGAAGGGCATAGAACGGAGGGTGAGCCCGTGGGTCGTGGGCGTAAGGGGGTAAAGGCAGCGGAGAGCTTGGAGCTGAGAGCAGAGAGTGAAAAGCATGAACCCGTAAGTCGTAAGGCGTAAGTCGTAAGGGGAGAATCTGTTCTATGTTCAACGTTCAAAGTTTTTATTTTATTGTCATTGCGAGGAGCGAAGCGACGTAGCAATCTCAATAACAGAAAAGTCTTTATGAAAGTGCTTCTCATCAATCCCAGCATCTACGATTTTGCTGCATACAGTTTTTGGTCAAGCCCCCTGGGGCTTCTGTATGTGGGAAGCATCCTGAGGAAAAACGGCGCGGATTTGCGTTTCATAGATTGCATGCGGGTGATTGAGGCGAAAAGGAAGGCGGACGGGAGAGCCCCCTTTGTGAAGGAAAGGGTTGCAAAACCAGACGCCCTGAAAGGCGTTAGAAGGCATTACAGAAGATACGGGATTTCACGTGAAGCATTGACCAGGGAACTATCCTGCATCGATGAGCCAGACCTCGTTCTCGTTACATCCATCATGACGTACTGGTATCCAGGCACAAAAGAGGCCGTAGAGGCCGCAAGGGAGATCTTCCCGGGGTCAAGAATAGTGGTTGGCGGCATCTACCCGTCGCTCTGTGAAGAAGAGGCGAAGCGGCACTTGCAAAAGGCGGACCTTATTGTGAAGCACAATGAGGCAGAAAGGTTCTACAGATTCGTTGAGGATGCATTATCGACAACGCTCGCGTTCAGGCCTTCAATATATGACCTGGACGCTCTCCCGTATCCTTGTTATGACCTCTGTGACGAGATACCTTTCGTGCCGCTTCTCACATCATTCGGGTGCATGTACCGGTGCACCTACTGTGCAACACCATATATGCATCCTTCGATCGTAAGAAGAAGCCCATCCTCGGTGCTCGAGGAGATAAAGCACTGGCACGGCCATGAGGTGAAGCGATTCGTAATCTACGACGACAATTTCCTCTACGAAAAAGAACGCTATGTGAAACCCCTTTTAAGGGGGATCGCGGAGCTCCCCTTTCGTATCGATATATACAATCCGAACGCGGTCAATGCAGCGCTTATCGATGAAGATCTGGCAGAGCTTTTTTGCGAATCAGGTTTTCAGGAATTAAGGATCGGACTTGAGACGACAGATCCTGATACCCAGAGGTCAACAGGCGGAAAGGTCAGCACAAAGGTTTTTGAGAAGGCCCTGGCTGTTCTAACGCATGCGGGATTTGATCTGGGGAATGTGAGCGTTTATATTCTGGCGGGCCTTCCTTTTCAAAAATGGGAGACCGTGAAGGAGGCTATTGACTATCTCTTTGCCTTAGGCGTCAGGCCCTATATAGCAGAGTATACGCCTATACCGCACACAGAGATGTTCGAGAGATACTGCCGGCATGCCCGCTACCCCATCAAGGAGGATGCGCTCTATCAGAACAATGCGCTCCTTCCCTTTGCATGGGAAGGATTTACTGAAAATGATCTTCTTTATTTGAAACGGTACGTCAAAGGAAAAAGAGCGCCCGTACGGTCTGAAGGCGGCCTTACTGGATAAGGTAATTCTGGAGTTTCTGGTAGCTCATAAAATCTGAGTCTACAAATGACGCCCCGACTTCCTTTATATTTTCTTCGGCAGGCATCACCCTGTGGACGGCACACTGTATCTTGAGGGGCATCTTTTCATTGGGCAAAGTAAAGAGGGTGCCAATGTTTGCTGTTTCATCGATCTTGGCATCGTGAGGCAAGAGAATCCTGATACCCCCAAGGGATATATCGACGATGGTCCCCGGGTGGAGCCCCTGCTCCTCAGAGTCGTTCTTATATACAAAGGTCGGCAATGACACCGGCTTGCGGGGATAACGGCGTCTTTCTTTTTTAAGGCTCTGCAAGGCCTTCTTCTGTTTCAGGGAATCATAGAGTATTGTTTCAATGATCGATGATAAGGAGCGCCTTTCTTCGGTGGCGATCTTTTCTAATGAGGTACGCAGTTCATCACTGGTGCGAAAACATATCGTAAGTTCTTTTCTCATTGCCTTCACCTCTGATCTCATTTCTTTTTTACTTTTTGCGCTTCGGAAAAAACTTTATGCTCATCAAAAAGTATATAACAATAAAAAATAGTAACCCCGATCTTCTGTTCGATCACCAATTACTTTACTTCCTTAGGTATATTAATATGTTATACACGTTAAAACAGATTGTCAAGAATTTTTTCATCTATTGTGATTATATGGACGGATCTTGCAAAAAAAGGTCTAAATTATATGAA
>DLMV01000068.1:11521-13889 GCA_002478225.1 Deltaproteobacteria bacterium UBA7527 | reverse complement strand
ATTATTAACAATTTATTTATTTTATGATACAATGAACATCCGATGGGCGTTGAACTGTCCACGTTTCTTCGCGCAGACATGCAGAGAATCAAAAGAGAAGGCATGCAATGAAGATATTCGTCACCGGTGGGGCCGGGTATATCGGCAGCCATGTTGTAAAATTGCTTGGGGAGACAGGCCATGACATCTTTGTCCTTGACAATCTCTCGACAGGCAACGAATGGGCGGTATTATATGGAAAGCTGTTAAAGGCCGACCTTGCCGATAAGACCATTGTCTGTGACGTGCTTGATGCGTTCAGGCCCGATGCGGTGTTCCATTTTGCCGCCTCGATCCAGGTGGAAGAATCCGTCCGTGAGCCCCTCAAATATTACCGGAACAATGTGATAAATACCCTGAACCTGCTTGAGGCTATGGTTGAAACAGGCGTGGCGCATTTTATCTATTCCTCCACAGCCGCAACGTACGGGATACCTGAAAAGATGCCTATCGACGAGGCAGCGCCTCTTAGGCCTATCAACCCATACGGCGCTTCGAAGGTGATGGTGGAGCAGGCGCTGAAAGACCTCGCTCTGGCAAAGGATTTCCGGTACGTTGCCTTGCGGTATTTCAACGTTGCCGGGGCCGCCTCCGACTCCAGGATAGGACAGGCTTATGAAGAGGCAACCCACCTTATCACCCGGTCGCTGAAGGTCGCGAAGGGCGAGTACGGCAAACTCCTCATCCACGGGACAGACTACCCTACGCCGGACGGGACCTGCGTCAGGGATTACATCCACGTGGAAGACCTTGCCCTGGCGCACCTCCTTGCCTTGCACCACCTTATGGAGACCGGGGTGCCGGATATCATGAACTGCGGCTATGGACACGGTTTTTCTGTCCGCGAGGTCGTAGAGGCGGCAAAGAAGGTGACCGATATCGACTTCCCGGTCGAAGAATCGGCAAGACGGGCAGGCGACCCGCCCGTGCTCATCGCGGACAGCACAAAGCTGAGGCGAATGACAGGCTGGGAACCGGCGCACGATGATCTGGAGCATATTATAAAAACAGCATGGGAATGGGAAAAAAAACTCCCGCATAAGGAGCATCTATGAAGCGAGCATTGATCACGGGCATTACCGGACAGGATGGTTCCTACCTTGCCGAGTATCTTCTTTCGAAAGGATATGAGGTCCACGGCCTCATTCGCCGCGCGAGCACCTTCAACACCGGAAGGATCGACCACATCTACGCAGACCCCCACACGCCGGGAACGCGCCTTTTCCTCCATTACGGAGACCTCTCCGACCCCGGACAGCTGATAGAGTTGATCTATAACATCCAGCCTCGGGGAGATCTACCGCCTTGGCGCACAGAGCCACGTGAGGGTGAGCTTTGACGCGCTGGAATATACGGGCGACATAACGGGCATAGGGACAACAAGGCTCCTCGATGCGATCCGGCGAAGCGGCATAAAGACATGTTTTTACCAGGCGTCCTCGTCAGAGCTCTTCGGCATATCGCAGCCGCCCCAGAACGAGAAAACGCCCTTCTATCCCAGAAGCCCCTACGGAGCGGCCAAGATATACGCCTACTGGATGACGGTAAACTACCGTGAAGGATACAATCTCTTCGCCTGCAACGGGATACTCTTTAATCATGAATCGCCGAGACGGGGAGAAACCTTTGTTACAAGAAAGATCACCCGTGCGCTTGCAAACATCCTTGCAGGCAACCAGAAAAGGATCTACTTCGGAAACCTCGATGCAAAGAGGGACTGGGGCTTTGCGCCCGAGTATGTTGAGATGATGTGGCTTATGCTCCAGCAGGAAAGACCTGACGACTATGTTGTCGGCACCGGCGAGAGCCATTCTGTCCGGGAGTTCATCAACGCGGCCTTTTCCTATGCAGGCATCGAGCTCGCATGGCAGGGCTCCGGCGTCGAGGAAAAAGGCATAATAAGGTCCGTTGAAAAAAAGACCTCACTCCTGTACCCTTCAGGGAAGATGATATCTGGGCAGGCTATCCGGAAGAGACGAACGCGCCCTAAGGCCTTGCAAAGAAGATGATGCTTGTCCAGTCCCAGGCATACAGCCGGCAGTACGGTTTTAATTCCATCTTTCTGCTGCCGGTAAATCTCTACGGGCCGGGCGACAATTTCCGATTCGAATCCTCGCACGTGATCCCGGCGCTCATCCGAAAGTTCCACCTCGCGCAGCTTTTGTCCCGCGGCGATTTTGCCGGTATCGTCAACGACTTTCGCTTAAACGGCGACGATCGGTTCACGGTGAACAGCAAAAAGGTCTCCATCGGCAAGAACAGCCCGCGCGAGGTGATAACATGGGTTTTACGGCACTACGGGATATCCGTTAATGAAAACAATAATGCC
>DLMV01000068.1:0-11426 GCA_002478225.1 Deltaproteobacteria bacterium UBA7527 | reverse complement strand
ATGCCAGCCCCGCACTCCGAACTCCGAGTTCCAAACCCCGCGCAGCGGTAGAGGTATGGGGCACCGGAAAGGCGACGCGGGAATTTTTCTATGTCGAAGACGCCGCGGAGGCGATCATCCTCGCAACAGAGAGATACGACAAGAGCGAACCCGTGAACATCGGCGCCGGCTTCGAGATCTCCATAAAAGACCTCATGGCGCTGATCGTGAAACTGATGGGATTCAAGGGTGCTATCCGCTGGGATACGACGAAGCCTGACGGCCAGCCGCGCCGAATGCTCGACACGAAGCGGGCATCCAGAGAGTTCGGGTTCAAGGCAAGGACCGGGTTCCCCAAAGGCCTAAAAAGAACCATCGAATGGTACAGGGGCCGCGTCAGTCACTGAACGGCTCCACGTGATCAGATCAAAAATGTCGATAGCGGCGCTGCCTGCTCCGTGCATGCGGGACCGCCCCTATCATAGGGCCCTACAGGGCAGGATTCCCCGTTACCGGTTTCGATGTTGACCCGAAAAAGATCGGGTCGCTTAAAAAAGGAAGATCATATATAAGACATATTGATATATCAGCGGTAGTTGATAGCTCATAGCTCATGGTAAAAGACGCAATAATCCACAACGGCCAGCCATCGGCCAGGTTCGCCGCGTCCACGGACCTCAGCCTTCTCAAGGCCATGGACTGCATTATCATCTGCGTCCCCACGCCCATCAGCAGGAACCGGGAGCCCGACATGACATATGTCTTCAATACGACGCGGATGATCGCAAGGCATCTTGCAAGAGGGCAGCTCGTCTTCCTCGAATCAACGACATATCCCGGAACGACCGACAGGGACGTGAGGGCGATCCTCGAGGAGACAGGGCTCAGGGCCGGAAAAGACTTCCACCTCGCATGCTCACCTGAGCGTGTTGATCCGGGCAACAAAGAATTTACCCTGAGGACGACGCCGAAGATCGTCGGGGGATACACGAGGCGTGCCTTGCCCGCGCGAATGCGCTCAACAATGCCGGCAAGCCGACAAGGGGAGCGAAGGGTGAAGGCAAGACGCAGCCGCGCAACAAGGCAGGCGTCGGCGATTCAATTATGCATGGGTTTGACAGGCGGCGGGAAAACCATTACAATGAAGAAGAGCGAGAGTGGCGGAAATGGCAGACGCACTGGACTTAGGATCCAGCGGGTAACACCATAGGGGTTCAACTCCCCTCTCTCGCAATACCAAGAATATCCAGAGCTCACCCGCCATTCAGCACGTCATTTTGATATTATGCCAGATCTTCTAATAAACGGGATAGGGCAACGGCCCGGATCCTTTTCTCAAGCCGGAAGGTCTCTTCGCCTGCGTGAATTACATACAGCTCCCTTAGCTTCAGATCAGAAAGGGCGCTCCGCATCGAGGGGGTTACGCGGGGAGAGCCGGTCAGCTTGACCTCAAAACCGATCCTTTTTCTTCCGCTGACGACGAGCAGGTCCAGTTCGGCCCCTGCATGGGTAGCCCAGAAAAAGCAGTCCTCTTTTTTGAAGCCCGCCCTTCGGATAACCTGCTCTATAACGAACCCCTCCCAGGATGCCCCTACTTTGGGATGTCTTTCAAGGTCGCTCCAGTTCTTGATGCCAAGCAGCGTATGGAGCAGGCCGCTGTCCGCAATATATGCCTTTGGCGACCTGACCTGGCGCTTTGAGATATTTTCATGCCACGGGTGCAACTGCCTCACGACGAGGGCGGACGACAGCAGATCGAGATAATTTCGGACAGTCGTATCGGCAACGCCGAAGGACCTCCCGAACTCGGAGGAATTCCATATCTGGCCATGATAGTGAGCGAGCATGCTCCAGAACCGATGCAAGGTGGTCGAGCGTATTGCGACCCCCAGCTGAGGGAGGTCCCTTTCAAGAAAGGTCCCTATGAATCCACGCCGCCATTCCGTGCTTAACGTGTCAGAAGAAGCAAGGTATGATCGGGGAAGTCCCCCTCGCAGCCACAATCTCTTGTAGTTCTTCATCCCGACCTCATCCAGGGAGAATCCCCCAAGCTCATGATATATGATCCTCCCTGCAAGCGACTCAGATCCCTGACGGAGAAGCTCAGGAGAGGCGCTTGCGAGAACCAGGAAACGTGCCGGGGCCCTTGGACGGTCCGCAAGCACCCTGAGGATAGGGAAAAGCCCCGGAACCCTTTGGATCTCATCGATAACGACGAGTCCCCTTAACCCTTTTAAGGTAAACATAGGGTCTGCGAGGCGGGCCATATCTTCCGGATTTTCCAGGTCGTAGTAGCGTGAAGGTCCGCTGACATGGTTGAGGAGGGCGCGTGCCAGTGTGGTTTTCCCGACCTGGCGTGTCCCGATGATCCCGACAACACGATAATGTTTAAGAAGGGAGAGCAGCTTTCTTATCTCACTATCCCTGTTGATCACGATAAGATGTTACCTTGAAAATTCGGTGATGTCAACAGAAAATACAAGGTAAAAGATCCTCTGCGCCAGCCAGCAGATCCCCATTCCGACCACAACGGTGCCCCCGAGAGACCGCGTCCTATGCGCAAAAATGAGGGTAGAGGCGGGAGGGACGTTGTTTCTGAAATTGCGCTACGCATGCAGCCCCACAGGGATCAGGAAGCATCAGTCATTATAGGACAGCGTTACCGCCTACATCGCTCTCTGGGATTGTTGTACCAGCTCCTGAGAATTTTGTTTGAGAAATTGTACAGGACGGTTTATATATAACCATGCTGGGTACTCTCATAAACGTCGGGGCCGTCATACTCGGGAGCCTTATCGGCCTTGCCATCCATGCGAAGCTCCCGGAAAGGCTGACCAGGATCGCCTTCCAGGGCATCGGTTTGTTCACGGTCTTTCTCGGGTTTACCATGGCGGCGAAAACAAGCAATTTCCTTGTGATGATATTCAGCATCGTCCCGGGCTCGATCATCGGCGAACTGATCGGGATCGAAAAACACATGGATAGGCTGGCCGGACGCATAAAGCAGAAGATAGGGTCAACAAACAAGAGCTTCTCGGAAGGGTTCGTCACCGCATTTCTCCTGTTCTGCATGGGCTCTATGACCATTCTCGGCGCAATTGAAGAGGGGCTTGGAGGGAGACCGAATCTCCTGATCGCGAAGTCGGTCCTCGACGGGTTCAGTTCGCTTGCCTTATCAGCATCGCTGGGCATCGGCGTCATCTTTTCCGTGCTGCCGCTCTTCGTCTACCAGGGCGGGATAACGCTTTTTGCCGCATCGCTTCAGCAGTTCTTCACGAACATACTGATCAATGAGCTGAGCGCTGTAGGAGGTCTGCTCCTCATCGGTCTGGGCATCAACATCCTGGAAATAAAAAAGCTGAACATACTCAATATGCTGCCGAGCCTCGTCATCGCGGTCATTCTGGCCTACCTTTTCCTGTGATCCCCGCCGCACAAAAACGATATGGCAATGGGGACATCCAGAGGGTCCTCCCCGGTTTCGCTGCATAGGTGCTGGCAGGCCGCCCCGTCGTCGACGCCCTTCCTGATGAAACCGGGCAGGGCTGCGAAGGGTTCGCGTTGACACTGCCAGTTCCTGGTGCTATATACCTGATTGATGGATGAATTCAAACCGTCCAAAAACAAAAGAAGAAGCTTTCTGAAAAAATGTCTTTATTTGTTTGCGGCAGGGTGCTGTTCACCTTTTATCGTTTCATCCAAAGGCTGCAAAAAAGACAGCAATGCAAAGGAAAAAACATTTACGCCTGCCTACATTGCCCTGCACAATACAGGTGAACTGAAAAAACGTGCTGAACGACTGTGGAGCAGGATGGAAAGCTGCAATTTATGCCCGAGGGAATGCGGTGCAAATCGCCTGAAAGGCGAGGAGGGTTTCTGCCGTTCAACAGCCCGTCTTGAGGTATCAGGATACCACCCACACTACGGGGAGGAAAGACCCCTTGTCGGCAGCGGTGGTTCCGGAGCGATCTTTATGACAAAATGCTCTTTACGCTGTGTTTTTTGCATAAACTGGGAGATAAGTCAGGGCGGTGAGGGCAATATTATAAGCACGGATGAGCTTGCACATATAATGCTTGCAGTTCAGAGGGCCGGATGCCACAATATCAATATCGTAACGCCCACGCATTACTCCCCGCATATCCTGTTCGCCATAGATAAGGCCGCCCCTCTTGGGCTAAGGCTGCCGATTGTCTATAACACATGCGGCTGGGAGCGGATGGATGTCCTTAAAGAGCTCGACGGCGTTGTTGATATATACCTCCCCGACTTCAAGTATGCGGACAGCACCATGGCGGCGCAATACTCATCCGGTGCCTCAAGCTATCCCGAGCTGACAAAGATGGCAATAAAAGAGATGCACAGGCAGGTCGGGGTTGCCATCCCTGCCCCTGATGGGCTTTTATACCGCGGGGTTATAATCCGCCATCTTGTCATGCCAAACGATGTATCAGGGACAAAAAAAGTAATGCAGTGGATCGCAGAAAACCTGCCGAAAGACACCTATGTCAATATAATGTCCCAGTATACGCCTGTATTTAAAGCGAAAAACTACCCGGAGATAGCGCGAAGAATAACCCTCCAGGAGTACAACGATGCCGTTCGCTGGGCTAAAGAGGCCGGACTTACCCGTTTAGACCTGCAGGGATACCGGCTGTAAGCATCAGGACTTGTCAGGACTTGGGGTCAGCTCTTCAAATGTCAATTGTCGTGCGATTGCCGCCGGTATTGAATTTTGAGATCCTCCAATGAACGGGACAGGACAATGGCCCGGGTGCTGATCAGTCCTCGGACAGAAAAGCGGCTACGGCCTCACGGATTCGATCGGCCTCGCAGAGAAAGGAGAGATGGCCGCATCCGCCCGTCAATTCCATGGTTTTGCCCCCTGTTGCCCGGGCAAACATGAGCGACGGCTCCGGGTTCACCAACAGATCGTCCCGGGCGACAATTACAAATAGTTTGGATCTGCCGAACCGGGTTTTACCCGCCTTCCCATCCGGGGGAGGCAAAGAGACGTTCTGGCCCATCATCGCTTTCAACTGCAAGGCCCAGTCGTCCAGATCGTACTGTGCGAAAGCCTTTTCCGTATCCGCCAGCAGGGCGGGGAATTCCTCCGGGGGTACATTGCGGTGGTAGTACGATGGGTTCCGCGACCCATAGGCGTGGATGGCCGTCAAGGCCTTTCTGCTCCGATCCTCACCTCCCGGATGGTCCTTTGCCCCCTCGATGATGCGCAGTTCGGCGGTAAAAAACAGCAGGTCGCCGGTCGTCAGACGTGGGGAGGCCTCAATGGGCACCACTTTATGGACGAAACCGGGATAGGAAGACATCCACTCAAAGGCCTGCATGCCCCCCATAGAAATACCGACGACAGCGTGGATGCCGGCGAGTTGGAGGTCACGGGTCAAGAGGATATGCTGGGTTTTAACCAGATCCCGGATGGAAAAATCGGGAAAGGCCGGACCGGACCGTTTGTCGCTCCGTGAGGGCGAAGAAGACACCCCGTTGCCCAGGGCATCGACGGCGATGACGAAATAGCGGTCCGTGTCGGCTAACTTGCCGGGTCCGATGAAGCCGAGACTGACAAGTTCTTCGGACGTTCCCGCCAGCCAGGTGGGGAACAGAACGGCGTTGGTACGCCCGGAGTTCAACCGGCCGAAGGTGCGGTAACCGATACGGCAGTCCTTGATGGTCTGGCCATTCTCCAGGACGAGATCCCCCAGTTCTGCAAAACGCAATTCGCCTTCAGCGCCGGCAAGTCCCGGAAACAAGACAAAGACGATTATCAACAAAAGGGCGAGAGTCCTGGCTGCCCGCTGTGCACAATGTATTCGGTGATGGAGATCTTCTTCCCTGACCGGATACCTCATTATCGATCTCAACATGGCAATGTCTCCTTTTTCCCGTCTTTGATATCTCGGCGCGCGATAGACAACGCTGATGCGCAATCCGGCAGCTGCCATGCATGTCTCCGATGGCAGCACGTCGGTTGCGAAAGCTGCCGCCGTCCCTGAACGCCCTTCGCCTGCCTATTCGATGACCGTTCCCTTCCCGGTCTTCTGATATTCGAGCACGACATGCTCGGCGAACGCTGTTCGCGCCTGGGAATTGGCTTGAAATCCGCGCGAGGCACACCAATCGATAAATGTCTCAGCATCGAAGTCTGCACGAAGAGCGATATTGCCGGCACGCCTGATCTCTTCGAGCTGCCTTCCTACAAGGGTTTTCCAGTCCTCAAAAGTGGCGGGCATATTTTTGGAATCGGTAAAGGTCTCAAGCGCCCGGCGGTAAGCAGGTTCATCCTTGAACCAGACGATCCCTATAATATCGTTCATTCTGCGTTCTACTTCCTCATGGCGACTGATATTGCAGTGCTGCATCCAACCTGACAGGCATCCCGCGTGACCCTCTCCTGTAGAAAAACCCTGAATAGCTTTCTCATCGTCCTCTCCTTGTATCATAATAATCTTACTTTGCCCATTGCTGCAGGCAGTGTTGAAGCCTGCCACCACTGCCGGGGCATTGTTTTTCAATGCCTCGCCGGATACCTTTCCGAATGCTCCCGGTGCTTATACCAGTTCTCGATATAGATCCCTGCAAGCTCTTTCGATCTGATGACGAGGAGGTTCTCTGCATTCTTTTCTTCCGCCGCTTTGGTGAAGTTGAATGATCCGGTAATGACCGTTGCCTTGTCGATGATCATGACCTTGTTGTGGGCAATGGCGTGCTTCGCGTCTATATAAGTTGGTATCCTTGAATTTGCCAGGAAGGTAGCTGAGCTATAATTCGCCGCCCTCTGGCTCTTGTCCAGGATCGCTTCTACCTTCACCCCTCTCTTGTGTGCGTTAAGGAGCGCCTTTGCTATGGGTGCAGAGGTGAAAGAATATGCCTGAATGAGGATCTCCGCGGCAGCGCCGTTGATCTCTTTTATGATGACGTCAGTGCAGTTTCCGTCAGGTGAAAAGCAGACGGTCTTAATATCAGCCTGGAAGGCGAAGGCGGAGCCCTGTATTAAGATGAGTGTAAAGAGAGAAAGAATAAACAGATGCCGGGCATTAATCGATCTCATACGCATTGTCCTCCCACCAAGGACGCCGCCGGTGTTAGCTCATTGCTGACAGCTCATGGCGACTGCAAGAACATCAACTGACGTTCAACGTTAAAACAATGAACTACAAAGACCATAGTTCATAGCTTACAGGCGTGCAGGCTGGCAAGCAATATAATGCTATCCCTTAACCTTGGCCTGCCCTTTAATTCTTCTGTTCTTTTTTGAAATTATCCCACCTGTTTCTATGAAACATTCTAACCGTAAGGAGATCAAAAATACAAACATTCTTTTACTTCGGGTACCGCACTGCCCTTGAATGATCAAGGGACTACAAGGATTAGCAATGGTTTAGCGAGAATGACCTGGTCTATTCATCGAACTTGTGGGGCAGGTATTCTTCCCTGACCCTTGTCAGGCTCCTGAAGATGTTCTTTTTCACGTTCTTGTTGTGTTTCTTGAGCTCGGCGACCATCCCCTTGATGATGTGCCGCTTCGACGTCTTGCTGTAAGGGCATTCCGACGAAACGACGGGGAGCCCGAGGACCTTTGCGAGGCGGACAAGCTCGTTCTCCTCCACGTATGCAAGCGGGCGTATGATGGCGAGCTCTCCCTCGAACATCTCCTGGTAGGGCTGCATGGTGCCGATCTCTCCCTGGAAGAGGAGGTTGAGGAGCATGGTCTCTATGATGTCGTCGAGGTGGTGGGCAAAGGCGATCTTCTGCGCACCGATCTCGCGGGCGAGGTTGAAGAGCCTTTTCCTCCTGTTCCAGCTGCACCAGAAGCAGCCGGAATTCTCTTCTATGCCGTTCCACCCTTCAGGCGGGTCTGCGATCACATAGGGGATCGACTCCTTCTCGCAGTAGTCCGCCAGGATATCCTTGTTGACCCAGGGAAAGCCCATGTCGACGAAGCAGGCGAGCATCTCGTATTTGATCGGGACGAACTTCGTCCTCTCTTTCATGATCTTGAGGAGGCAGAGGCTGTCCTTGCCGCCGGAGACGGCAATGATGACCTTATCGCCCTCCCTGATCATCCGGTAATCCCAGATCGCCTTGCCGACCTTCTTGGTCGTGAAATACAAAAGGCCGCTTACATTCATGCAAGTGATCTGGCGAGCTTTTCTGTTTTGTCCCTGTATGCCTTTTTGATCGTTGCCGGCGGATCCGCGCAGGCGCCCGCCTCCACGCTGCCCGCGTACTTAAATCCCAGGAGGTCGAAGGTCTTTTTGAACATGTCGACGGCAGGCCTGCAGGTGTCCTGCTCATCGCTTGCATAGGTCATAAGGGTGATCGCCTTTTTCCCGTTGACCCGCGAATTATACTCCTCGTCCATGAATGCGATCGACCTGTCCATGACAAGCTTCAGCTGGCCTGATGGCCCGAACCAGTAGATCGGCGTTGCATATACGATGAGATCAGCCTCGGAGATGAACTTCCTGATGTCCTTCATATCATCGTTGATCCTGCATATTCCTTCTTTCAGGCAGGCGTAGCAGCCCTGGCAGGGCCTTACGTTCATATCATTGAGATAGAGCATCTTCACACTATGCCCTTTCCCCTTCAATACATTTGACAGAACGTTGACGAGCTGTATGGTGTTGCCTTTTTTCCGTGGACTGCCGAAGAGAACCAATGCTTTCACGCTGCACCCTCCTTTATAGCTGTGGGATGTCTTATTATAAGAGCATTCGGCCGAAAGGGTCAAGAAATGACTTTTTTCATTAAAATCATGGAAATAGTGAGTTATGCGTTGCAAAGAGGGGCATACAACAGTTATAATTATACATAACCTGATCTGTTGTGCATATTGGATTGGACGGAAAATAAGCAGCGGTCGTACAAGGGGGCATTATGAATACTGTTCTTTTGGTTGTATTAACGCTCGCGGTTATCGTCGTCGGAGGCTACGTGGTCTACCTGATCATTTCGCTGAGAGAGACGATACAATCGTTAAAGTCGTTCATGGCCACAACGGAAGATTCGCTGAAGCCGACCCTGGAAGAGCTGCAGCTGACCCTTCAAAGCGTACGCAAGGTGACCGATAATGTCGGCGTTGTAACCGATGACATCAAGAACCTGACCGGGTCTGTCAGGCAGATCGGGGATAACGTGAAGCAGGTCAGCGACATCGTCGGAAGGGTAGCCACCGTTTCGTCCGTTGAAGCGCCTGCATTGAAGGCCGGGATCAAGGCCGGGGTTGAGTATTTTGTAAGAAACTTTTTCGCCAGAGCCAAACACACTTAATAAAAGAAGGAGGTAACACATGGGAGAACAGGATAGAGGATACAGTGCCGGCTCGATTCTTCTTACATTCTTTCTCGGCGCGATCGTAGGCGCCGGCGTCGCCCTGCTCGTTGCACCGAAGACAGGCGAGGAGACGCGGAGAAAGATAAAGGAGCTTGCCGAGGATGCGAAAGAAAAGGCCGAAGATTACATAGGACAGGTAAAAGGCAAGGCGACCACCTATATTGAAAAGGGAAAGGACATCCTGGAAAAGGAAAAGGCCCTTATTTCGGATTATGTTGAGAAGGGAAAGGAATTTGTAGAAAAGGAAAAGACCATCATCTCGAAGGCGGTCGAGGCAGGCAAGGAAGCATACGAAAAAGAAAGAAAATCGTAACGGTCGGTGTGCTCTTTACGGGGAAGCAGCATTTTTTATAAGGGCTTAACACAGGAGATAGGAGATCTTCGCCGCTGCGCCGCGCCTGAACAATGACAGATAAAAAGTTTTATTTCATTGTCCTTCTGTTCCTTGTTCTGGCACTCGGTTACCTAAGCTACCTCATACTGAAGCCCTTCCTGTCCGCCATCATGTGGGCGATCGTGCTCACGGTAGTATTTTATCCCATTTACGACTTCATCTTGAGGCGCCTGAGGTGGAAACCCCTGGCGTCCGTGATAACCCTCGTTATTATTCTGCTCGTCATTCTCGGGCCCTTTTCCTACCTTTCCTTTATCCTGTCGCAGGAGATCATCGCGATGGTGGGGAAGATCGAAAAGGGGACGTTCGATCCTCTGGGCACGATCCTGCGGCATCCCTATGTCAATGCCATGCTGAACAAGGTGCTCTCCTTATTCAACGTATCAGAAGCGCAATTCCAGAAGGTCCTCATTGATACGATCTCCCAGGTAGGCAAGGCATCCACGGATTTTATCAAAAGCGGGCTGGGGAACATCGCGTCAGCGGCGATCGATTTCATATTCATGATATTCTCCATCTTTTTCCTTCTTGAGGACGGCCCCAGGTTTGTTGAAAGGCTTGGGGATTATATGCCGTTTTCACAGAAGCAGAGGGAAAAGATCCTCAGGCAGACAAAGGGCATCGTTGTCTCCACGATATACGGCGGTGTGACCGTTGCGATCGTTCAAGGGGCCATAGGAGGCATTGCCTTCGCGATCCTGAAGGTGCCGTCCCCTGTTGTGTGGGGGGTTGCCATGTTCATCGCGTCCTTTATACCGCTGGTCGGCACCTTCGTTATATGGGGGCCGGCCGCCTTATATCTTTTTCTGCAAGGCGAAATCTGGAAAGCCATAGCCCTCATCCTCATCGGCATCTTCGGCATCAGCGCTGCGGACAACGTCCTGAGGCCGCTCATTATACGGGGTAAGATGCGGATGCCGATCCTTGCTATTTTCTTCAGCATACTCGGAGGGATCAGACTTTTCGGCCTTATCGGTTTTATTATGGGCCCTCTTGTGCTCGCCCTCTTCGTGTCGGTCTTTGAGATATTCAGATACACGGAAGAAGAGCTGATGGAGAGGCACGGGAAATAGCTCATAGCAAGCCAGATGATGGATACTTGCAACCAATAACCAAACAGAACAACCAAATTAATACCCAAAACCCAATGACCGGATCACCAATAGAAACAATACAGAAATATCCAGCCCGGTTATCGGTGGTCAGGGCTTCATAAAATCCCCCATCCGGCCGGTCCGTCACATATCCTGGCAGACCGGTGTAATTTGCCTTGCTATGACCTCCCCAGTCCTGATAAAAGGGTTCCGCCATTGCATTCTCGTGGGGGGATCATGGAAGGCGATCACAGCATATACCGTTGCATGCGCACACACCGCAGGCGGACCGCTCCGTTGGTACCTCTCTCTATTACAAAGGAGGGGTCCCGCATGCGTCTGTCCGGATTACGCGGTACGCGACGTTGTACCTGGTCTTTAATTGTTGCATTCTCACTCTTCTCAACGCCCCATGCGGGGCTTTGCCTCTCCTGCCTTGCAGATCTCCTTGTTTCCTCCGCATACGCCGGTGAGCAGACAGAGGCAAGGCCCCCACAGGGAGACGGTGCACAGCAGACGCCCCCGCAGATGATGATGTCAGTACCGGGAGGAGCCGGGAGCATGGCCGGCGCGCTCTCACCCTCGATCAACGTCTCACAGTT
>DLMV01000009.1:5576-6414 GCA_002478225.1 Deltaproteobacteria bacterium UBA7527 | reverse complement strand
TGATCGACATGCCCCATGATGGTCACAACAGGAGACCTCGGCTGAAGATTTTCCGCACCCTCCCTGGCTTCTTCCTCCCGCGCAAGAAATGCCTCTTCTATGGAGACGATCTTCTCAACGTCATAGCCCATTTCCGTAGCGGCAAGATAGGCAGTATCATAATCTATGGTCTGGTTTACCGTTGCAATAACGCCAAGGAGGAATAATTTTGCTATGATCTCCTGCGCCTTTACGCCCATTCTCTTCGCCAGCTCGCCTACCTGGATCTCGTCGGAAACCTTCACGACCTTTCTGACAAGTTTTATCTCTGCCCTTTTTTCCTCTTCCGCCTTTTTTTCTAAGACCTTTTCCCTTTTGCCTTTTTTAAACTGAGCGCCGCGGGGCTTCTGCCGTCTGAATGCGTAAAGGTCTTCCTCCTTTATAACAACCTTTCTCTTCAGCACGCCCTTCTTCTTGACCTTTGTCTCTTCTATCTCCTGTTCTTCTATCTTTTTCAGGAGTTTTTCTGTCTTTCTCCGCTGGCGTTCTTCTTCGCTGCCTTCCTCTGTAAGTGCAAAATCCTTTTCAAGGTCCTGCTTATAGGCCTCTTCAAGCACCTTCGTGATCTCTTTTCCCTTCTCCTGGCCGATGACTTCCATGTCGCCTTTGAGCCCTTCGCCGTGGGGCACCTGAGGTTCGGCCGGGACCTGCGCTTCGGGAATTCTTTCAGCCTCTGCCGGTTTTTCTTCCGGCAGCAAGACCTGCGGCTCCTGCTTCGCGCGTTTCTCGACAATCTTTTGTGCTTCTTTTTTCTTCTCAGCCTTCGTAGGTTCTTCTGGCTTTTTCTTCGGCTCGACCT
>DLMV01000009.1:490-5473 GCA_002478225.1 Deltaproteobacteria bacterium UBA7527 | reverse complement strand
CGGCTCTGCTCTGACTTCTTCTTTAGGGGGTTTTTTCGGTTCCGGTCTTTCCTCGACCGGCGCTGTCTTTTCTTTGGGTGGCTGCACCCTTCGTCTTATGATCGTGGAAGCAACCCTCTTCTCGACCATCCGTTCACTTGCGGGGGTCCCTTCATCTTTGGCTTCCTCGCGAGGCACGTCTTCCTTGACCTTATCTTTGACTTTGACACCGATCTTTTTTAGTTTGGCGAGGATATCCTCGTCACTCATCTTATCGGTTAGCGCCGTAATCTTAATCTTTGTCATCTATGGAACCTTCCTTCTTAATACACAAAAATCTGATCAGGACTGCTCATTGGCCCCGTCTTTCTGTGTGTCCTCCGTACTTTTTGCTGCGGCGGCCTCTGCAGCAGGAACCTCCTGCTCAACGATCTCGCTGTTAAGCTTGCTCATAATAGACCTTGCCTCTTCAATGATCCGCTTGCAGTCTTCGACAGAGATGCTCGTTATCTTGTTCATCTCCTCAGGTGTTAGCTTGGCTATATCCTTCGGGTCCCTTAAATATTCATCATTAAGCACCCGTGCGAGTATTTCGCTGACCTTAAGGTTTTCCACGAGCTCGTCTATCACCTTCTTCGACGTCTTTTCTATTTCTGATTCACTGCTGATATCTATCTTCCAGCCCGTCAGTTTTGATGCAAGCCTCACATTCTGGCCCCTTTTCCCTATCGCAAGGGAAAGCTGGTCATCATTGACAATAACCTCCATTGAATGATCTTCTTCGTTGATGTAGACCTTCGAAACTTTCGCAGGCGCAAGGGTGTTGCATACGAACTTTGCTATATCCTTGCTCCACGGAATTATGTCGATCTTTTCTCCCCTGAGCTCCTGAACAACGGCCTGAACCCTTGAACCTTTCACGCCAACACATGCCCCTATGGGATCGATATCAGAGTCGTCGCTATATACGGATATCTTAGCCCGCTCCCCTGGTTCCCGGGCGGCGCTCAGTATCTTGATGATCCCCTCCTGTATCTCGGGGACCTCAAGCTCAAAAAGTTTCATAAGGAATTGCGGATGGGTCCTCGACATCAGTATGGTGCACCCTTTCTGGCTCTTCTCAACATCGAGGACAAAACCCTTTACACGGTCCCTCTGCCTGAAGCTCTCGCCGGGGATCACCTCTTTTGCCGGCAGTATCGCCTCTGTCTTGCCGAGGTTGACCACATAATGGTTCTTTTCGATCCTCTGGATCACACCCGTTACTATCTCTCCCTTTTTACTTTTATATTCGTTGTAAATAACGTCGCTTTCCGCATTCCTCACTTTCTGGACAATGATCTGTTTGGCCGTCTGGGCGGCGATCCTTCCAAGCGTCGACGTGTCCATCTTGATGCCGATGCTGTCGCCATGGAGACATTCAGGGTCATGCGCCTTTGCATTCTCCAGCGCTATCTCCATATCGGGCTCATTGACCTCTTCTACAACGGTCTTGAACTGAAAGACCTCTATCTCGCCGAGCTCTTCATTGTACCGTGCCTCAAGGTCGAGGTGGCTTCCGTACTTTTTCTTCGAAGCCGAGAGTATCGCCTCTTCCAGGGCATCAATGATCGTCTCCTTTGGTATCCCCTTCTCCTTGCCTACCTGTTCAATAACGTAATTTAGGTCAAAGTACATCGTTGCTCCTTACATCTCAATCTCCAAATGTGCCCTTTTTATAGCACATATTGGGATGGTAAATATATCTATTTTTTCGCTGATTTCCACGCTATCATCAACAATATCCCGGATATTTCCCCTGAACTCGTTTCTGCCTGCTATCGGTTCTGTCGTAATGATCCTGCACCTCTTTCCCCTGTATCGAACAAAATCTTCTTTCCTTGTGAGCTTACGGGTCAATCCCGGCGATGAGACCTCAAGCCTGTACGGATGGTCTATGACGTCCTCCACATCGAGAACCATTCCGAGCTCCCTGCTCACCCACGCACAGTCTTCGATCGTTACGCCCCCTTCTTTATCAATGTATATACGGAGCAGCCACCGCTTCCCGGAAGGACGAAACTCAACCTCCACCAACTCAAGGTTTCCATCCCTTATGATGGGCATCAATGACGCTTCGATCTTTTCAATGACTGCCTTTTCTGAGATCATCATCCCTTTTAAATAAAAAAGCGGGTCGAGCCCACTTCTCGTTAAATTTAACATAATATGGATTCGATTGCAATGAAATAAGAAAAGTTCACAGCTGATAGCTTGTAGCAAGACCAAGCACGAAATCCGAAGCACCAAACTCTAAACAATATCAAAATTCAAATATCAAATGTTCCAAACAAATACACGTTTTTTGCATTTTGAATTTTGAACATTCGAATTTGTTTAGGGCTTCGATATTAGGATTTCGGATTTAATGTAGATATTCGCATTTAGGATTTGCTATAAGCTATGAGCTGTATTTGTTATTGACTTTCGTTCGTGTTGCAGGGTAAAAAGAAAAACGGAGGAATTATGCGGATCTCTGTCATAGGAGTTGGTTATGTCGGTCTTGTTACCGGGGCATGCTTCGCTGAGACCGGCAATGACGTCATATGCATGGACATTGATAAGGAAAAGATCAAGGGGCTGAAGCAGGGGATCATCCCCATATATGAGCCTCACCTTGAGGAGCTCGTTAAAAGCAATATAAAGGAAGGGAGGCTCCACTTTACAACAGATATTAAAAAAGCCGTGGAACATGGCCTTATCATATTCATCTGCGTCAATACGCCGCAAGACGGCGACGGCTCTGCCGATCTGCAATACGTCATGAACGTCGCCGGCGATATAGGCAAGAATATCCAAAAATACCGGATCGTGATCATCAAATCTACCGTTCCTGTCGGGACCTGCCACAGGGTGAAAGAGGCCATCGCGAAGGAGCTGAGAAAGAGAGGGGCGGATATCTCTTTCGATATTGCATCGAACCCGGAATTTCTCAAAGAGGGTGTGGCCGTTGAGGACTGCATGAAGCCGGAAAGGGTTATTGTCGGCGTTGAGCATGAGCGCGTAGAGGAGATCCTGAGGGAGCTTTATGAGCCCTTTATCAGGACAGGAGCTCCTTTTCTTGTCATGGACGTAAAATCAAGCGAGATGACCAAATATGCGGCCAATGCGATGCTGGCCACCCGCATATCATTCATGAACCAGATCGCGAACATATGCGAGAGGCTCGGCGCCGATGTTATGATGGTCATGCGCGGGATCGGAAGCGATTCGAGGATAGGCCCTAAATTCCTCTTTCCGGGCGTCGGCTTCGGCGGTTCATGTTTTCCAAAGGACGTCAGGGCGCTAATCAACACTTCGCAGGGTTGCGGGTATGAACCGACGATGCTTGAAAAGGTCATGGAGGTCAATGAACGGCAGAGGGTGTTATTTGCAGATAAGATCATATCTTTTTACCATGGCAAATTAAAGGGCAAGAGATTTGCCGTATGGGGACTTGCCTTTAAACCGAACACCGATGATATGCGCGAAGCTCCTTCCATCGAGATCGTTAACACCCTTACAAAGAACGGGGCATTCTGCAACCTCTTTGATCCAAAGGCAATGGAGGTTGCCAGATCGATATTCGCAAAGAACAAGAATATCCGCTTCGGGAAAAACCAGTACGAGATCCTCAAGGGGGTTGACGGCCTTATTCTCCTGACCGAGTGGCTTTCCTTCCGGGAGCCTGACTTCGACAAGATCAAGTCCCTTATGAAGACCCCTGTCATCTTCGACGGCAGGAACCAGTACAACCCGCGGATCATGGCGAGGCTGGGCTTCAAGTACATCTGCATAGGCAGACCAACAGTCTATTAGCGCAGCGACTATGTACAGATACCATACGTATAATGAACCTAAGCGGATCCTGGTGACAGGCGGCGCCGGCTTTATCGGGTCCCACCTCTGTGAAAGACTCCTCAAGGACGGCCATGAAGTGGTCTGTCTGGATAATTACTTCACAGGCGCAAAAGAAAATATCATCAGCCTGATGAAAAATCCCCGCTTCGAATTCCTGAGACATGATGTGACCGAACCGCTGCTGATCGAGGTTGACTGGATATTTAATCTCGCCTGCCCTGCAAGCCCGATCCATTATCAGTATAATCCGGTTAAGACGATCAAGGTCAACGTCCTCGGCGCCCTCAATATGCTCGGGCTTGCGAAGAGAGTGAGGGCAAGGGTCATGCAGGCGTCAACGAGCGAGGTATACGGCGATCCCGATATCCATCCACAGCAGGAAGAATACTGGGGCAACGTCAACCCCATTGGAAAAAGAAGCTGTTACGATGAAGGAAAGCGCGTAGCAGAAACGCTGTTCTTCGATTATCTGAGACAGAACAAGGTCGATATCAAGATCGTCCGCATATTCAATACATACGGGCCGAAGATGCGTCCTGACGACGGGCGGGTCATAAGCAACTTCATTGTTGAGGCCCTCGGCAACAAACCCATCACTATATACGGAGACGGAACGCAGACGCGGTCGTTCTGTTATATCAACGATATGGTGGAAGGCATGATACGGATGATGGACTATGAGACCGGCAACCACGAAAGGGAAAGGGATTACACAAAACCTTACCTTTCAGGGTTTACAGGGCCTGTTAACCTCGGCAATCCTGCTGAAGCGTCGATCCTGTCTATCGCCCGGAAGATCATCAAGCTTACCGGCTCAAGATCAAAGATAATCTTTGAGAGATTGCCGGATGATGACCCGAGAAGAAGGTGCCCCGATATCGGGAAAGCGAAACAGTATCTCCAGTGGCAGCCGCGGATCTCCCTCGATGACGGGTTGAAAAGAACGATCGCGTATTTTAAAAAACAGCTCAAGGCAGAACACCCGTGAGTCGTAAGTCGTAAGGGGTTAAACCCCTCACGAGATTCTTCTTCACCTATCACCTTTCACATGGTTCATCCAATTACGAATTACGATTCACGAATTACGGTTTTCCCGCCTGACGCCTTACGCCTAACGACTTACGA
>DLMV01000009.1:0-368 GCA_002478225.1 Deltaproteobacteria bacterium UBA7527 | reverse complement strand
GCCTTACGCCTAACGACTTACGAGGTCCTTTTACCTTTCACTTTTCGCCTTTCACAATATCAATATATGGTGTTATAATAAGCAGTCATGAAAAGGGAAGAGGAGCTCATCAATGCAGGGTGGGAAAGAAGGTTTATCGCATGTGAACCAAGGCTTTCGGAGATGGCGGCAATGTACCGGGAGATCGGCTTTGAGGTCCTCCTTGAGCCATTGCCTACCAAGGAAGAACTTGAAGCAGAAGGGGCTTCCGGCTGCAAGGACAGCGGATGCACAGCATGCTTTGACGTGGACCCTGAGCGCTACAGGATAATATTTACAAGACCAACAAAGTAAATGCGGCTCATAGTTCATAGCTGATGGCTCATGGT
>DLMV01000007.1:32432-33145 GCA_002478225.1 Deltaproteobacteria bacterium UBA7527 | reverse complement strand
TCGATGAAGGCATCGATCCTGTTATGGGTATCCGCCTCATTGTAGGAACTGATATCGACGATGTCGCCTTCCATGATCAGGATCGGGATATCCCTGTATATCTTTCTCAGCACCTCGGCCTGGTTGATGATCCCGGCGTGCCAGCTCCTGCAGGAGAACGCTGAATGAAAGACCGCGCCGTCGCATTGGTAATCTTCGATATACTCAATGATCCGCTCAACCTTGGGGGTCGAGCCGGGACGCTTGTGGGCTGCGTCGTACCAATGGGTCCAGTAACGTACCCATCTCCAGGCAATATGCTCCAGGGGATCGTTCGTTTTCGGCAGATCGAGCCTCTCGATCTTCTCGCATCCGCGGTACGTTACTTCAACGGGAAATACGGCGCCCTTACTGTTGAAGTACTGGAAATCGCTCAGCGCGAACCATGACGGCAAGCCTGCGGCCCATATAAGCCTGTACTTTTCCGGATCGGCCACGCCTATCCCGCCGGCGATCTTCTGCTTCAGCTCATTATTAAGCTCCACGTAAAAATCATATGCTTCCTGGGTCCCAAGGTTGAACGTAAAGGGAACCATGGTGTTCATCGCATCCCCCGTGTCCATAGGGGTGGGGATGGCCTTGCGGAGATCGTAGGTGTCGATAAAAAGGTCCCAGGTCTTATCGGAGAGCTCGACGACCGCTGCGAGCCTGTCCCAGTCCATCTTCTTGCCTGT
>DLMV01000007.1:31943-32305 GCA_002478225.1 Deltaproteobacteria bacterium UBA7527 | reverse complement strand
TCCCAGTCCATCTTCTTGCCTGTGATCTTCTCGCAGAACCTGACCGTTTCTCGCAGCTCCTCGGTGCAGTACTTCACATAGAATTTCTCCTGCTCATGGTGGTCGGCGTTCGGGTCCCAGGGCGGGTAGTACATGTTCGTTATAAAGACCGGAACATCCTTGAGGTAGTGCTGGAGGGCCTGCGGCCATTTGAACCGGGGATCACACAGAAGCTGGCCGTTCCCGAGTATCATATCGGGACGCCCCATTCCTCCCCACGGTGCCCCCTCAGGCATTGCGCCGCCCTGCTCCTCGCGGATCATCTCGAAACCGATGTGACAGGTCGCATAGGTACAGAGCGAACGGGAGAAGTTGTCCGACTC
>DLMV01000007.1:29649-31747 GCA_002478225.1 Deltaproteobacteria bacterium UBA7527 | reverse complement strand
GAGAAGCTCTCGCCCCATGCGGGTACGATATCCATCGCTCTCATTATCTCATCCTGGCCGTCAGCGATGAAGGCCTTGGCCACTTTCTTCCCTTCTTCTTTTGCCTTTAATGTAGCAGAGAGGTTGCCCCGTACAAATTTTGGTATCCTGGCAGCTGTCTGCGTTGCAACTGCTCTTCCTTTCTTTTCTTCAGCCATGTGCATATCCTCCGTTATGCGATCATTTCCAGGAATGCCTCGATCCTGGTCTTCACCCGCGCCAGGGTGGATGTGGAGTATTCGTCCTCCAGGTACAGGACAGGCGTGCCTCCCGACTCGATGTAGTTCTTCATTGCCGGCACTTCAAAACCGTAAGGGTCGCAGTATTTATAGATGAAGAGGATAGCGCCGTCCACCTTGAATTCGGCGATGCGCTGTCTCAAATGGCCGAACCTCGCCTCAAGGTTCTCTTCGTATGTATTCCCGTCGCTCACATAGGTCGTGGCGATCTTCAGTTTGCGCAGATACCGTTCTGCGATGCCCTGGAGGGGTTCTGCCGTCTCGTCGACCTCAGGCCAGTATATCTTCCCGCCGATCGACAGGTCGTCAGCAACAAGCCATGCCCCTGCATTTTCAATAGCCCCGGGTATTGCGATATGGTCGATCTGGTCGCCGATGATCATAATCCGCTTCCTGTTCCCGTCGACAGGCACCTTTCTCTTTTTTACTTCCTCTGTTACACTCTTGATAAGGGCGCTCGATTCATCCACGGGTATACTCATAGCGGCAACCAGTACCTTCATCATCTCAACGCCTGAGATAAGCGGGGGGTCCGACTTTCTCAATGCATAGAGCTCCCGCATTAGCCGCCGGTTCTCGTTGTGCGCCTTGATGGCCCGGGCGATCTCCGCGTCAGTGATCTTCGTCCCCAGGAATCTTTCCATTGTGCCGATGAAAACGCGAAGGATCTCTCTTGTAAATTCGATGGAAGGGTCATCGGTAACGTGGGGGACATTAAGAAAGTGCCAGTACGGGAGATCGAGGTTGCTGTACCATACATCATTCGTTCTGTCTATGCTGTCGCACTGGTGCGGCAGGACCATGCCGTCCATAAAATTGAACCTTCCCTTAACGGCCCCATCAAAGACGCTTCGGACAAAAGGGCAGACGATGGATTCCATGAATGCGTCACCTTTTGTGATCGCCTCGTCCATAAAACCTTTCAGCCTGATCGGGACAACGCCTGCGGCCGTCAATATCTCCACCGGCGTCAGCGCAGTCATATAACCGATCACCTTCCTGCCTTCTTTCTTCAACTCCTTTGCCCGTAACCCATATTGCGAGTAATACCTATCAGCCGTTTCCAAACCGTTCCTGCTTTGTGATCCATTCATATTCACTCCCCTTATCTATCCCGGTCTTCATTATTACGGCCGGGATGTAATGATTCAAAGTTTCTTTCCTGAACAATTTTAACTGAACCAGATTACACTTATCAACACTATATATGGAATTATTAACTAATCTAAATTCGCTGACTTCCGGTAAGGCAAAAAGCCTTGCGACGACTGCCTCAAACGATCGCAAAGCGAAGGAAAAGGTAGAGCCGGGGATATGAGGCTTTACATGGGGATTATTTTTAAGAAGCGTACGGCCTCTTTAAGCGAGCCCAACAACCATAGTCGTCGGATCCTCGATCATAACAGGGAGCCGTGCCCTTTTCATCTCCCTATTGATATCAAGATTAATGACCTTATCGAGGGAGATGCAGCCAAAGGTTTCGATCAGCGCCATTTCCAGACCGTTCCCCTCGTGATAGAAGTCTGAATGGACGACCCTTCTTTCTTTCCCAGGAAATGCCTCAATTATCCTTTTATCCACAGAACCACAGCCGAAAACTTCTATCAACATCTTTTCTTCTAATGCATATTGTGTTTTCATTTTACCCTCCTCTTTATTAAACAAATAAGCAAAGACTATGCCATAATATTTTCCCTAACAATGTCAAATTGTTACAAAAACTATCGATGGGTATCTATCATATGCCACAGATTTAATCTATTTTATTTCACAGTTGTAGAAGAAACCCCGTGAAACGTGAAAAGATCTCGTGAGTCGTA
>DLMV01000007.1:28767-29402 GCA_002478225.1 Deltaproteobacteria bacterium UBA7527 | reverse complement strand
AGTATCCAGCATCAAGCATCCGGTATACGGTGCCCATTAAAGAAGGGAAACACCCCGAATGCATCTCTATATGTATTTAGCTGAAATATTGTTTGCATATCGGGCAAACAATGTATAAACTGTTAATTATAACAGTTATTGGCAAATGGCATTATATGAAGGTGGATGAAAACCAGTTTTTTAGAGAGACCACATTGCGTATCTGCGGAAGCCTTGACATCGAGAAGGCGCTCTGGAACTGTTACCTCTACATAGCCGATATCATACCCGCAGATGAATTGATCCTTACCGTATATGACCCGGGCGCCGGGACGCTTGATGTAGTCGCAACGGCGGACAGTAACGGTGGCATGATCAGGACAGATAAGGTTCCTATGCCCCCTGACCTTCAGAAGCAACTGGAGGAGCCCTCCAGGTTCCCGCGCGTGAGGACATCGGACGATGTCTACCAGGACACAATAGTAGGGCTTGTTGCCGAAAAGTATCGCTGGCCTGATTCTTCGATCATTGTAGGCAGGCTCATCGTTGAAGGCAGGTTCGTGGGCTCCCTTATTGTACGCGCCGACGGGAACAACAGATACACCCGGGATGATGCAAAATTGTGGTCCCTTATCAACGAGCCGGCTGCGGTTGCG
>DLMV01000007.1:28585-28707 GCA_002478225.1 Deltaproteobacteria bacterium UBA7527 | reverse complement strand
TCAACGAGCCGGCTGCGGTTGCGCTTGCGAACAGCCTTCGCTACCAGGAGCTGATAAAACTAAAGGAACTTCTCGCAGATGACAGCCACTATTTCCAGAACGAGCTTCGTCGCAGTTTCAGC
>DLMV01000007.1:5532-28503 GCA_002478225.1 Deltaproteobacteria bacterium UBA7527 | reverse complement strand
ACGAGCTTCGTCGCAGTTTCAGCGAAGAGATCGTGGGTGCCGAGTTTGGCCTCAAGGCAGTAATGGAGCAGGTCCTGAAGGTGGCGCCCCTGTCAAGCCCTGTCCTGCTTGAAGGAGAAACGGGAACCGGCAAAGAGTTGATCGCCAACGCGATCCACAATTTTTCGCCAAGGAACAGCGAACCGCTCATCAAGGTGAACTGCGGGGCCATCCCTGATTCCCTCATCGACAGCGAGCTTTTCGGACATGAAAAAGGCGCTTTCACCGGCGCCATCTCCCGGCAGCGAGGCAGGTTCGAACGCGCCCACAAGGGAACTATCTTTCTCGACGAGGTATGCGAGCTCCCGCACCATGCTCAGGTCCGCTTGTTGCGGGTACTCCAGGAAAAAGAGATCGAACGCGTAGGCGGAACACAGCCGATCAAGGTCGACCTCAGGATCATCTCGGCCACAAACAAAGACCTCCGCGAGCTTGTTGAAGAAAAAAAGTTCAGGGACGATCTTTACTATCGTTTATGCGTTGTCCCGATCCGCATTCCGCCATTAAGAGAGAGGAAGGTCGACATCCCTGCACTCGTTGAATATTTCATGCGCAGAAAGGCAAAAGAGATAGGGCTCCATTTTATACCGAGGCTTGTTCCGGGCACGATGGAAAGGCTCGTGGAGTATGACTGGCCCGGCAATGTGAGGGAATTAAGCAATGCCGTTGAGCGGGCTATCGTCATCCATGGAGGGAAGCCTCTCAGCTTCGAGGATGTTGTCGGCATCAAGCCGGTAAAAGATGAACCGGGCAGCCACCATGGTCCGGAAACAGCAGACCTGAGCCTGAAGAACATGGAGGTCCGGCATATTATGCGGGCGATGGAGATGGCAGGCGGAAGCGTTGAGGGGCCGAAGGGCGCTGCTGCTGTCCTCCATGTAAATCCCGGGACATTACGCAGCAGGATGAGGAAGCTGGGCATTCCTTTCGGCAGGAAAGCAAAAGCGTTCTATACCGGAACACAAGAGGTTCACCCGGGTGAAAAAAGATGAAAGACCGGGCTAAGACAAAAAAACAACTTCAGTCGGAAAGAGCGGGGACATACCTGGGCGCAGAGAAACAGGCGCTATCAGAACTTGAACACCAGATCACCGAACGGCAGCACGCAGAAGAAGCGCTGCACCAGAGTGAGGCAAAATACCGCAGCATCTTTGAAAATGCAGTGGAAGGCATCTTCCAGAGCACACCGGACAGCCAATTGATCGCCGTCAATCCTGCCATGGCCCGCATCTTCGGCTTTGCATCCCCGGAGGAAATGGTCCGTGAAGTTACCAATATAGGCCAACAGCTCTATATAAATTACGAGAACCGGCGCAGGTTCGAAAAACTCCTTGCGGAACATGGAACGGTAAGGGGATTTGAGGCGCAATTCTACAGAAAGGACGGCTCCACGCTGTGGGGTTCGCTGAACGTCCGTGCAGTCAGGGATGGAACAGGCAATATCCTCTACTACGAGGGCATGCTGGAAGATATCACGGTGCGTAAGCAAATAGAAGAAGAGCTGAGAAGATCAGAAGAGAAGTACCGTAATATCTTCGAGAATGCCTCTGAAGGCATATTCCAGATCACGCCGGACGGAAGGTATCTCAGCGTCAACCCTTCCCTCGCGAAGATCCATGGCTACAGCTCCCCCGAAGAGATGCTTCTGACCGTAACCGATATTGCCCACCAGCTCTACGTTGACCCGAGCCGCCGCGCGGAGCTCAAACGACTGCTTGAAGAGAACGGGTCTGTGAAGGATTTCGAGATAATGATGCGGAGAAAGGACAGGGGGCTGCAATGGGTATCCGTCACCTCTCACGTAGTGAAGGATGCAAATGGCGAGATCATCTATTACGAAGGCACGCTCCAGGATATCACTTCACGCAAATTCACCGCTGAAGAGCTTGGGAACCTGCGAAATTCCCTGAGAGGAATAATATCGGCGATGTCATCGATGATCGAAATAAAAGACCCCGGCACGAGCGGCCACCAGCAAAGGGTATCGGAGATCGCTGCCGCGATAGCCGGCGAGATGGGATTGGCCCATGATACAATAGAACATATCAGGGTCGCAGGCATGATCCACGACGCCGGCAAGATATCCGTACCCGCCGAGATCCTGAGCAAACCCGCGAGCCTTACTGAAGCGGAGTACAACCTTATCAAGGTCCACCCTCAGGCAGGGTACGATATGCTGAAGGACGCCGGGCTGCCGTATCCTATCGCAGACATGGTCCTGCAGCACCATGAGAGGCTCGACGGTTCCGGCTATCCCCAGGGGCTGAAAGGGCCTGATATCCTCCTTGAGGCAAGGATCCTCGCGGTCGCCGATGTAGTGGAGGCAATTGCCTCTCCCCGTCCGTACAGGCCTGCCCGCGGCCAGGACGCTGCCCTTGACGAGATCACCAAAGATAAAGGCATCCTGTTCGACCCCGAGGCGGTCAGCATATGCGTCAGGCTCTTCAGGAAAAAGAATGAAGTAGGATAGGCAATAAAGGGATAAGCGGGCGCTGACCTGGGATTTATTTCATTGATTTTTTAATGCCTTCCATTTAAAATGCTTAAAAAAAACCAGGAAGGAGCTGCCATGGAGATAACAGCCCGGCAAGAAAAGAACTTAAAGGTTGTTGCAGTTCAGGGAAGGATAGACGCCGTTACCGCCCCTGAATTCGAGAACTATCTCTCAGACCTTATATCGAAGGGCGACAGGAATTTTATCATCAACTTAAGCGCACTGGAATATATAAGCAGCGCCGGCCTCCGGAGCATCCTTGCCACTGCAAAAAAATTAAAAACAGAACAAGGCGACATAAGGTTCTCGGGACTTCAGGGTCCCGTTGAAGAGGTTTTTAAGATATCCGGTTTTTATTCAATCTTCAAGATATTCGATTCCGATGCATCGGCCATGAATAACGCATAAGATCGTGGAAGTCCTGTCACAAATAAAGGTACCTGCAAAACTTGACCATCTTCATATGTTGATCGATATGGTAAGCAGCTGCGCGAAGGGACGGGGGTTGAGCGAGAAGAGGGTCAATGAGATAGAGATAGCTACAGAAGAAGCGCTCGTCAATATCTTTCATTATGCATACCAGGAGCAGGAAGGGGATGTAGAGGTATCATGCAAGGTCGAGCGCGGCAGAACATTTATTATTGAGATTATTGACGCCGGGTTCGCCTTTAACCCTCTTTCAGTTTCTGAACCCGACACAACGCTGGATGTCGGAGAACGGCAGATCGGCGGCATTGGTGTGTTCCTCATAAAAAAGCTTATGGACGATGTGACGTACAGAAGGGACGGTAATAAGAACGTGCTGGAACTGGTCGTTGATCTCAAAACATAAGGAGATGATATAATGTTTTCATATGTATTTGCGATAAGGACCATTATATGTCTTATCCTTCTTTGTTTTCTTATTTCTCCTTCCTTCGGCCAGGTCAGCACCGGCGAGACCGCGAGGGTTCCTGATCCGCAGAATGCGCAGCCGGACATTAAAAAGCTTACCCTCGCAGACTGCGTCATTCTGGCGCTTAAGAACAATATCGATCTCAAGAACACATTCCTCAACAGGATAGTCCAGAGGTTCGGCGTAAAGGTTGCGGAGAACAAGTTCAGGCCCAAGGGAAATCTGATGTTTCAAACACAACGGAGCTCAACCTACCCCAATGTCGAGACGGGAAGAATAACCGGCTCAATACAGCAGGCAAACACCAGCGTTACTCTCAACGTGCCCACAGGCGGCAACTTTGCCCTCAGCTGGAACAACCAGGCTACAAGGCCCGACGTCCCCCAGCTATATCAATACAACCCGTCGTGGACGCTCCAATATACGCAGCCGCTCCTCAAGAATGCCGGCATAGAGGTGGCAACTGCGGACCTTGTGATCGCCCGCATCAACGAGGAAGGCAACATCCTTGACCTGAAAGATGCCATTATCACTACGATCACGAACGTATCCTTTCAATACAGGGACTATGTGAGGGCGCTGCGCCAACTCGAAATAGACGAGAAATCCATGGAGACCACCAAACAGACCCACGAATATAACAAGGCCATGGTAGCAGCGGGAAGGATGGCAGAATCAGAACTCCTTCAGTCCGAGGCCGGCATCGCATCGAAGAGCATCACAATTACCCAGGACAAAAACGACATTGATTACAAGCGCCTGACCTTGCTGCAAACTCTCAATCTCGACAGCCAGACCCAGTTTGAGCCTGTGGAGGAAACAGAGACCGCCGTCAAGCCGCCCACGTTCAGGGAGGCCATGGAGATCGCCCGGAAGAACAGGTCGGATTATTTGAAGCAGCTGCAAAGCCTCGAGACGTCAAAGCTGCAATACAACGTTGCAAAGAACGGCCTTCTCTGGGACCTCTCCGTCAGTGCAGGCGCAGGAAGCAGTATGACGAATCCAAGGTTCGGGGCGGCATACAGCAGTGCCGGCAGCCTTGGGAAGAGCGACTGGAACGTCGGCGCTATGCTTACGATACCGCTTAACATCACGGACCTTACGAACACCTACCTCGCTGCAAAGGTTGCATACGACACGCAGAAGAACAATCTCATCAAACTGGAAAAAACCATCGAGTCGGATATTCTCAACGCCATAAGGGATGTTGAGATGCAGTACCAGCAGTTGAAGCTTGCGAAGCACAATACTGTCCTGGAGCAAAAAAAGTTCGATGCCGAGAATGAGAAGATGAAGGTCGGCAGGAGCAGCCTCTTTCAGCTTCTCAGCTTCCAGGACAGCCTTGTTTCCGCACGCAATACCGAGCTGTCTTCGTTCATCAACTACCTCAATTCCCTGACAACGCTCGATCAAAAGCTCGGGACAACCCTGAAGACGTGGAATATAGAGGTCAAAAAGGATGATGACGAGGTGAAGATGGCAGCAAAGGGGAACAACAGCATAATCAACAGAATTGATCAACGATAACAGCACCGGAGGCATTGTGGCGGTTCAGGAAATAGTATACAGGAACATTCTGGAAAATATGCGCGACGGCGTCATGACCATCGGCGCTGACGGCGTGGTCATCACATTCAACAAAGCGGCGGAAGCAATTCTGGAAATGAAAAGCGCGGATGTGGTGGGCAGGACCTTAGGCGAGGTATTCCTCGTCATGGAAGAGAACGATGCATTCAATCAGGCAATATTGAACGCCGTCTATGAATCAGCGATGGTCCATAACACAAGGGTCCCGTATAAGACAGCCGAAAAGATCCTGATCCTCAATGTCACCACCTCCTTCCTTAGACCACCGGGAGACGGCAATGACGAAGAAAATGCCGTCATTGTTGTATTCCAGGATGTGACCGAGGTCGAACGCCTGCGGGAGCAGGAGACCAGGCTCACCGAAGAGCTAAAGTCACAGCACAAAGAACTGCAGGACGCGTACCTCAACCTGGAAGGGGCGAACACAAGCCTTCAGGCAGCCCTGAAAAAGGTTCACATGATCCGCGTTGCCGCCACAGCGCTTGTTATTGTGCTCTTCGTGATCCTGGGCCTCATCAGCTGGAAGAGGATCATACCGCCCGGCAGCAAATCTGCAAAAGAAACCCGCGCAGAGATGAAAGATCCTTCCCAGATGAAACCATTCGTTGTGAGCGAACAGAGATTGACCGATTCGATAGCGCTCAAAGGATCCCTGAAGCCGATCAACGTGGTCAACATTACAAGCCCTTTCACCGGCAAGGTGAAAGAAAAATTTTTCCAGTACGGCCAGTCTGTCCAGAAAGGTCAGCTGCTTTTAAAGATGGATGCATTAGAAACGGAGACGAAGCACAGGGAAGCTGATGTCGCTTACATCAAGGCCCTTGAAAAGATGAGAGAGATGGATAAGTGGGACAACGCCGATGAGGTGACAAAGGCAAGGCGCTCCGTTACCAAATCGAAGATGACCCTCGATACTACAAAGAGTAAATATGAACAGAGCGAGATCTTGTTTAAAAAGGGATACATCTCTGCAACCGATCTTGAGAGCGACAAACAGCAGTACGAAACAGCCAAGATGGACTACGATGCCTCCCTCCAGGAATTGCAAACAGCCGTCAACAAAGGCAAAGGGGACAACTACCGTGTGACAAAGATCGAGCTGGATAATGCGAGGACCAAGCTGCAGGTGCTGGAGCTGCAGCTGCAAAAGGCAAATGTCGTCGCGCCGGTATCAGGTACGGTGATCCTGCCTGACGCGGGACCTGATAAGGATAAAAAGGGAAAGCTCGTAGAGGTCGGTGCGTCCTTCACCGAAGGCGATCTGCTTATATCCATCGGCGATACAGGAGGATTCTCTGTGACGGCCGAGGTGGACGAAATGGAAGTGTTAAAACTCAAGAAGGGCCAGGGAGCTGTGATTACCGGTGATGCATTCTCGGGCATAACATTGAACGGAACAGTGTCCCACGTATCGTCGCAGGCGTCAAAAGGCGAAGGCTCAAAAAAGACGCCTGTTTATGAAATAATGGTATCAGTCGAAAAATCTCCGCCTGAGGCGCGGGAGAAACTGCTCCTCGGCATGTCCTGCAAGGTGCAGATCATAACCATCGACCAACCGAATACCCTCATGGTCCCGATCCAGGCGGTCAGCACGGAAGGCAAGGACAGTTACGTGACCATGAAGGATAAGAAGACACATGAGATCAAGAAGATCAAGGTTGAAACGGGCATCACCACCTTTGATTCTGTTGAGATAGTAAAGGGATTGACGAAAGGAGACGAAATACTTCTCCCCTGACCGGACATGCTGCGCTTAACCGACATACACAAATCCTACCGGGTCGGACCGACAACAGTAGACGTACTGAAAGGCATCTCGCTCGCTGTTGAAAAGGGCGAACTCCTCTCCATCATCGGTCCTTCCGGGAGCGGAAAGTCAACGCTTATGAACATAATGGGACTTCTTGAGCAGCCTACGGAAGGAACATATTCAATCGAGGAGACAAAGATAACCTATGATGACGACAGGACGCTTTCAAGCCTGCGGAACAAGATGATCGGTTTTGTTTTTCAACAGTACCATCTGCTGCCGCGATTAACGGCCATCGACAACATCGGCCTGCCTCTTATCTACCGGGGGATCAGTGAAAAAGAGATCATGGAAAGGTCAATGGAGTATATCAAAAAGGTCGAGATGCAGGAACGCTCCCGCCATAAACCCACGGAACTTTCAGGCGGGCAGCAGCAGAGGATCGCAATTGCCCGCGCGCTTGTGGGGAATCCTGCGCTCATCCTCGCAGACGAGCCGACGGGAGCCCTCGACACCCACACAGGGCAGGAGATCATGAACCTCTTTAAGAGATTGAACGAAGAAGAAGGGATCACGATCGTGGTCATCACCCATGACCCCAAGATAGCGGCGCAGTGCAGGCGCAAGGTCGAATTACGGGACGGTATCATCTCCGGATGAAAAAATTATGATCATCAAGGCAAATGTCAAGGAGGCGCTGAAGAGCCTTGTAACAGCAAAACAGCGCACGATCCTCGCCCTTATCGGCATCGTCATAGGCATCGGGTCTGTCATCGGCATGGTATCGATCGGCACGATCGTACAGAACGAAGCACTGAAACAGTTCAGGGACATGGGCATCGATATCGTCTCGGTCACAAAGGATTACGAGCGCCAGGGTGCCGACGAAGGGTTCAATATCGAACACATCTACGGCCTGCCTGATTATAGTCCATTGATCAAAAAGGTATCGCCCTATATCGTCTCGAGCACCCAGTATTCGTATGCAGACAAAGATTTTTATATAGAAATTATGGGCGTCAGCGAATCTTTCTTCGACCTTAATAAGCTATATGTCCGGGAAGGACGCCTGCTGTCCGACCTCGACAGGAACAGGTCTTTCTGCGTCATCGGCGCAGAGACTGCGGACATACTGCAGAAGGCCGGGGTCAAGGACATTCTCGACAGGCAATTCTTGTTCGGCGAGCGCATCTATACCGTGGTCGGCATCCTGAAAAAACTCCCGGAAGGAGGCGGAATGAGACCGTCAGGCATTAACAGGGCTGTTCTTACCCATATCACCACCGCCATGCGCTCCTTTACTACGAATGACATAACTACCTTTATGGCACGGGTAAGCGCACAGGACAGCAAGACTGCAAAGACCGCCATAGAAAACTATTTCGGCAAGAAGGCAAGCGGGCTCAGCGTAAGGGTGCGCACTGCGGAAGAATTGATAGCACAGATGCAAAAACAGATCCAGCTTTTTACCCTTTTGCTTGGCGCAATAGGGAGCATCGCCCTTATAGTCGGAGGCATCGGCGTTATGAACGTCATGCTTATTTCAGTGACAGAGCGGCGCAAAGAGATAGGCATACGCAGGGCGCTTGGCGCTCAGAGAAGCGATATCGAGACCCAGTTCATCATCGAGTCAGTGACGCTCTGCTTTGTCGGCGGCATCATCGGCATAATCCTGGGCATCATCATTTCGTACTTTTTTTCCCATTTCTCCAAATGGGAGTTTCTCATATCACAGTCCGCAATTGTCCTTGGTTTCTGCGTTGCAACGGCGGTAGGGGTCTTTTTCGGTTATTACCCTGCACGTTCAGCCTCCCACCTTGATCCTGCAGCTGCGTTGAGAGAATAGATGGAGGATGTTGTTCATTTTTCCGGAGGCCTTATGGAACAGGGTAAAGCAAATAAACTTTTAAAGCATCTCACGCTCATCTCTGAAGAGCTCGCTAAAGGCAAATACAAAAAGGCAAAGGGACTCTTCGAACTCACCAAGGAAGGCAGATATGCTCTAAGCGATACGTCAAAATAAAGGGGATTCGGGTTTATTGATTACCCGAATCCCCTTTTACCTTTCCAATTCTGGAATGCTTCAGCTCGTTTGTGTTTATTTAAAGTTTGAGCAGGGTGGAACGCTAATACAATTGCTTTTGGCAACTCCGGTACCGTACACAGAATATACCGCCAGCACGTCGTTGCCCGGACCAAGGCTGCACTTCTTCAACGTTACTTCAACCGTGCTGCTGCTGTTAAGCGGCATGCCCGCCGGATTCACGATGATCATCCCGTGAGCCGTTGCAGCAACCCAGTTTCCTCCCTGGTTCAAGTCGTAATTCATTTCCAGGGCGAACTTCTGGGTGCCTTGTCCCATGTTGTACCAAACCCAGGTTGGCCCTCCTGCCGGATCGCGTGACCAAAAAGAACATGCCCCATCAGGGCTGACCATGTTGCCGAAACGTACGTTCTTCATATCAGCATAGTTTACCTCGCTCTTAACGCTAAAACTGATCTATTTCGCCTGCGCGAAAACGTTCTCTGCCTGCAGCAGCGAGAAGACCATCGCCACGACCATTACCGCTAAAACAAACCCTTTCCTGTTCATTGAAAACCTCCTTTTTTTATGGCTGATTGTTTGGTGATCCTTTTTCTTTGATGGTACTGATACCTCCTTTCACGGAATTGACCTACCCGTATGCTTCCTGAATGTTGAACAGCGCTTGCACCATGACTATCAGCATTAGCAATTACTGTGCAAGAAATATTGCTTATGCAATATCGGTTACAGTACGTCTTCATCCAGTGGCCCACGATATGTGGCAACTTTGTTTGAGTCAGCATGCCAACTGTCGGCATACACCATAGAAGCAGCAAGCGCTAAAGAATATTTATATTACACTTATTTTACAGACCATTCAAGAAGAAAGAACCGTCCCAAATTGTGAAATGCCATGGAAGATCCAGGTTTATCTCTGATTCATCTTGCCTTTTCTATCCATACAATAAATAATATAATAAAATCTCGTTTTACAGCTCAACCTGATGGAGGCTGAAATGAAAAAAGTGGCCTTTATAGTGTTCTCGGCAACTTGTCTTCTGGTATTGTTCATCCCGCATACTTACACCCAGGACTCATCGCCGAAACAGAAAAAGATCTTCAGCGGCTCGGAGACGCCTTTTACAATGAAGGTCGGCGATGAGTTTGTCCTGACGCTCGAATCGAACCCCTCGACCGGCTACCTGTGGCAGCTTGCTGAAAGACCCGACGAGAACGTAGTGAGGCTTGTCGGCTCAGAGTACAAGGCAGCATCTGATGCGCACCGCGTCGGGGCAGGAGGCAACGAGGTCTGGACATTCAGGGCAACGGGCAAAGGGAGGACCGCGATAAACCTCATATATGTCCGCCCCTGGGAGAAGGACGTTCCTCCCGCAAGGACGGCAACGGCAATGATCATCGTGGATTAGACCTCGATCTCCATCCCGTCGTAGGCAAGATCTATTATGAGCGGATAAGACTCCGCATAGAGGGCAAGGTACCGCCTCGTATTCTCCAGGAACTCCTCCAGCGTCGCATCGTCCACAGTCGGTTCGTTATGATACATGCAGATGCGCTTTACCCCTGCCCTGACGCTCAATTCGACGGCGCTCATGTTGTTCGAATGCCCCCAGTCCTCCTTCGCCACCACAGCCTCGGAAAAGGCATACTGCGCGTCAAAGATCAAAAGGTCTGCGTCCCGGAAAAAGTCAATGAACGGATAGCCTGGGTTATCAATATCCTGCTTGTGCTCGGAATCCGTCGAATAGACGATGCTCTTGCCGGCCTTCTCAAACCTGTAGCCGTAAGAATGACCGGGGTGGCTCTGCTGAAAGGTCTTCACGGTGAACCCTCCTATCGAGTATGTCCTGCCCGGGTCAAGAACGGTAAAGCGTATATCGCTGCTCATCGCCTTAAGGGGCACCGGGAAATTGTTAGGGTTCTGCTGTAACACAAATGACTCTTCAAGGTAGTCATGGCACCCATATACGTTCACTGTGTTGCCGGGTATGTAGGCAGGGACAAAGAAAGGGAAGCCCTGTATGTGGTCCCAGTGCGGGTGAGAAAGAAAGATATGGAACGTATGACGTTTTTGAGCGCCCTGCCGCATAACATAATTTCCGAAGTCCCTCAGTCCTGTTCCGGCGTCACAGATAACATAATCCTCACCGTCGATGATCTCTGTGCAGGACGTATTCGTGCCATAGCCCCCTCTTACGGAGAAAGGGAGATCGTTGTCAATGAACCGTTGGATCGCAGCGTCATCATAAGAAGACAGCCCTTGCGATGCCTTTATTGCCTTGAATATCTTTGTCCTGATCGCATCAGCCGTAGCAGAAGCCGGCAATGAACCACGCGTTCCCCAGAAATGCACCTTCATGTGACCTCCACCTCTCCTGAGATTCTTTGATGCCGATTATAACAGGAAATCGCTGAATTGCGCAAACATATTCAAACTTGCGGTTGACAAAACAGCCTATGTTTGGGAGAAGGTAAGCACGAAGCACTAAACAATATCTAAATTCAAATATCAAATGACCAAAACGGGTGCCATGTTTCTTAACGTTTGGAATTTTGGACATTTGAATTTGTTTGGGATTTCGATATTCGCGCTTCGAATTTCGCCTTACATTTCAATATACGAAGTACTATATACGATATACGATTTTGAATCATAGCCTATTGTATTTTCCACGCTAAAGGATTACAATGTCCTCCGTACGTTCAAGCGGTCTTATTCACTGAGAGGGGGAGATGGATCTTAAGCGGTTATTCAAACCGGGTACGATGGCGGTCATCGGCGTTTCTCTCAGCAACGAATCCCATCCGGCAAACGTCATCTACAATAAGAACCGTCTCCGCTACCCTGTTGAGGTCTATCCGGTCAACGGGAAAGGCGGCTTTATCCGGGGAGAGGCCGTTTATCCAAAGATCTCTGATATCCCTTCAAAGATCGACCTGGCGATCATCGCCACAAAAGCCGACATTGTCCCCGCGGTCATGGCCGAATGCGTCGAGTCCGGCGTGGGAGGCGCGGTGGTCATTTCAGGCGGGTTCTCGGAAGCCGGCTTTGTGGATCTCCAGAACAGGATCGTATCAATGGCAAGGGAAGCTGATTTCCCGTTCATCGGCCCCAATTGCCTCGGGATCTTCTCTCCTTCTCATATGGATACCTTCTTCATACCTGGCGAGCGGATGGTGATACCCGGCCACGGAAGGGTCGCCATGGTCAGCCAGAGCGGCGGCATCCTTGTGGACCACATGGCAAAGTGCGCCCTTGAGGGGGTAGGGATATCGCTGGCCGTCAGCATAGGCAATAAGGCCCTTATCAATGAAATTGATATGCTCCGCTATTTCAGGGAAGATCCTGGAACCGATGTGATCACCTTTTACTTAGAGGGGTTTGGTGAAAACGAGGGGCGGGCCTTCGCGCTTGCTGTGCCGGAATGCGGGAAGCCCGTTATCGTCCTTAAATCCGGAAAAACCCCTGCGGGCAGCACCGCCGTAAAGAGCCACACGGCATCGATCGCGGGCGATTACGAGGTCTTTTCTTCCGTTATGTCGCAATACGGCGTAGTTGAGGCAACGGACGAATATGAGATCGTCACGTTTGCCGAATCCCTCAGTTGTTACAAAAGAACGATCAAGGGAAACATCGGGATCATTACCGGCAGCGGAGGCCATGGCGCCCTTGCCACTGATACCTGCCTCTCCCACGGCCTTAAGGTCCCAACATTCAGGGAGGCAGAGCAAACAAAGCTCTTCAACAGCGTATCCCCTGCGATCAAGAAAATAGCATCATTCAGCAACCCCGTTGACCTTACGGGAAGTTCGACGGACGATGATTTTGTCGCAGCGGCCCTTGCGTTAAGCAGGAATAAGGACATAGATTGCATCATCATGCTGCTTCTCCCCTATATCCCCGGGATCACCATGGACCTCGGAGCCAGGCTGAGCCTTGTTTATCAGCAGGAGGGCATGCCTATCATTGCCTATGTGCCGCACATGGATAAATACAATATGCTCATCGAGGGCTTTACACTGAACAACATGCCCGTTGCCCATTCAGTGGAAGACGCGGTGCATATGGCTGAGGCCATGAGGAGATACAGGTCATGCTGAAAGAAGAGATCCTCGGATTGCTGGCCGAAGCATCCCCAAGGGGCTGGCTGATGGAGCCCCAGGCAAAGCATATCTTGCGTCTCTCGGGGCTTGATGTGACAAGGTTCCTCTGGACAGAAAGCGTTCAGGAGGCAACACGGTTTGCCGCCGAGATCGGATATCCTGTGGTTGTAAAGGTGGTCTCTCCTGAAGTGATCCATAAATCTGATGTCTCCGGCGTTGTACTCGGCATCTCCGGCGATAAGCAGCTTGGCGAAGCCTTTGAACAAATGAGGGCGATCAGGGGGTTCCAGGGGATCATTGTGGAGGAAACAGTGCGCGGGACAGAGCTCATTGCAGGAATGAAGATGGACCTGCAATTCGGACCTGTCATTATGCTCGGAATAGGCGGAACAGCAGTGGAGATCTATAAGGATGTTGCGATCAGGATGGCGCCGCTTCGCGGACAGGACGTTGAGTCTATGTTGGCGTCCCTGAAGGCGCATCCTTTTCTTGAAGGATACAGGGGCGCAGAACCGATCAGCATTGAATCTCTTACAAAGATGCTCCTCGCATTTTCTTCGCTTGTCATGGAGTTCGAAGGCAAGGTGGGATCGATAGACCTGAACCCGGTTATTTGCAATGCCACCCGGTGCATTATAACCGATGCGCGAATCATGCTCGCCGGCTCTTAGCCCATGACATGAAACCCTCCATCAATGTAGTGGACATCGCCGGTGATGCTCTTCGACCGGTCGCCCACCAAAAAGGCTGCAAGGCTGCCGACGTCCTCTATGGTTACCAGGTGGTGTTCCGGCGCACCGGCAACGGCACGTTCCATCAATTCATCAAAATGCTCGATGCCCGATGCTGCACGTGTCATGATCGGCCCCGGAGAGATGGAATTAACCCTTATCCTTTTCGGACCCAGTTCCGCAGCCATGTATCGAACGCAGCTTTCCAGCGCTGCTTTTGCCGGTCCCATGATGTTGTAGTTCGATACAACCTTTTCCGAACCATAATAGGTAACGGTAAGGAGAGAGCCGCCATTCTGCATCAGCGGTTCAGCAAGATGCGCCGCGCGGATAAAGGAATAACACGAAGTGTGCATCGCGATCAGAAAACCCTCTTTCGAACAATCCACGACGCGTGCATGGAGGTCCTCTTTCGGTGCATAGGCGATGCTATGGAGAACAAAATCAAGCCTGCCCCATTCCCGGGCAATTCTTTCAAAGACAGCCTCCATGCTACCCGGGACATCAACGTCGCATGGCATAATGATCGGGCAGCCCATGTCCTCTGCAAGCGGTCTGACAAACCGCTCCGCCTTTTCGTTGCGGTATGTAATGGCCATTTCAGCGCCGAGGAGATGGAATACCTTTGCGCAACCATATGCTATGCTCCTATCATTAGCGATCCCGAGTATCAACCCCCGCTTGCCTGCAATGTGGTGGCTGGTAGCGCCTCTCATCTTCCTGAAGGCGTGCGGATATTTCTCCATTATCTCTGCGATCTCTTGTTCAACGTTGCTTTCATCCACCATAATAAACCCCCCTGTTCATATTTATCGTTCAAGTATATCGTAAAAAAGACAGGTGTCAAGGAGCAGATGCGAAGCGCGGGTTCGTGTGCAGGCTTCCTTTGTCTCAACTATTGATCTGCCAGTTCTTCGTTGAGGATGTCGGTGATGAACATATGACCGGGGGCGTGCGCTATGCAGATATCCGGTCTTGCGTTCATGACTGCAATCTGGGGCGTCACGCCGCAGGCCCAGAACAGCGGTACCTCGTCTTTCCTTATGGTCACGGCCTCTCCAAAATCCGGCCGCTTGATATCTCTTATCCCGATCTTCGACGGATCCCCGATGTGCAATGGCCCGCCGTGCACTGCGGAATACCGCGAGGTGATCCGGACAGCCGGTGCGATCCTATCCGCAGGCATTGGGCGCATAGATACAACGAGCGTGCCTTTGAAGATGCCGGCAGCATTGCAGGGGATGCTGGTTATGTACATGGGCACGTTCCTCCCTTCCTCGATGTGGCGGACAGGGATCCCCGCCCTGATAAGCGCCTCTTCGAAGGAATAGCTGCAGCCGATAAGGAACGTGACAAAATCATCCTGCCAGAGTTCCTTTATCCCGGGAACAACCTTCTGCAGTGTTCCTTTTCTGTAAATGTTGTAGAGGGGAAGATCGGTCCGGACATCAGCCGCTGAGGATAAAAAGCTTGTTGCAAACTGACCGGGTTCCAGCACCTCAAGAAGCGGGCATGGCTTCGGGTTCCTCTGGCAGAAAAGGAGGAAGTCAAAGGCATATCTTTGCGGAAGGATGACAAGGTTCGCCTGCGCGTAGCCGGGGGCAAGCCCTGCGGTCGGCTTTTTCCATTGACCCTTCCGGATCACAGCCCGGATCTTTTTCGGATCATCGTATTGTTTTATCGTTATTTTCATGTTCTCTTCTTTAGCTAAACCGGCAGACAGCGGTCAGCACGAAAACCGTGAATCGTCAGGAGTTAGGCGATTAAACCCCTTACGACTCATGCCTCACGATTTACGGGTGTTCTGCCATGAGCCGCCTTTCCTCACAGTCCCAGGAAGGCCTTCCTGATCGATTCCGTGTTGAGAAGCTCCGCGCCTGTTCCTTCCAGTATCGTGCGGCCCGTCTGCAGCACATACCCGCGGTCCGCCAGCTCAAGCGATTCCCTGACATTCTGCTCCACAAGGAGTATGGTCTTGCCTGTGCCTCTTAATTTGGCCACTGCGCCAAGCATCTCGTCGACGAGCTTGGGCATAAGGCCGAGCGAAGGCTCATCGAGCATAAGGAGCTTCGGATTGGACATAAGCCCTCTCCCGATCGCGAGCATCTGCTGTTCGCCGCCTGACAGAGTCCCGCCCAGTTGCTTCTTTCTGTCCGCGAGACGCGGGAAGAGGTGATAGACAAAATCGAGGTTGCTTTTCTTCTGCGCAGCATCATTCACAATATACGCGCCGATCTCCAGGTTCTCCTCGACGGTCAGGGGCCCGAATATAAGGCGCGCCTCAGGAACGTATGTGATGCCTTTCCGGACGATCTCCGGCGTTGACAGACCCTGGATCTCTTCGTTCCCGAAGTGGATCGTCCCTTTCGATGTGCGGAGGGCGCCTGCGATGGTCTTCAGCAGCGTCGATTTCCCGGCGCCGTTCGCGCCTACGACGGTAACAAGTTCACCATCGTTCACCACGAGGGACACATTATGGATTATCGGAATTCCGCTGTACCTGACCTCGATCTCAGAGACCTTTAGCATATTTCTCCCCCAGATATGCCTTGATCACGTTCTCGTCCTTTACAATATCAGCGGGCAGGCCTTCGGCGATCTTCTCTCCGTAATCGAGGACGATCACCCGCTGCGACACCTTCATCACCATCTCCATGATGTGCTCGATGAGGAAGAGGGTGATCTTTTGCGCACTGTTCAGCCTTCTCAAGAGCTCCACCACCTCTTCTATCTCCTTCGGGTTAAGTCCCGAAGCAACTTCGTCGAGCATAAGGAGCACAGGCTTTGTGGCAAGAGCCCTGGCAAGCCCTACCTTCCTCTGGATGGCGATAGGCAGCTCGTTTATGTAATAATCCTTCACGGCATGGAGGGCAAGGCCGTTAAGGACCTCCAGCGCTTCCATACGAGCCGTATTCCTGTCATTGGTCCTGCAAAAAGCGCCTACCATAACATTTTCAAGGACCGTCATCCCTGTTGTTACCTTCATGATCTGGAACGTCCTGCCAATGCCTTCACGGCTGGTCTCGAAGGGCTTGAAGCCGGTTATGTCCTTCCCTTTAAATGTGACCTTCCCCGAATCCGGCCTGTGGTAACCCACAATACAGTTGAAGAGTGTCGTCTTGCCTGCGCCGTTGGGACCGATAAGACCGATGATCTCTCCCTCCTCAATGCTGAAGGAGATATTATTGTTCGCAACGAGTCCGCCGAAATCCTTCGTGATATTTTCAACTGTCAGAAAGGACACTCCTAATGCCCCCTTTTCCTGAACTGCTCGATGATCCCCCATATGCCGCGGGGCTGATATGCCGAAACGACCATAATAAGCGCTGAATAGATCATAAAATCTATTCCGGAGAGCCCTTTATGCCCGCCGAGCCAGCTTCCGAGGAAACGGTCGAGGGGAACAAGGAACGCGGCGCCGATGATCGGCCCCCAGAGCGACGCGGCGCCGCCCAGCATTGCCATAAGCGCTATCTTGATCGAGAGGGACAGCTCCATGGTGGAGGCAGGATCTATGTAGAGGTTATACACAGCCATAAAACCGCCGCCGACAGCAACAAAGGCAGATGCGATCGAATAGGCCTTGATCTTGCACCACCGTATGTCGATCCCCAGGCTTTCCGCAGCATCCTCGTCGTCCTTGATCATGCGCAGCTGGTACCCGAGCTTCGATTTTCTGAACCAGTTCATGTAGAACAGGCCGATATAAAAAAGCGCCATGATGAAATAATAGTAATAGGTGTCTGATTTGAACTGCATATATAAAAAATCCGGGTGATCATGGATGGGAAGCTCGATGCCTTTTGCAGCGCCGACGAGATTCCAGTTATCGAAGATATCCTTGAGCACAAGCGACGTGCAGATGGTAGCTATGGCGAAGTAGTGGCCCTTGAGCCGGAAGAGAGGATACCCGATGATGAATGAATACCCGACGGCGATGAGAATGCCGATGGGCATGGAGATCCAGAACGGCGCCTTCCACCAGACCATCATGAGCGCCACGGTATAGGCGCCGATACCCACGTACTGAGCCTTGCCGAGCTCAACCTGCCCTCCGTACCCCCCTATGGTGTTCCACCCCATCCCGAAAAGCGAGAAGAGAAGGAACTGGATCATGACCGTCTTAGCAAAAGAGCCGGTGCCGAGGACAGGGAAAACAAGGAGGAAGACCGAAAATATGATAAGACCGATCCGTTCGGCCTTTGAAAAGTCGCTGAAGTTAAGGGCGTCCTTCAGTTTTTCCATCCGAACAATCCCTGAGGCCTGACGACCACGATAATGAAATACGCAAGGTATACAACGGTAAACTTGAAATGGGGCCCGAGAAAATCAGAACCGATAAGATGCCCGAAGACAGGGAAAACCATTTCGAGGATGCCGACGAGCAACCCTGCAAAAAAGACGCCGTTGATGCTTCCGAAACCGCCAAGCGCAACGCATGCGAAGGCGATCATGACGAAGAGTATCCCCACCATCGGGTAGGCATAATAGAAGTTTACCAGAAGCCCTCCTGCGATCCCTACAGTGCCTCCTCCGATCGCCCACGCGAGGGCATTCATCCGGTCTGTCCTGATGCCCATGTACGAAGCGGCCTCCTTGTTGAGCGCTGTTGCCTGAAGGGCCTTTCCTATCCTCGTTCTGTTCAGGAAATAGTAGACGACCGCGAATGCGATAAGGCTCAAGATGCCGGCAGCGAGCTTCGTCCAGTCGAAGATGAAAGGCCCGACAGAGAGGCTCTTCCCGACGAGGAGCCCTTTATCGATCATGCGATAGTCGGCGCTGAAGAGGAACATTGCGGAGTACTGCAAAAAAAGCATCAGCCCAAAGGTGCCGAAGAGCTGGGCAATGGCAGGTCCCCTGAGCAGGTACTTGATGAACCAGTAATATGATGCAAGCCCAAGGAGCACGCCTATGACAGCCGAAACCGGGAGGGCGATGAGAGGGTCGACATGAAAGAAAAAGTTTGTCCAGTAAACGGAGTACATGCCGATCATCAGGAATTCTCCGTGGGCAAAGTTCACGATGTCCATGACCCCGAAGATCACCGTAAGCCCCAGCGCAACAAGGGCAAAAAGGAGCCCCATAAGGATACCCTGGAGAAGTGCATCAGCTATAAGCATAGATCCAACCTTGAATAAAATGAGAAGTTAAGAGGATGGGACGTCCGGCATGGACAATCTCATCCTCCCATCCTCGCATCTTCGTATCTTCGCATTCTCTGTCTATTTCCATCCCGGGAAAGGATAGATGAAATTGGCCGTTGCAAGATCAAAAGGATACACGATCTCGAGGCTCACCTTTCCATCCGCCGTCTTCTGGTACTGGCCTATAAGGCCCCTGCCGAGGATGTTCTGTCCTTTGGCGTCGAACTTCACTCCTGCCCACGGCATGACAAGGTCGCTCGCAGGAATGTTGATCTCATTGCAGGCCTTCTGGACCGCCTTTGGATCTGTGCTGCCTGCCCTGTTCAGCACATACGCCCATGTCTGGACGCCGACGACCGACCGCGCAGTTGCGCCCGTTAGGTCGTCACCGTATTTCTTCTTGTAAATGGCGTTGACCTGCCCCGCCACCTTTTTCACCTTTGTGATCTTGTCAATAAATACCGTCCTGGTCAGTACGCCGTTAATATCGGCGCCGAGGGTCTTCGCAAAATCAGCCATCTCGAAACCGGCGTTCTGTCCCCAGAAGAACTTCGTCTGTGCCTTCATTCCCTTTAATGTCCTTATCATAAGAAGCGAGTCGGAAAGGTATGCGGCAAAAAGCATGGCGTCCGGTTTTGCTGCAACAAGGGCGTTCGCCTCTGATGTCAGGTCAGGCGCGTTTGCGTTGTAGAGCAGCCCCTTGGTGATCGTAAAGCCGTATTCCTTTGCGTAGGCCTCGATCGACTTTGCGACACCGGAGCCCCACTCGGTATTCTCACAGACATAGGCGAGATTCTGGAGGTCTTTTTTCGGGATCGCCTTGACGCCCTTCACTTTGCCTTCTGTCAGACCTTTCAGCAGTTCGAAGAGGTCCCTGTTGAAATAGTTGTCATGAGGGGTTGTCCTCCAGAACCACTTAAAGCCTCTCTCCGTCAGATCCGGAGACGTGGAGGAGTCGTTGATCATGGGGATCCCGTATCTCTCTGCCACGGCGCTTACCGTCTTCGTCACCGCGCTATTGTATGCGCCCATAAGCCCCACGACCTTGTCGTCGAGTATAAGGCTCTTCGCAAGGTCGGCGCCGCGGTCAGGCTCTCCTCTGTGGTCTTTGAAGATCAGCTTGATCTTCGCGCCGCCAAGGTTCGGTATCCCTCCCCATTGCGCCATGGGGATATCAACGCCCGGGGTCTTGTTGTTGACGATATCGGCCGTCATCTCCGCTGCCCTCTGGAGGTCCCTCCCGATCGTTGCGAGCGCCCCGGAAAGCGGATAGAGCACGCCTATCTTGATCTCATTCTCTGCAGAAAAAACCGTCGGTGAAGCAACGAGCAGTGAAAGGAACAATACCAATGAAAAAACAACTGAATTCCTCATCTTCATCGCTAACCCTCCTGATTTATTTTCTTTCACATTGTATGTATACAAATTAAGATTACCTTTATTCCGGTAACATATCATAATACCGCGCTATCTTTTCTTTCCACAGCCTTTCGGCTTCCCCCGCCGCGACCCTTTGGAACCTTACCTTATCCAGAGGCTTGAGGTGAGCGAGTAGGTCGCGGTCAACCCTTGCTACGTGGCCGATCCTCGCATAACCGCCTATTGTTCTCTCGCAGAGCACAATGATCGGCTGCCCGTCGCCGGGAACCTGAACAACACCCGGCAGGATCCCTTCGGAGATGATGCTTTGCTCCACCTCCTTTCTGAATTCGAGAGGCCTGCCTTCCAGGCGTATCCCTGTCCTGTTGGTCTTTGTCGAAACTTTATACCATGTATCCTCGTCTTTTTCAAACAAACACCGCATTGTTTCCGGGGAAAAGCGGTCTCTTTCCTCGCCGTCGATAATCTTCAGGATATGCGGCGCCTTCATCGACGGTATAAGCGATCCGTCAACGGCCCTTTCGCGTGCATCGCGAACATCCCTCAGTATTATTCTGTCGCCCTTCAGGAACGGCCTTCCGGAGTAACCGCCGAAACGGCACTCGATGTTCGTCGTGTAGCTCCCTGCCACCCTTTCCGCATCTATGATGCCGGAAAAACCAAGATAGTAGCGGAGCCCCTCGGTGACCTCTTTTGCCCTGAAGGTGCTGCCGGCCTTTATCCTGAACACCGTCCAGGGAGCCACAGGCGCGCTGTCGACAAATGCCGCAATGCGCGCCCCGGTGACCGCACATGATATATCTATATTGGCCTTCAATGAGAAATCGTGGCCCATGACCTCAATGGCCGGCATCCCGATGCTGTATCCCAGAAGACGGCACAGCGCGGCATAGGCATACATGTCAAGGGCAGATGACGGCGGTATGCCGATATCAGCATGGCCGTATCGCCCGCCGTCGACCACTATCGACATCCATGCCGGGTTGATGATCTCTATCATACCGGGATAAACCTCACCTGGTCGCCGATCTTCATGAGGCTGTACGGCTCTTCCTTGTAATTGAAAAGCCTCCTGTCCGTCTTGCCGATTATCCGCCATCCTCCAGGAGATTCAAAAGAGTATATGCCTGTCTGGAACTGCGCGATCCCGACAGATCCTTCGTTGACCTTCAGCCGGGGGGTTTCAAGCCGCGGAACAAAGAGCCGCCTGTCCAGCGTCCCCAGATAAGGAAAGCCCGGCATAAAGCCGATCGCGAACACCGTATAGATGGTGCCGGCATGGATCTCGACAACCTCGTCTGCCGCAAGGCCGGCATAAGAACAGACGAACTCCATATCCGGCCCGTACTGACCGCCGTACATCACGGGGATGGCGTGCATCTCCGGCGCGGGGATCTGTACTGCCGGCAGTTCCTTCTCCTTCTCTCTCAAGAACGAGGCAAGTGCGTCAAAGCTTGTCAGCCGGCTGTTGAAGTAAATGATGCAGGTTGTAAAAGAGGGGATGATGTCGATGATCTCGCGCAGATCAAGGGACTTCAGGAAAAAATAATATTGCCTTACCTTTTCATGCACGTCGGCATTGATGGCATTGCCAAAAACGATCCGTATGCCGTCTTCCCCATACCTCGTCCATTTCATTATTTATACAAACTCGCATAGTGGTTTGATGGTTATGCCTTCGGTGAGCGAATACTCACGGATCTTCTGCGCCGCCTCTATGCTCTCCATATTGTCTCCGTGAATGCACATGGTATCGAGCTCCATCGCTATCCAGCGTCCGCTTATGCTTTCAACCCCCTTTTCTTTCACCATCCTGATCGCCCGCCTGGCGATAAGTTCAGGGTCTTTCAGGACAGCTTCTTTGTATTTCCTGGGAAGAAGTTCACCCTCATCGGTATACATCCTGTCAGGAAATCCCTCGAGGGCGATCCTGATCCCTTTCTCCCTGCACGCCTTCTTAAGCTCCGCGGTCTTTACCGTCCCCAGGGTCAGGAATATAACGTCGCCAAAGGCCTTTGCCGCAGATTCAACGATCCTGAGATATGCTGCATCGTTGTTGACCAATGAGTTATAGAGCGCCCCGTGCATCTTTATATGCTGGAGGGGCATGCCGCGAAGAGCGAGAAAACCTCTGAGGGCGCCGGTCTGGTATATAACGTAATTCACCAGATCGCCTTCGCTTACATCCATGGACCTCCTTCCGAAACCCATCAGGTCGGGATAGCCTGGATGAGCGCCGGCCATCACATGATGTTCCTGGCACAGCCTTACCGTTTTCTCCATGATGTTCGGGTCTGAGGCGTGGAAGCCGCAGGCGATGTTTGACGATGTTATGTATCTTATTACCTCACCGTCATTGCCGAGCGTATAATCGCCGAAGGATTCTCCCATATCGCAGTTCAGATCAACGATGAATCCCATGCATCCATATTAACAAAAATGCGCATTGTTGTGAATAGATTTATTTATCCCAACGTGAGGCGGACGGAAGAGCAGAAGATGAGAGGATGGGAAGATGAGAGGATGGGAAGATGAGAGGATGGGAAGATGAGAGGATGGGATGCCGGATACCGGCGATAAACACGTAAGTCGTAAGGCGTCAGGCAATAAACCCATGAACGAGGTTCTTAATCCTATCGTCATCGCGAGGAGTGAAGCGACGTGGCGATCTCATAGGGTATGAACTATTGAATGAGATTGCCGCGCTTCGCTCGCAATGACAACATAATAAGAACCCCCGGCTCTTTGCTGCAGTCTCCCCTCGCTCTTCACAGGGTTCTACCCCTTACGACTTACGATTTAC
>DLMV01000007.1:0-5370 GCA_002478225.1 Deltaproteobacteria bacterium UBA7527 | reverse complement strand
CCTTACGACTTACGATTTACGCCTAACGGTATCTCTCGCCTGACGCCTTACGGATGCTCCGCTTTTTTCTCCCCTGACGCCTTACGCCTAACGGCTTACGAGGTTCTTCTTCGCTTTTTACCTTCTCTATTCACTATCGATCGCCTTTATGTTATAGACTATCCACTGTTTCTTATGAATCTTCTCGGTCTTTTTTCTGTCGGCTTCGTGCTTGGCCTCACGGGCGCCATGGCGCCGGGGCCTCTGCTCACCGTCACGATCAGCGAATCAACGCGAAAGGGCGGCATCGTAGGCCCCCTGTTGGTGCTCGGCCACGGTATCCTTGAGTTCGTCCTCCTCTGCGCCATCGTCTTCGGCCTCGGCAGCCTGCTGAACAACAGGATCATCTTTTCTTTTATCGCCTTCTTCGGCGGCATTATCCTGATCTACATGGGATCGATGACCATCAAAGACCTTAAGCGCTACAGCCTCGACGGCGCGGAAAGATCTGAAGGCAGCGGCATGCACCCCGTCGCAGCAGGCATCCTCGTCAGTCTTTCAAACCCCTACTGGTTCATCTGGTGGATAACGATCGGCATGGGTTATGTAATGTTCGCAAAGGGGCTTGGCCTCCATGGCATCATCGCCTTTTTTGCAGGCCATATACTTTCTGATCTCGCCTGGTACAGCTTCGTCTCCTACGGGATGCAGTTCGGCGGCAAACATATGAGCATGAAGGTCTTGAGGACCATCCTCTTTTTCTGCAGCATATTCCTGATATTGTTCGGGATCTTCTTCATCATTAAAGGTTATAGTGTTATTCGATAAGTCGCGGTCATTTCATTCCAATTATCAATTTGACAAATAATATTATTAAATTTATTAATTAACATCGAATATCTATCAACCATCGAGGAGGTCAGTATATGAACTTTTTCCAGAAGCACTGGAAGATCATTTCCTGCGGCGTCTTTATCGGCATCCTTGCGACCATCTTTCAGAAATTCGGAAACCCTGCCAACATGGGCATCTGCGTCGCGTGCTTTGAGCGCGACATAGCCGGCGCGCTCGGCTTTCACCGCATTCCCATCGTGCAGTATCTGCGGCCTGAGATACCGGCATTCGTCCTCGGCTCCTTTTTCGCAAGCCTTGTTTTCAAAGAGTTCAAGCCAAGGGGCGGCTCCCTCCCCCTTGTCCGGTTCTTTCTCGGCTTCTTTGCCATGCTCGGGGCGCTTGTGTTCCTCGGCTGTCCATGGAGGGCATTCCTGAGGCTCGCCGGAGGGGACTGGAATGCCATTGTCGCGATCCTGGGGCTCATTGTCGGCATATACATCGGCATACAATTTCTCAAAAAAGGCTACACCCTCGGCAGGAACTATTCAGCATATAAGTTTACCGGGCTTCTGATGCCCCTCATGATGCTCGGCCTCTTTCTGCTTCTCCTTGTTAAGCCCGCCCTTCCCACAGGCGTGCCTTTCTTCAGCGCCAAGGGTCCCGGCTCGCAGCATGCTCCTATTATACTTTCTTTTGCCGGCGCATTCATCATCGGCATCTTTGCGCAGAGAACACGGTTCTGCACCATGGGCGCGGTCCGCGACATCATTCTGCTGAAGGACTTTCACCTTGCGTCAGGGGTCATCGGTCTTCTTATATTTGCGTTCCTGTCAAACCTGCTCCTCGGTCAGTTCAATCCAGGATTCACTGGGCAACCGGTATCGCATACGAACCACCTGTGGAACTTTCTCGGTATGGTCCTTGCCGGACTTGCTTACGCGCTTGCGGGCGGCTGTCCGGGAAGACAGCTCTTTCTCGCCGGCGAAGGCGACATCGATGCAGGGGTCTTCGTCATCGGAATGATCACCGGCGCCGGATTTGCACATAACTTTGCGATAGCCGCCTCTCCGGCCGGAATAGGACCATTCAGCGCGCACGCCGTTATCATCGGCCTCCTGTTCTGTATCGCTACAGGTTTTTTCATGAGAAAAAGATTGGCATAAGGAGGAACAACATGGAAAAGAAACACCTTGATCTGAGAGGCCTGTCATGCCCTCAACCGGTTCTGGAAACAAAGAATGCCATTGAGAATGCGTCATTTGATGCCCTCGAGGTCCTCATCGACACCAAAACCTCTCTTGAGAATATAAAAAGGCTCCTCAGCACGAGGCAGGACCTGAAATACACTGTCGAGGAAGGAGAGGACTTCAAGGTCAGCATCTCCCGAACAGGTTGACTTACAATACGAAATAGTGTAATACATATGTAATGCCGTTCAGACAAAGAATAACGCTTCTGTTCATCTCCATTATGGTGATCCTCTGTTTCACCTCTGCCTATTCTCTCATCAGCAGCTCGGGCACCCTCAGGAAAGAGATCTTCATCCATAAGATAATCCAGTATTTAAAAACAGAGAACATAAAGCTGGACAGGGACCAGATGAGGACGATCGCATCGCTTGTCTACGAAGAGTCGGCCCAGCATGAGGTCGATTACCGGCTCATCCTTGCCATGATGAAAGTGGAGAGCAACTTCAAGCAGGACGCCGTCTCGGAGCGCGGGGCGAGAGGACTGCTCCAGATAAAACCGTCTCTCGCAAAGCATATCGCCCACTACGCAGGGATACAGTGGGCGGGAAACAAGACCCTCGACGAGCCTCACAACAACATCAAGATAGGCGTCTATTTCTTTGCCAAACTGATGGATGATTTTGAGAATATCTATTCGGCGCTTCACGCCTACAACGTTGGGCCTACAAAAGCAAAACAGAACGGGGCCGGGAAGAACAGGCCCATCAAGGCATACAGAGGCTTTCCCAGGACCGTCATGGCAGAATACGAAAGGAATATTACCATACTTCCCGATCCTTAAGACCATTTTCCGTCCAATGGACATTCGCATATCGCGTCCCAATCTTCCGTATTGATGTTCAACCCTGACCAAAACGGCTTTATTTACATTACAGGAAAGATAGGGTCATACCTCGCCTTCCTCCTTTCCGCTATCGACAGGAAAACTCTTGTCTTCTACGAGACTGAAGATGAGGCATTCCTTCTCAGAGAAGAGATAGAGTTCTTTACGAAGAAAGAGGTCCATCTTTTCCCCATTTACTCTGACAGGGTCTTTGAAAGGGAGGACGAGATAAAAAGAACGGGTTTTCTCTACCATCTCTCCTCGAACGGTCAGTTCATCGGGCTATTCCCGTACAGCGCTCTCCGGCATCCCCTCCCCGGCCATCAGGCGATCACCGGAAGCGTGAAGAAGATCAGGTTCGGCGACACCATCTTCCAGGAAGATCTCATAGACTACCTCGCTAACAGCGGTTACGAGCTCTCTGCACTTGTCCGGGAAAGCGGGGAGTACGCAAAGAGAGGGAGCATCATCGACATATACCCCCCATCATCACCGCAGCCGCTCCGGGTGGAGTTCCTCGGCGACCAGGTATATTCCGTCCGCTTCTTTGACCCCGGCACGCAAAGGTCGCTCAGGGAGATCGAGGAGTGTTCATTAACACCCGTAAAACAGAGCGACAACGGGAACGCCATGCTCTATGACTATTTTGAGAACAACATGGCGCTCGTCCACAAAGGTCTTCACATAGTAATGCGGGAGTTTAACGACGGCAGCGATCCCGTCTTCCTGGAAGGGCTCAGGAAGCGGTGCGGTTCCATGTTGCATATCGACACCTCGGGGGTCGAAGGGGACGAGAAAGGCATCACCGTAAAGGCTGTTTCCAATGAAGACCTGAAGATCATCTTTCAGAACAGGAAGACCGAGATCTTTAAGATACTCACGGAAAGGTTCAGGAACGAATGGAACAATTTCAGATATATCTATCTGTTCGTCAATGCGCGGCACCAGGCAGAGAGGCTCCAGGAGATCTTTAAGAACTATGATATATCGCTGCCGATCCTCACCGGGATGTCCCTTTCCGGAAAAGAGCGGGAGTGGGGTATCGTCACGGGCCCGTTGAGGAGAGGTTTCCGGACGGATGATACTATAGTTCTCACCGAAGAAGACGTCATGGGCCCTAAAAAAAGGGTCATCAAGAAACAGTGGGGCGGCCTTGATGAGTTTCTCAATTCTTTTAAAGACCTGAAGATCGGGGAATGGGTCGTGCACATAGAGCACGGAATAGGAGTATATAAAGGGATCACGGCATTAAAGGTGGACGGGCATACCAAAGATTTTCTCCTTGTGGAATACCAGGACGGCGATAAGCTCTACGTACCGGTCAGCGATCTCCATCTTGTTCAGAAATTCATAGGCAGCGAAAAACATAAGCCCAAGATCGACAAACTCGGCTCCCAGCTGTGGAGAAATACAAAAAAGCGGGTGAGAAAGCAGGTTGAGGATATCGCGGGAGAGCTCATCGCGCTCTACGCAGAGAGAGAGCTTGCAGAGGGCCACAGCTACCCGCCGGAAGATGAGCTGCTGAGGGAGATGGAGTCCCGGTTCGAATACGAGGAGACAGAGGGTCAGATGCAGGCCATAGAAGATGTGATGAAAGACCTGCACAGTGCAAAGCCCATGGACAGGCTCGTGTGCGGCGATGTAGGTTTTGGAAAAACAGAGGTCGCACTCAGGGCCTCCTTCAAGGCGGCATTGGACAATAAGCAGGTTGCCGTCCTCGTGCCCACAACCATCCTTGCGCAGCAGCACCTCAAGACATTCACCGAACGCCTCAGCGACTACCCTGTCAATATAGATATGCTGAGCAGGTTCAGGACAAGGGAAGAGCAGAAAGGGATCGTGGAAAGGATAAAGCGGGGCGCCGTCGACATCGTCATCGGCACCCATCGGCTGCTGCAGTCGGATGTGCGCTTCAAGAATCTCGGCCTGGTGGTGGTCGACGAAGAGCAGCGTTTCGGGGTCGCCCACAAGGAGCGCCTGAAGAAGCTGCGTGCCGAAGTCGACCTGCTCACCCTGACTGCCACACCGATCCCGCGCACCCTGGCGATGACCGCCTACGCCGACCTCGACTGCTCCGTCATCGACGAGCTGCCGCCGGGCCGTACGCCGGTGGAGACGGTGGTGATCCCCGACAGCCGCCGCGACGAGGTGGTGCAGCGCGTGCACACCGCCTGCCGTGCCGGCCGCCAGGCCTATTGGGTATGCACGCTGATCGAGGAATCGGAGACCCTCGCCGCGCAGGCGGCGCAGGACACCGCCGCGCTGCTGGCCGAGGCCCTGCCGGACCTGCGCGTCGGCCTGGTGCACGGCCGCCTGAAAAACGAGGAAAAGGAACAGGTGATGGCCGCCTTCAAGGACGGCCGCATCGATCTGCTGGTCGCCACCACGGTGATCGAGGTGGGCGTCGACGTGCCCAATGCCTCGCTGATGATCATCGAAAACGCCGAACGCCTGGGGCTGGCGCAACTGCACCAGTTGCGCGGC
>DLMV01000026.1:8580-9232 GCA_002478225.1 Deltaproteobacteria bacterium UBA7527 | reverse complement strand
ACACAAAATACTTGACGTTACCATGCCCCTGCCGCGCCTGAAGCACCGGCGGCAGGAAAGAAAAGGGCTTGATAAAAAAACCTCATGGCCTTAGACTGTTCTTGTCCGTGCATATCGCGTATGGGTTAACTCGCATGCGGGGATAGCATATGAGCCCTGAAGAGATCGTTAAAGGCATATATATTGTCGGCGGTTCCGACATTACCGATTCTAAGGACTGCTCGGTGTATCTCGTTGATGCCGGCGAGCTGATCCTCGTTGATGCCGGCGCGGGCGCCAGCGTCAAGGCGATCACCGCCAACATCGTGCGTCTTGGGCTCGACCCCTCTAAGATCACAACGGTCATTCTCACGCACTGTCATATAGACCATGTCGGCGGGGCATATGCTTTCAAGAAACTTTACGGCTCGCGCATAATCATGCACGAGCTTGACGCCGCTGTCGTTGAAAGGGGCGACAACAGGATGACAGCGGCTTACTGGTACGGCGTCACCTTTGACCCGCTTGAAGTTGATGTTAAGATTGCTGCCGGTGAGCACCGCCTTAAGTTCCCTGTCAACGATGTTGTCTGTCTCCATACGCCCGGCCACACCCCCGGATCGATCTCCGTTTATACGGATACCGGCGAAGGGAGGGTCCTCTTCGGCCAGGA
>DLMV01000026.1:8110-8441 GCA_002478225.1 Deltaproteobacteria bacterium UBA7527 | reverse complement strand
GTCCTCTTCGGCCAGGATATCCACGGCCCTTTCTTTTCCGAGTTTGGCGCAAACATCTCCGACTGGCAGAAATCTATGGAGAAGCTTCTTTCCCTCAAGGCCGATATCCTCTGCGAAGGGCACTTCGGCGTGTACCGGCCCAATGAAAAAGTCGCCGAATATATCGAGCGGTACCTTGATGAATATGGAGAGTGAAGCATCAGCTCATTTCAAGACACCTGTTTCACCCCCCGCTTCAGTGTCCCGGAAATGTTTCACGTGGAACATTTGACGCGGAATGCCAAAAAAACCTAAAAAATGCGGGAGGTGAGCCTCTGCCTGCCCTTACGGG
>DLMV01000026.1:0-8019 GCA_002478225.1 Deltaproteobacteria bacterium UBA7527 | reverse complement strand
AGCCTCTGCCTGCCCTTACGGGTATGCAGCAATTACAAGCACGAAGGTCTCCTCGTCTTTCGTGTTTTGGAGGCTGTGCGGCTCGCCGGTAGGGATCCAGATGGCATCACCCTCCTTTACCTCCCTCTTTTCTTTTCCCACCTGCATGATCCCTCCCCCCTTGAAGATCAGGTATATCTCCTCCAGGGGGTCTATGTGCTCCTCGATGGTGTTTCCTGGCGGGAGAATGGCGTAAGCGAGGAACTCTATGCCTTGAAGAAATTCGCTTGTCATGACCATTCTCGCCATTGCGCCTCGATGCGCAATGTAGGTGGTCTGCAGCACTTCGGGGTCGTTAAAGTTTCTCACTATCATAGTTGCTTCCTCGCCCTTCCTGTTTTACAGTATCGGCAGGTATGTCTCTACCTCGTACCTGGAGACGTGCGTCCTGAACCTGTCCCACTCGATCTTTTTGTTCTCTATGAGCTTTTCAAATACGTGGTCTCCAAGGGTATCCCGTATGAGCTTGCTGTTTTCGGCTGCCTCTATGGCTTCATACAGACTTCCCGGCAGGGATTCGATCTTCAATTCCTTTCTTCTTTCCTGTGACATTTCATATACATCCTCCTCGATCGGGCTCGGCAAAGGATACTTGTTCCTGATCCCCTCGAGGCCGGCCCGCAACATACAGGAAAAGGCAAGATAGGGGTTGCATGCAGGATCGGGGCTCCTGTATTCCGCCCTGGTGGCCTTTTCCTTTCCGGGCTTGTAGAGCGGAACCCGCACAAGGGTCGAACGGTTGCGCTGGGCCCATGAGATGTATACCGGCGCTTCATAGCCGGGCACAAGCCTTTTGTAGGAATTTACCCACTGACTCGTTATAAGCGTGATCTCTTTCGCATGCCTGAGGAGTCCCGCTATGTACCATCTGGCAACATCTGAGAGGAAATACCTGTCTTTGGGGTCAAAAAAGGCGTTTTTCTTCCCTTTGAAGAGCGATTGGTGAACGTGCATTCCGCTTCCATTCTCCCCGAAGATAGGTTTGGGCATGAACGTCGCATAAACGCCGTATTTTCTTGCAACTTCCTTTACCACGATCCGGTACGTGATCGTGTTGTCAGCCATTCCCAGTGCATCGGAGTAGCGCAGGTCGATCTCGTGCTGGGACGGGGCAACCTCATGGTGGCTGTATTCAACCTTTATCCCCATCTCTTCGAGCGTGAGTATCGTGTCCCGCCTCAGGTCTGTCGCCTCGTCCAGCGTTGTGATGTCGAAGTATCCCCCAAGGTCAAGGGTTTCGGGCTCTTTGTCGGATTTAAAGTAGAAATACTCCAGCTCAGGTCCAACATAAAAGGTATCGAAACCCATATCCTCCGCGATCTTCAGGTTCCTCTTCAGCACGTATCGCGGGTCGCCCTTATAAGGGGTGCCGTTGGGTTCGTATATGTCACAGAACATCCTCGCCACAACAGCGCTGTCCTTTGGTCTGTAGGGAAGAATGGCAAAGGTGGAGATATCGGGCATTGCGATCATGTCGCTTTCGTCTATTCTGGCAAACCCCTGGATCGAAGAGCCGTCGAACCCCATGCCTTCATCAAGGGCGCCCTCAAGCTCATCGATGGTAATGGTAAAGCTTTTTGCAAAACCCAGTATATCGGTAAACCATAGTTTGACGAACTTCACTTTTTTATCGTGAACAAATTTCATGAGCTGTGCCTTTGTCATACGGTGTCCCTCCCTGCACAATGGTTTTCGATCCAACCCTTCCATTATGAACGTATCTCCCTGCAAAGTCAATGTTTTTCATGGTGTCGGCTGATTCCGCGATTGACAGGGCAGGGTGTTTTTGATACATTGCAGTCATATAAAGGGAGGCTTATGAAGATTGCGAAAAGAACAGATGTGATTGCGCCTTTCTACGTCATGGAACTTCTTGAAAAAGCCAAAGAAATGGAAGCAAAGGGCAAGAATATCGTTCATATGGAGGTCGGTGAGCCGGATTTCCCCTCCCCTTCCCCGGTCAAGGAAGAGGGGATCCGGTCGATCAGCGAGGACCGCACCTTTTATACGCACAGCCTTGGCCTCCCGGAACTACGAAAAAGGATCTCCCAACACTATTGGGAAACGGACGGGATGGTCGTCCCCCCTGAGAGGATCGTCATCACAAACGGGACCTCCGGGGCCCTTCTGCTTCTCTTCTGCGCCCTCCTTGAACGGGGAAGGTCTCTTGGCATATCCGATCCGGGCTACCCCTGTTATAAGAACATTGCGTCGCTCCTTGACTGCGAGATCCTCTCCATACCGGTATCGGAGGAAACGGGATTCGAGGTAACGCGGGGCCACCTCGGTTCGCTGGGTTGCTGCCCCGACCTTCTCGTCCTCGCCAACCCATCGAACCCGACAGGCACCGTTTATGGGGAAGGGACCTTGTCGGGGCTTTATGAGAGCCTTGCCGTGGAGGGCAATCTCCTTGTCGTCGATGAGATCTATCTCGGCCTTACATACGGGCGCAGGCCCAAAAGCGCCCTTGCCATCTCTGACAACATTATCGTGGTAAATGGTTTCTCAAAGACATACGCCATGACCGGGTGGAGGCTTGGATGGATGGTGGTGCCCCGCGAACTCGTAAGGCCAATACAAAAATTCGCTCAAAACCTCTTCATATCCCCGCCTTCAATATCACAATATGCTGCTGTGTGCGCCTTTGACGATTCGGAACAGCTCGGCCGCATGAGAAGAACGTATGAGGAGAGAAGGGATTTTCTGATCCCGAGGCTAAAAGACCTTGGGTTCCATATACCCATCAATCCCGAGGGGGCCTTTTATATATACGCAGGGATCGAGCGTTGGGGGATTGACAGCATGGTATTTACCCAAAGGGCGCTTGATGAGGCCGGGGTAGCCCTTACCCCGGGATACGATTTTGGCTCCTTCAGGGCCGGCACACACGTCCGCTTCTCCTACGCGACAGGCATCGAAAGGCTTAAAGAGGGGTGTAACAGGCTTGAGAAGTGGCTTTCCGGGCTTTAAATCCGGGCATGTCATGGGGGGATAACCCGTTCGGTGTCTGGCGTTCGGCGGAAGGGGAGAAAGGCGGCTCACGGTTCATGGCGGAACACCCGTAAGTTGTCTCTTTGTTTTTTTTTTTTTTTTTGCTTCTTGCTATGCACTATTCACCGTTCACTATTCACTGCCTTTATAATGCCTTGCTTTTTCACGAAAAACCTACTATCCTGTCATACAGGAGGGACGTATGAGCGTTGGCATTGTAAAGGATGATCTCTTTTTGGAACACATCACTGATGACTACCATCCCGAGAATCCTAACAGGTTGCGTTCCATTTACTCGATGCTGGAAACCATGAGCGATGAAGGCATCGTCATGGTGCCGCCACGGAGGGCAACCCGCGAAGAGATCGCCCTCAACCATAATGCCGCCTACATCGATTACATTGCGGCGACGAGCGGCAAACCTTCGAAGCGACTCGACCCTGATACGGTCACCTCTCCCAAGACATTTGAGGCATCCTGTTTTGCGGCAGGAGGCGTCTTAAGCCTCATAGACAAGCTGGAGGCGTCCGAGATACAGAGCGCCTTTGCCCTTGTGAGGCCGCCGGGTCACCACGCAGAGCGTGACCGGGCTATGGGTTTTTGTATCTTTAATAATATTGCCATCGGCGCACGATACCTGGAAAAACAGTATAATGCAAAGAAGATCCTCATCGTCGACTTTGACCTTCATCACGGCAACGGGACGCAGCATAGTTTTTACAGGGATGCAACGGTCCTCTACTTTTCAGCGCATCAATATCCTTATTACCCCGGAACCGGATGGTATGAGGAGATAGGAGAAGGCGACGGCGAAGGGTACACCATCAACGTGCCCATGTCATACGGCATGTCCGATGAGGATTATCTCTATGCCTTCCGGGAAGTCCTTGTGCCTGTCTCGGACATCTATAAACCGGAAATGGTCCTTGTTTCTGCGGGTTTTGATGCCTATTATAATGACCCCCTTGGCGGCATGGGTGTGACCGAGGGGGGATACGCCATGATGACGAAAGTGCTCCTTGAGATCGCAAAGAAGCACTCAAAGGGCATGGCGCTTTTTGCGCTTGAGGGCGGTTATGACCTTTCGGGTCTTGCGAGCTCTGTGAAGGCAGTGATAACAGAGATGAAGGGGGATCCTGCCTATTCCTACATCAAGAAAAAGGGTCCTTCGAGTGAGATAACGCAGACGGTGAAAAAGTTGAAAAATCTTCTGAGCACCCGCTGGGGGGATTTTTAGTTCCGACACCCTGCTGCTATATAGAGTCTTTCCATATCATCTCTTTCAGTTCCTTGCCCACCTTGAAATAAGGGAGTTTTTTAGGTTCAACGTTGACCATCTCGCCGCTTTTCGGGTTTCTTCCTTTGTATGCCTTATACTCTCTCAGGGTAAAGCTTCCAAAGCCCCTTATCTCTACTCGTTCATTATTTATGATAGCCTTTTTCACGCTATCGATAATCGTATCAACTGCTATTTTTGCTATCTTCTGGTTCACGTTGATGTCGCCGGCAAGCTTGTTGATGATGTCCATTTTATTCATGGGAATACCTCCTATTGATTTTCTGAAACAAATCTATATGCATTCTTGAATATTCTCAACCCATCCCCCCCTGTCTCTTTAATGGGCTCCCGCATCCACCTTGGATGCTGGGTATAATGGATAAACCCCTCCGGGTGCGGCATGAGCCCGAAGATGTGCCCCGATGCATCGCACAGGCCGGCGATCGCTTCTGTCGAACCGTTGGGGCTATAAGGATATTCATCGGTAACCCTTCCCTTCTCGTCGGCATACTGCAGAACTATATGGCCGCCTTCTTTTATCTGCCCGATGGTCCCGGGGCTGTCTGCAATGCATTTCCCTTCGCCGTGTCTTACAGGAAGATAAATTTTATCCATATCACGGGTAAATATGCAACGGGAAAGTTGATTGATCTTGAGGTATACCCATCTATCCTCAAACCTTCCTGAGTCGTTTGACGTCAGCGTTACGGTCTGTCTTCCATATGCGCCGCCCGTTGCCGGGAGCAGTCCGGTCTTTACAAGGAGCTGGAATCCGTTGCATATGCCGAGCAGTATCCCGCCGTCGGCGGCGAACCTTATCAGTTCATCGACGAACCTCTCCGTTGAGCCGCTTAGCCTCTGATATCGCCATTTCACCGCCTGCGCTTTGGCAGAACCAAGGTCGTCTCCGTCAAGAAAGCCGCCGGGGAAATTGATAAAGGAATAGCGTCGAATATCTTTCGGACTTTCCATCAAGCGGTCTATGTGAAGGAGGTCGGCGTCGAATCCGGCGAGCCTGTTGGCATAGGCGGTTTCATATTCGCAGTTTATGCCGTTCCCAAACAATACCAGGCTTTTTGGTCTCTTCTTTTTCATGTGGCGTAGCTGTGCAGCCCCGAAAGAATAAAATTTACTCCAAAATAAGTGAAGACGACACTTATAAAACCTATGATCGAGATCAATGCGATCCTCTTTTCACGCCAGCCCCTTACCATCCTTGCATGTAAAAATAAAGCATATATTATCCATGTTATCAATGACCATGTTTCTTTTGGGTCCCAGCTCCAGTACGAACCCCAGGCGTAGTGCGCCCATACAGCGCCTGTAAGTATGCCTGCGCTGAGCATATAAAAACCGACGATCACGCTTCGGTAGTTTATGTCTTCGAGGACCGCCTTCGGGGGGATAACGCCCTTCCATTCAACAAAATACAGGGAGCCGCATATAAAAGATATGACAAATGCCGCATACGCGATAAAGCAGGTGACAACATGGACATGAAGCCAGTTGCTCTGCAGCGCCGGGATCAGCGGCTGAATGTTCTTTTCCACAGAGGGCGAGATGGAGGCGTATCCCATCAAAAAAAGGGAGGCCAGCGATGCGCACATGGTGATCACGGGATAGGAGATCTTCTTCCGCATCACGACAAGAATGAACGTTACGGACCACGCAAAGAAGATGAGGGACTCGTAAAAGTTTGCAAGGGGCACGTGCCCGACGCCCATCCTGTACGACTCGATCCAGCGGAGAACAATGCCAAGGGTGTGGACGCAGATGGTTGCGTATATGATCATCCACGCGACGGCAAGAACCCTCTCTTTCTTTAAAGAAAAGTAGAGGACATGGATAAAAAAGACAAGGAGGTATAATAATGTCGCCACCCCGAGGATCTTATGATGTACGGCCATTGATCTCCTCTGTCAGTTTTTCAAACTCTTTTTTGAAGTCCTCTCTGTTCCTTGATGCCATCCCCGCCACCAGCAATCCTTCGGATACCCGCAACAGATAGATCCTTCTGTGCTGCAAAAAAAAGTTAACATACAGCCCGAGCAGCATAAGCGCAAATCCTGCCCACACTATGAACACCCCTGGGTCCCTTGACACCTCAAGGCCGGTGTAGGGTTGCTCCTGAATATCGACGAGGCTTACCTTCACCCCCTGCAGTTTTTGCTCTCTAAGGCGATCCACGCTCTTCAGGAACCAGGCGGCCTTTGGTTCGCCATTGTCAAGATACGCAACGAGAACGCCGGGGCCAAAGTCATGGACCTTGCCCTCGAAACGCGCAACCATCATTAAAAGATCATTTTTCCTGAAGACTTCCCGTTCCGTCAGGATTATCTTTTCTCCTCCTACGTTGAAGAAGAAGACCGGGGCGCTGCCATAGTTCGACTGGTAAAACCGGATCCCCTTATAGGAAAGGGGGTCGTTCACCCTTATCTCTTTCCCGAGCACAACCTTTCCGTTCTCTATTATTTCAACGGTGCTTACGTAATCCTTTGGTTCTCCTGTGGGGTAAAAATTTACCCTGAAATCTTTGCACGTCAAGGCAAAACCAAGGGGTATCTCGGCAGCGGTCTTTCCGCGCAGCGTTAAACGGTCCTTCGTCTCGCCTACCTTAAGGGTCACAAACCCCCTGTATCCAAAGAGCAGCCCTGTAAAGCTCCCTGCGAGTATGACGATAATGCTTGTATGGATAATAAAAACCCCATATCTTGACAGCTTCCCCCTCTCAAGGACAGCGCCCTGTTCGCCATTGACAGCCAGCCTGTAATGTTTCGTCAGGATGCCGACCGTCTCGCCAAGACCTTTTCCCGGCACATAGGAGTGGAAGTCCATCCTTGACAATCTATCTTCGTCGGGCAATCTGATCGTCTTCTTCTCCTTAACGAAAGAGAGCAGCCTGCGGAGGGTGCAGAGGGTCATGCTTATTGCAAAGAGGGTGATGAGCGCAATAAACCACGGCGCACGGTATGTGTCGTCAAGCCCAAGAAGGCTGATTATCTTATATGTGTTCGCGGAATAGGCGGCAAGATATTCTTCTGCGGTCGCCCCCTGTTTTATAACTGTTCCAAAGACAGCGGCAAGGGCAATAAGGGAGAGGATAAGTATGGCAAATCGCAGCGAAGCGACAAGGTCGTAGACTGCTTCTGCTGTGCTTTTTTTACGGTCTGTCAGCTGTCCTCCAGGCTACTTCTTGTGGCACTCTGCACATTTCGTTGGCGCTTTGACCCCTTTTCCCGCGCTTTCCTTGTGACAGGGCTGGCAATTCTTGTGGAATGCGTCCTTTGCCGGGATCGCATTGTCTTTAACCTCTTTCAGGAGATGGCATTGAGTACACTTGTCCGGTTCTTTCGGGTCTTTGTCTTTGTGGTGGCACACAACGCAATCTAACTTTGCCTTCTCGACGTGCGTGGCATGCGAAAAGGGGGTCGGCGGAAGCTTTGCCCCTTCGAGCAGAAGGGTCATCGGTTCCGGCGCCTTTTTTTGCGCGCCTGCCGTGCTGATGGTTATGACAACAAAAAACACCGCTGCAACGCACAGTATGACCGCAGGCAACGACCTTCTCATGGCTCACCTCAAAAATTTTTCTCATGTTATCGTAAAAAAAGTCCTTAAGTCAAGGGAATCCGGTGCAAGACGGAAAACCGGCTCATAATAATGCAAGCACTAATATCTAAGCACCAAACCCGAAACAATATCTAAATCCAAAT
>DLMV01000051.1 GCA_002478225.1 Deltaproteobacteria bacterium UBA7527 | reverse complement strand
AGCTTCGTTGCCTTCGTCGTCATTGACCCGACGTACTGAAATATACGCCTCCGTCGCCTCCTCCTCGTCGCCTCGCTCTATTTTTGAATGCAATTTGGTATTATTTTGTGCGTATTGCCCCTGTCTTTCTTTTTGCATCGTGGGCATATCCCATAGAAATCAACGTGATTTCCTATAATATCAAAGTTGCATCTTTCCTTTTCAGAGAGATCTAAGGAAAAATTGCCATTGACGTCCACGACCTCTTTGCAGCGAACGCATATGAGGTGATGATGTGGTTCCGGGTTGGGATCGAAACGCTTTTTATCGGGGTCAATCCCGAGCTCGATCACCATGCCTTTTGCTTTCAGCGTCTCCATAGTGTTGTATACCGTGGCAAGGGACATGGTGGGGAACTTGTCCGCGACCGCCTTGTAGACGTCGGCAGCTGACGGATGAGCCTTATTGCCGTCGAGATATTCAAGGATCGCCATCCTCTGCGGCGTCATCTTCATATCGCTTCCTTCAAGTTGCTTCCTTTCGCTACCATCTTTCCAGGATCTTTAAATTATTTCTTAAGTTAGAATTAATACAATCCAATAACTGCAATTGTCAATACAATTTTTTACATTTCAGGCGGATCATTTTATCGGTGCGATGACGAAGATAAAAGGGTCCCAGAGCATGTGGGATATGAGGACAGGCACGATGCTTCCCGCATACCAGTAAAGCCCGCTCCAGTAGATCCCGCAGATAAATGCGGCAAGTATAAGGACAGGATTTCCTGTAGGGAGGTGCACTCCCGTGTAGAGGATGACCGTCAGCAGGAAAGCGACTCCCTTGCCCCACTTTATCTGGAAAAACCTCTGGACAAATCCCCGCCAGTATATCTCCTCTCCGAAGCCGATCGGAAAGAAAAGCAGGACAGCGATGATGTATTGAGGCAGCTCTGTACGGCTTGCGTATATAGCGTTCAGGTTCTCGGCCCTCCGCGGCAGCATGCCCGTATATGCGTTCGCAAGGATGAGGATCTCGTGGCCCAGCCAGAAGACCCCATAGAGCGCCATGGCGGCTGCGATGCCTATCCCGGCGTTGCGCATGCTCCACTCTCCCTTTTGCCAGGGGACCTTCCCGGAGGCAAATGAGATTGCGCTCAGAAGCATGGTATTGAAGGTCATCATGAGCCAGAAATTGAAAGGCCTGATGACGAATGTTGTGTGCCAGAGGAAAAAAGCGAGGAGGGCGCTGAATATTACGACCCACATAAAACTACTGCATCAGGTACTGGGCGAGAAGAGAGAGAAGGAGCAGCCCTCCGAATGCCGAGTGAAGCTGGGCAGTGGCGGCATCGATCATCATGAACTGCTGCTCAGGCTGCTTCTCTTTTGTACGAACTATTTTGATCAGCTTTATCGCCAGCGGAAGCGAGAGAAGCGTGGCAAGAGAGATAACAGGGAGCTGTTTCGCAAGGATAAGGATGATGACCGAGAGGTATGAGCTGAGGACGAGGCCGTAGTACATGAACTTCGCATTTTTTTCGCCGATGAGGATCGCGACGGTCTTGACGTTCACCGCAGAATCATTCCTGATATCCCGCAGATTATTGCTGTGCAGAACGGCATCCACCAGAAAGGCAAAAGGGATGGCGTACAGGATGGGCCCCCATGAAAAATGCTGGATCTGAACATAGTATGTGCCGAGGGTCATGGCCGGCCCGAAGGAGATGAACACGGCAATATCGCCGAGCGCGCGATACTTGAAGGCAAAGGGTTTCACCGTGTAGAAAAACCCCAGCACCGCGCCGATGAGGATGAGCCAGAGGAGGGCTTTGCCGCCGGGGATCGAAAAGGCAAGATAGATGCCGATGAGCGAGGCGACGATATAGACGACGATCGCACCGGTCAGGATCGTTTTTGGCTTTGCCAGCCCTCCGGTGAGGACGCCGCTTGACCCGAATGTCCCTACGCGGTCGACTTTGTTCTTAAAATCAAAATAATCGCCGACCATGTTGGCGCCGGCATGGGCAAGCACGCAGCCGATCATGGTCAGGACAAGGTTGATCAAGTTGAGATCAAACCCGGGATTTTCTATCTTGACGGCGATCGCCCCTATGATGGGCGGGAGCACGCTCATTGTAAAACTAAAAGGGCGGGAAGCCCTCCACCAGAGAGAAAGATATGTCATTAAAACCTCCTGCTTCACTTGCGCATGCTCATAATCAAGGAGAGATGCCAAGAGCTGATAGTGTATGTGAATCTGTATATAATATAATATGTTCAGGCGTTTTCGGCAAGTGCAATTTACGGCGCCGCTTTCATTGACATACCAGCTTTTTTCCTATACATTAAACATCAATGAAATGAAGATAGGCGTACTTTCCGATACCCATCTCGCGAGCGTCACAGAAGATTTCAAAAAGATGCTGAAAAGGCAATTCAGCGATGTGGATATGATAATCCATGGGGGCGATATGACATCCGTTTCCGTGTACGATTATCTTTCCAACTGGGAACTTAAGGCGGTCAGGGGCAACATGGATGACCACGACCTCGGGGCGCTCCTCCCTGTGAAGCGCGTTGAGCTTATCATGGGGAAGAAGATCGGGATAATCCACGGCAGAGGGTCGCCCTATACCATTGAGGATGTTGTTCTTGGAGAGTTCAAGGATATTGATGTTATCGTGTTTGGACACTCCCATATCCCGGCGAACCTGAAAAGGGCAGGGGTGATGATGTTCAATCCCGGCAGCTACAGGGGATCCTATTCGCATAAAGGCACAGTGGGCATTATCGAGATAGGAGAAGGCGGAGAAATGACCTTCCGTCATATCGAGGTATAAGATATGCCTGAGGAGGATTTTGCTTGTTTACGAATTATCCGTCATGACCGATAATAATGAAGGTACGATGATACATACAAAGACAGCTCTATACTGCTTATCCTTGCCCTTCTATTCCCCGTTTCCCCGTTTCCCCGTTTCCCCGTTTCTTTTTCTCGCATCCCCGCATACTCCCATCCCCGCATACTC
>DLMV01000001.1:4584-22020 GCA_002478225.1 Deltaproteobacteria bacterium UBA7527 | reverse complement strand
GATTAAACCCCTTACGACTTACGGGCGTTCTGCCATGAGCCATGAGCTGCCTTTCTCATCCAGCATCCAGTACCAAGCATCCAGTATCCGTTTCGCCATGAGCTGCATCCTTTCACAACAAGTAAAAGACCTTCGGCTCTGTGCCGAGCTGCGGCCTGCGGCGGATCGTCAGGCGTGTTCTCTTCAGCGTTCTCGCTATCTCCGAGCCGGGATCATCGAGATCGCCGAAGGTCAGCGACTTTGCCCTGCATGCCTCAACGCATGCCGGTTTAAGACCCTTTGCAAGCCTCTCTTCGCAGAAGCTGCACTTCTCCACCACACCTTTCGTCCTGGTAGGGAAATCCTCGTTTATGGTCTTTATGAACGGACGGGGGTCTTTCCAGTTGAAGCTCCTTGCCCCGTACGGACAGGCCGCCATACAGTACCTGCAGCCGATGCACCGGTGGTAGTCCATCATGACGATGCCGTCCTCCCTTTTCCACGTTGCCTTTGTAGGGCACACCTTGACGCAGGGAGGGTCCTCGCAGTGGTTGCAGAGAACGAGGACAGGCGCCCTTTTCACGGCCTCAGGTGTGAGGCTGTGAGACTGTTCGGGAAAGACCTCGCCATAAGGTGCGTTCCATATCCACTGTATCGCGTCCTTGGGATTTCCCAGATCCGGAACATTGTGTGTCAGGTGACAGGCATCGATGCAATCCCTGCATCCGGCATCCTTGGCGCAGGCTTCGACGTTCACCGCCATCGCCCATTTCTTCGGCTTCAGTTGGATGCCGGGTTTTTCTGATCGTGCGTATGATGAGCCTGAAATGAGGCGGAATCCCTGTTCCACCGTAATCCCGCCTATCGTGAACCCCGCTATCTTTATAAATTTCCTTCTATCCATTTCCACCTTTTGTTTTCATCGTATTGATTTATCATATATGTTCCCATGTCCTTGCTGTCAGCTATCAGCCATGAGCCGTCTCACTTCCGCGCCACCTTCGGTACGTTGTGGCAATCCCAGCAATAGGGCTTCACGCTGGTGTAATTATGACACCTGTCGCAGAACTGCTCCTTATTGGCGTGGCAGCCCATGCATGTCTTGGTGAGGCTCATCGCATAGGTCTTTCCATTCGACGCCCTGTATGTGCGCTCGCCGTCTCTCACCACGGCCTCTTTCCATCTAGTGAGAAGCTCTGTGTGCTTTTCCCTCATGTACGGCGTCTTTTCGACGCACTCTTTTTCGTCTGTCCCGGTCTTTAATTCAGGCACGTACCCCGCCTTCCCAGTTACCGCGTTGTACCATAGGGGGATAAAGAGGATGATGAAGAAGATGACGATGCCTGTTATTATCTTCCCTTTATCGAACATCGGTCGCCTCATCCGGTGGCGTCAGCGGCTCGCCCCTCAAGTTTGTCGTCCGTTCCTGCCCACCCTTCATGACAAGGGCATTCCCGAGAAGCTCGTGTACGCCGCATACGCCGACGCCCGGTACCCAGTATTCAAGGAGCGGCGGCAGGGCGGCTTTATCAATTGCACAGATGCAGGCGAGCATATTGACACCATGCTTCTCCTTGACGTATTTGACCGCATTGGCCCTCGGAAGCCCTCCCCTGAGCCTTATTTCCATATTTTCGTCGGCGCCGAGACCAGCGCCGCTCCCGCAGCAGAAGGTCTTTTCCCTGATGGTATTCTCTGGCATCTCGTAGAAATGGTTGCAGGTCTGCCTGATGACGTACCTGGGCTCCTCGAAGAGCCCCATCGCCCGCGCAGGGTTGCATGAGTCATGGAAGGTGATCTTCCACTGGTCGTTGCGGGATTTATCAAGCTTCAGCTTGTTGTGGTAGAGGAGGTCAGCGGTGAATTCGGTGATATGGACCATCTTTGTCGAACGCGCGTTCTCAAATCGTGTTCCTGTTAAAGGCGATACCGGTTCTTCGAGAAAATCCGCAGGGCCGTTGAAGGTGTCCATATACTGGTGGAGGGTCCTCCACATGTGGCCGCACTCCCCTCCGAGGACCCACTTTACTTTCAACCGTTTCGCCTCGGCGTATATCTTGGCGTTGAGCCGCTTCGCAAGCTCCATGGAATGGAAGAGCCCGAAGTTGCCCCCTTCGGACGCATAGGTGCTCCAGGTGTAATCAAGGCCGATCTCGTGGAAGAGCATGAGATAGCCGAGGAACGTATACCAATGGGGGCTTGCAAAGTAATCTGCCGATGGCGCGACAAAGAGGACCTCCGCACCCTTCCTGTTGATGGGCGCCTCTATCGCGATCCCCGTGAGGTCTTTCAGCTCGTCAAGAGCAAACCCCAATGTCTCCTGGAAGGCGTGCGGCGGCACGCCGAGGTGGTTGCCTGTCCTGAAGCAGTTCGAGGCGGGCTCGATGACCCACTGTATGTTGCAGCCCACAAGGTTCAGAAGCTCTCTTGCCATCATGGTGATCTCGCAGGTATCGATGCCGTAAGGGCAATAGACGGAGCATCGCCTGCATTCGGTGCACTGGAAGAAGTAGTAGAACCATTCCTTCAGCACATCTTCCGTAAGGTCGCGGGCGCCGGCGTATCTGCCGAAGATCCTTCCTTCCGGCGTGAAGTACCTCCTGTATACAGAACGCAAAAGCTCTGCACGCAATACGGGCATGTTCTTCGGATCGCCGGAGCCGATAAAGAAGTGGCATTTGTCCGCGCAGGCGCCGCAGCGGACGCAGATGTCGAGAAAAAGGCGGAACGAGCGGTGCCGCTTGATGAGCCGCTCCATGCCCTCAAGGATGGTCTCCTTCCAGTCAGGGGGAAGTTTCCAGTCCGCATCGCCTGGCTGCCACTCCCTCTGGTTGGGAAGGTCAAGATATCTTTGATGCTTCAGCGGGGCGCCGTAGCAGTATGTCCCCTTCCTGAAACTGACAGCGGGCTCCATCCAGTCGCCTGCCTCAGGCGTCAGACTTACATCGAACATCTCTTCGGGTTTCTTCAGTTTTTCCTCAGCCATTGTTTGTCTTTTTGCTGTCTGCCATGAGCCATGAGCTCATAGCTATTCCTTCTCGATCGGTAATCCGACCTCCTTCATTGCCGCCCTGAACTCGTCTTCATATTCTTCGTAGGTGTGGACCTTCACCGGATAATCCCAGGGATTGATATGCCGCTTCATGCGGCTGTTGTTCATCAGGTTCCTCGTGGGGCTTAAAAGAACGCCCCCCATGTGCATGAGCTTGCTGAAAGGGAAATATGCAAAAAGGACGCTCACCAGAAAGAGGTGGACATAAAATATCGTCCCTATCCCTTCAGGCGTCACGGGATCGAAGGAAAGGATCCCGAGGGAGAACCGTTTTATCTGCATCAGATCGACCTTGTAGAAGTGCCGCATCAGGATACCCGTCGAAGCTATGCTTCCGATGAGGAGCAGCGCGAAATAATCCGACAGGAGCGAGAGGTGGCGCACCTGCGGGTTGAACAACCTCCTGCCAAAGAGGTACAGGAGAGCCAAAAAGATGAAGATATTGGTGACGTACAATGCCGGCAGCGGCCATTGGAAGAAGCCGTCGATTGATTGGAGCACTTCGATGCATCCCGGCGCCGGCTCAATGAAAAACCGAAGGTGCCGGAGAAGGATGACGAGCAGCGACCAGTGGAATATCATGGCCCCGAGCCAGAGCCATCTATTGCCTCCGTATATCAATCGTTCCGGTTTGTTGATATCGACCCTGTCATTCCTGAAAAGCGAACGGAACAAGAGCACTTCAAGGACCATACGTGATACGACGCCCCATGAGGTGTGGGGGCTCTCAATTTTATCTGACTTTATCCACGGAAGTGATATTTGCTGCCCGCACACCGCGGGTATGTGGAACGGCACGGGTGAGCGCGCCCAGAGAATGACGCGGTAGACAAAGCCGACAACAAATATAGTGCCTGCGGCATAGGGCACTATTATACCGAGGAGGACGCGGCAACCCAAAAGGCCGGCGGCGACATAGCTGAAGCCTATAATGATCAGTATAAGAATGATCGAATATGATAGGTACATTCGTTTACTGTTCATTGAGTCTAATTATTTCCACTGTAGCAGAGCAACCGGATAGTGTCAACGGAGAAATTATTGTTTTTCCGAGCGTTTCAGCATATTAAGGAGCCGAATTGCCATATCCCTTTCCGTTTTGATCTCACTGCTCCTGACGCTATGGACCTCTTCTCTGCACCGCGCGTATACATCGAATGCACAAAGCGCTATCGTATCGATCTTTACCTCATAATGAGAAAGGGCATCAAAAAGGTCTTGTCCGCATATCGCTTGTCCAGCCTCTTCTCTTATCGCCTGCTTGAGCTGAAAGACAAAGGCGATCGCCTGCGAAGGCATGAGGTCCTGAACGGCCAGGACCCTGATAATGTCGTCGAGTGCCTTTTTGATATCGTCGGGGTCTTTCTCGTCAAGAAGCGCATCGTAGAGGATCCCCGTCCCTTGGGTAAGGACGTGACCTACAGGGTTTTTGAACCTGTCTTTTTCGAGCCTTAAAAAATTTGCTGCATCAGCAGGATACGTATCGAGTATCAGCTCAAGCCATCGCTTCAGAACTACCTCACGCTTTTGCGCGAGAAAGTCTTTAATGTCCATTGTATCTTATTATAACACATAAAAAACCTTGCAAAGACTGCAACGGGTCTGAAAATGTGATATAATATATTTATATGAGGACGAAGGTTTTCCTGGTATTTGCACTCATGTTGTCCCTCTTGCTGATCCTTCCTTCAGCAGGCTATTCCTGGCATTACCGGTACTACCGTGGCTGTGGCGGCTGCTGGAACGGCTGGGGCGTCGGGGCGGCGATTGCGGGAGGCGTGATTGTCGGTGCGGTCGTCGGAAACGTTATAGCTCGAAGCGCCGTCTATAGCGCACCGCCGCAAAGGGTGTATTATGTCCCTCAGCCAAATGCGGCGTATGCCTATCCAGACCCGGAGTTCGTTGCCAGATACAGCCCAAAGAGATCTCCGGGGGAATGGGTCACTGTTCCAGGTCAATCAGTGGGCGGGAAGTGGGTTCCGGAACACAAGGTCTGGATACCAAAATAATCCATTTTCGATCATTGGCCCATCCGCATTCAGGTCAATAGACACTGTGCATTATATAAACCTTTCGAAGCGTTCCTTTGTTGCCTTGCAGACAGGACAGGTTTCAGGAGGATGTTCCCTGGCGCAGAGGTAGCCGCAGACCTTGCACCTCCAGACAGGATAGGAAAGATTTGCGAGGATATCCCTCCCTGATCCTGCCTTTTCCCTCTCTTCCGGGGAAGGCCTTCTTTCCGGGATGGATGTGAGGCGTTTCTCGCTTTTTAAGATTGCCTTTGAAACATAGAGGGCGCAGTAGCAGGCGCCGAATTCGTCGAGGTCAGGGTCCCTGTAATCGCAGGGACAGATGATGTCGATGTCGTCACTTTTTGTGCCTGATGAGAGACGGCATGGACATGACGGGTACCCGTACCTTCTCTGGTTGACGATAAGGCTCCGTACGAGATCTTTTGCGAACTCCGTGTCGGGGTTGAGCGAGTAACCCGATGCCTTCGCATCGATGATGAGCCTTTCAAAGAGGCTGTCAACATCATCCTGGCTTATTTCGTCTGTGCTATTCATAACCCGATGGCTTCCCTGATCTTGTCCTCATCAAAGCCGACAATGCACCTCTCACCGTTGACAACGAGCGACGGGAAAGAGCACCGTGGGTTCCACCGCCTGATCTCTTCGAGGGTCTTTTCTTTTTCATCGCCTTCGAGACCGTCCACATCCACATAATCGTAGCCAATGCCCTGCTGCTGGAGGAACAGCTTTGTCCTCTTGCACCAGATGCAGGTGCTCAGCGCGTAGAGCATAAGGCTTGCCTTATTGTCGCCGCCAACATGTTTTATATTCATGGCGCCCTCCTTTGCTTCATTATAATGGAGTTTGCTGAATGTTTCAATGGAATGGTGCTCGAAGGCGCGTCTCGGGAGACGTTTTGCGGCATCGGCGCCGCTGCCGGAGCAGCAGGAGGGCTTGTCAGGGGCGCATCGAAGGCATCTGAGCTAAACCCGGTCTACAAGAACTTTGTCAACAAGTGTCTTTGCGACAAAAGGTACGAGCCGATAGGATGGAAATAATAGTCAGCAGAACTGGTGGGCGCCGCAGGAGAGCACCTGTGTCTCCCTGCTTTGGTCCCTGAATACCGTTGTTCCCTTCAGTCCCATCCGGTAAGCATCGAGGTAGATATCGAGTATCGTATCAGGACTTGCATCTTCAGGGAGATTGATCGTCTTTGAGACGGCGTTATCAACGTGGTCCTGAAATGCCTTCTGGATCTTCAGGTGGCTGTGAGGAGCGACCTGATAAGCTGTCCTGAAAAGCCTTTTTATTTTTGTCTGTGCATCGGGACCCTGCTGCATCTGTTCATAAAGAGGATCAAGAACTTCTACCTTTAACCCCCCGAAGAGCATCCGCGAATAGCGCACATCGTATATAGGCTCTATGCCGCTTGATGTGCCGGCGATGATGCTCAGGGTGCCTGTCGGCGCGATCGTCGTTGTAGTCGCATTCCTCTGAGGGAGGTTTCTCTTTTCCCATATGCTTCCCTTGTAATGCGGGAAGACCCCGCGCTCACCGGCAAGAAGACGGGACGCCGCCTTTGATTCCTGTTCGATGAATCCCATAACCTTCCCGCCGGTTTGTTCCGCCTCAGAGGAATCATAAGGGATGCCCAGGAGGACCAGCATATGGGCAAACCCCATGACCCCGAGGCCTGTCTTCCTGTTGCCCTTTGTAATATTTTCTATATCAGGGAGCGGGTATCTGCTTACATCGATAATATTGTCAAGGAACCGTATTGCATTGTGTGTCAGGCGTTTCAGCATCTCCCAGTCAATGCGGCCGTCTTGTATGATCTTGACAAGATTGATCGAGCCGAGACAGCACGATTCATAGGGGAGAAGCGGCTGCTCACCGCATGGATTTGTCGCCTCGATCTCACCGATATCCGGCGTCGGATTTGCTCTGTTGATGGTGTCGATGAAGAGAACACCGGGTTCTCCTGAAGTCCATGCGGACTCAGCGATAAGCGCGAAAAGCTTCTTTGCTCTTACTGTTCTTGCTGTTTTCCCTGTCCGGGGGTTGATAAGCGGGAACCCCTCATCCTTGATGTATGCCTCCATGAAGGCATCGGTAACGGCAACGGAAAGGTTGAAATTGTTCAGTTCCCGAGGATCCTTTTTAACGGTTATAAATTCCTCTATGTCGGGGTGGTCTATCCGCAGGATCCCCATGTTGGCGCCTCTCCTTGTCCCGCCCTGTTTTATGACCTCCGTTGCCATGTTGAAGACTCTGATGAACGATACAGGGCCGCTTGCTGCGCCCATCGTTGACGCTACGATATCATCCTTCGGCCTCAAATGCGAAAAGGAGAAACCGGTACCCCCACCGGTCTGGTGTATCCTCGCGGTCTCTTTTACGCTGTCAAAGATGGAATCGAGTGAGTCTTCGACGGGCAGGACAAAACAGGCAGAGAGCTGGCCAAGCTCCCTGCCGGCATTCATAAGGGCAGGCGAATTTGGAAGGAACTCAAGGTTGGACATCATTCGGTAGAATTCTTCTTCCACCCTTTTGGAATTGCCGCCTTTGTAGTTCTCCTCGGCCCTTGCGACCGCATGCGCAACCCTCCTGAACATGCCTTCAGGGTTTTCCACGGGATTGCCTGCCTCGTCTTTCACGAGGTACCGTTTATTCAGGACGAGGATAGCGTTCCTGTCGAGCATATCGATTCAACCTCTTTTTACATAGTAGCGGCTCACGCGCGGAGTGTCAATTGATAATAGCAGAACGACCGTAAGTCGTGAATCGTACGTCGTAAGGGGTGAAAAAACAGTGCATAGTACATCGTATATCGAGGTTTTAAAGAAAACGTTCGGCGTGATTCGTTCGGCGAGAAAGGCAGCAGAGAGCGGAACACCCGTAAGTCGTAAGGGGAACTGAGGAGCAGAAAGTGAGAGGGTGAGAAGGTGGGAAGAGCAGAATACCCAGGAAGGCGCGGGCGATAAAGGCGGCTCACAGTTCATGGCTCATGGCGAACCAGATGCTGGACACTCGATGCTGGATACTGGTTCAAACCAGTGACAAGTAGCGAGTAACGAGAGACAAGGTTTTCACCTTTCACTGCCTTTAAAGATACGGGTTCATATCATCTTGACGGTCTTAAGGGATCTGATCTTTGCCACGGCTGGATTAAGCCAGTGAACAGGCGGTCTTCCCATGAGCACATTGAGTAGGTTCTGCGCGGCAAGCTCTGCCATCTTTCCGCGAGTTTCCCGCGTTGCGCTCCCTATATGGGGAAGCAGTGTTACATTGTGGAGGCGGAGCAGAGGATTATCTTTTGCAACAGGTTCTTTTTCGAAGACGTCAAGCCCTGCGCCCGCAATCCGGTTCTCTCTAAGCGCCTGTACCAGCGCTTTCTCATCGACCGTCTGCCCCCGCGACGTATTGACAAGGATAGCTGTAGGCTTCATCAGCTTCAAGCTCTTTGCATTGATCATGTGAAAGGTCTCTTTCGTAAGCGGTGTATGGATGGTCACAAAATCCGATTCACGGAGCAGATCTTTTAATGGCCTGTATTCAATGCGGAGCCTCTTTTCTTCGCCGGGAGAGGCTCGCCTGACATCGTAATAGAGGGTTCTCATGCCGAATCCGTGCGCCCTTTGAGTAATGGCCTTGCCTATCCTTCCGAGACCGATGATGCCGACCGTGCTCCCCTGGACAGACCGTCCCAGGAAGAGGGAAGGCGACCATGAGATATTCCATCGTTTTCCCCGGACGAACGCATCGGCCTGGACGATATTCCTTGAAGCGGCAAGGATAAGGGCAAAGGCAAGATCGGCAGTTGCCTCGGTGAGGACGCCGGGAGTGTGGCCTATATAAATTCCTTTTTTAGTTGCCGCTGCAACGTCTATATGCTCAAAGCCGGCGCTGAACGTGCTGATGACCCTGAGATCTGAACCGGCATCGATAACCTCCTTGTCGATCCTGTCGGTGAGAAGGCAGAGCAAGGCGTCCTTGCCGGCTATGTTCTTTATGATCTCTCCATGGGCAGGAGGCTGCTCCTTTTTGTGAAGCGTAATATCGCAATATCTGCTGATCAGGCCGATGGCCGGCTCAGGGACCTTCCGTGTAATATATACCTTTGGCTTCATGCTCCCTCCTTCATGAACTTCAGGTTTTATCTATTACTACTTTTCATGATACGAAAGAAAATTGCAACAGGATTTTCCATGGTCCTCCATGATAAAGGCGGTGAAAAGTGAAAGGTTTAAACCCGGACATCACAGTTGAGCATCGGTGTCGGGCTTTCCTTTAGCAAACCGTGGTGAGGCGAGGAAGCTCGGTCTTTTGCCGTCAGGCAAAAGTTCCGAAGCCGAACAGCGAGCGAATGTAAGCCGCTGGAGCGTATGAGCGTGTTTGCGGGGAAGAGCCCGACATTGATGCTCAGAACCTTGTCTGATTGTGTTGATCTCTCTCACAATCAGACAGGAAAGAAAAAGAGGACTCCTCTGCGGGCTCGAGCGTAAGCGGGCGTGAGACAAGGTTTTCCCGATTTTTTATCTGTCTGAACCTTGAACATTGAACAGGTTTTATTGGTGATATGGTGAATGCAGTCCGGCTGCGGTTGATACCAATGCCTATTTCTTCTAAAAAATTATTGATTTTATTTGAGGGATTGTTATGATGAAGGAAAGGAGGTTGATGCGCTGAGAGGCCCCACTCCCCGTTTTGCGCTGGCCATAAGTTTCCTGTTTGTCATCCTGTCATTTCAACCGGCTTTATCCGCCGATATCGTCCCGCAATATCAAGAAAAGCTGAACCAGCTGACGGAAAGGCTGAGGTCAGCGGGCTTCTCGGAGGAGGAGATCAATAGAACCTTCTCGGACAGCAGGCTGGAACTTTACCCGTATATTGTCGGAAGAAGCGGCAAGGGCATTAATTACATGAGCCGGAGGTTCGGCCTTCTTACAAAAAGCTCCATCGAGCGTGGCCGGAGAATATTGGACGAGAACAGGGAGATCCTCGAGGAGATCGAGCGATCGTTTGGTGTGGAGAAAGAGGTGGTCGTGGCCATTCTCCGGATCGAGACGAATTTCGGAAGGAATACCGGAAGGTATTCCGTGTTCAACAGCCTGCTCACCATGGCGCTCGTTGAGAACAGGCGTTCGGCATGGGCAGAGGACGAACTGATAGAATTCCTCCGCATATGCAGGGAACAGAACAAGGACCCTTTTTCGGTAAAAGGCTCATGGGCAGGCGCGTTCGGCATCTGCCAGTTCATCCCGTCTTCGTATGCGAGATTCGCCGTCGACGGCGACAGAGACGGGACCATAGACCTTTTCAATTTCAGGGACGCTGTTGCAAGCATTGCCAATTATCTGAAGGCGCATGGCTGGGAGAACGGGAGGCTCGAGGCAAAGCATCAGGCGATCTATGCCTACAACCGCTGCGACAGCTATGTTGATGCCGTCCTTGCCTACGCAAAAGCGACAAAAGGAAAGCCCCAGGAATAACCAATCACCAATTAATCACCCATTACACAATAATCAATTTTTAACCGGACCTTCCATCAATACGAACGCCTGACGCCTTACGACTTACGCCTCACGGGTGTTCTGCTATGAGCCATGGGCTGCTTTATTTCCCTATCAGTTCCTTCAGGATGCGAAGGAGCTCTTTGCTGTTGGGGTCTAAAATGTGCGCTTTTTCGGCTGTTTCAAGCGCCTTTGAGATGTTGCCGCTTTTAATAAAGGCGGTTATAAGTCCGAGGTAAGCAGTTACATTGTTGGGGGTGACCTTCAAAACGTCTGAATATGCCCTTACGGCCTCATCGATGTTTCCCTGTTTAAGAAGATCTCCTGCCCTTGCGATATATAATCGAGCAAGTTCCTCTTTTGCCTTGTCAGACCGCGCGTCGAGCGTCAGGACGTATTTAAAGTAACCGATAGCTTCGTCAACGCTGCCCTGCTTCACCGCTGAAGTTGCGGCCCCGAAGAGGGCATCAAGGAGCATGTCAAAGATCTCTTTTTGAAATTCTGCCGGCGAGAGACGGTAGGCAGTTCTTAGAGGCTGGACAGCATTGGTATATTGTTTGAGGTTAAGATAACATCTTCCGAGATAGAGATACGCGCTGTAATAATCGGGATCGATCCGGGTTGCCTTCTCAAAATGGGGGACGGCCTCCTGGTATTTCCCCTGGTTAAATAGTGCGATCCCTTTGTCGTACTCTCCTCCAGCCTGCCAGCCCCTGAAGGTCGCGCAGGATACAAACGATAGGCAGAGGATCGCCACCATTAACCATGCAGCGGCATGCCCGATATGATGCACAAGATCCCTCACGTTCTCTATCATAACCCAGAATTAACACACGGACAATCAAAATATATGAACGGGAAAGCCGGTTGATTCAAATGCTAAATTGGGATATATAAATATATCGGAAAACATGGAAGAGACCAAAAAATATATAGGAACATGGTGTCGTTATGGCAAAGCACTCCCATGATTTTGTAGAAACGTTTGAAGGTTTTTTAGGGTATGGTTTTGACCGGCAATCCGATGAGAATACTCTGCAGGTATACCTGCAGAAATTTTCAGATGATCGTTTGATGGAAACGATCCTGAAGCGGATGACCGATGATGATCTGGCCGAGATATTTGATATTATCGGGAGAATGCTGAAAATCCATCTCACCGAGCCTGAATACCATCGATTGTTCCTCAAGGACGAAGAGCGACAAGAGACAGCTCACGGCTTATAGCGAACCAGATGCTGGATACTCGTCGCTGGATTCTCGTTGCTGGCGGATCAACAGGCGAAAATGCCCCCGCCATCTTGACGATGCTGGATACTCGTCGCTGGATACTCGTCGCTGGTCACTCGATACTGGTTTGGACAAGCATCGAGCATCAAGTATCGAGGAAAGAGATATTTCTTCACCTTTCACAGGCTTTATTACAGGTTGATCACTTCGTTGTGGAGGATGAGGTCGAGGATCTCGTCCATGCCGGCTGCCTTCCCAACTTCATTGACAATCCCAAGATCCTGGAGGCACAACCTTCCGGCAAGGATCTGAACGCCCTTCTCTTCAAGTGCCTTGAGGCGGGGAACAGCAGGCGATCCCTGTTCGAGGAGCCTCACCGCTGTATTCCAGAATATCATTGCCTTTGGCAGGTCTTCTCGTTTTGTAAGGGCGTTCAGCAGTTCCATGAGGATGGCGAACCCGAGGGTCTCATCGCCGCTCCCGACATACTCCGAACCGAAGATGATCACACTGTTCTTATTCATCCTGCCTCCAGTATAATGGTAAGGGTTATGCGGCTAATATGTAAAGACGCCTTTTTCATATATGGTAACCTTCTTGCCGGATGTTAGATGGGCCGTTACTGTCTTATCCTCGGTATTGACGAGGTCCCAGTGGAGCGCGGAGTCGTTGAAGCCGAGCTTCTTTTTCAAGGCTCCGGTCATCGCGGCAGGATCTCCGTCGTAGGTATCGGTGTATGAGGCGCCGAGGGCAACGTGGCAGTTCCCGTATTGCCCGCCGAAATTCTCGTCAAAAAGCGTGTCCGCCATGAACCTGTCGATCCGTGAGAAGCGCCTGTCCGTAAGGGAAAATTCACCGACCCTGGAGGCCCCTTTATCCATGGCGACCTGCTTCCGGGCAAAATCCTCCCCTTTTTCAGCCCCCATTTTGACGATAGAGCCTTTCCGGAAGGTGATGCGTATCTTTTCAACGTAATTTCCGCTCCGGAAAGACGGGAGGTTCGCGTAATAAAGGCCTTCGGTGCCATGCCAGTCAGGGGAGAGAAAGACCTCGAAGCTCGGAATGTTGTGGCCCGAGACGCCCTTCCATCTCCTTTTTTCTCCCGGGGTGATCCTCAGGTCGATATGCTCGGATTCAATGTGGAAATAGCTAACCTTCAGGCTGTTAAGCCACTGTTTGATGCTGCTGACCTGCTGGTGAACCTTCTTCCATTCTCCGACTGGATCCTTCTTATCAAGATAGCAGGCGCGTATGATCTGCTGTGCATATTCCTTGGGGTTCGCCTTTGCGTGCTGAGCAAGTTCGGCTGTAGGGAATGTGCACAGCGTCCAGCTGTAGAGGCCCTGTTCCTCCCGTTTATCAAGGATGTCGCGGAGCGGCTTTCGCGAAACGAGCACCGTACCGATCCTGACGGGATCGACATCTTTCAAGTGGGTCAGCGATTCCGGCGCCCTCAGGAATATCCTTCCGTTCAGGTTTGAATAGAGCTCTCTGTCGCCGGGCGCAAGGAAGGTGAGCTGCTTCCTGTTCGATTTTTTATAGAAGCTCTTTTCCATGCCGAAGGTAAGGCCCATTCTCTGAACAGGGTGCATGCCGAGATCGAGGATCCTCCCGTAGAGCATCTCGGCAAGCCGCACAGCGGGCGCCTCGTATTGGAGAAGGACACAATCATTTTTTTTAAAGGGTTTCTTCCGGGCCGTCTTCAATCCCCAGAGAAGGACCTCTGCGTATTGCGCAAGCTGCTTTTTCGTCAGCATTATTTAGCTACCTCCTTTTTATTCAACCCTGAAAGCTTGTATTCATTCCGAGAATATCTGGGCAGAAAAACTGTAGATCTTTGTTGTCTTCTCTCTCCAGGCATTCGATGGGAGACCCGCCTTCAAGCAGGTCTGCCTAAGAAATTCCTCCCTGCTCCACATATATTCGGTCGCGACCTGAGGAAGGAGGAGCCCCTGGTTGTCCCTGCTCACGATGAACAGACCGTGCTTTCCTATTTCGATCTCCTGCGGATCGTCGACGATCTTCAGCGGGCCGAGCACAGATATCTCAATGTGTATGTCTTTCAGCTCCTCTTTTGCAACAGGGGGAAAACGAGGATCACGGCTTGCCGCGGAGACGGTCATGTCAGAGACCGCCCTGTATAAAGGCATGACCGGCACGATGTATCCGATGCACCCCCTTAATTTTCCATTCTTTGTGAGGGTGACAAAGACCCCCCGCTTTTCGAGCAGCGCCTTGTCTTTTGTCTCTGCGGGAGAGATGTTCCCTTGCCTTACTGTTTCCTCAAGGGTCTTCCGGGCGATAGCGAGGAGGGCTTTCTGTTCCTTTTTGTTGAGGCCGACGCCTGTTTCGCTGAGAAAAAAGGCAACAGCGCCGTACCCTACGACCCTGCTCCTGTCGTCTGTCGCATCCCCGGAATTTGCATAATGAAGGACCTTTGCCTCCCCGTTGATCTTTTTGGCGACCATCATAAGGGTCAGCACTGCCTGCGATCCGCACAGTTCATAGCGCCTTTTTGCGAGACCGTCAGCGAGGCGCTCTGTATCGAGCTCCCCGATCTCCTTTAAGGTAAGTTTATCCATCTGGTTTGCCTCCCGGTAGTTGTGAAAATGGGACATATCCGAAGAGGCGACGATCAGTATCTTCCCGGCATGCTGCTTAAGCAGTTCGATGAGCGCATCCGAAAGGGTCCTGTAGTCATTTTCCTCCATCATGCCCATGACGATAGGGACTATCCTGAAATCTTTCAGGGTCTGCTGAAGAAAAGGGACCTGGACCTCGAGGGAGTGCTCTCGCTCAAAGGCAACAGGATAGTTTTTTATGGACCTGCATTGTTCCGCAAGTCTGCCGGCGATCTCGTGGTCGACCTGAACCCTTCCCAGGGGTGTCTCCCATGATCCCGCAGGGTATATGGCGATACCGCTGAAGGGCACGCGATGCGTCGGGCCCAACAGGATGACCGTTGTGTAAGGTTTTCCTTTTATCTGGTTGTATGCATAGGCCGCTACACGTCCGGAATACTGGTATCCGGCGTGGGGCGACATGATGCCGAAGACGCGTGCGCTTGTCCTGCCTTTTTGCGGTTCTGTTTCCTTCAGGTAGCCGTCTATTGTCCTGGCAAGGACAGATTTTTCTCCAGGATAAAAAGATCCTGCGAATACGGGCTTCTTTACCTTAACAAACACATCCTCCGCAAAGCAGCCGGTAGACAGCAACACAACGCACACGGCGGCATAAAGGAAGGACAACCATTTGAATGCAAGGCCTTTGAATTTGCTCTCCGCTCTTCTTACGCTTTCCATATCCCTCCCACCTTCTTTCCGCAGCCCGGACAGGCGCCGCCCTTCAGCGTGTACTCCAGAACATTGTACCCAGACCTGCGGATAACCATCCTTTTGCACGCAGGGCAATAGGTATGCTCGCCGGCATGGCCTGGAACATTTCCGGTATATGCAAATTGAAGCCCGGTCTTCAGAGCTATATCGCGCGCCTTTTCGAGGGTGCTTACAGGCGTCGGGGATATGCTGGTCATCCTGTACATGGGAAAGAAGCGGGAGAAGTGTATCGGAACATCAGCGCCGGCATTTTGATAGACCCACTGGCAGATGTCCGTCAGCATTTTCTGGTCATCATTGTATCCAGGTATGATAAGATTGGTGATCTCAACCCAGACGCCTGATCTTTTGAGGGTCTTTATTGTTTCCAGGACAGGTTCAAGCTCTGCATCGCAGAGCTTGCTGTAGAAAGAGCTGCTGAATCCCTTGAGATCTATGTTCGCAGCGTCGAGATACTTGCAGAGCGCCCTGAGAGGTTCAGGATTGATGTATCCGTTAGAGTGGCAGACATTTAAGATGCCCTTGCTGCCGGCTATTTTTGCAGTGTCCAGCATATATTCGAAGAAATTTGTCGGCTCAGTATAGGTGTAGGCGATGCTTCTGCATCGATTCTGTTGTGCGAGCGCCACAAGCCTTTCAGGCGGAAGGGATTGGTTGGCCGTATCCTCCGGGGATGCCTGTGATATCTGCCAGTTCTGGCAGAACCTGCATCGCAGGTTGCACCCTGCGCTGGCAACAGAAAAGCTTAGGCTCCTCGGATAGACATTGAAGAATGGCTTCTTTTCTATGGGGTCGATGTGAACAGCGCAAGGCGACGCATATCCGAGCGAATAGAGTTTCCCTTTTATATTCTTCCTTGCACGGCAGAATCCGGATTCTCCTTCAGGGATCGTACAGCCTCTCGGGCATAGCCGGCATTCGACAATACCTTTCCTTGCATCGACGACCTGGTAGTAGAGGGCCTCTTTTGGGGAAAGGGGGTCCTTCAGGGTGAGCTCCCTTGCCTCAAGTTGTAATGCAGCAGGGGCTAAGAAGGCTATCTTGATGAAATCTCTTCGCGTAAGCATGAGAAATGACCGTGTTGAGCTTTTTTATTATACTATTTTCTCCGACAGATTAACAAGAGGAGGCTGGCTGCTTTCAGCACGGCGATGAGAATGGAGCCCTGCAGTAAACCAAGGATGGGAAGGAGAATAAAGCCCCCGACGATCCCTCCGGCCCATCCGCCGAGAAGGTCGGCTCCATAGATAAGACCGACTGTTTTACTTACAGTGCTGTCTTCAAGATACAGTGCGTTTGCAAGAGGGAATTCAGCGCCGGCGATAGCGCCCGATACGAAAAGGAGGGCGATAAAGAGAAGATGTATCATTGCCGGATTGTAAACAGAGCTTACCTTGAGCGAGGAAAAGACGAGAAAAAGGAAAAGAACAAAAAGGATCATGCCTGCCTCGATAAGCATGAGCGCCATGGCATGATTTTTTATATTTTTTAAACCTGAGGTCATGATAATGGCTCCCAGAGCCATACCGCCAAGGAACGCGGTGATGAGAATACCCACCTCATAAAAGATGTATCCATAAAATATCTGGAAACCGAATAAAAGTATCAGTTCGAATATCATGGCTGCAAGGCCTGTAGTCCCTATTGCAATGGGAATGGCGAGCTTTCTGCGAGATCGTGTCAGAAAAAAGAAAAGAGAGAATAGGATGATCACGGATAGTGATGCCGTGAGAAGATTGATGCCCCTCAAGAACTCCAGAGGTCTTTTTAGCAGCGGCGTAAAGAGGATGTTTTGATACACGATGTTGAGGAAAAGTCCCTCCGGGACAAGATCCCTGTTTATGACCATATCCGGAGTTTTTACAGAGGAGTTAAACCAGTTCCTTCTTTCCTGGTCGAGGCGGTATGTAAGGTGAGGCAGTGTGATGAGGTTTGTCTTGAGATCATAGTCGGCGATCTTCTTGCAGAGTGTCAGCGGTGAACTGTTGAAAATATCCGCTGAAGGTGAAGCAAGGATGAGATTTATATCCCCCGGTATAACGAAGACGTTCGGGAAGACCCTGGAAAGCGTATTGAGGATACAGGCGTTGAGTTCCTTAAGCTCTTTGCTGTAGTACGTCAGCGAACCGGTCATGGTGAGGGCGAATATCCCCTTTTCTTTCAGGACGCCTTTCACAGACCCAAAGAATTCCTGCGTAAAGAACCTGTTTATCCGGAGCGTGGAAGGGGGAGGCAGACCGAGCAGGACGACGTCGTATTGTGCCTGCCTTTCTTTTACAAAGATCCTGCCATCTGTGTAATGCAGATGGACCAGA
>DLMV01000001.1:0-4488 GCA_002478225.1 Deltaproteobacteria bacterium UBA7527 | reverse complement strand
ATGGACCAGAGGGTTGTCAAGTTCTTTCTGCGTGATATCGGCAGGGAATCTTTTTATTGTCTTAAGAAGCAGGGGGTCGGTCTCAATATAATCTATACGCTTTACTGTCGGGTACTTCAGTATCTCGTTGATCACGCCTCCTGCCCCGCCGTGGAGCACAAGCATTGTCGCCGGGGAATGATGGTAGAGCAAAGGAAAATGGACGAACTCTTCAACAAATGCGATATCCGGCACCGGCGTTGTGATGAACGGGATCCCGTCAGAGAAAAAGGTGTACTGGTTTTCGCTTTTGATGACGACTATATTCTGGTAAAGGGAGTTCGCGTAATAGGCAACGTTCTTCCCTTGCCACTGGCGCCCGATGGCATTCCAGTGCATTGTATCGGCGCTGCCCCCGATGAGCATCGCAGAGGGAATTATGAGGGACAGAAGGCTTACCGTTATCTGGAGCGTCCTTTTTCTTTTAAAGAAAGGCAGTGCAACAGAGAGGCAGGCGAAGCCGTTCATGATGGCCATGGAAAGTGCGATCTGAAATGAATGAAAATAAGGGATGAAAAGATAATTGACGCAGACCCCGCCCAGAACTGTTCCGAGCATCTCGTAGAAATAGACCTTGCCCACAGATGCGGTGCCCCCGCCTGTAATCTGGTCGTGTACCGTGCACATGAGCGTGAAGACGAAACCGTGGAGAAGACCTGCAGGCAGGAGGACGAAAAATGACGTAAAGAGGATCGGCATAATGCCGGCGCCTATTTCCAGCGGAATCCCTGTGAGGACCTTGGCAATGCGTATCCCGTAGATCGTGGCTGTAAAGAAGAAGGAAAAGAGGATCATGGAGGCAAGGATGAGATCGAGGCTGTTCCGGTCGTTGTTCTTCCGGCGGCCGCCCAGGTATGCTCCTGCCGCCTCCCAGATGACCCACGAACCGATGATGATCCCGATTGAGAATTCGTTGCCGGAGAAGATGATGAGCAATTCCCGAAGCAGGACCGTTTGCGCAACGATCCCGCTGAACCCGACGATCAGCAATACCAATATGAGGCAAGAGGATCGTTTCATAAACTATACATTATAAGGTATGGAGGGAAGTTTCAAGACTATACTAAAGGCAGCAGAGAACTGGAGATGGGAAGATGAGAAAATGGTCGCTGGATACTGGTTCAAACAAGTGACAAGCAACGAGAAACGAGGGACAGGGCTTTCACCTTTCGCTGCCTTATTATGTTTCCAGTGCGTAGCGTATCTTCTGGGAAAGTTCGTCTACGTTGAAAGGCTTTTGGAGGAATGCCTTGCAGCCCTGGTCGAGGATCTTCTTTGCCTGGCCGTCCAAGCTGTATCCGCTTGAGAGGATCACCCTGATGCCGGGTTTTATTGCTTTCAATAGCTGGAAGGTCTCTTCTCCTCCCATATCGGGCATGATCATATCGAGGATAACAAGGTCAATATCGTTGTGATGCTCCCCATATATGTCACATGCCTCTTTCCCGCTTTTTGCGGTGAAGACCTTGTAGCCGAGCATGGTAAGGAGTTCGCTGCTTACGCTCAAGACCGCTTCTTCATCATCGACGATGAGGACCGATTCCTTGCCCCGTACAATCACACCGGAGAATGTGTGCTCTTTTGTTACCTGTTTGTCGGATGCCGGCAGATATATAATGAACGTGCTTCCCTCCCCCTTTTCACTGATAACGTCGATGATGCCCTGGTGGTTCTTAATGATCCCGTATGCGGAAGCAAGGCCGAGGCCGGTGCCCCGCCCCATCTCCTTGGTGGTAAAGAAGGGCTCAAAGATCCTTTCTTTTGTCTTTTCATCCATACCGCTGCCGGTATCGGTTATTGATATCTTTGCATATCTCCCGGGTTTGATCGCATACGGCCTTGTAAAGGTTTCATCAAGGGAGACGTTCGCTGTTTCAATATAGACATTTCCTCCTGCCGGCATTGCCTGCCATGCGTTGACATAGATGTTGAGCAGGACCTGCTCGAACTGTCCCTGGTCTACCTCAACGGCATAAAGGTCTTCCGCAAGCTTTTTGTGGATGGCGATCTCTTTTTTGGTGCGGCCGAACATGGATGCAGTTTTTTCGATGATCTCGTTGAGATCGGCCGGTCTCACCGTGTACTTTCCTCCCCGCGCGAAGCCGAGGAGCTGCTTCGTGAGCTCAGCGCCGCTTCTCACCAGGTCTTCTATGTTTTTGAGCTTCTCATAGCTCGGGTGGTTTACCTCCATATTATAGAGCATGAGCGACGCATACCCCTGGATGCCCATGAGGAGGTTATTGAAATCGTGAGCGATGCCTCCTGCAAGAGTTCCCACGGCCTCCATCTTCTGTGCCTGGAAGAACTGCGCCCGGAGCCTTGCCTTTTCTTCTTCGTCTTGTTTCCGTGACGTGATATCCTGGTGGGTGCCCTCGTAGTAGAGCGTTTCCCCTTCCCTGTCTTTTACAGCCCTTGCGTTTGTGGAGACCCATATCTTTTTTCCGTCCTTTCGATAGATCTGATGCTCGAAGTTCTCGATGCTGCCATATTGCTCGAGGGTCTGCCTGAACCTTACCCGTTCGGCGGGATCTACATAATGTTCGCTCGCGATGTCCCCTATGGACGAGACCATCTCCTCGGGGGACCCAAAGCCGCACATCTTTGCCATGGCAGGATTGACGCTGATGAAGCGTCCTTCAGGTGTGCTCTGAAATATGCCCTCGGCCGCGTTCTCAAAGATGTTGCGGTATTTCTCCTCGCTCTTCCGGAGGGATTCTTCCGCATTCTTCCTGTCGGTAACATCACGGAGGTAAACGAGAAGGGACCTACTTCCCTTGTAGGTGATCGTTGTGGCGGAGACCTCTATGAAGACCAGCGTTCCATCCTTTTTAATGCCTTTCAGTTCGTATCGTTGAGGTGCGTAGCCCCCCTGTTGCCTGATGGTTGCATAACGCGTAACCATTGCCCGGTCGTCGGGGTGGATAGTGAATTGAATGGATTGTCCGACGATCTCATCTGGACTGTCATAGCCATATATTTCCGCATATTTTTTGTTCACATAGACGTGAACGAGATCCTTGATGATCGTGATCCCGTCGTTTGAGTGCTCTATAGCTATGCGGTACCGTTCCTCTGATTCTTTGAGGGCCTCCTCGGCATGCTTGCGTTCGGTGATATCCTCCATGAACCCGTTGATCCTGGCAATACGATTCCTCTCATCGAACACCGGCGTTGCCTTATCTCTCAGCCATTTTATGGAGCCATCCCTCGTTATGATCCGGTATTCTATGTCGAGGATCATCTTCTGCCTGCGATGCTCCTTGACCTTCTGCCATACGAAGGTCTTATCGTCCGGATGTATTATAGAACCCCACAATTTATGGTCTTCTATAAATTCCTGTGCGGAATACCCGGTCAGCTCCTTCATTTTACCTGAGATGAAAAGGTTCGTGGAGTATTCATCGGGAAGGGCAGAGTAGACGGCTACGGGAATGTTCTCGCTCAAAAGCCTGTATTTTCGCTCGCTCTCTTGGAGCGCCTTTTCAGCCCGTATTCTGCCGGTGATATCCATGCAGGTGACAATGAAATCGCCGGATTCGACGCTGACAGAGGTAAAGGCCACGATCTTTTCTGCGCCGTCCTTGCATTGTATGGTGAATATCCTGGTTTCCCCTTGCCCGCTCTTTAGAACCGGAAAATCGTTGATCCAGGCGTTGATCACCTCCCGCCTGTAGTCCTTATCAGGGAAGGCCTTTCTGAACCACGTCCTGCCATTGGGGATATCCCTTAGATCATAGCCGAAGAGTTCCGTGAATTTCGGGTTTACATAGGTGTACATGTAATTCTTGTCGATCATGATCATGCCGAAGGGGGCATTATCGGCAATAACCTGGAATTTTTTTCGTTCGTTATATAATTCTTCCTGAAGTTTTTTCTGGTCTGCGATATCTGCATGCGTTCCCACCATCCTCAGGGGTTTGCCGTCCTCTGTCCAGGACACGATCTTTCCCCTGTCGAGCATCCACTTGTAGGCCCCATCCTTGCATAGTACACGGTGTTCGCAGACATAGAACGGGGTTTTGCCTGAGAAATGTTTTTCGATCTCTGCCGTGACCCTGTCCTTATCGTCTGGATGGACACGTTTTGACCATTCATCAATGCGGTTGCTGATCTCGTGGTCTTGAAAGCCGAGCATCTCCTTCCATTGCTTTGAGAAAAAAACCTCTCCGGTCTGGACATTCCAGTCCCACACGCCTTCGTTGCTTCCTTCAAGGGCGAACCGTAAACGCTCCTCGCTCTCCTTCAATGCCTGCAGGGTGCTCTCCGTTTCAGTCTTTTTTGTTTTTTTCGCTTTCAATTGCTCGGCCTTAATTGATGTTCTGCCATGGCATGTGTCGCGGAGCGTTCATTCTTGAACATTCATGTTATGCGATGCATTATTATAGTATCACAAAAGAATCCAAAGGTTCAAGTGGTTAGCGATGAAGGTAACGTCAAGTATTTTGTGTC
>DLMV01000029.1:18983-29840 GCA_002478225.1 Deltaproteobacteria bacterium UBA7527 | reverse complement strand
CGAAAAATATTTTACGTTATCCGAAAGGAAAGCTCTTTAATGAATTTTCTCTTTATTGCAACGGGATGGGCTCGAAGGTCCCGTTGACAAATGCATCTCGCAGAGACCGCAGAGAGACGGTATCTAATTGATATAGAGCTATCATTATAACAAAGCATGGCGTCTCTGTCGCAATGCTTGTGTTTGCCAGGTCATTGAAAAAACGTGATGTGCCTGCTTTAATTCAGGAGATCCGTGAGTTCCGGAAAGGTCATACCCTTGGGCGTATGAGTTTGAAGAAAATGATAGAAGGGGGGAGAAGGTTCTGAAACGCTTTGTGGTCGATCGTTCAGTAGTTATGGCCTGGTGTTTTGAAGACGAAGCGGACAGATATACCGATTCAGTATTAGATCTGCTCGTTGATACTGAAGCAATAGTACCGTCAATATGGCTGCTGGAGGTTGCGATTTTTTGCTTGTTGCCGAACGCAGAAAGAGATTGACGGAAGCCGGCTCCATACAGTTTGTCAGGCTGCTTAATGAGCTGCCTATTACTGTTGATCAGGAAGCTTCCGGGCGCGCATTGAGCGAGATCCTATTCATTGGAAGGCAGCAGGGACTATCCTCTTATGATGCAGCGTATCTGGAGCTTGCAATGCGGGAAGGAGCAGCATTGGCGACACGGGACAATGGGTTAAAAGAAAAGCAGCCGCAAAATGCGGCGTAAGGCTTATGCGGTGTATATACTGGTTTGCCGCAGCGAGGGTTGTCTATTGACCAAAAAGGTGTTACCATAATAAGAAAAGCGACAAAGAGATAGCGCGGTGGCGGTGAAGAAGGCAAAAAAGGAAAAGAACCTGCAAGGACGTTTTCAGGACATCCTTGAGGCGGTCAGCCTCCTGGGCTCCAGCACTGTTCCCGAGAAGGTCATTGAGATGGTGCTCAACGATTTAAGCGAGCGGCTCGGGAAAAGGGCCAGATGCGCCTTTCTCGAAGGCGATGATCTGAGGCTTAAGTTTTGGGCAGGCGACCATGTGTGCCCGATAGGAGGGCTCCAGATACATAAAGACAGCGTTGTCTGGGATGCCGTGAAGAAGGGCGTCGCCGTCAACCTGACAGATCCTCACCAGACCAACGGCTACAAGCACACGCTGAGCGCGCCGATCAAGGTCAAGGCCATTGTCCCTTTGAGCTACGTTGATCCCATGACGCAGCAGAAAAATAAGCTTGGGGTCCTGATCGTCGATTCAGGAAAAGAAGAGGTGCCGATCTCGGCGGAGGACTTCCAGTACCTCCAGGTCATCGGGCAGCTCATCAGCGCCATCATTGGAAGAGCACAGCTCGTCAATCAGCTCATGACATCCTGCAGCCGGCAGGAGTCGATCCTGATGGAGACCACCCACAACTTCCGGAACCGCATCGTGGTCATAGCCGGTTTTTCCCGCCAGATCGCACAGATGGCGAAAGGAACGGAGCTGGCAGAAAAGGCACTGCTCCTCCAGGAAGAGGTAAAAGCCCTCGAATCCCACCTCGCTGTATTCGAGAAGTATATGTCAATGAAGACCTAAAAAGCGGTCGTCAGCCGTCAGCAGACAGTAAGAAAATCGTAAATCGCAAGGCGTCAGGCGTTAGGCGGGAAAACCGTAATTCGTGAATCGTAATTCGTAATTGGATGAACCATGTGAAAGATGAAAGGTGATAGGTGGCAGGTAATAGGTGATAGGGTAAAGCGTAGTGTCATTGCGAGCCCGCAGAGAGCGGCAATCCCATTCGCTGCGATGACGATATAACAAGAACCCCGTTCCTCGCATCTCGATCCTTGTTCCTTGATAGAATCTGACCAGCATCCAGCATCAAGCGACCAGGTTTCGCAATTCACTTCACAACGGTTCTCATAGCTGATACAATAAACCCGGATACGTCCTTAGAGAAATAACCCGTCAGGCGTAAGGGGTCAGGCGTAAGAAAAAAAGGAAAGGCTGCTGCGGGTTGCGAGTTGCGGGTTGCAATACGCAACACGAATATTCGCAGCACGCAACGTTTTTGTTGTTAGCACAGATGCTCACCCCAGACGGAATATCCGGGATAAGCGGCATATAATTTTTTATACGAGGTGGACAGATGGCAAAGGATATCAAGGAAGTCCTCACTGACTGCACCCTGTGCTACCACAGCTGCGGCGCCATTGTAACTGTCGAAGACGGAAAGGCGGTAAAGGTAAAGGGGCTTGAGTCGCATCCGTTGAACAGGGGCGTGCTATGCCCGAAGGGGAGGGCCGCGCTCGATAACGTCTATAGCCCCGATCGCTTAAAATACCCGTTGAAAAAGGTGAACGGCAGCTTTCAGCAGATAACCTGGGACCAGGCCCTCACAGAGATAGGGGAGAAGCTTTTAAAGCTCAGAGAAGACTTCGGCCCTGCAGTCCTCGGCGTGTTCAGCGGTTCGATCGGTGTGGAAAATCTCGAGATGGCGGGTCTGACCCACAGGTTTGAGGCAGCCTTCGGCTCGCCGAATTTTTTCTCTGTAGAAAGCATCTGCTACAGGATGAGGATAAGGACACGGCAGATCACCTTCGGAAAATACCCGACAGAGGAGCTTGACTCGAACCTCTATGTGCTGTGGGGGCATAATCCCCGGGAATCTGATTTTCCTTTGCTGCTCGCGATCAAGAAGAACCTGAAGAAAGGGGCAAAGGTCGTTGTTATTGACCCCAAGAGGATCCCCCTTGCCGATCGCGCGGAGATGTATATCAGGATCAGGCCAGGGACAGACGGGGCCTTAGCCCTTGCCATGATACATGTCATTGTGAATGAGAAGCTCTATGATGCCGATTTTATCGAAAAGTACACCTCCGGTTTTGATAAGCTGGTCCCCCACATCCAACAATACACCCCTGAGTGGGCCGAGAAGATCACCTGGGTGCCTGCCGCTGATATCCGCAAGCTTGCGAGGTTGTTCGCGGGGACGAAAGGAGCGGGCATCTATCAGGGGACATGCACCCAGGACCAGACAGCGAACGGGACGCAGAACAGCCGCGCCTTTGCGATCCTACAGATCATTACCGGCAATATAAATAATCCCGGCGGGTGGGTGATCAATCCGGGATTGCCGCTGGGGAATATAGGGCTTGATGTAAAGGAAAAACCGCTGGGCGCCGACCAGTACCCGCTTTTCTATGAAATAGAGGGCAAGAAGAGCCATTTCGGCGTGGTCACCTGCGTCCCTGAGAGCATCCCTGAAAAGATCAAGGCCTTTTTGGTGATAGGAGGCAATCCTGTTGTGTCAATGGCTGACTCCAATGCCTTCAGGGAGGCATTTGCAAGACTGGAGCTTCTTGTCGTTCATGACCTTTTCATGACAGAGACGGGAAGGCTGGCGCATTATGTGCTCCCGGCATGTTCTCATCTCGAGAAATGGGGCCTTGCGTACACGTACAATGTCTGCCATGGCCTGCCTTATCTCATGCTCAGGAAAAAGGCGATAGAGCCGTTGCATGAAAGCTGGTCGGAATGGAGGTTGTTCACAGAGCTTGCAAAGAAGCTGGGGATCGGGAAAGATTTCCCGTGGAAGACAGAGGAAGAGCTCATAGACTTTGAGCTTGCGCGCACAGGATTGACCTTCAAGCAGCTCCTTGAAGAGAAACCTGAAGGCGCTTTCTTTAAAGAGAAGAGCTACGGGATGAAGGGAGGAGGGTTCCTGACGCCTTCCGGCAGGATCGAGATATACAGCAGTACGCTGGAGAAGACCGGCTTCGATCCCCTCCCGTCATATCGAGAGCCGCAGAGAAGCCCGGTGAGCTCGCCCGAGCTGTTAAAAAAATATCCCCTGATCCTTTCTACGGGCAACAGGAACATCTATTACACGCACGGTCAGCTCAGGGGCATCATGTCCTTAAAAGAGAAGAGCCCTGAACCGGAGGCGGAGATAGGGCCTGAAACTGCCCGCATCTACGGCATCGGCAATGGGGACGGTATGGTGATCGAGACAAACAGGGGATCTGTCCGGATGAAGGCCCGCGTGAACGAAAGGGTTGCCGAAGGAGTGGTTCTCGTCCCCCATGGCTGGTCCGGAGAGGCCAACGCGAATTTGCTGACGGATACCGAATGCCGGGAGCCCATTATGGGTTATCCGGAGGTAAAGGCGCTGCTGTGCTCGATCAGGAAGGCATAAAGCGAGTATATCGTGTTTTTTCTCCCCTTACGACTTACGCCTTACGACTTACGGGTTTGTTGCTGACGGCTGGCTGCCTTTACGTGTGCAATTGCTTTGCTTTGCGGTCCGATGTTCTGTATAATATCCCTACAACCAGGCCCTGCGCAACGTGAGTGTTATGAACCCCGTCAGATCCGGAAGGAAGCAGCGGTAATAACCATTCTGTGTGCCGCAGGTAGCCTGGTCTGAATATAAGCAGACAGCTATAAGGATCGGCTGCCGGCTGATAGCGGGCATGTTTTCCGGCTATGAGCTATCAGCTACGAGCCATGAGCTAAAGTATGAGCTATACAGTCATTGCAAGAACATGGAGACCAAAGAGATTTGAGGACGTCGTAGGGCAGCCCCATATTACCACTACGCTGAAGAACTCCATCCAGTCGGGAAGGATATCCCATGCCTACCTGTTCACGGGTCCGAGGGGTGTGGGCAAGACCTCTATGGCCAGGATCCTTGCCAAGGCGGTCAATTGCCGGAACGGGCCGTCGGCGGAACCCTGCGATGAGTGCGAGAGCTGCAAAGGGATCAACAGCGGAAATTTCGTCGATGTCATAGAGATCGATGCCGCCTCCAAGACAGGCGTTGACGAGATGAGGGAGCTGACGGAGAGCGTGCATTATATGCCCATGCGCGGGGCCTACAAGGTCTATATCCTCGACGAATCGCACATGCTCTCGAAGTCGGCGGTCAGCGCTTTGCTGAAGACCCTTGAAGAGCCGCCCGGTCATAATATCTTTATCCTTGCCACCACGGAGGTGCAGAAGATCCCCTATACGATCATGTCGAGATGCCAGCGTTTCGATTTCAGGAGGATCTCGGAAAAGGACATAATTGAACAGTTGAAGAAGATCTGCCGCCAGGAGGGGATCGGATACGACGACGGGGTCTTTCAGTATATTGCCATTGAGGCGGACGGGAGCCTCCGTGATGCCGAATCGATGCTGGACCAGATCATCGGGTTCGGGGGGAGCTATATTGCGGAAAAAGACGTCATCAATATCATCGGCATCGTCGAGAGGGACGTGCTGTACAGGATCGTCAGGTCGATCTTTGACGGTGATCTGAAGCAAGGGCTGGAGCTGATCGAGAAGACCTTGAGCGAGGGATACGACATACATCAGATCTACAGGGGCCTCGTATCGTTCTTAAGGAACATGATGCTTATCAAGGTCTGCGAAGGCATACCATCCTTTCTCTATATCGGCGACGAGGAATACAAGAGGGTCTCGGACCTGCTGAAGGAAGTGGAATATTACGAGATCCAGAATATGCTCCATTACATGTTAAAGGCCGAAGACCTGCTGAAGGGATTTTTTCCCAAGGTTTCCCTGGAGATCCTCTACATAAATCTCTACAACCTGTCAAAGCTGCGGGATGTTGAAAAGATCCTTGATGATCTTGAGCGCCATGATCGCACCGGTGAACAGGCCGCACCCGGCGCCATTGAAGAATTTGCGGCGAAGGAAACAGCCGAACCGCTCCATGAACCGAATGCGAAAGGCTTTGTTGAGTATGTGAAGAAAAAGAAGCCCTTTGTCGGCGGTATTTTTGAGAATCTCCTGGTGCAGGCGGAGCAGGACAGCTTTATCATCTTTCTCGACAAGAGATATGCTGGAATTATAAAGAATGAGGGCGACGAGATAAGACGTCTTCTTAAGGAGTTTTTTGGGAGAGACATGGCGATCGTTATAAAGGATGCCGGTCAGGTGAAGAAGAACATCCTTGATGATTTTGTGAAAGAGGCTGAGTCGTTATTTAACCTATAAGAGGAGGTTCTATGTCGAAGCAATTCGGGCAGATACTGCAGCAGGCAAAAAAGATGCAGGAAAGATTGATGAAGATGCAGGAAGAGGTGGCAAATAAGACCGTCGAGGCCCAATCCGGCGGCGGAATGGTCTCCTGCGTGGTGAACGGTAAACAGGAGGTGCTCTCTCTGAAGATCTCCGATGAGATCTGGGAAGAAAAGGACAGGGAGCTTCTTGAGGACCTGGTCATGGCGGCAATAAATGAAGGTCTCAATAAATCACGGGAGATGCTGCAGGAAGAGATGGCAAAAGTAACCGGCGGCATGCAGATGCCGTTCGGGGTATAAATGTGTTCTACCCGGCTCCCATAGAAAGGCTCATCGAGAACCTTACGAAACTCCCCGGTATCGGCAGGAAGACCGCAACGCGCCTTGCCTTTTTCCTTTTGAACGCCAGTGATAGCTATATAACCGAGCTTTCCAGAAGCCTCATCGATATCAAGGAGAAGATACGGCTCTGCAGCATCTGCTTCAACATTACCGATACGGATCCATGCGAGGTGTGCAGGGACGGAAGGAGAAGCAGGTCAACGGTCTGCGTGGTGGAGGAGTCTTCGCACATGATGGTCATAGAGTCGTCATATCCAGGGCATTTCCGGTATCATATCCTTCACGGCGTCATAAATCCTATTGAGGGGGTAGGCCCTGACGAGATCAGGATCAAGGAATTAAAAGAAAGGATAATAAAAGAAGACATCAAAGAGGTCATCATAGCCACGAACCCCAATATTGAGGGAAATACAACGGCTCACTACATCGGCGAGATACTCAAGCCTCTCGACGTGAAGATCACGAGGATCGCGTCAGGCGTCCCGGTGGGCGGCGACATTGTCTACATCGACCCGCTGACGATCAAAAGCTCGCTGGACAACCGCAAGAACCTATAACGGCGAACCCCGGTCGCTGGATACTGGATGCCGGATGCTGGTCAGATACATAGTAAAAAACAAGGGACGAGTATCAAGACAAATTCTGTCTCACGCCCGTCACGCCTATGCGTGACTCGAGTTAATAACCGACCTATGCTTGCGGGTCATCATCCAGTATCGAGCATCCAGAATCGAGTATCAATAATCCGTTGGTTTATTTCTTTATGGATTGCCAGTCTTTCAGGAACCGCTCGATGCCGATGTCCGTCAAAGGATGGTTCATCAGCTGTTTCAGGACATTGAAAGGTATTGTCGCGATGTCTGCGCCGAGCAGCGCCGCCTCGAGGACATGCACCGGGTTCCTGATGCTTGCAACGATGATCTCTGTCTCGAAGCCATAGTTGGAGAAGATCAGGCAGATCTCCTCGATGATCCCCATTCCTCTCTCCGATATGTCATCGAGCCTTCCGATAAAGGGGCTCACATAGCTGGCGCCGGCTTTAGCGGCAATGAGCGCCTGGACAGGCTGAAAGATAAGGGTCACGTTCGTCTTTATCCCTTCCTGCGAGAGCGTCCTTACCGCTTTGATCCCCTCCTCGGTCATGGGGATCTTGATGACGGCGTTGGGGCCAAGGGCAGCGAGTTTGCGGGCCTCTTCGCACATGCCTTTTGCGTCCGTCGCAATGACCTCAAGGCTTACAGGGCCGTCGACGACAGAGAGTATCTCTTTTATGACAGCGTCGGGGTCCTTTTTTTCTTTTGAGAGGAGCGACGGATTCGTTGTCACGCCGTCTACGAGTCCCATCGCGATCCCCTTCTTTATCTCCTCAACATTTGCCGTGTCTATGAAAAATTTCATTGCCGCACCTCCGCTGCCTTCAATTTCAATAAAATGTTTAAAAATCAAGTTGTTAAATTGGAAGTTCTATTACTTATGCCATATCTTTAACATGAATACAAAACTTTTTTTTAAGAAAATAATGGTGTTTGACAACCCATATCAAATAGATATGAATTAGGTAATTAAGAATGCACCTTCACTTGTGCAATACATTGAGATATTTATTTTTAACGTTTGCTTGAAAGTGATGTGCTATAAAAAATTTGAATAGTGAGGTTTCGATATGCTCAATACCGTAAAAATAGATTTAAATAGGCGAGAACCAATAAAGGCAATAAAGACAATGAAGAAAAAAGAAAGGGATGCTTTTCTGGAAGGCCTCTTTGCTCTTCCCCGAAGGGCTGCGGGTCATCTCTTCAGGTGATAGATGAAAAATGCCGACGCCTCGAGGCTGCTCGTCAGCATATACGCCTCTTCAAGCGTATCGCCGCGTGCGAAACAGCCGTGCCCGCGCACAAGGACAACCTTGTGTTCCTTCATGCGTCTGCTGATGAGGCTCACAGTGTCTTTTCCGCCGCCTGCTTTTTTAAAGGCCAACACCGGTATCTTCTTGAAAAAATATGACCCTTCCCGGTCGACAGGAACGAGCGCGTCCTCGGTCATCGACAGGAGCGTCGCGTACGGCGGGTGGGCGTGCATGACCGCATGGGCATCCGTGCTTTGATATATGGCCTCGTGGACAGGCGCTTCCGATGATGCTGTGCGGGAAACGTCAGGATCGTTTTTATCAATGCCGAGCTTGACGATGTCTGTCCGGCCCAGCCGTCCCAGCATTGCGCCTCTTCTTGTAATGTATACCGTATCGCCGATCCGCACGCTCATGTTCCCGGCATGAGAGCTGACCAGCCCCCGTAGAAAAAGATCCCTCCCGAATTCCGAGAACTGCTTGAAGAGTATATTGAAGTCCTGCATTATTAACAATAATCGTAAGTCGTATGAAGTTAAAGTCGCCTAACGCCTAACGCCTAACGCTTCACGCCTCACGGCTTTCACCATGCGGCTTGATGATGACCTTTAAGCAGTCTTTACCATCGGAGGCGGTCTTAAAACCCTTTGCGATCTCCTGCAGGCTGAACCTGTGCGTGGTCATATCCTTGACGTTGATATTGCCGGCCCTGATAAGTTCGATGGCCTGGACATTGTCAAGGGGGGCTGCCCCGTAACAGGTCTTGAAGCTTACGTCGTTCCTCCAGAATGGGTTCATATCGATATCAAGGGTCTCACCTGGATTCGGCACCGCAAAAAATAAAATGGTTCCGCCGCGGTCGACTGACGGCAACGCCTGCTTCGCAGCGGACAACACCCCTGCGCACACTATCACCCTGTCGGCCAAGCGGCCGTGATTCACTTCCCTGATCGCGTCAGGCGAGTAAGCGTCAGCCGGGACGGCCTTTTCTGCGCCGAACTTCTGCGCCGCCTCCAGCCTGTGATCGTCGATGTCCGTCGCGATGATCCTTCCGGCGCCAAGGGCCCGCGCCAGCTTGATCATGAGCAGGCCTGCTATTCCGCATCCAAGCACGAGGAGCGTATTGCCCGGCCTCAGATCGACGGCCCTCAACCCCCTTACGACCGTTCCCAGCGGTTCAATGAATGACCCTTCCTCGTAGGACATTTCATCGGGAAGAAGGAACGTTCCTGTGTCGATACTCTTACCGGTTACCCTTAAGTATTCTGAGAATCCTCCTGGGTCAAAGTTATTCTTTGTCTGGAAAACAGGGCACGCAGTCTGGTGGCCCGTAAGGCAAAAGTGGCATTCATCGCAGGGAACGTGGTGCGTTGTAAAGACCCTGTCGCCTTTTTTGAATTTTGTAATTTTTTCTCCGACCTCGACGATCTCGCCGCTCACTTCATGACCGAGAACGAGCGGCGCCTTTTTGATGCGGTACCATTCGAGGACATCGCTGCCGCATATGCCGCTTGCTATGACCTTGATAAGGATGTCCCCGGGACCAACTGTGGGGACCGGCATCTCCTCTACCTCGACCCTGCTGTTGCTGTAGTACATCCCCACGCGCATGCCGGTGTTATCCTTTTTTTGTTTTGTTCTTTTCGGTCAGGTAGAGATCGTAGGCCGCCTTCGGTCTTTCACCGTCGTGGACAACCTTTCGTATCGCCTTGATCATGGCCACAGGTGATTCCGACTGAAAGATGTTGCGCCCCATGTCGACTCCCGACGCCCCGTCCTGAATGGCATTGTACGCCATGGTCAGCGCGTCAAGCTCCGGCATCTTCTTCCCGCCCGCAATGACAATAGGCACCGGGCAGGAGGCCACGACCGTGTCGAAGTCTTCCGGCACGTAATAGGTCTTTACATAGGTGACGCCGAGCTCCGCGATGATCCGCGAAGCGAGCCTCATGTATTTGGCGTCCCTGGCCATCTCCTTGCCTACGGCCGTTACGCCGAGAACAGGGATGCCGTATCGGTTGCCCCAATCGACAAGCCGCGTCATGTTGTGGACCGATTGCGTCTCGAACCGGCCGCCGATGAAGACCTGGACGGCCATGGCGGACACGTTCAGGCGTACGGCCTCGTCTATGTCTATCGCGATCTGTTCGTTCGAGAGCTCGTTGAGGATGCTTGGCCCCCCGCTCGCCCGGAGAACTATGCCCTTATCATACGTGGGAGGGATGATCGTCCGGAGGATGCCGCGGGTGAGCATCAGAGTGTCGGCATACTGTAGAAGCGGCAGGATGGTGACGTCAACGCGCTCAAGTCCGGTGGTAGGGCCCTGAAAGTATCCGTGGTCAATGGCCAGCATGACCGTCTTTCCCGATCTGGGATTGAATATCCTCGACAGGCGGTTCTTCATTCCCCAGTCCAGAGAGTTGCAGCCTTTCAGAAAGAAGGGTTTGCTCTTTGCGGGGATGTCCGTGTAAAACTGTTTTTCCTTTTCCGATTCATCAACTTCCGGCATGGTTCGTTACTCCTTCAATGTAAAATGTGAAATGTGAAAACCTCGTTCCTCGTTCCTCGTTTCTCGATACTTGATACTCGATACTTGATACTTGTCCAAACCAGTATCAAGTAACCAGCAACCAGCATCAAGTAACCAGCAACCAGTATCAAGTAACCAGCAACGAGCATCCAGCATC
>DLMV01000029.1:18156-18838 GCA_002478225.1 Deltaproteobacteria bacterium UBA7527 | reverse complement strand
CGAGCATCCAGCATCTGGTTTGCCATGAGCCATGAGCCTCATGCTGGTTAAAATCTATCCTTACCTATAGCCTTTGTCAATCGAAATCCAGAACCGCTTCCCTGTCCTTTAGCAACACCACTTTCTGGCTGTCGTCAATATGGGAGAGGAATTCCTTCAGCGGTTTGTTGTATGAAGGGTGGACGATCTCTCTTTCTATTTCAACGCAGGGCACGATAGCGAACCTCCTCCTGTGAAGCTCCGGATGCGGTACAGTGAGCGATGCTTCATTGATAACGGCATTACCGAAAAGGAGGATATCAAGGTCAATGATCCTGGGGCCATTCTTTGTCCCGCGTTCCCTCCCCATCTCCAATTCTATTTTGTTGAGGAGGTGAAGCAATTCGGAGGCTGTGTCGTCCCAGTCGATCGATATTGCACAGTTCACAAAATATTCCTGCGGTATCTCTGAAACAGGAGAGGTGAGGTACAGTGAGGACTTTGATCTTATATGCGCCCTCTTGTCGCCTGCGATCGCGTTGATGCCGTCGATGCAGTTCCTGATCCTGTCACCGATATTGGATCCGATGCCTATGAAGACCCCGCTTGTCACTGTTTATTGTCAGGCTGGCTTTTCTTTATCAGAATCTGCTTTGGGCGGAGCGTCCTTTTTGTCGTCGGTGTCCCGGGATGCCTTTTTAAA
>DLMV01000029.1:17441-18060 GCA_002478225.1 Deltaproteobacteria bacterium UBA7527 | reverse complement strand
CTTTCCAATTGCGCCGCCGATCTCGGGAAGCTTGCCTGCCCCGAAGATCATGATGACAATAACAAGGATAACAATAAGTTCCGGAAATCCGAGGCCGAACATAGCTAACAATACCATTTCTTCATTTATCGAGTCAATGTTTTTCCAGGAGGCTGTCAGGAAAAATATCCTTGATTGCGGTTTTCAGTCAGTGTAAAAAATAGGCGGGGAGCGCGAGCATGAAAAAAGGCATGGAGCTCTTGAACAAGATGCCGGTGAACCAGAAGGCAAAAAGGATGCTTCAGAAGTCAGGGGAAGCGATCAATAATGATTCCTTGCACTGTGTTCAGCTTGCGCGCTGGGCAATTGATAATGGATATGTTATGGTGGAGCATGATGTCGATGAGACGGTAAGGGCCATGATGACATGGCGCCCCGCGAGGATAATGAACTTTTTCATTGTTGCTGTCGGAGAGGAATACAGCCCTGACGGGTGGGAAAGGACAAGGGACGGTAGCGAGCTTGCATTGCTGATCATTGAGGACATCGAAGAAAAGATGATGACCCATTTTCCCTGGTACAGAAGCGCAGAGTAGAAAATCGGTACACGGCAAACCAGATGCTCGATACTGGATACTGG
>DLMV01000029.1:12131-17244 GCA_002478225.1 Deltaproteobacteria bacterium UBA7527 | reverse complement strand
ATCCAGCATCAAGCATCCAGCATCTATGTGCTGTGAACCGTAGTAAGCATTGACTCTCCCGCCAATATGTTCTAATAATATCGTATGGCGCTTATTGAAATAAGGACATTTCCCGATCCCATACTGAGAAAGCTCGCAAAGCCTGTTGAGAGCGTTACCGGCGAGATCCTGAAGCTTTCCGAGGATATGATCGAGACGATGAGGCTCGCGAACGGGGCCGGCCTTGCCGCAAACCAGGTTGGGTTCCCGATCAGGCTTATCACCATCGATGGGCGCCTCAACAAACAGGAGAACAGGTATATCGTCCTTATCAACCCCGTCATCGTCGAGACTGATTCTGAGGAGGTTGCAGAGGAGGGGTGCTTGAGCGTGCCGAAATTTTACGAATACGTGAAAAGGGCAAAGAAGGTCTTCGCGCGCGGCGTCGACCTGGAAGGCGAAACGATCGAGCTGGAATGCGAAGGCCAGCTTGCGCGGGCGATCCAGCATGAGATCGATCACCTGAACGGCATGCTCTTCATTGACCACCTGAGCCCGGTAAAGAAGGACCTCTTTAAGAAAAAGTACCGTAAGGGCGGGAGATGAATATCGTCTTTTTCGGATCCTCAGGTTTTTCCGTACCCCCCTTAAGATCGATCCGCGAACATGTCACGTGTGTTGTCACAAAACGATCAAAGCCGAAGGGCAGGGGATATCTCCTTGACGACAACGAGGTGAAGAAGGCGGCCCTGGAACTTAACCTGCCGCTCATCGAGATAGGCTCATTCAAAGATGAAGAAGCGCAGAGGATCAGAGACTACAGTCCTGAACTTTTTGTTGTCGTATCTTTCGGGTTGATCGTTCCCAGATGGGCGCTTGATCTGCCCACAATAGGGCCCATCAATGTTCACCCGTCGCTTCTTCCCTTATACCGGGGGCCGTCTCCCATGCAGTGGGCCATTCTGAACGGCGATGAAGAGACAGGCATTACGCTCATCATCATGAACGAGAAGATGGACGAAGGCAGGATCATCCACCAGGAACGCGTATTGATTAAAAGAGGGGAGAACATGATCGGTCTCTCGGACAGACTTTCTGCAAGGGTAGCTGAAATGCTCCCGGGGATCGTAGATCGTATAGGCGCGCAGGGAATGATGGAAGGGATCGAGCAGAGGCACGAAGACGCAACCTACACGCCGATCATTTCCAAGGAGATGGGCAGGATCGATTGGTCAAAAAGCGCCGTCGAGATCGGACGGCAGGTCAGGGCCTTTGTCCTCTGGCCTACCGCATACGCCTTTCTTGACGGCAGGATGATGAAGATATTCGATGCAGAGGCTGAAGATGCAGCCCGGGAAGGAACCGGACGAGGCATTGTCGCCGGCATAACAAAGGAAGGTTTTTTCGTTGAAACACCGAAGGGACTTCTGAAGGTCAGGGAAGTGCAGCTGGAAAATAAGAAGCGTATGAGGGCCTATGATTTTGCACAGGGATACCGGGGGCTTGCGGGGAAGAAGCTGGAATAGAGTTTTTTGTTGACATAATGCTGAATACTTTTTATCATCAAAGAAATATGCGGTATGAATTTTGCCTCTTTATAGATCGAGGTGCATGAAAAGGTATATTCTGATAATTCTGGTCTTGTTCATCCTTGCCGGTTGTGCCGCGAGCACTAAGGTGTCTACCGGCGACAGCCAATATGCGGGCGATAGCGCGACCGTACAGGGCGCACGCCCTCCGGAGCCGGCCAGGAAGGCGACGGCAGAGACCTCAAAGAAGGCCGCGACCGCCGTAAAGAAGGATGCGCATCCTGTCAAAGATGATTATCTCTACCGGAAAGACAGCGGCGGGGCGAAGGAAGACGACAATATCGCATCGCTCCTCGGATATAACTTTGCCCGCGATTTTGACATCCCTATCGTATTTAATGACGCCGTGAAATACAACATACGGTGGTTTACCGAGGAGAAGAGAAAGGTCTTCGGCAACTGGCTCAGGCGGGCCAAACAGTACGTGCCTGTCATCAAGGAGATACTAAAGAAGAACGGGATGCCGGAGGACCTCGTCTACCTTGCGATGATCGAAAGCGGCTTCAATCCGAAGGCCTATTCAACGGCAAAGGCGTCAGGGCCCTGGCAGTTCATCTATGCTACCGGCGAACGGTACGGTCTGAAGGTGAGCTACTGGATTGACGAAAGGAGAGACCCTGAAAAATCGACCGTCGCTGCTGCGAAATATTTGCGGGACCTTTTTAACCAGTTCGGCTGCTGGTATCTTGCTGCGGCAGGCTATAACGCCGGCGAAAGGCGTGTCGAAAAAGCGATAGAGAGGCACAATACGAACGATTTCTGGGAACTTGTGAAATACAATACCCTCCCGCGGGAGACCCGTGAATATATACCGAGGCTCATAGCGGCGGCGATCATCGCGAAGGACCCGGAAAAATTTGGTTTCGGCAACATGACCTATGATCAGCCGATACGGTTCACAGAGCTTAAAGTGCCCGGCGGAACGCCTCTCTCTGCTGTCGCAAAGGCTGCATCGCTGGACGTAGCCAGCGTGAGATCGTATAATCCCGAGATCATCCGCAGCATAACGCCTCCGAACCTTGAGCTCTACACCATCAAATTGCCTTCGCCGGTGGATGAAGAAGAGTTCGCCGACAAACTTAGAACAGCGATGAACGGCCAGAAGAAGATCAGGAGCCTTATTACGTACAAAGTTAAAAAGAAGGATACCATCCCGAAGATCGCTAAAAGATACGGCGTCAGGGGCGAGGACATATGCCTTGTTAACGGTTTTGACGACGAGCTGAACCTGAAGCCGGGGATGAAGATCCAGATCCCGAGGTACACAGGTCCGATAAGGGTGAAGGCAGAGGTGGAGAAAAGCGCTGTGAAAAGATCATCACAGGGTAAACAGAAGGACTATCATGTGGTCAAAAAGGGCGAGACCCTCAGATCCATCTCCAGCAAATACGGCATAGACATGGCAAGCCTCAGATCAATGAACAACCTGAAAAGCGATAAGGTCTACCCTAACATGAAACTGAAGCTTGCCGCTTATTCGCAGAAAAAGCAGGAGCAGAAGGTCAGGTACCACGTGGTCAAAAAGGGCGAGACCCTCGGTTCCATCTCAAATAAGTACGGGATAGACGAGGCGAGCCTCAAATCGCTCAACAAGTTAAAGGGCAACAAGATCTCCGCCAATATGAGACTCAAGATCCCGCAGGACGAAGGCTAACTCCAACAACGTATCGCAAGTAAATCGACACGTCCGTAAGCCGTCAGGCGTGAGGCGGGAAAAACCCGATATTCGATACTGGTCGCTGGATGCTTTGAGACCTCCCACCTTCTGCTCTTATCACCAGCATCGAGTGACGAGCATCCAGCATCCGATTCACGACTTACGGATTTACAATTTTGCTGATAGCTTGTCCGGCTGTTACGCCGGGAACCAGCGAGCGTGATTGTGTGGATCATAGCTGGAATAAAGATATACCTGGGGAAATTGGCTGCGAAGGCCGGGATCGTTGTAGATCAATCTCAGCATTTCCAGGATATGCTTGTCGCCTGACCAGAGGATCTTGGGCTGTTGCTCCAATGCCGCTTTTGTGCAGCTATTTGCAATGCACCCCACATCGCTTTCATCCGGCCTGTCCATGTTGTTGCGGGTTATCATGCGGCTGCAGAATGAAAATATCTTTTCGTACAATCCTTCAGAACTGAGATCAAAGATCTTCCCTCTTACTTTAAGCGTCTCAAAGAGCATATCCATGCGCTCCAAAAAGAGCTTCTGATGCTTCCATATATCATTGATCCATTCTACATTGCCCCCTGAACGCGCGCGGCAAACATCAAAGAAGCATTCCAGTCCCTTCTTTTGTTCTTCATATATCTCGATGGGTATTGCAACATCCAGGTTGTACACAACATCCTCCATGACGATCGAGAAATGGTTAAGTTCATGGAAGAGCATCGGGAGGTACTGCTGGTAGACGCTGTTCTGGATCCGCTTTATGAATCCGAGATAATTAAAGACCTGATTGATGTGAGAAGAGCTGACGTAGCCCGGGTGGCGAAAGATCCCGCTCTGAGACGTTCTGGCGCCGCGGGGATCCTGGATCCTGGGGACGGCAAGCTCTCGCGGGATGTAAGCGGCAAACATGTTGGAATCGAGGATGTTCTCAAAAGGGCTTTGCTGGAGCGCCTGGAAGACCGATTGAGGATAAGAACTTGCTTCCTTCAAATGTCAATGCCCCCCTTCGATGATGAATACTTTCACTGTGCCGAGATATTCAGGAGATTAGGAGAACCGAACTGTCCGACAGAGATCTTCAGAGGACCTCTGCCCTGAAATAAAACAGCTGCCTATACCTTTAACACGAGGTTTATCATGTCGCCTCGCGAAAAACCCATGGCATGAAAGAACTGGAGCAGGTCCCAGTCATTCCAGTTCACAAGGGTGTAAATTGTATCGACGCCGTATTTCTTAAGGTTGTTAACGAGGGTTGTCGCAAGAACCTTTGCGATGCCCCTGTTCTGGTAATCGGGATCTATGCCGATCGTGTCGATCCATCCGATATTATTGGGAACTTTGAATTCCCATCCGCTGACCTCACCGAGGATAAATCCAGCCACCTTGCCGTCTATTTCTGAGACGAGCGATGCATCAGGCGGTCTTGATTCGGCCTGCCTTATGATCTTTATGGTCCAGTAATCTTTCCTTGACTCTCCAAGGACCTTTGTGTCGATCTCAACGATGTAGTCAAGGTCTTCCTTGACCATCCTTCTTACTGACATCTTGTCTAAAAAATTGCTCATTCTTTCTCCCTCGCTTGTTCTTTTTTTAACATACTACGGATCAAATATCAATACAATCCTTTAGACTGAATAAGTTTTCACAAAGCGGGTTGTTATTGCGAGCGGAGCGCGGCAATCTCATTAATAGTTATACCCTTTTGAGATCGCCACGTTGCTTCGCTCCTCGCGATGACAATATAACAAGAACCCCGTTCCTCGCATCTCGATCCTTGTTCCTTGATAGAATCTGACCAGTATCGAGCATCCAGCATCCAGTAGCCAGCATCGAGCATCCAGCATCCAGCATCCAGCATCGAGCAACCAGCATCGAG
>DLMV01000029.1:11035-12010 GCA_002478225.1 Deltaproteobacteria bacterium UBA7527 | reverse complement strand
CATCGAGCAACCAGCATCGAGCAACCAGCAGCCGTTGATTCCATATTGATATTTTACCTCGGCCATTTTATAATGGTGGTTCGGAGGTTGCCTGGACTATACAATAAAAATAGGCGGCGAAGCAGGGCAGGGAATACAGACCATTGGGGATTCGCTTGCAAGGGTATTTTCCAGGTCCGGTTACCATGTTTTTACCAGCCAGGATTATGAATCGAGAATACGGGGCGGACACAATACCTATCAGATCCGCCTCTCCGATAAGCCGATCACGGCATCCCGCACGGCGGTTGATATCATTGTAGCCTTTGATCATGATTGTGTGAGCCTTCATGAAAAGGAATTATCAGAGATAGGGGTCATTGTATACGACCCGGCGATGCTGGGTGAAACATTCGCACGGCCTAATTTTCTCAGTGTGCCGTTCTTGGACCTCGCAATAAAGAGCGGCGGCGACAAGGTCATGGCAAATATCGTCGCTATCGGGGCCGTGCTCGGCATGCTGGGTACGGGTATTGAATTGCTCTTCGACGTCCTTCTCAACACCCTCAAAAAGAGAGATGCGGATACGGTCAATAAGAATAAAATGGCCGCTGTTGCCGGTTATAATTACGCAGGAAATAATTGCGTCCAGTGTTCCTTTTCTATTGTGCAGCTGTCCGGCGAAAAGATGCTGATAAGCACGAATGACGCTATAGCATCAGGGGCGATCGCATCAGGCTGCAAATTCTATTCCGCATATCCCATGACGCCTTCAACAGGCATTATGCTTTACATGGCGGGGAAGGCGAAAGAGTATGGGATCATCGTGGAACAGGCAGAGGACGAGATAGCGGCTATCAATATGGCGCTGGGCGCGTCGTTTGCAGGGGTCAGGGCCATGACAGGAACTTCCGGCGGGGGATTTGCGCTCATGGTCGAAGGGCTTTCTCTTGCTGCTATGACCGAGACGCCGATCGTTATTGCCCTTGCACAGAC
>DLMV01000029.1:383-10932 GCA_002478225.1 Deltaproteobacteria bacterium UBA7527 | reverse complement strand
TTATTGCCCTTGCACAGAGGCCGGGTCCGGCCACAGGGCTGCCGACGAAGACCGAGCAGGGAGACCTGCTTTTTGCCCTCCACGCCGGGCACGGTGAATTTCCACGGGTGATCTTTGCGCCGGGCAGGCCCGAGCAAGGATTCTTTCTTGCCAACAAGGCATTTGAGATATCGCAAAAATACCAGATACCTGTCTTTATACTGACCGACCAATACCTTGCGGATACACAGTGGACGGTTGAGCATTTTGATCTCGATAGACTTTACTGCAATGAATACAGGGCGTCAGCGGAAGCGGCATGCGGTGGCCAGTACAAACGCCATGCCTTCACCGAGAGTGGGGTGTCGCCATTCTGCATCCCCGGGCTTGTGTCAGGCCTTGTCGTGACGGACAGCGATGAGCATAACGAAGAGGGCCATATCACAGAAGACGCGGCAACACGGATAAGGATGGTTGACAAGAGGCTCTTTAAAAAACTTCCGCTTATCGAAAAAGAGATTGAGCCGCCCCTGTTCTACGGGCGTGACAAACCTGAGATCGTGATCGTTGGATGGGGCTCTGCATACGGGATCATGAAGGAAGCCGTTGACGTTCTATCAAAGAAAAAAAATATTGCTATGCTTCATTTCAGCGAGATCTACCCGTTCCCCTCTATTGATAAATTTGATTACCTGAGCATACTGAAAGGAGCGAAAGCGACCATCTGCTTTGAACAAAATGCCACCGGTCAATTTGCGCGGCTCATGAAGACGGAAACGGGTTTCGAATGCGGAACGATGATGAACAGGTATGACGGAAGGCCATACCTGCTGGAAGAGTTCATAGGAGAATTATATGACCGCATTGGATGATTATACAGGACAAGCGCCTGCCTGGTGCCCCGGGTGCGGCAACTTCATTATTCTGAAGGTCTTCAAAGAGGCGCTGGTGGATCTTGGCATTGAGCCCCATCGGCTTGCCATTGTTTCCGGCATCGGGCAGGCAGGCAAGTTCCCCCACTATACTCGCTGCAACACGTTCAACGGGCTTCATGGAAGGAGCCTCCCCGTTGCAACCGGCATCAAGCTCGCAAACCATGAGATGCTTGTCATGGCAATAGGAGGCGACGGCGACGGCTACGGGGAAGGGGGGAACCACATGGTCCACGCGATGAGGAGAAATATCGGCATCAAGGTCTTTGTCCACGACAACCAGATATACGGCCTCACGAAAGGGCAGGCGTCGCCGACGAGCATGGAAGGGATGGTCACAAAGAACCAGCCGTTCGGCGTCCTTTCAGAGCAGTTCAATCCCATGGCAGTGGCCGTTGCCCTCGATTGCAGCTTTGTTGCACGGGGGTATGCGGGCGACCAGGAGCATCTCAAGGACCTTATAAAATCAGCGATCAGCCATAAAGGTTTTTCCCTTGTCGATATCCTGCAGCCCTGCGTGTCATTCAACAAGATCAACACATACGAGTGGTACGGCAAGCGCGTCTACCGCCTTGGGCCGGACCATGATCCGGAGGACAGGGCGGGCGCATTTACGCGGGCGCTTGAGTGGGGAGAAAGGATACCGATCGGGATCATCTACCGCAACAACCGCCAGACCTTTGAGGAAAGGATCCCGGTGATCCGTGAAAAACCCCTCGTGGAACAGGTTATCCCCTTTGAGGACTTGAAAGAAAGAATGAAGGAGACCCTGAAGGGGCTCTATTAAATTTGATTGATGAAGGAGGATGCAGGATGAACACCAAGGCTATCCAGAAGATCTGTTACGGTGTCTATATCATCAGTTCACGGAAGGGGGAAAAGATCAACGGACAGATCGCAAACACCGTTTTTCAGATCACCTCGGATCCTCCGACCGTAGCGATCAGCATCAACAAGCAGAACCTGACCCATGAGTATATCAGGGAGAGCAAGGTCTTTACCGTCTCAATGCTCTCGAAAGAGACCCCTATGACCCTGATCGGCCTGTTCGGCTACAAATCAGGGAGGGATGTGGACAAGTTCAGTGGGACCCATTTCAAGACAGGCGTAACAAAAGCCCCTATTGTCCTCGACAGCACCATCGGTTATCTCGAGTGCGAGGTGTTGAGCGAGACCGATGTGGGAACCCATACGATCTTCATCGGCAAGATAGTTGATTGTGACGTCTTGAGCAGCGCCGAGCCGATGACCTATGCATATTATCACGAGGTCAAAGGCGGCAAGTCCCCAAAGACTGCGCCGACGTATATTAAAGAAGAAGAGCCGAAGACAACGGCCGCGCTGTCGAACAAATATACGTGCAAGGTATGTGGGTACGTCTACGATCCGGCAACAGGGGATCCTGATTCCGGGATAAAGCCCGGCACGCCTTTTGAGGAATTGCCCGATAGCTGGGTCTGCCCTATCTGCAGTGCGCCGAAGAGCGAGTTTGAGAAAGAATAACATACTCGTAAGGCGTTAGGCAATTAATCCGGTGAAATGTGAAAGGTAAAATGTGAAATGTTGTAAACTTCTCACTTCTCACGTTTCACTTTTCACGATATCATCATAAAAGATTCTTTGAGGTGTTGACATGGAGACATTAAGAGAGACCAATTTTACTGAAATTGGCACACCCAGGCGCGGTAAGGTAAGGGATGTGTATGATCTCGGCGAAAACCTGCTGATCGTAGCGAGCGACCGTCTCTCAGCTTTTGACGTTGTTCTGCCTACGGGCATCCCTGATAAGGGCAAGGTCCTGACGAAGCTTTCTACATTTTGGTTCAGGAAGGTAGAGGACATCGTTGAGAACCACATCATCGAAACGGATGTGGAGAAATACCCTGGGCCGCTGAAGAGATACAAAGACCAATTAAGAGACAGGAGCATGGTGGTCAGAAAGGCGAAGGTCATACCTGTCGAGTGTGTTGTGAGGGGATACCTCGCCGGTTCAGGATGGAAGGAATATAAAGAGTCCCGGACGATATGCGGCATCAGGCTGCCTGAAGGTCTCCTGGAATCGTCAAAATTGCAGACGCCGATCTTTACGCCGACGACAAAGGCCGAAGAAGGCCACGACATGAACATGACCCTTGAGCAGATGTCGGGGATGATCGGGGAAAGGCTTACAGAAAGGCTTGTGAGCTTGAGCATCAGCATCTACGAAAAGGCCTGCGCGATCGCCGAAAAGAAGGGGATCATCATTGCCGATACGAAGTTCGAGTTCGGGCTGGTCGATGGCGATATCATCATTGTCGACGAGGCGCTTACGCCTGACTCATCGCGGTTCTGGTCGATGAGGTCATACAGGGCAGGGGAGCCACAGGACAGCTATGACAAGCAGATAGTGAGGGATTACCTGAACACGCTCGACTGGGGGAAGACATACCCAGGGCCTGAACTGCCTTCGGAGATCGTCCAGAAGACAAGATCGCGCTACATGGAGATATACGAGATCCTTACAGGGCAGAAATTCTGATAGCATATCAGTATAAAGAACCCTCTAAGGCCTTTTACGAAATACGAACTACGATATGCGAAATACGATAGCCTTTTACGCTAATACTTTACAAGTGAAGCAAAGAAGTTGACGAGCTGCGGGAAGATCTCTATAAGGATCATTGTGATGACGTACGATGGGATAAACCACACCACGCCTTTGAAGACCGTTGATAAGGGAATATCTTTCGCCATACCCGAAACGATGTAGGCGCTTATGCCGACCGGCGGAGTGATCGCTCCCATTGTGGTGACAATGGTGATAACAACACCAAACCAGATCGGGTCATACCCCATCTGTTGCGCAACAGGGAAGAATATTGGCACCGTGATAAGAAGAAAGGCAAGGGCATCCATGACGCATCCGCCAATAATATAGATCACAAGCATTGACCATAAGATCATCCAATTCGGTACAGGCAGACCCGCTACCCACTCTGCCGCCACGAAAGGAAGTCTTGTAACTGCGAGGAAACGGCCAAAGAGGACGGCGCCTGCGACCAGCAGGAAGATCATGCAAGAGATCCGGAGGGTGTCAATTACAGATCCCATAAACCCTTTCCATGTAAGTTTTTTTCTTATGAGGCTTATTACAATAGCCACTACGGAACCTGCAGCGCCCGCTTCCGAGGGCGTAAAAAGACCTGCATAGAGGCTATACATGATAATGCCGAACATGACGAGCATATCCAGAGCATCAGGAATGGCCTTTATTCGTTCATATAAGGTAAAACGCGGGCCCTTGGGCCCCCATTCTGGATGGACGAGGCACATTACGTAAACCGTAAGCGCCATGATGAAAGCAAGGACGACGCCGGGTACAAAGCTGCCAAAGAAAAGTTTTCCTATGGATTGGCCCGTATAGATCCCATAGACCACCAATACGACACTCGGCGGTATTACAACGCCGAGAGTAGAACCCGCTGCAATCGAACCGGAGGTCAATATGGGTGCATACTTATATTTCTTCATTTCCGGCAATGCAACGGCAGTCATTGTGGCGGCGGTTGCAGTATTGGAACCGCAGATCGCCGCAAACCCTGCACACGCTATAACCGTTGTAATAGCGAGGCCGCCCCTTATCTTACCGAACCATTTATAGGCAGCGTTATATACACGCTCATTAACCTGCGAGTAAAAACAGATCTGTCCCATCAGTATGAACATGGGGATAACTGTTAATCCGTAAGAAGAAAATGTTTGCCACAGGTCCGTCCCGATCATTCCAAGGGCCGCGTCCCAGGAGAGCGCGTACACCAGGCCCAAAAAACCCATGATAGCCATCACAAAGCCGACGGGCATTCTAAGGAACAACATGACAGCGAGCATCAGCAGGGTGCCGTATAATCCCGTAAGAGGCGTGATCATGGCTTTGCCTCCTTATAGAAGAGCCGGAGAAAGTCAACAAGGAGTGTCAGGGCCAATGCAGCGAAGCCGAATGCAAGGCAGTAAACAAAGGGGTGGTATATTATCTTTAACGTTTCAGATATTTCCCCTGTGTTTGCTATTTTTATGCCCCACTTCATGGTCTGCCAGGAAACAAGGGCAAAGAAAACCATATTGAGAAGATAGTTGATGCCATCAAGAAAAGGGATCGTTCGTTTAGAGTATTTATCGGTAAAGATCGTCACGATGATGTGGTCCTTCCGTATCTGAGTATAACCGAGGGCAAAGCCTGTTGCTACTGCTCCAAAAAACCCGATGAGCTCATAGGAACCGTTTATGGGCACATAGACAACCCTTAAGAGCATATTCCCTGCAGCAATAGCTGTGAGAATAAGCACGGATATACCGCTAAAAAAGGCCAGCAATCGGTTCAAATAAGTATTGAATTTTATGATGTATCCCATTAGCAATACCCCTCTCTATGATGCTGCTGATGGCTGATATTCTTCTCACAAGGGTCCCCATTTCCGGGACCCTTGTGAAGGTGATGTCTTCTTGTTGCTATTTCGTTGCCAAATTATTTTTCGTATTTTGCCTTGAATGCGTAAACGTCTTTGACGATCTGTTCCCCGGGCAGGCCCATTGCGTTGACCTTTTTGATGTAGTCATCGATCATGGGTTTTGTAAGTTTTGCGATCTCGGCAGTATCAGCAGCGGAGAACTGGAAAAGCTGGTGGTTGTATTTTTCTTTCGACCATTTAAGGGATTCTTTGACGTGGTCGTCCACATATTTGCCTGTCCATTCCGCCTGTTCGCGCCTCAGATCATCCATGACCTTCTTTACATCGGCAGGCATGGCATTCCATTTATCCTTGTTCATGACCACGGCGAAGCTCACTACGAACAGATTTGCCTCGGTTGCATAGGGGAGGTATGCGGCAAAATTAAAGTCCTTCAGTATCTCCATTGAGGATACATTGCCTTTTACAACGCCTTTCTGGATCGCCTCGGGTGCTTCCGATTGAGGCATGCCGACAGGGGTGGCGCCTAAAAGTTTGAGAACCGATGCGCCGGTACCAGATGCCCTGAGCTCCATGCCTTTCAGGTCCTTCAGTGATCTCACCGGTGTTTTTGTCATGAGATCTGCAGGCGGACAGGTAAAGAGGGTCAACACCTTCACCTTTTCAAATTCTTTTGGATTATATTTCTCAACGAGGTCAAATAACGCAAGGCTTGCCGCCTTTGCACTTTTAAATCCGATCGGGAGGTCAACGGCTTCTGAGAGTGGGAAACGGCCTGGTTGATAACTCATGGCAAAATTACCAATATCAGCGGTACCCGTTACTACACCATCAAAAATACTTTTTGCAGGTAAAAGAGTGCCGCCCGGGAATGTCTGGACCTTGACCTTGCCGGCGGTTCTTTTCTCAACCTCTTTAGCCCACCTCTCCATCTGAACGCACGGGAACGTAGGGGCAGGCGGGAAGTTCGCATATTTCAACACGATCGGAGCCTGCGCCCCCGCATTCTGCGGCGCGATGACGCATAGGGTCAATAAGAACGCTGCAAAAATTAGTAGTGCTGTGATCTTTTTACTCATAGTACACCCCCTGATAATTTTTATTACTTCATTCCAAATAGATGATGCCTTTTTCAAAAAATACGTGGAAACGAATCAATCGTGTTAAAATTGTATACAATTTGATCTTGCTACAGTTTTTACTGTATGGATTTGCTTTTGTCAAGTAGTTTTTGAGGACATGCGCTCTGCGACCCTGTAAGCCTCTATCAGACCGGTTGGGTCGGCAACGCCCTTTCCGGCGATATCGAATCCTGTGCCGTGGCCCGGAGACGTCCGTATAAATGGAAGTCCGAGGGTAATGTTGACCGTCTTGGAAAAATCGAGCGTCTTGACGGGGATCAAGCCCTGATCGTGATACATGGCTACGTAAGCGTCGCAATCCTTTTTGTGGAAGAGGGTGTCGGCAGGGAAAGGGCCGTCTGCATGGATGCCTGCTGCCCTTGCAAGACCGATCGCCTCTTCTATCATCTCTTCCTCATTTCCTATGATGCCCTGTTCGCCGGCGTGCGGATTAAGTCCGCAGACCTTGATGTATGGTTTGTCGATCCCGAAATACTTTTGCAGCGAGCCGTGTGTGATCATTATGGTATTTGCTATCCTGCCTGCGCTGATCGATCCGGGAACGTCTTTCAGGGGGATATGGATGGTCGCAAGGGATACCTTCATTGACCTGTTCGCCATCATCATCACGTATTCTGTAACCCCTCCGTAATGGGCAAGGATTTCCGTATGCCCCGTGAACTCTATCCCGGCTAAGTGTATTGATCTTTTATTGACCGGGCAGGTTACGATCGCCGAAGCATCTCCCGAAAAGATAAGCTTCAACCCTTCTATGATATACTTGAAAGACGCCTCACCGAATTTCGGTTCGGTTACACCAAAATCAACGGTCCTGACGATGCCGAGATCAATGAATTCAGCGTCTCCCGGCGAGCCGCCCTTGAACGGCTTAAAACTCTGTTCACTTTTGCGGAAGAGGGTTCTTTGTATCCGGTGTATTGCCTGAAGGTCGCCGATAATAACTGGTATGCTTTGCCTGCAGATATGGGGCAATGATTTAACGATGATCTCCCCGCCTATGCCGGCAGGGTCTCCCATGGTCACAACTATTCGTTTCATGCTGTGCTGTCCCGCTTCGGCGGGATCGCCCCTTACGCCTCACGACTTACGGGTGTTTTGCCATGAGCTATGAGCTATCAGCCATGAGCTGATTTATCTCAGATCTTGACCTCGATGTACGATGACTTCCTAAGTTTGTCGATGTATTCTTTATATCTCTTTTGTGATTCATCGAGGACTATCTTTTCGTGGATCGCATCCTTTACGGTCTCGAAGGGCAGCGTGTCTGATTTCTTGACCTCCATAAGCTTAAGGATATGGAAGCCGTACGGTGTTTGTATGACCTGGGTATATGATCCGGGCGTGATCAGCGCAAGCGGCTCTTTCAATTGCGGCATGAGGTCTTCTTTTTTTACATATCCAATGTCTGCGCCGGTTTTTGCCGAAGGATCATCGGAGAATTCTTTCGCTGCCTCTTCAAATGAAGTGCCCTCGCTCAGGAGCTTATATGCTGCCATTGCCCTCTGCGCGGCGTCCTGTTTCTGCCGTGACACGAATATCTGTTTTAATCTGTACTCTTCCTCTCTGTATTCTTCAATGTGTTTATTGTAATATTCTTTTAAATTGCTTTCCGTGAGCTTAACCTCCGGCGAAATGACGCGCGAGACCACCCTGCTGCGAAGGACATTCATCCTGATCCCTTCCTGGAAGTTCTTGTAGGTAATATTTTCTTTTTTCAGCTGTTCCCTCAGCGCTGTCTCTGTAATGAGGTTCTGTTTCTTGATATTCTCGATTATACCCTCGATCTCTTTGTCGGAGACGTCGATCTTCAGTTTTCTGGCCTGCTGCTTTATGAGCAGATCGCTGATGAAAATATCGATCCTTTCCTTAAGCTCAAGGTTCCTTAAATATTCGTTGACCGATGTATATTTCCCCTGTTTTTCAACGTGGACGAAGCGTTCAACGTCCTTTAACGTGATAATGTCGTCGTTTACAATGGCGATTATCCTGTCGACCACCTCGCAGTGGATGCCCGCCGGCAGCATGATCGACAGGATTATCAGAAGCGCTCTGAACAGTTTGCTCATTTTTTTACTGGCGGTGACTCCTGTTTCCCGGGTGTTTTTGGCGTTTCGGTCTTTTCCTGTTTTTCAGGCGAAGCAGGCTTTTCCTCTTTCAGGAGATCTTCATTGATCGTGATCTTTGAGGCCTTTTTCAGATCTTCTATATATTTCTCAAGAAGCTCCTTCTGTTTGTCCTGGGTCAGCTGCTGCCTGATATAATCCTTTACCTCTTCGAAGGGCACGTACGCAGGAGGTTTGATGCCTTCCAGTCTGATGATATGGTATCCGAACTGACTCTTGACCGGCCCGGCCATCTGCCCCACCTTTGTCAATTTGAAGGCCGCTGCCTCGTATTCAGGCAGCAATGTCCCTTTGCGATGGAAGCCGATCTCGCCGCCGCTGGCCTTGGCGTTTGGATCGATTGAATATCTTTTTGAAAGCTCTACGAAATCCTCTCCCTTTTGCAGCTTGTCCATGATCTGCTTTGCTTCTTCATCGGTCTTGAGAAGGATATGGCGCGTATTGATCTCTTTTTCTTTCTTGAATTTTTCTTTGTTTGTATCGTAATACTTCTTCAGATCGTTTTCCGTAAGCTGTGAGTCGGCAGCGATCTTTTTCTTTAAAAGGGACTCTATGAGAAGCTGCTCCTTAATATCGGCAAGCCGGTTCTGAAAATCTTTTTCATTTTCGATCTTGTCCTTGACCGCCTCCCTGAGGATCAGCTTCTTCATGATGAGCCTGTCGAGGTATGTCTTTTTGCCGCTCTGTGTTGCCACAAGCATCTTCATGTTCATCGGTATCTTGTCGAGCTCTTTGTTGAATTCTTCCAGCGTGATCGTGTCGTTGTCTATGCTGACCAGGACCTTGCTATCATCTTTTTTCGCGCATGAGAAGAGAAACAGCAAAGCAATCAAACAGATTAAGGTCTTTTTCATGTATTCACCTCATTATTTGGCCTATCTATTTTTCTTATATCATATAGAAATGATCTCCATCAATACATTTCTCATGTATTTTACAAGTTCTTCCGCAGTGTTGTCGCTCTGCAGGATGATCTTGCCGTCAGGGAGGAGTTTTATCCTGTAGCATCCCTGAGAGATGACGCCGAGCATCTTTTTCATATCAATGGGGGTGCGGTCTGTTACATGGATAACGAGCTGTTTCGGGGAATGCTCGACCTTACTTATTTTCGCCCGCGTCAGAAAGCACTTCAACGAGATGATGTCAAGGAGGTGCAGGAGCGGCTGAGGGATCGCCCCGTAACGATCGGTGAGTTCTCCCTTTATGTCTGCAAGCTCCTCGTCGTTCCTGATCCTGGAGAGCCGTTTGTACATGAGGAGCTTTTGCGCCGGGTCCTCAATATATGCGTCGGGTATATAGGCGTCCACAGGGATGTTGACCTCCGCGATGATCTCTTCTTCCTTTTCTTCAGGCTTCTCCTTGAGGCCTTTCACGGCCTCCGCAAGCATTTCACAGTACAGCTCGAACCCGATGAGATTGATGTTGCCGGACTGTTCCTTGCCAAGGAGGTTCCCCGCGCCCCTTATCTCAAGATCATAGCTGGCGATATGGAATCCGGCCCCAAGGTCTGTCATCTCCTCTATGATCTTCAGGCGAAGCGCGGCATCTTTTGTGAGGGCCTCATCCTTTGGGACAAGAAGGTATGCGAAGGCCTGCTTCGTGCTTCTGCCCACGCGTCCTCTTAATTGGTACAGGTCGGAGAGTCCCATCCTGTGGGCGTTATTGATGAATATGGTGTTCACGTTGGAGATATCGAGGCCCGATTCTATAATATTTGTGGAGAGCAGTATGTCGTATTTCCCCCCGATGAAATCGACCATGATCTTTTCCAGTTTTTTCTCGTCCGTTTTGCCGTGTGCGATCGCTATCCTGACATCCGGCAGAAGCCTCTTCAGATGTTCGTGTACGACGCCGATGTTATGAATGTAATTGTGGACGAAAAAGACCTGGCCGCCGCGGTTGAGTTCGCGCAGCAGGGCCTCGGCTTT
>DLMV01000029.1:0-316 GCA_002478225.1 Deltaproteobacteria bacterium UBA7527 | reverse complement strand
CCCCTCTGGAGTTCGTCGGATATTGCTTTTTTTATGAGCCCGTCGTTGAATTTGACCACGAATGTCTTAACGGCAAGCCTGTCGAGGGGAGGGGTATTGATGATGCTCAGATCCTTGATGCCCGTTGAGGCCATGTATAAGGTCCTCGGTATGGGCGTTGCGCTGAGCGTAAGCACGTCTATGTTCTTTCTCATGGCCTTCAGCTTCTCTTTATGTCTGACGCCGAAGCGCTGCTCCTCATCGACGACAAGCAGCCCGAGGTCCCTGAACTGGATATCTTTCTGAAGCAGCCTGTGGGTGCCGATGACGATGTCGA
>DLMV01000031.1:74691-92334 GCA_002478225.1 Deltaproteobacteria bacterium UBA7527 | reverse complement strand
TGGGATTGCCGCTCTCTGCGGGCTCGCAATGACACTACGCTTTACCCTATGACCTATTACCTGCCACCTATCACCTTTCATCTTTCACATGTTTCATCCAATTACGAATTACGATTCACGGGCTTTATCGCCTCACGCCTTACGCCTGTCCCGTTTTTTGCTCCCCTTACGCCTGACGACTTACGAGATCCTTCTTCACCTTTCACATCTTCTATTTACTATTCGCTGCCTGAATAAATGTCGTCAGTATATCCTCGGTCATGATCCGGATCATGGAGCGGCGCGTTGCGGGGTCGCCTTCAAGGTTCGCAAGCGGATGGGCTGCGGCGTATGCCAGCTTCCCCGCCTCCCTGGCCGCATCGCGGCTTAAAGGCCTGCCTTTTACTTTTTCGCCGGCCCCCGGCACCGTAACCGGGCAGGAGGCGATACCCGTAAGACAGAGTCTCAGGTCTTCCACCAGTCCGTTGCGAAGCTTCAGGGCGGCAGCCACGCCGGCGAGAGGGAAATCTATCCCGCCCCTTAAGCGGTATTTCCTGTAAGCAGACCGCATGTCGAGCGAATCTTCGGAGATGGTCAATTTCGTGGCGATCTTTCCCGCCAGCTTATTGAACGGCGCTTTGCCGTCGCCGGAGTAAAGCGATCCGACAGGGACCTCTTCGGCGCCCTTCTTTGAAAGAATCGTGGCGGTTGCGTTGAGGGCTATCAGCAAAGGCGCCAGATCGCCCTGGTATACGGCGAAGCACCTCTTGCCCCTGGGAACCACGTGGCAGAGCGCTCCGTTCCGCTTGAAGCATGGAGCGACCGCCTTGCCCCACACGGACGACCTGTTGTAATAACGGCACCGGGTGTTCTGAAGGATATTGCCGCCTACCGTGGCAACGGTCCGGATCTGGTTCGTTGCCACAAGCCCTGCCGCATCCGCCAGCGCAGGGCATTTCTCACGAATTACGGCATCAGAAGCAAGAACTGAAAGGGCAACCCCGGCCCCTATGGCTAGGCCTTTCCCGGACCGGTATGTAATATCTTTCAATCCGGGGATATTGGAGAGCGATACGAGGCGGCCGGGCGTCTCAAGACGAAGCTTCATCCTTACAAGGAGGTCGCTCCCCCCGGCAAGCACCTGCGCGCCGTTCTCTTCATCGGCAAGGATTGCGATGCATTCTTTCAGAGAAGCGGGACCATGATAGGTAAAACGGGGAAGGTTCATTCTTCTTCCTCCTTGCCGGGCGTTATCTTGATGGGCAGCTTTGTGCTCCATTTCCCCGTTGCATTGGCCACGGCATTGCTTATGGCGCCAAGGATGCCGGAGACATAGCCCTCGCCAACCTCCTTGGTCACGAACTCGCGGTCCCTTTCATATACCTCCGTGATAACGTCGACATATTGGGCTTCGACCATCTCATGTGCCGTCGGAAGCTTATAATCGAGGAATGACGGGTTCAATGTGACGCCTTCTTTCACGATGACCTCTTCTGCAAGGGCCTGCCCGGCGGCCATGGAAACCTGGCCGTCGATCTGACCCTCGACAAGAAGGGGGTTGATCGGAAAACCGCAGTCATGGGCAGTGAAGGCCTTGACTATTTTGATCTGCCCGGTCCTTGTGTCAACCTCGACCTCGGCGATCTGGGCATCAAAGGCATAGCTCTCGCTCCACGTCCCCTTTGCATTCTTCAGGCTCGGCCCGAATTCTGCCTCTTTGAGGGCCCTCGAATAGCCCCTGCCCACGATCGGATCGCCGTCGTTATCGCGGATGTGGCGGGCAACGGCGTGCGCAAAGGATATGGATCGATCAGTCCCTTTGATGAAGATCCGTCTCGATCTCAGCTCAAGGTCCTCAGGGGAGGCCTGCAGCGCCTTCGATGCCGACGCAAGGAGCACCCTTCGCGCATCCTCTGCCGCCTTCTTCACCGCGTTCCCTGTCACGAGCGTCAGGCCGCTTATCCATGAACCGATATCTACGGGGGTGGCATCCGTATCGCCGGATACCACCTGGATGTCCTCCATGTCGAGGCCGAGCTCCTCGGCCACGATCTGGGCGAGTATCGTCTCGGCCCCCTGGCCGATATCGAGGGCGCCTGTCAGGAGATGGACGGTCCCGTCGTCATTGAACTTGACCACGGCCGCCGAATTGTTTGGATATATGAGGGTGCCGGTAAAGTACCCGCTTGCCCCCATTCCAATGCCGTGCTTTATACGGGAGGCAGTTTTCTGCAGCGTCCTGTTCTCCTCATACTTCCTCGTAAAGTCAGTCTCCTCGGCTGCCTGGCGGATGCAGTCGATGAGGCCGGCTTTCCTGATGTTGTCGCCGTTGGGAAGCGTCTCCCCGGGTCTCCTTGCATTCCGAAGCCTGATCGTAAGAGGGTCGATGCCGAGGTCTGCGGCGATCATATCCATCTGGGTCTCGCCGGCAAACCGTATCTTTGGCGCCGCATGTCCCCGCTGTGGGGCCCGCACGGGATTATTTGTATACACGGAGTAGCCGATGTAATCGAGGGCGGGCATCCGGTAAGGGAGCACGAGATAGCCCCAGGTGGTAAAGATCAGGACAACGCCGCTGCCCCGGTAGGCGCCGCAATCGTTATAGCAGCGCACGCGCTGGCCGAGGAGTATGCCCTCCCTGTCCACGGCGGTCTCAATGTCCACGATCATGTTCTGGCTGTGGCGGAAATACGAAAAGATCTCCTCCCGTTCAGCCGCATAGCGGACAGGCTTGCCGGTCTTCATGGAGAGGAGGGACGTGCAGAACTCATGGGAAAAGAGGTCGATCTTTCCCCCGAACGCGCCTCCTACCCAGGATTTATGGACGTGTACCCGGCTCGCAGGGATGTTGAGGGTCCGGGAAAGGTGCATCCGCTTGCGGAAGGTCCCCATGCCTGACGTCCAGACATGCAGTATCCCTGCTGCATCGTAGTGCGCCACGGTCGCCTGGGGCTCCAGATAGCAATGGGTCCTCAATTCGGGCTCGAACCGGTCCTTTCTGACCAGGTGTGCACGGGCAAAGGCTGCCTCAACGTCGCCATAGCTGTTCGCGCACTGCCCTCCGATGTTCCTGAGATCACCGATCAGGTCGGGGATCTCGATGGGGTGGATCTCGGGTGCCCCCGGCTTCATTGCCTCGAAGAGATCAAAAACAGCGGGAAGCTGCTCGTAGGAGACGTCAATGGCATCAAGGGCCTCCATGGCGGTATCCTCGTCAACTGCAGCAACCGCAGCCACCTCCTCGCCGATATAGCGTACCCTGTCGTTTGCCAGCACGTACTGGTCTGCAGGGTATCGCGGCGTCTCAACAAAACCATAGCGGACGTCCCAAGCGTCCTTCCCGGTAATTACTGCCTTCACCCCGGGTATCCGCAAGGCCTTTGCGATATCGATGTTCAGGATCCGCGCATGGGGAAGGGGGCTCCTCAGCATCTTTGCGCAGAGCATGCCGGGGATCTGGATATCAACCGTGTATCTTGCCTCTCCTGTTACCTTGGCAGGGCCGTCGATCCTGGGTACGCGTTTTCCTATTATTGTTTCCATCATTTCTGGTCCTTCACGCTCTCGATGGCCTCGATGATCTTGTTGTAGCCTGTACACCGGCAGAGATTCCCTTCCAGCGCACTCTGGATATCCTGTCGTGACGGTCTTGCATTGACAGAGAGCAGGGCCGTTGCCGAAACGATCATGCCGGAAGAACAGAACCCGCACTGGACCGCGCCGTGATCGATGAACGCCCGCTGGAGTGGGTTCAGCTTTCCGCCGGCAGCGAGACCTTCAATGGTCGTGATCTTCTTCCCCACTACGCCAATAGCGAGCGTCAGGCAGGCAAGCACCGGTTGGCCGTCCAAAAGCACCGTGCAGGAGCCGCATTCTCCTGTGCCGCATCCTTCCTTGGCGCCCGTGAGGGAAAGCTTGTTCCTTAACACGTCGAGCAAAGTGTCCCTGTCATCCACTGCGACCAGATGCTCTTCGCCATTCACATTAAGAGGGATGATCTGTCCCGACCCCTTCTCCTTCCCAAGGTTCTTGACATTGCCTCTCTTCATAAACACTCCTTCTCCTGCCCCGTCCCGGGTGGCGTGGAACCGATAAAGACCTTAGCGTGAAAGTTCCGTTATTTGTTAGATATGTTTCTTGCGGACAATATAGCATCCATGCGCGTTGATATCAAGAGGCCAGTCAACGAAAGGGCGTCCTCTTCGATCAAACGGTGAAGCTTCCGCAATGGTTCGCCAAGGATAAGGTCCTACCGGCAATAATGATAGGTTATTCTGAGAAAGCGCTTAGAACACGGGCCTTACGCTCTTTGCGGGCTGGAGGGCGAGGCTGGTGATGATCTCCGCATCTTCCAGGGTGTCAGCGTATGGCTTCCTTCCCTCAATGATGTCCTGCGCGTCGTCTTTCTTGAAGTAGATGTGGATGTACTCGATGAAGCCGCCATATGTGTTGCACTGGGAGTAATCACGGACGGGCCAGTATATGCCGAAAGCCAGGCCTTCTATGCCATCCCTGTCGAGGTCGTTGCTTTTCATGAATTTTAAATATTTTGGGAACGTGTTCATGAGGACATGGGAGAACCGGCCTTCGGGTTTTGTCGTATTCTCGTCGAAGTAGACGTCCGAAGGCCTGATGTTTACCATGATATAGTGGTGCTTTTCATTGTTTTGATCTGTAAGGGTCGTGATGCCGATGCCTCCCCGGTAGATGCCCACATTGGACTGGATAAATCTCCAGTAAATATCCCTGATAAGGTCTGAGTTTTTCTGATGCAATGATCGTACGTGTGGATCCTCGTAAGCGCTTCTGATGCTCTCTGATTCTGTTCTTGCTATATGAACAGGTCCCGGGCTGGCGCAGCCAAACAGGAAAAAGACGAGGCAGATGGCAACAATCACTTTCATTTTCTTTCCTCTTTTTTCAATATCTTCACTATCTCTGTAAGATCCTCCCTGATCTCATTGAGGATGCGTTTGTGGTTTGCGAGGTACTGCTTCGCTCCATCAATGGTGAAGCGTTTTTCGTGGAGAAGTTTTTTTATCGTAAAGATGATCTCGAGGTCTTTCTTCTTGTACAGCCGCTGCCCTGTAGGGCTCTTAACGGGCTTTATATCTTTGAATTCCTGCTCCCAGTATCTGAGGACATGGGGTTTCAGGCCCGTTAAGCTACAGACCTCCTTTATTCTGTAAAATACCCTATCGGGAATATCCCTGTTCATTTCCTGTTCTTGTTGTTAATTTCGTCCTTCAAGACCTGGCTTAGTCTGAAGCTGAGGACCTGCCTTTCGGTTATCTTGATCTCTTCGCCTGTCTGAGGGTTTCTGCCGCGCCGGGCTTTTTTCTTTCTTACGAAGAAATTGCCGAACCCTGATATCTTTACATTATCGCCTTTTTCAAGGGTGTCCTTGATGATCTCAAAAAAGGTGTCGACTATATTCGCGCACTCCCTCTTTGAAAACCCGAGTTTCTCATAAAGATTTGTAACAATGTCTATCTTGGTCATACGCCCTCCTTATGCCCTTAACGAAATTCCATTTATATTTGTAAGTTCTTTAATGATAATCTCCTGCAGTCGGTTCACTGTTTCATCCTTCAGGGTATCCTCATAGGACTGAAAAACAACACGGAAGGAGACGCTCCTCTTCTCCTTTCTAAACATGTCAAAGATGCCCACGGATGTAATAAGCGGCGAAGCCCCCCTGATCTTGTCCATAAGCATCCCCACAGGTATCGAATCGTCTATGAAAAAAGAGAAGTCTCTTGTGACCTGGGGGAATCGTGGTATAGGATGATACTGCACCTCCAGCTTCATCTTTTGTAAGATTATATCAAATTGCAATTCAGCACAATAGATACTTTGTTCGATTTCATAAGATTTTACGATCTCTTCCCTGAGTTCCCCGATCCACCCTATCTTTGTGCCGTCGACGAATATATCAACTCCTCTCTGAGGATTGAGAAAGGGTTCGCTTGTCTTCTGCGGAAAAAATGTAATCCCGAAGGCCCCCATCAGTCCTTCCATTATACCCTTTATATCAAAAAAATCATAGTCGTTATATTTGTCGCGCCAGAAAAATTCCGCTTCCCGGCCCGTTATGGCAAAACAAACAGCAAAGCGTTCGCAGGGAGCGCCTTCTTTGGAGAAGAAGACCTTGCCCTTCTCGAACAATCTGAGATTTTTTGCGCCTCTGTTGATGTTGTACGCAATACTCTTCAAAACGCCTGGCGCAATAAAGGTCCTCATCACGGCATATTCTCTGGAGATAGGGTTTGCTATGCCAACGAAGGCTGCCCTCTCGTCCGACGGTGGGATCAGAAAATATTCTATGTCTTTCTCGCTGAAAAATGCAAAGTTTATCAATTCAAAAAAACCGGCCCCTTTGAAGAATTCTTTTACAGTGCCAAGGGCGATCTCTCTGGCGTTCCGTTTCTGCGCAGAAAGCGGAGAGATGGGCCTGGTGGCAGGGATACGATCATAGCCGTATAGCCTGGATATCTCCTCGATAATATCGGCAGGCTCATTGATGTCGTGGCGAAAATTGGGTATCGTGATGAAGAGCCCTTCCTCGCCTTCTTTCTTTATATGGAGATCAAGGGACCGCAGTATCTTTGTAATGTCCTGTTGTGATATATGGGTGCCAAGGAGCCCGTTTATATGGCTGTATGTAATAAACAGGGTCTTCAGTTCTTTTTTTTCATAAACCTCGCGTTCACCCTTAATGATCGCCCCGCCTGAGAGTCTGTTCATGAGAAAAATGGCCCTCTCAGCGGCAAATCCGACATTGTCGATATCGATGCCTTTTTCAAAGCGGAGAGAAGCCTCTGATTTGATCCCGAGCCTTCTCGTTGTTTTCCTGATGTATAGAGGGTTAAAGTAAGCGCTTTCCAGCGCAACATCCTGCGTAGTCTCAGAGATCTCAGAGTTTTCCCCTCCCATAATGCCGGCAAGGGCCACGGGACCTTCCCCATCACAGATGAGGATGTCGCCCTGAAGCAGCTTCCGTTCGTTGCCGTCCAGCGTCCGGAACGTTGTCTCCTGCTCGGCGAGCCTCACTTCTATTCTTTTTCCCCGGATCCTTTGATAATCGAAGGCATGGAGGGGTTGCCCGAGCTCAAGCATTACATAATTGGTGACATCGACAATGGTATTGATAGGTCTCATCCCGCATTTTATGATCCTATTTCTTATCCAGAACGGCGAGGTCTTGATCGATATTCCGTTTATCATCCGGAGAACATATCGGGGACAGGCGTCCGTGTTCAGGACCTTCAGGGATACGAAGTCCTTTCCCTTCTTGTTCGCCTCCGTTTCAAGGTTGAAGATGGGTAGTTTTGCCCTCTGATCAAGTATGCTCCCAACTTCCCTGGCTATGCCATATATGGAGAGACAGTCTCCTCTGTTGGGCGGGATGTTTATATCGAGGATTACATCCTGGACAAAAGGTTCCTCGTGGAGCAACCTCCCTACCCTACATTCATCCGGGAGTATGAAGATGCCGCTATGGTCGTCAGAAAGGCCAAGCTCCTTTTCCGAGCAGAGCATGCCGGGTGACTCGATCCCACGGATCTTTTTCTTCTCCACGACAAAACCGTCCTTTAATTGTGCGCCGACCGCTGCCAGGGGAACCTTATCCCCCACAGCCACATTCTTTGCGCCGCAGACGATCGGCAGCGATTCTCTGCCGGTATCTATCATGCAGAGGACAAGATTTTCAGCGTTAGGGTGTTTGTCGATCGCGGTGATCTTGCCAACGACGACGCCATTACAGGACGGTGCCTTTTTTTCCGTTCCCTCTACCTCCAACCCGCACATCGTCAGCTTCAGCGCAAGATCCTGTGGATCCATATCAATAACGACGAATTCACTGAGCCATTCGAAAGGAACCTTCACTATTCAATACCTGTAGACATATAATTTCTACATCCTGAGCACCAAGCACTACACAATATCAAAATACAAATATCAAATGTCCGAAACAGATGCATGTTTCTTAGTGTTTTGAGTTTTGAACATTTGAATTTGTTTAGTGCTTCGATATTCGGACTTAGAGTGTTCATTTCCATGTTATCTCAAAACTGCGACAGGAACCTTATATCGTTATAATAGAACTGCCTGATATCATCGATGCCGTACCTGATCATCGCGATCCTCTCAACGCCCATTCCAAAAGCGAATCCCGTGACCTCTTCCTGGTCGTAGCCGACATTCCTGAAGACCTGGGGGTGTACCATGCCTGAACCGACAATTTCGATCCAGCCGGTATCTTTGCAGACCCTGCATCCGGTCCCGCCGCAGATGACGCAGCCGATATCAACCTCTGCAGAGGGTTCGGTGAATGGAAAATAGCTTGGCCTGAAACGCAGCGGCGTGTCCTTGCCGAACATGTCCTGTACGAACATGCTGAGGATGCCCTTCAGATCCGAGAACCTCACATTCTTATCCACCATAAGACCTTCGACCTGGTGGAACATCGGGGTATGCGAGATATCATTGTCGCACCGGTAGACGGTCCCGGGCGCGATGATCCTCAAGGGCGGGAGCTGGGACTCCATTACCCGTATCTGCACCGGCGACGTGTGGGTCCTTAATACCACGCCGTCCTGAATATAGAATGTGTCCTGCATATCCCGCGCGGGATGGTCTGCCGGGATATTGAGCGCTTCGAAATTATAATAGTCGAGCTCAATATCAGGGCCTTCAGCAACAGAAAAACCGAGAGAGGTGAAGATCCTGACCATCTCGTCGAGCGTCTGGGTAATGGGATGTTTTTTCCCGACCAGAGGCGCCTTGCCTGGCATTGTGATATCTATCCACGATGCCGCGTCCTTTTTCTTCTTCTCCTCCGCTGCGTAGGAATCTTCCAGTTCCTGAAGCCTGTTCTCTGTCCGCAGCTTGAGGGTATTGATCTCCTGACCTGCTTCCCTGCGTTTTCCTTTGTCGAGCAGTTTGATATTATCGATGTATTCGGAAAAGACACCCTTCCTCCCGAGGAGGGATATCCTAACCTTCCTGACATCGTCTATCGTTTTTATGGAGGATAGTTCTTTATTGACCCTCTCTTGTAAGACGTCAATATCCAAGGATCACCCTACGCTAACCATTGCCTCTTTCACTTTAGCCAACACAGCCTCGAACCCGGATGGATCGTTTACCGCCATCTCTGCAAGAGATTTCCTGTCCAGGGTTATGTTCGCAGCTTTCAGGCCGTGAATGAACCTGCTGTATGGTATGCCCTGTGCCCTGCAGGCTGCGTTGATCCTCACTATCCATAAGGACCTGAAATCCCTCTTCCTCTGTTTTCGCCCGGCGTAGGCATATTTGAGCGCCTTGAAAACAGCCCTTTTCGCTACGCTGTATACATTCTTCCTGGTCCCATACATGCCCCGCGCCAGCTTTAATAGTTTTTTGCGTCTTCTCCTTGCCTTGAATCCTCGTTTTACCCTTGGCATTTTACTGTACCTCTGTCTTTCCTATAAGTATGGTAGTAATGTTTTGATCCTCTTCAGATCCGTGGGATGAACAGTGTCGGGTTTCGACAGCCTTCTTTTCATCTTTGGTGTTTTTGAGGAAAGAAGGTGGCTGTGAAATGCTTTTGCCCTTTTCACCTTGCCTTTTGCTGTTATCTTAACCCGCTTCGCCAGTCCCCGATGTGTTTTTATCTTCGGCATATCAACCTCCTTTACAGAGGGGCAAAGATCATTACGATATTCCTACCGTCAAATTTTAATTTCTGCTCCAGTGCCCCTGCATCTTTCACCGAATCGATAACCTTCTGGGCAAGTTTTTCCCCCATATCCATATGGAGCACTTCCCTGCCCTTGAACATGATGATCACTTTGACCTTGTATCCATCGCTGAGAAACTCTTTCATGTGCTTGATCTTGAATGTCAGATCATGCTCCTCGATCTTAAGACCCAGCTTCATCTCTTTGATCTGGATCACCGCCTGTTTTTTCTTTGCTTCATGCGCTTTTTTGGCGAGCTGGTATTTGAACTTGCCATAATCCATGATCTTGCAGACCGGCGGATTCGTTTTCGGAGAAACCTCCACAAGATCAAGGTCCTGTTCCTTCGCCATCCTGAGAGCTTCCGCAGTCGCAACAATGCCCAGTTGTCTCCCGCTTTCGTCAATGAGCCGAACCTCCCTGACGCGGATCTTCTCATTGATATTGATGTCCTTGATGTCCTTTCCTATAGGGTCACCTCCTGAGTGTATTATCCTCTTTTATCCTGCTTATGAGGTCCTGTACCGTAATGTCCTTCAGCTCACTGCCGTCTCTCATCCTGACGGTCACGGTTCCTCTCTCCATCTCTTTCTTGCCGGCGATCACCATGTAGGGAACCTTTTTGACAACACCTTCCCGTATCTTGAGGCTCAGCTTCTCATTCCTTGAATCGACATCCACCCTGATACCTTCTCGTGTCATGGCGTCATAGAGTTCCTTCACGTATGGTCCCTGGTCGTCGGTGATGTTCATGATGATCACCTGCGTCGGTGACAGCCAGACAGGGAAGCGTCCGCTGTAATGCTCGATGAGGACGCCGATGAACCGTTCAATGGCGCCGAGGACGACCCTGTGAAGCATGACGGGCCTTTTCCTCTTCCCGTCGCTGTCCACATAATGGAGGTCGAAGCGTTCGGGGAGGGCGAAGTCGCACTGTATCGTGGCGCACTGCCATTTTCTTCCGATGGCGTCTTTCAGCTTTACGTCGATCTTGGGCCCGTAGAATGCCCCATCACCTTCGTTGATCTCATAGGGGAGCTTCTGGTTATCGAGGACCTCTTTTAATGCCTTTTCCGCCTTCTCCCAGTCCTCGTCAGTGCCTATTGATTTTTCCGGTCGTGTGCTTATCTCCATCTCATAATCGAAGCCGAAGATGGCCATTACATCCTGGACGAATTGAATAATACCCAGTATCTCCTGGTGAAGCTGCTCCGGGCGGAGGAAGATATGGGCATCGTCCTGGGTGAATTCGCGCACCCTCATGAGCCCGTGCAGGACGCCGGATTTTTCGTGCCGGCACACAGTGCCGAGCTCGAAGTATCGAAGAGGGAGGTCCCTATAGCTCCTAACCTTGGAATTATATACCATGATATGGGAGAGGCAATTCATCGGCTTGATGCCGTAATCCACGTCATCTATCTTGGTGAAATACATGAATTCCCTGTAATTGTCGAAATGACCTGAGCGTTTCCACATATCGAGCTTAAGGATGTGCGGCCCTACCACGAACTGATAGCCTCTCTTCAGGTGCTCCTTTCTCTCAAAGTCTTCAAGGAGATAACGGAGCAGCGCACCGTTCGGATGGTATATGACGAGCCCTGCGCCTACCTCGTCGGAGACGCTGAAAAGCTCAAGCTCTTTGCCGAGCCTCCGGTGGTCTCTCTTTTTGACCTCTTCGAGAAAGCTGATATATTTATTGAGCGACTGTTCATCGGGGAAGGCTGTCCCGTAGATCCTCGTGAGCATCTTGTTCTTCTCGTCCCCTCTCCAGTAAGCGCCGGCGAGGCTTAAGAGCTTGAACGCCCTGATCTTTCCTGTCGATTGAAGGTGCGGTCCCCGGCAGAGGTCCGTGAAGGAACCCTGTGTATAGGTATTTACCTCGGGGTCATTGATCGATTCCAGCAGCTCCACCTTGTATGTTTCACCCATTTTTCTGAACATCTCGACGGCTTCGTCCTTCTTCAGCACCTTCTTCTCAATGGGAATGTCCTTCGAGACGATCTCCTGCATCTTTGCCTCTATCTTCGGCAGGTCTTCTTCGGTAAAGCCGGGGTCGTAGTCAAAATCGTAATAAAAACCGTTCTCTATGGACGGGCCGATGGCCACTTTAACCCCTGGAAAAAGCTCACGGACGGCCTGCGCCATGAGGTGCGAAGTGCTGTGACGGAGCATCTCAAGGTCTTCTGCGGTGTGCGTTTCTTTATCTTGCATAGCTATTTCAATTTACCACTTTAAGAACATTCTCCAAACAAGAAGATATTATTACCATTTTTATCTTTCCCTTGTCAATTCTTATAGTTAAAAAAAGAATGATTTTTTTAATCTGCTATATTCTTGTTGAACGCCGGCGACCCGCAAGCGGGTACGACGACGCCGAACGGGATTCACTCCTCCCTCACGAATTACGATTCACGAATTACAGTTGTTCCGCTATGAGCTAAGAGCTAAGAGACCCTTTTCACCTCTCAGAACAACTTCATCTGCTTTTGGCGGCGTTTCTTTGCCCTATCCGGCACCGTTGCTGTTTGTATAAATATTTCAGGTATTTCCCTGATGAACGGTGAGGCGCAGGGAGTCGTGTTCCTGCCATAGAGAGACCTGCTGCGGGCGTTAACGAGGAAAAGCTCCTCTTTTGCCCTTGTCATGCCGACGTAGAAAAGCCTCCTTTCTTCTTCCGTGTCATCATGCCCTCCCCTGAGAGAGTAAGGTATCAACCCGTCCTCCACTCCCGCAATGAACACAACCTTGAACTCAAGTCCTTTTCCTGTGTGGAGGGTCATCAGAGTAACAGAATCTGCCCGCGGATCAAAATCGTCGGCAGGCAGAAGAAGCTGCACCATGTTCATGGCATCAAGAAAGGTCTGTATGGCGGGAGCATCGTGGCGGGGGATTATGCTCATAAGCAGCTGATAGAAAAGATCGCTGTCATCGATGCCGAGCTCTCTGAGTGCGGACCTGATAAGTTCTTCAATGGAGAACGATTGTGTGAACGTCGCCGGACCTATATTCGCAGCACGATCCTTCAAGGTTTCGATGATCTCTGAAGATGTCCTTTTCTCCGCAATGTACCGGCTGCCGATCATCTTGAAAGGGATCCCTGATGCCCGGAAGACCTCCCCGATACTTTCCGCCTGAGCGTTTGTCCTGTAGATCACGGCAAAATCAGAAAAGCTGCACGCAGTTTCAGGGAGATCATGTCGATGTGGCGCGTTCAACAACTGGTAATGACTGGTGCCGCCGATCCTTGCCTCGATCTCGTTGACGATAAATTCGCTTTCTGCCTTTTCATCCGGGACAGAGGCTACAGTAATCTGGGCCCCGCCTTCCCTGACAGGATAGATCGTCCGTCCGATCCTGTGCGTATTGTTCTGTATCAGCATATCTGAGGCATTGACTATCGTTGCCGTTGAGCGGTAATTGTGCGATAGGGTTATCCTCCTGGCGCCTGGAAAATCCTTTTCAAAATTGAGGAAATTCGCTACATCGGCCCCCCTGAAGGCGTATATCGCCTGATCGGCATCGCCGACAACGCAGATATTGCCGTTGTCCCCTGCAAGAAGCCTTAAAAATCTGTATTGTGCAGGATTGATGTCCTGATACTCATCGACGATGATATGCCTGAAGCGTTCCCTGTATCTCTGGAGGATGGAAGCGTCGCGGAACATCTCAATGGGCCTGAGGATGAGATCGTCAAGATCGAGGGCGTTTTCTTCATTGAGCAAGGTTTGGTATTGCTTGTAGACCATCTGGAAGCCTTCATCTCCGTCCTCCAGGAAATTTTTTATCCGTGAGATCCTGTCGGCCGCCTCCTCCGCTTTTCTGACCTGGTCCTCAAACATGGTCATCAAGATGTTGACCTGATCTTTTCGCGCGTAGACGACAAAGTCATGCGGTGTGTTGTCACGGACGATCTGAAGCCCCGTCATGTGAAAGGTGCCGATGAAAACCTTCGTTATGTCTTTTTCAAGCAATGCCGCTGTTCGTTGTTGCATCTCTTGAGCGGCGCGGTTCGTAAAGGTTACGGCGAGGATATGTTCCGGCCTCACCCCTTGATAAATAAGATAGGCTATCCTCCTGACAATGGTCAGCGTTTTGCCTGTCCCCGGGCCTGCAACGACCATGAGAGGGCCATTGATGGCTGTGACCGCCTCCCTCTGCGATCCGTTCAAGCCTTCCAGTATCCGTGCTTCAGCGTTCATCATGAGGTGTGTTGTGGTACAGGAATGCGCTGTGACCACTTTTTATGAAAGTTTGCATATTAGAAGTATGGTTTCTATTTTACAAACATTCAATCATTTTTTGCTGACGTTTTTACCCCACCTTCATGCACCATCAAAGAACTATGAGGGACAAAGTTGAAGAACGTGATCCGTCATTTCTTTCACAACACGGTTTTCTATTTCATCTTTTACCTACCGGCAAAGCAAGAGCAGGCCGTGTTGGTCAACGATATCCCATGTCCGCTAACCGCTGGTCCGGTATTATTCTCCGAATAATTCAGGGTGTTTTAAGCGGAGCCATTTTTCGATGCCTTTACGGAGTTTTTGTGCGAGGGCAACCATCTCTTTTGCCTCATGTCTTGACACGATACCTGCCCTTTCATATTCACCGATATTACGTTTCTTTCTGAATGAATCGAACAGGTCGATGCTTGCAGTGTCAAGTTCGATCGTATATCTCAACGATTGGATGGCCCTGACATGATGCGCTTCATGCGACGCACGGTAGCCGCAAGCAGCAAGTGCGGCGATCGCCATCTGTAGTGCTGCATTATAAGCGATGGCGAGCTGCCAGTCAGGGCTTAACCCTTTCACTTGGCACTCTTTTAGATCGCGGTCTGCAAGGCCCAACAGTTCTTTAACCTCGCGAGGGCTTGTACTATGCTCCCTTACCCAGCCTTTTTCCAGCCATCTTTTCAAGCTCACCTTTGTCTCCTATGAGAAAGATCGCGGGTTCGTCAACAACGCTGCTCAAGAAATGATGTTTTTCTCTGACCCTTTTTCTGAACTCCATGGCGGGATAGACGGCGGGGTTGATCTCGCGCCCTATCGTCTGCTGGGCATGGCCCAACGACGATACGACCTCCTTAAGAGCAACATCGCCGATCACAAGCAGATCAACGTCGCTTCCCTTTCTTTCATCTCCACGCGCAAACGAGCCGTAGATCAATGCCGTACGGATCTTTTTCTCAATCGATGACAGTGCGGATCGCACAACGTCGGCAATACCGACCGTTTTTACGATGATGCTCTTCAACTCGTGAAAGATAGGACAATCCTTGTTTGCCTGAAAATAGACCTGCTTGCCCTGTACGTTCCGATGGATGATCCCGTTGTCGGAAAGCTGCTTAAGCTCCCTTTGCAGGGCCCCCATCTGAATGCCGGTCATCCGTGAAAGCTGACGCAGATAAAAGGATTCATCCGGATGGATATAGAGGACCGACAAAACTGACTGGCGGGTCTTGCCAAAGAGACCCGACAGTAGACCGGCCTGCTCATTTACTGTACCCATATCAGGTACAATTGTACCCTTATTGGGTACAGATTGCAAGTTCTTTTTGTCCCTGCTCATCCTCACGGATAACACGAGCTTATCTTCTTCAGAAGAGGGTTGCCTGGCCTTTGGTCTGTTTTCTCTCAGCGCTCTCGAATATCCTGATCTTGCCGTATTCGCCGTCAAAACCGGGAACGATGTGGATATTCCCTTTGCGCACGCGTGAGACCGCCTCACGGATGAGCGATGACCCTGCCTTCTCAATGTCTGAAAGGGAGCTACCCATGAGCACCCTGAACTCATTGCCAAGTTGATAGATGAGATTGAGGTATTCCCTTTCCACCATCTTGCTGGCAACGCCTGTCCCCGTTGTCTCGGCGAGGATCTCCGGCAACGGGATAAGCGAAAAGAAAGGTTTCGCTCCATCCGGTTTAAACCCGCGAGCCCTGTCAGCGAGCTTCTCGACCCTGTGCAATACCCCGACGGTTACCTTTTTCCTGCAGACAGGACAGAGATAATTCAATTTCATTGTCTCATCAGGGGCAAGGTTTACGCCGCATGCCCTGTGCCCGTCATAATGATATTTCCCTTCTTCGGGGAAGAACTCGATGGTGCCGAGAAAGCCGCTTCCGGTGACGATAGCCTGCGTTATCGCTTCATAAGAGATAGCTGTATCAAGGATATTGGCCTCCCTCCCCATCTTGGCCGGTGAATGGGCATCCGAGTTCGATATGAGCGTCAGTCCGTCGAGGGCAGAAAGCCGCCAGTTCATCATGGGGTCAGAGGAAAGGCCCGTCTCAATCGCATTGATATGAGGCGTGAGGTCTTCGAAACATTCCTCAAGGGAGTCAAAGCCCGATACAGCGCCGAATACCGAAAAATGCGGAGTCCACGCGTGCGCCGGGACAAAAAGCGCCTTGGGACATATATCAAGGACGATCCTCAAAAGTTCTTTTGCGTCGAGCCCCAGTATGGGCCTCCCGTCCGAGTTCAGGTTCCCTATCTTTGCCAGTGCGAGGTTGAGCTTCAGGGCGTCGGAGGCGTGAGGGACGAATACGATGGAATGGACCTTTCTTGTCCTTCCGTGCTTGCTGTATATGGTGCTGATCTCGGAAGAGAGCATAAAGAAGACATCGGCCCTGCATGAGGCGGGAACATCATCGGTCTCATATTCCTTTTTAAGCTTGAGCAGGCCGTCACCTGTCGGCTCGGTCTTTTCGCTCAGCTCCTTTAGCCATGCGGGGTGGGTAAAGTCGCCCGTGCCGACGACAGTGATGCCTTTTATCTGCGCCCACCTCCACAGCATCTCGGGGACCATATCCTTGCTCGTTGCCCGTGAATAGCTGGAATGGATGTGAAAATCAGCGATGAACCGCATGGACAATTTGTATAGCATGGACGATGGTGAAGTCAAGCGGCAAATTAAAGGCAGCCCATGGCTGATAGCTCATAGTATATAACAGACAGTATATCGTAGCTCGTATATGTTTATAGGGTCCAACCGGTTTATCTAGCCAGCATCAAGTATCCAGCATTGTGTTTGCCATCACCCATGAGCCGGTTGCTGGATTGCCTCTTGTCGATATGGTATAGTGAGGCGCATTGATCCTGAAAAGGATGCATATGATATGAAGAGCGGTTTGATCGGTCTGGTAATCGGTCTTTCAGGTGGATTCTTTGGTAGCCTTATCGGTCTTGGCGGGGGCATCGTTATGATCCCGCTCATGACCATACTGCTCAAGCTCACGCAGCACAAGGCCCACGGAACGAGCCTGGTGGCCGTTGTTTTCACTGCCCTCGCAGGGGCTATAACGTATTACCTCCATGGGACAGCGGATTGGAAGGTAGCAGTACTGCTTGCGGCGACCGCTATGATAACTGCCCGGTTCGGTGCGTTGTATGCCCACTCTCTTCCCGAGAAGAAACTGAAGAGGGCGTTCGGCGCCATGCTTCTCTGCGTGTCGCTTCTTCTGATAGTAAAGGGGTTTTTGCCGAAATCAGCTTCCCAATATGGATTGACGGTATATGTTATTATCTTCCTGGGAACAGGCGTTCTTACCGGTTTTGTCTCAGGTATGATGGGTGTTGGAGGAGGGGCCATCATGATCCCTCCCATGGTGCTCCTGGCAGGCATGCCGCAGCAGCTTGCCCAGGGGACATCCCTTTTCGCAATGATCCCTGTTGGTCTGACCGGGGCTATCACCCACTACAAGCTCGGCAATGTGAAGCTCAATATAGCAGCGGGTATCTCTGCTGGGGCGATCGTCGGAGGCTATATAGGTGGAACCATCGCGAATGTTCTTCCCGAACTGTATCTGAAGATAATCTTCAGCGCTGTTCTCATGTGGATGGGGCAACGGTATGTAAGGACGAAGTAAGAGAAAAGCGGCTCATGGCCCATAGCTGATAGCAAATTCTAAATCCGAATATCTAAATCCTAAACAAA
>DLMV01000031.1:73570-74473 GCA_002478225.1 Deltaproteobacteria bacterium UBA7527 | reverse complement strand
GCTATGAGCCATGAACTGGTTTTCATTTCCTCTCTACTGCAATTTCATAATAATGGTGTGGAAAGTCCCGGTATCTTTTTCCTTCAGCTTAAGCCGGAGCTCCACCGGCTTTGCCGATTCACCGGGAAAGAATATAAAGCTGTAGGCAAGATCATTGGGGTTTATCGTCTTGTTCTCCAGGGACCTCTTCTGGAGGTCTTCCCTTATCTTTTCCTTCACGTCTGAATCAAGGAGTCCTTTCGCGCCACCCATCGTTGCGCCGGCCGCAGCGCCGAGCGCAGCGCCTTTCAGAGCCGCATCGCCGACATTTGATCCCGCGACGACCCCGATCGCAGCGCCGATCATGGCCCCGGCAATACCCGTAAGGGCGCCGTATTTTGTCGCCTCAGGCGCAACCCTGCCGAGCTCCGTCTTCTTTGCGATACGGTCATATGCGAGGCTCGATTCAAGGATAGGCCACAGGTTGTTCTCGCTGTCCGCGAGAAAGGTCTGGTCAGGGACGATCTCGATGGGATGCCCGCCTTTGTTGTCAATGAGCACCTGCACGGGCATTACACCTGCGCCGACTATATCAAAACCGAACATCGATTGCGCCTCCTGGTGGTCATACGATTTTGAAGCGATGATAGCCCCTGCAACCCCTGTGGCGTTGGGATAGGCAGCGGGTAACTTAAAAGGCACAACCTGCCTCTGGTAGCTCTGGCAGGCGGTAAAGGCAACAACGACAAAAAATATTAAAAAAACGGAGAAAATTTTCCTTGTTGTACTCATATTAAACCTCCTGACCTGTTTACTCACGATGAATCTATAATAGCCGTAATGCATTGTCAATGAAGATATGTGGAGAAAAAATGGTAGGCGCACGGGGTTTTGAACCCCGGACCTCTACCGTGTCAGGGTAGC
>DLMV01000031.1:73182-73371 GCA_002478225.1 Deltaproteobacteria bacterium UBA7527 | reverse complement strand
GTGAGGCGTCAGGCGTGAGGCGATAAAGTCCGTAAGGCGTTAGGCGAGAAACCCCGTGAAATGTGAAAGGTTAAATGTGAAATGTTCAGAACATCTCATGCTGTTATTTATTTTATTGTCATCTCGAGGCGAAGCCGTGGCGATATCAGGTAACTTAATTGAATGGGATTGCCACGCTCCGCTCGCAAT
>DLMV01000031.1:72434-73023 GCA_002478225.1 Deltaproteobacteria bacterium UBA7527 | reverse complement strand
CCCCGCCGCGCCTTCCGGCCTTTAACCTTCCACCTTTTGCGTTTTATCGGTTTATCCATTCACGAATTGCGGATGTTCTGCTTTCTGCTCCCCCCTAACGCCTCACGCCTAACGACTCACGGATCTATTATGTTTTGAATGTTACTTCTCCTTTCGCGTTGGCGTCGATGGTGATCTTCTGTCCGTCCTTCACCTCGCCCTTCAGGATCATCAGCGCCAGCGCGTCCTGTATCTTCTTCTGGATGATCCGCTTCAGGGGACGCGCCCCGTAAGCCGGGTCGTAGCCTTCCTTTGCGATCATGTCTTTGAGCTTTTCTGTATACGCAAGCTCGATGTTCCTCTCTGCCGCACGCTTCGTGAGGTAATTGAGCTGAAGCTTTACGATCTCCTTGATGTTCTCCGCGGAGAGGGACCTGAATATGATGATGTCGTCTATCCTGTTGATGAACTCGGGTTTGAAGTGCGTCTTCACCGCCTCAGAGACCCTCCGCTTCATCTCATCGTAATCCTTGTCGGTGAGGTCTGTGATCCACTGGCTGCCGATATTGGATGTCATGATGATGACCGAGTTCTTGAAATCAACGGTCCT
>DLMV01000031.1:62210-72270 GCA_002478225.1 Deltaproteobacteria bacterium UBA7527 | reverse complement strand
TCGGTGAGGCGGCCGTCGTCGAGGACCTGGAGGAGCACGTTGAAGACCTCCGGGTGGGCCTTCTCCACCTCGTCGAGGAGGATGATGGAATAGGGCCTTCGCCGGACAGCCTCGGTGAGGTAGCCGCCTTCTTCGTAGCCCACGTATCCCGGGGGCGCCCCTATGAGCCGCGACACAGAATGTTTTTCCATGAACTCGCTCATGTCGATGCGTACGATCGCCTGCTCGTCGTCAAAGAGGAACTCGGCAAGCGCCCGCGCGAGCTCTGTCTTGCCCACGCCGGTCGGCCCTAAGAAGAGGAAAGAACCGAGCGGGCGGTTGGGGTCCTGCAAACCCGCGCGTGCCCGCCTGATCGTGCTGGATACGGCCTCTATTGCCTCTTCCTGGCCTATGACGCGCTGATGGATCCGGTCTTCCATGGTGACGAGCTTTTCCATCTCGCCCTCGAGCATCTTCGATACGGGGATGCCTGTCCACTTTGAGACGACCTTTGCGATGTCCTCTTCGTCGACCTCTTCCTTGAGCATCTTCCTGCCTTTCTGGAGCTCGATCAGTTCTTTGTTCTTAGCCTGCTGTTCCTGTTCGAGGGCGGATATCCTTCCATAGCGGATCTCCGCGACCTTGCCGAAATCGCCTTTTCGCTCAAGTTCATCCGCCTCGGTCCTGGCACGGTCGATCTTTTCCTTGACCTCTCCGATACCCATGATGAGGGCCTTTTCCTTTTCCCAGTGCTTCCTCTTTTCGCCAACCTCTTTCTTGAGTTCTTTCAATTCTTCTTCGAGCTTCTTCTTCCTGTCCTTCGATGCCTCGTCCTTTTCCTTTTTGAGCGCCTCGATCTCTATCTGGACCTGGATGATCTTCCGCTCAACCTCATCGATCTCCGTGGGCACGCTGTCGATCTCCATGCGCAGCTTCGATGACGATTCATCGATAAGGTCGATCGCCTTGTCAGGGAGGAACCTGTCCGTGATGTACCTGTGCGAGAGCGTGGCGGCGGCGATTAGGGCAGAATCCTTTATCCGCACGCCGTGGTGGAGCTCATATTTTTCCTTCAGACCCCGGAGGATCGCGATCGTCTCTTCAACCGACGGCTCTCCAACGTAGACGGGTTGGAACCTTCTCTCAAGGGCGGCGTCCTTCTCAATATATTTCCGGTATTCGTCAAGCGTGGTGGCGCCGATGCAGCGGAGCTCGCCCCGTGCCAGCGCAGGCTTCAGCATGTTCGATGCGTCCACGGCGCCCTGCGCGCTCCCTGCGCCGACGATCGTATGGAGCTCATCGATGAAGAGGACCACCGTGCCCGCGGCCTCGTCGATCTCCTTGAGCACCGCCTTGAGCCTGTCCTCGAACTCGCCCCGGTATTTTGCGCCTGCGAGCAATGCCCCAAGGTCAAGGGCAAGCACCCGCTTGTTCTTCAGGGTCTCCGGTATGTCGCCGCTAATGATCCTCTGGGCGAGGCCTTCAACGATGGCCGTCTTCCCGACGCCCGGCTCGCCGATGATGACCGGGTTGTTCTTTGTCCTTCTGGAGAGCACCTGCATGACCCTGCGCACCTCTTCGTCGCGGCCGATGACGGGGTCGAGCTTCCCTTTCCGCGCCTCTTCCGTCAGGTCGCGGCAGTACCTCTGGAGCGCCTGGTATTTCTCTTCCGGCGCCTGGTCGGTGATGCGCTGCGTCCCCCGGATATCTTTCAATACGGCATAGATGCTGTCCTTGGTGACGCCGTTGTTTTTCAGTATCTGCGAGGCATAGCTTTCCTTGACCTCGGTGATGCCGATAAGGAGATGCTCTGTGCTCACATATTCGTCCTTCAGGCGCGCTGCCTCTTCGAAGGCGACATCAATGGCGCGCTTCAGCGCCGTCGAGATATAGACCTGTGCGAAGCCTTCGACGCGGGGCTTCTTCTTCATCTCGCGGTCGAGGTCGTTAAGAATGGCATTTGCGTTCGCGCCGAGCTTATCGAGCAGCGGCTTGATCACCCCTTCCTTCTGCGTTACGAGCGCGTAAAGAAGGTGTTCGCTCTCTATCTGCTGATGGCCCATGGATTCGGCCTTTTTCTGAGCCTCGGCTATGGCCTCCTGGGCCTTTATGGTCAATTTTTCCCAGTTCATATGTCACCTCGTTCAATATAGACATTCAGCTCGCAGCGATCAGCCCACAGGTGAAACATTATTAATGTTATTGCTTGTTGCTGACTGCCGAGAGCTGCCTGCTGATAACTATCAATAATATAAACACGATTTCGGGAAAATCAATGAACCGGCAATTGGGTTTTATGGATAGGCGGAAAACTCTTTTGCCCATCCGCTTCGTGGTTACCAGTGGTTCAAATGCAACACAACAGCCTGTTGCCTGAATATTGTTTTCGCCGGAACCGTTTCGCTCACTGCTCCGCTGCGCGCGATTACCCACTATCGATTCGGAATGCGATCAATCTGCAAACTCGTCTTGTCCTTTGGAGCGCTTTTCCTCATCGAGTGGGGCACCCAATCGTGCTCGAAGTCGCTGTTCACGAAACAGTGTTCCGGTGCACACAATAATGAGCTTTGGGTCATTGAATGAAAATTAAGGGTTTTCCAGAGTTGTTTATGGAATCATTGCTGCCCTTTACAACACCTGCCTCATATGCTATGAATTAGCCATGAAGGTCGAGTGCGAAGGGAACACCTACGAATTCGAGAAACCGATGCTGGCGTCTAAGCTGCTGGAGCAGCTTTCGCTCAGCAGGGAGACGCACCTCGTTGTTGTAAATAAAAAGCTCGTCACCGAGGATCATAAGATAGACAGGGATGACGAGGTAAAACTGATAAGGGTCGTATCGGGCGGATGAAATGCAGGGTCTGCGGAAAACAGGCAAATATCAACCTCCGGTCATATAAGACCGCCCTCTGCGAAGACGATTTTATCGCCTTTTTGGAAAAGAGGGTCTCCACCACCACAAAGAAATACCACCTCATTGATGAGACCGACAAGCCGATTGTAGCGGTCTCCGGCGGCAAAGACAGCCTGTCCCTGTGGCATATGATGAACAGGCTCGGATATGCCGCAGACGGGATCTACGTCGACCTCGGCATTGATGGCTACTCCGGACGGTCGCTTGAGAAGATCAGGCAGATGGCGGACATGCTCCGGAGAAAGGTCTACATCTTCCATGTCCGCAATGCATTGCAGAAGGGAATTGATAGCGTCGCGAAGGTTATCAGGAGGCCGACGTGTTCTGCCTGCGGGACCATCAAGCGGTACATCATGAACAGGATATGCATCGAGAAAGGATACACGGTCCTTGCCACAGGCCATAATCTCGACGACGAGGCATCGGCGCTTTTCGGGAACATCCTCTACTGGAAGAAAGAGTATCTCTGGAAGAAAAATGTCGTCCTTGAGGGCAGGGAAGATCATCTCGTGAAGAAGATAAAGCCGTTCTTTTTGTGCTCCGAGCGGGAGATCGCTGCGTATGCGGTCATGCAGGGCATCGATTATATTTACGAAGAGTGTCCCTTCTCAAAGGATGCCAAGACGCTCACGTATAAAGGCATCCTGAACCGCATCGAGGAGTCGTCGCCGGGCACAAAAATAATGTTTGTGAAAGGCTACCTCAGCATGCTAAAGGAAAAGGGAAGCGAAAAGGAAGACAACAGGGAAGGCCGTTACTGCCTTCAATGCGGCTATCCGACGTTCAGCGATCAATGCAGCTTCTGCTGGCTCCTTGAGAAGTTCGGAACAGGATACGCTGTGGAGTTTGATCAGTATGGTTGATATGCGATTGACTTCAGGGTAAGGGAATGACATAATCTCATGAGCATGATAGACGGTATTTCCCAGCTGCTGTTCAATGTCTACGAGGCATTTACCGTTGCCCTCTACGTGAAGGGCAACGAGCACCTGAACTGCGTATCATCGGTCACCTTCGCAAAGAGTTTTGACAAGGACAGAAGCATCCCCATAGAGGGCACGCTCCCCGGCTGGGTAATCAAGCACAATGAGCCGCTGATCATACCGAACTTCGACAAGGATGAGGACGCGCTCGGGTATTACGGCGCCTCTGAAGAGATCAAGTCATTCATGGGATTCCCCGTGGATAACGACAGCGTTATCATCGTGGACAGCAAGAAGAAGTATGTCTTTACAGATAAGGAGAAAAAGACCCTTGGCTTTTTTGTCTCTGTTATCCGTGAAGAGCTTGAAAGAATAAGCAGGGCGCGCGAGGTCGAAGAGGCCATCGAAGATTTCTACGCGGAGAAGCGGATCATGGGCCTCTTTAATGAGCTCAACCTGGGGAAGATCTCCGTCGATGAGATCCTGAAGGAAGCGCTGAGCCTGTCCGGCGGAGATTTTTGCTTCATCGGCGTGGAAAAGAACGGAAGGCTGTCCGTCACCGATGTCTACGGCGTTGAGCGGCCCGATGAGCTGAAAAGGGATTGCCAGCCGGGCGTCAGCATCGCATCGATGGTAATGGAGGGGGGAAGAGAACTCCTGCTTCCTTACAACAGCGGCTACCTGAGGGAAAAACCCCTCTTCTTTTCCAATGAACCGATCAAGGCCCGGCAGTTCTTCGGCTTCCCCCTTGCAACAGACGACGTGATCCTCGGTGTCCTGGGGTTTGTCTCGCTCATCGATGTAAAGCTGAAGGAACAGTTCATCGGTGTCCTGAGAAATGTTTCAACGTTCCTGTCGCTGTATTACTCTTCGCGATGGATGAAGGAACATATCGACAGGCTGAAGGAGTTCGAGCCGGTGACCGGCGCTATCCAGTTTTCCTCATTTATCGGCATTATTGATAAGATGATAAAAAAGAACGACAAGTTTTCTCTCCTGACCGTGAAGGTCCTCCATATGAAGACATATAACAGGAGGATGGGGTACGAGTTCACGAATAACCTTCTGAAGCGTCTCTTTCAGGTCATCCAGTACACCGCAGGCGCACAGGCGTATATTTCCCGGAAGGGCGGCAGCCGTTTTTATATTGCGGCAAAAGGAAGTGATATAGTTGAATCCCGAAATATGATAAAACTTATGCAGCACACAGCGCAAAAGATCCTGTCGGAAGAGAGGGTCTTTGACAGAGGCGACCTAATTGAGTGCGGTATGTGTCTGTTCCCCGAGGACGGCAGGGACCTCTGGGAACTTTTTGAGAAAGCAGAAGAAAAGAAGCATAGAAAGGTCATTGAATAAATAATCAAGGAGGGTGGTAATGAGTTTTTTAAGGAGATTATTCGGCATGCTGCATACGCATCTTGCTATGGACCTCGGTACGGCGAACACCCTCATATACATGAAGGGAGAGGGCATCATCCTTAACCAGCCTTCGGTAGTGGCCATTGACAACAACTCCGGCAAGGTGATCGCAGTAGGCAAAGAGGCAAAGGAATATATCGGAAGAACGCCTCCCAACATCAGCGCGATACGGCCTTTAAAAGACGGCGTCATCGCTGATTTCGAGGTTGCGAAGGCAATGATCAAATACTTTTTAAAGACAGTGAGTGCCGAGAGAAAGATCTCGAAGCCGAAGATGGTCGTGGGAGTGCCCTCAGGAATAACGCAGGTCGAGAAGAAGGCCGTCATAGACGCCTGTTTCCAGGTGGGCATCAGGGATGTCTACCTTATTGAAGAGCCAATGGCTGCGGCCATAGGAGCGGGAATGCCGATAGAGCTCCCGAAAGGGAATATGATCATCGATATAGGCGGCGGCACCACAGAGGTTGCGATCATAAGCCTCTCAGCTATCGCATACAGCGAATCGTTAAGGGTGGCCGGGGATGAGCTCGACGAGGCGATCGTCAGGTATCTTCAGAAAAAGCACCAGCTGGCCATTGGAGTGATCGCCGCGGAAAAGATAAAGATCGAAGGAGCGTCAGCATATCCCATCGACTCGCTGAGCGACTCCATAAACGTTGTCGGGAAAGACCTTCTCACCAGCATACCTAAAACGATCAAGATACCAAAAGAGGATGTGAGAGAGGCTATCGAGGAGCCCGTGTCGGCGATCATCGACGCCGTGCGGAGGGCGCTGGAGAAATTGCCGGCCGAATTCATCTCTGACCTTAATGAGGCTGGGATGGTTCTAACGGGCGGAGGAGCCCTCCTGAAGGGTCTTGCCCAGAGGATAGACAATGAAACAGGAATAACAGTCACCATCGCAGACGATCCCCTTACATCGGTTACCATGGGCTGCGGCAAGGCGCTTGAGGATATGGGGAAGTACAAAAAGGTATTCATCAACTAAGGTAGCTGCAACCCGTGACATGGATGGCCATCCGCTGTTAGCCATAAACTAAGAAAGGAGGTAGCCATGGAAAAAGACCGGATATCTCAGCATGAATCAGTCCGCAAGGTATACGAGAGGATAAAAAAGGACGGGATGAGCAACATCTGGGACCGCTACGAGGCGCAGGGTCTCGGCGCAAGCCCTGACCAGAGGTGCCCGTTCTGTCAGGGAGGCGTACGCTGCGACCTCTGTTCCAACGGTCCCTGCCGCGCCGATGTCGCGAAAGACAAGCGCGGCGTATGCGGGATCACGGGCGACGGTATGGCAATGCGGATGATGCTTCTCAGGAATGTCATGGGCGCGTCGACGTACCACTACCACACGGAGCAGACGTTAAAAACACTAAAGGCCACAGCCAACGGGAAGACGCCCTTCGCCATCAAGGAGCCGGAAAAGCTGGTTGCCTTTGCCGACCGCTTCGGGATGCCTTCGGCGGTCTCTGATGAAGAACTCGCAATAATCTTTTGCAACTACTGTGAGGCTGATTTCAACAGGAAATATGATGAGCCGAGCCATATCGTGCAGACCCTGGCCCCGAAAGAAAGGCAGGAGGCATGGAAGAGGCTGGGGATTTTCCCCGGCGGAATATACGGGGAGATGATGTTCTCCACAAGCTCCTGTCTTACCAACGTAGACGGGTATTATGTGAGCCTTGCCCTGAAGGCGATGCGCCTTTCTATCGCCATGGCATACCAGAGCCAGATCGTGAACGAATACTGCCAGGATATCCTCTTCGGAGTTCCGAGACCGCACAGGATGCGGGTGGACCTCGGCGTTCTCGATCCTGATTACGTCAATGTCCTGCCCAATGGACACGAGCCTTTTCTCGGTTTTGCTATGGTCCAGCTTGCACGGAAGAAAGAATGGCAGGACAAGGCAAAGGCGCTCGGCGCAAAGGGGCTGCGTATTATCGCCAATATCGAGACAGGGCAGGAGATGATCCAGCGGTGGGAGATGGATGATGTGTTCTACGGATTCACCGGCAACTGGATCATGCAGGAGGCAGTCCTCGCGAGCGGCGCTGTCGATCTTTTTGCGTGCGACATGAACTGCTCTATGCCGGTAGACCCCTTCTACGCGGAAAAATATAAGTTCAAGCTTATACCGGTCAGCCAGCTTGTTGTATTCGAGGGCGTGCAGAACAGGATCGATTATATTCCTGAAGAGGCAGAGAAACAAGCTGCCGCACTACTGCAGATGGCAATTGACAACTTCCGGGAACGGAGGGCGACCGTTGAACCTGTTGCTGGTCTTGCGACAGGCGAGGCTATCGTCGGTTTCTCGACGGAGAGCATCCTTGACGCGCTCGGCGGCACCCTTAAGCCGCTTCTCGCCGCCATACAGAACGGCTCGATACGCGGAGTAGCAGGGCTTGTGTCGTGTACGAGCTTAAGGGATACGGGACAGGATGTTCACAGCGTCCGTATTGCAAAAGAGCTGATCAAACGCGATATCCTTGTCCTCTCCATGGGATGCGGCAACAGCGCAATGCAGGTCGGCGGTCTATGTACCCTTGAGGCAAAGGAACTGGCAGGGAGCGGCCTCAAAAAGATATGCGATGCGCTCGGAGTGCCGCCTGTCTTAAGCTATGGGACATGCACCGACACAGGTCGCCTTGGCGATCTCCTGGCTGCTGTTTCTATCGCATTGGGTGCACCGATCCCTGACCTGCCGGTTGCGGCGGCGGCGCCTGAATACATGGAGCAGAAGGCAACGATCGATGCCGTATTTGCGCTTGCACTCGGTCTCTACACGTACGTCAACCCTGTTCCTACGGTGACAGGAGGGCCCAACCTCGTTAAACTTCTGACAGAGGATTGTCAGAATGTAACGGGCGGCAAGCTCAATGTGGAAAAAGATCCGGTCAAGGCAGTGGACGGGATCGCCGCGCACATAGAGGCAAAGAGGAAGAAGCTGGGAATATAGCAATCAGCAAGAGCAACAGAGCGTAAGCGGTATGCAGTAGGTAGTATACACAAATGACTACTCCTTACTGCTTACTATGTTTGGTTTTTGCTGTCATTTAAGAAAGAGGGGTTGTTATGACCGATACGATGCGTCGCCGGATTGTCCATTGGGCATGGATCATCGTTGCCGTCTGTTTTGTCGACCTTTTTATCAACTACGGGATACGCCTTGGATACAGCGTGCTGCTGCCGGAGATGATAAGAACGCTGGGGTTTACCCGGAGGCAGGCCGGAGACATCTTCAACGCCTATTTCGTCGTATACGTGCTCTGCTCGTTCTTTGCCGGCTACCTCACGGACCGCCTCGGCGCCCGAAGGGTAATAGCATTCTTCGGTGTCATTCTCGGGACCGGCACCATCCTTATGGGCACCATCAAGAATTTCTGGCAGGCATGCCTTTTTTATGGGATCGTCGGCATGGGGGGCGCGGCAATGTGGACGCCTATAATAACCCTTGTCCAGCGCTGGTTTTACATCAAAAAGAAAGGGATGGCGCTTGGCATCTTGTCAACAGGTTTTGGACTCGGTTTTGCTACAATGGGAAAGTTCTACCCCATCGTCGTGGCGCACTGGAGCTGGCGATATTGCTGGTATATCCTTGGCACTGCAGCGCTCCTTATGGTCGTAGTCAATGCGCTGTTTCTCCGAAGCAAGCCTGAAGATGAAGGGCTTGCCCCCTGGGGCACGCCGGAAAGCGAGAAAACCGTTGCACAGGCTGCCCCTTCTGCCGTAAAGCAAAAGACAAGTTATGCCGGGATCCTCGGCATCCCGAATTTCTGGCTGATCAGTTTTTCCTACCTGCTTATTGCCGGTTCGCTCTACATCACCCTCACGTTCATGGTGGATTATGCGCGCTATGAACTGGGGTTCGTGTACGGGAAGGCTTCCTCCCTCGCTACTATCCATGGCCTGGGTCAGATCGCCGGCGTCCTCACGGTACCGATATTATCTGACCATATCGGGAGACGCCTGACGATCCTGTTCTCTAACATATGTATAGCGGTCAGCATAGCCTGTATCATCCTTTCAGGATCAAATGAGATCTCGTTGTTCGTCAGCGTCGGTTTCCTTGGCGCCTTCTTTGGCTCAACGTTCCCCATGTACGGCGCCTGCGGAGGAGATTATTTCCGTAAGGAGGTCATGGGGACCGTTATAGGAGCGCTCACCCTCTTTTATGGATGCGGGGCGATCTTTGCGAATCGTTTTGGAGGATACATAAGGGATATTACAGGTTCTTTTTTTATTCCTTTTATAGCGGCAATCGCAGCGGCGTTATGCGCCGCGCTCCTGTTCTTTTTCGTGAAGTATCCGAAAGAAGGATCCGGCTCTTAAGCATACAGTACAGCCTCAACCAGCCTTTCCTGCGTTGCCGGTTGCGTACGCAATTCCTGATATTGTAGAATGAACATTGAGCGGACATAATATTACAGACAGGAGGCGGCATGAACGGGCATGAGGAAATACTTTCGGATATGTGGAATATCATGAAGGGGAGAATAATCCTCACCGCAGCCGAGCTTGACCTCTTTTCTCATCTGCAGAAAAAAAAGACCACGGCGGCAGATCTCGCAGTGAGTCTCGGCCTGAACAAAAGGGCGGCAGCAAGGATTCTCGATGCACTCGTTGCCTTCGGTCTCCTTAAAAAGGATTATGATCTTTATGAAACCACTGAGGTCGGCGAGTACCTCTCGAAATACCACCCTGAGTCAGCGCTTCCCTTTCTGCACCATTTCAGCCATCTGTGGGACAGCTGGAGCTCGCTGACAAAGGTTATCAAGAAAAGAAGCGGCAGAGGCACAAGATCGGCGCCCCGGAAAGGGAAAACAGG